>NZ_LOIC01000074.1 GCF_001684335.1 Photorhabdus namnaonensis
ATCAGCCGCGCCCTGCAAATCCTCAGCGACAACACCCGTCTGCCGGAGATTGACGAGACGCTGCCGGCCAAAGCCCAGCAGCGGTTACGCGACACCCCGGATTACCGTCTGCGGGCGCGTATTCACCGGGAATTCGCGCCGGAAACCGCGGTGCTGGTGGAGTACGGGGATAAAAACAGCACCTTGCAGGGGGTTTATCAGAAACTGGTGGACCTGCACCGCTACCTGCTGACGATTCAGAACGCGCCGGTACCGGGTAAAGCCGCCCTGAGCGCCGTTCAGCAGCGGCTTGAACAGCATAACAGCGACCCGATTTTCGAAGTCCAGCAGCTGGCGAAAAACCTGCCGGAACCGCTCAATCGCTGGGTCGGCGAACTCGCCGAACAGGCCTGGCGAGTGGTGATGAAGGAAGCCATCAGCTCGCTGGAAATCGAATGGCACGATACCGTCGTCAGACAGTACCAGACCTACCTGGCCGGCCGCTA
>NZ_LOIC01000075.1 GCF_001684335.1 Photorhabdus namnaonensis
GCTGGCACTTCTACTCCATCATCACAGAGTAACGACGCATAGTATTTCCCTGTCGCGCTGCGACTCAACGTGATGCTTTTCAACGTACCCGTAATATCACGGTGCAACCGGGCTGCAATCGGCGAGGCTTTCGGGATTTTGATTGCACCGTCAAGCACTTTCACTCCAACGCAATGATAGCTGGATTGTTTTCCATGCTTACGCTTAAATGTTGGGAAACGTGCTTTCAGTTTCGGATTGAAAAAGTTGGAAAAAGCCACATCAAGATTGATTATCGCCTGCTGTAGCGCGATAGAATCATACTCTTTGAGCCATGAATACTGACGGGATTTCTTCGCTACAGCCAATAAAGGCTTCAGATCTTTACGGGGGCTTAAACTTATACCGTGCCGCCGATAAGCCTGTTTTTTGATGTGCAAAGCCTTGTTGTACGCAAAACGAACAGCGCCGAACTGGGCATTGAGAAATTCTGCCTGTTC
>NZ_LOIC01000076.1 GCF_001684335.1 Photorhabdus namnaonensis
AGACACTGAAATCGGCCAACATGATGAAGAATCACCACCTTGCCCGCGCTATCGGGGATGCGGGCTGGCATGGCTTCATCAAGAAACTCGAATACAAAGCCGCAGAGAAAGGGGTTCATCTGGTGAAGCTCGATCAGTGGTTCGCCAGTTCGAAAACCTGTCACTGTTGCGGTTACAAAATGCCAGAACTGCCGCTGCATAAGCGGAGCTGGCCATGTCCTTGCTGTGGTGTCGAACATGATCGTGATATCAACGCAGCGCTCAACATCGAGCGCAAGGGCATACAGGAATTACAGGCGGCGGGACTCGTCGTTTCTGCCCACGGAGGCCAGCGTAAATCCGTTGCATCGACGGTGGCGGCCTGAGAAGTGGGAAGCCTTGCCGTTTACGGCGGGGAGCAGTCACCTCTCCTGAAAGCATGCTCCTTAAATCACCTGATGAAAAACTAGATACTTCAGGTGCTGAAGAACAGATCAACTCTCGAGAACCGAGTATGCAGATGCTGGATTGTCTTGATGTTGTTCAAATTCGATTAATTGCTGAGAGAACGTTAGCAACGTTAAAAGAGTTTGGCCTATGTTTTGACGCCAGATGGCTATGATCGACCGGTTTACTGTACTGTTTTCTTGGACGAAGCATTCTCAAATACGGCTGAAACGGTAAGTCGGCGTGTACTCCGAGTATTTAGAGAGCTCCACATTCACGTTAATTTGATCACGCCTTATAAGAACTTGAATCTGGCAAGAGAATCGGCTCGTTCACTACTCATTGCGGAAAGAGACCAGGAAAACCATGACAGCCATTTATGTGAAGTGACTTGGGAAGAAATTGACCGGAGAATGGGCGAAGAGAAGGAGAAAAAGTTGTCTGATGAGGCTGCTGATCTGGGTATCGAGCTTGAGAAACTGACATGAAAAAAGGGCAGTATGAGGTGCATTGGGGGTTATTGCCAGCGCAAGTTAAGAGCATCATTAGACAGCGTGAGTGGGATAACCTTTCCTCACTAAAAGCCCGGCTACTGGGCAACAAAGCATTTCCTATTCGCGTTGGCTTAAAGCCACCCAAAGGGAATTCTGCCATATTAGATATAGCTCATTTTCAACGGTTTATTGATGAATGGAGATCATTTCCCTATCAAGATGTTGTGGAGTGGTCTTCCAAAAATTTCCGGGAACTATCTGAGCAACGAATCCCGACTTTTGTTGTCATTGAATCAATGCAACATTTGATTCAATTTTTAGGAAATGATGCTCTTTCCCGAAGTAAGGTATGGGAAAGAAATATGAAGCCATTTTTGCGGATTGATAAAGATCTCTATCCTGCATTGGTTAAATGTATAGATATTGTGGAAAAACTCTCGTTGAGAGATGCGGAATTATTAGCGAAATTGCTGCCACAATTAAAGCAAGGCTTGGGGGAAGGACAATATTTAAGAGCACTGCCACTCATGGGGATTGATACTAAGTTTCTTGAGAACCACCAGCTCCTGATTGAAGAGCTAGCCGATATCATTCACAAGGGAGCTGTTTCGGCATCAGGTGGTCTTATTTCCTGGTTAGGGTGTGCAATAAATCCCAAAGGTTGGTTAACTATCAGGCCGCTTTGCCATGCCGCGACTGCGGCGCTTGGGGGAATGCCGATACTACAAATACCCGGCGAATTACTTAGAAAGCACGAACTTCCGGCATCGAATATTCTAATAGTAGAAAATTTACAGTCTGGTTTGGCATTATCCGAAATGCTTGACACGATAGCGGTGATCGGAGGAGGTAAAAACATTGCTTGGATGGATGCGGCATGGCTGAGAAATAAACGTGTAGGATATTGGGGAGATATTGATACTTGGGGGTTGTCTATTCTCAGTGATGCCAGAAACAAGTTTGTGGATATTGAGCCTCTGATGATGGATGTTGAAACCGTTAAAATTCATGAAGACAGAATGGTTCCTGAATCAAATCCAGTAGAATCCAATCCTTCATCGCTAAATGAGGATGAAACAAAGTTGTTTAATGATCTTATCTCTGGCCGGTTCCAATCTTCACGTTTAGAGCAAGAACGTCTTTCAGCTGATTACATTAGAGACAAGCTTATGGATTGGCTGTCCTAACTATATACCTAACTACACCTAACTACAGCAGCCGCCAGACACGATATTTTTTCCATATTATCAAAAATCATCACTTTCTTGGTGTACATCGAAACGGTGCGTGATTAGATTGGCGAATGCCTGACTCGCAGCGCTTCGATATGCCCCGCTGCGCCACAACAGCACTGCATTACGCTGCGGTAACGTAGGTTGAATGGCAATGGAATAGAGTCTGGCCTGCTCGTGGGCTATGACATCAGGTAACAAAGTCGCGAGTCGTCCTCGACGGACAATTTCTACGATTGCACTGATTGAGTTGGCTTCAATTGCAATGCGCGGAGTGATTCCCTGTTTCTGGAAGTACAAATCAATATGGCTCCGCGTTGCAAAGTCTTTACTTAGCAAAATCCGCCGTAAACCCTCGACAGGGCGGGGAGTAGTCACAGAAATAGATCCGGCCTTACGTTGAAGCGCTTGGAAAGCGCTTTAATATGCGCAATCGTTAATGAGCGCTTACCAGATAGAATCTGGCTGACAAGTGATTTGGAGCCAATTTCTTCTTTCAGGTCTGAGTAAGAGAGCCTGTATTGATCCATCAACACACGCAGCGCTGCTACACCGGTTGGTATGTCATCCACTGCTTTATTAAATGCAGCAAAGCGTTCATTGTTGTTTTCATACTCAGCGATTTTAGTGGCTAGAAAGTCAATCAGTGGATTTTCATCATCGTGCTCAATGAGGTAATCCACCATTGCCAGCGCGTCATTATAGGCATCCTCGGAAGTGCAGCTCCCTAAGAAGGGAACAGCAGCTACCAGTACCTTTGTGGCTTCAAGTGCTTTGGTAGGTTCTGCAATCATTCTTTCGTCTCCCGATACTGCTTAGTTAATTTGTTATATTCTGCATGAGTGGCTATATGCTTGACATATAGGCGTTTATTAACGAAATTTATATAGGCAATCATTCGTAAGTTTTGCCCACCTATGTCTATTACCCACCATTTGTCTCTGTACTTGAAATTATCAAGACTGGGGAACTGACTTCGTAATTCCACAGGGCTCTCAAAATCTTTTTCTTTTAACTGCTTATACGTTGCAATAATTGCATCTGCATCATTTGGGAAATCGCGAGCAGCTTTCTCAAATGGATCTTTGGAAATAACGTGCATGTCACTCACTCAGTTTACATCATGTAAACACTATAGCGTCATCATTTTCCGTTTACAAGATGTAAACAACAAAAAACAAATACGTTGCCGCAGAACGACAATCAACTATTGGAAAATATTATAGAGATGATAGTAATCCGATCTTTGACGCTATAGATAAACTCGTTCATTCTTTATCCATCCGCTTTCTTATCGATCACGATGGAGTGAAGACATGCCGGATATTATTGAAGGCTTTTTACAATTCCAGCGCGAGGTATTCCCAAAACGCTGCGAGCTTTTCAAGCGGCTTGCCACCAGCCAAAATCCACGTACTAAATAGCTTATTAATCCAAAGGAATCATTATGACACAATCTCAATACTCCCAAACTCCTCGTCAGGTCCTGACCGATGCTATCATCGACGCCAAAACACACAAAAATTTGACGTTTGAGGATATTGCACAAGGAACCGGTCTGAGCCTCACATTTGTCACCGCGGCACTGCTCGGCCAACATCCTTTGCCCGCCGATGCTGCGAGGATTGTGGTTGACCGACTTGAACTTGACGAAGATGCCTTCCTTCTGCTGCAAACTATCCCTGTACGTGGCAGTATTCCCGGAGGTGTGCCGACAGATCCGACTATTTACCGATTCTATGAGATGGTACAGGTTTATGGTTCAACGCTTAAGGCGCTTGTCCACGAGAAGTTTGGTGATGGCATTATCAGTGCGATTGACTTTAAACTTGATATCAAAAAGGTTGATGATCCCAATGGTGGTTCACGCGCTGTAATTACGTTAGATGGGAAGTATTTGCCGACTAAACCGTTCTAAAGTAATTGCTGGCATCGGCAAGAGGTTTGAATTTGAGAGACAAACCTCCTGCTGTTTCAAATTAAAGTTTATTAACTAGCCACTTCGGTTTTTGCATAAAATGTATAGGGAGTGGGATCAAAATTGCCGTTTTTCTCCCTGAATGAATGAGCAAAATCAGGCCATACTAATGTTAGGCGCTTATTGCGGGAATCACGGTACCAGCTTGTACAATTATCTCCAACCCATACCGTACCATTAATCTGCTTTTGTAATTCAGCTAAATAACGATCTTGAGCTTCGGGAGAAACCTCAAGTATGTAATTGTTATTTTTCCTGCTGTATTCAATCGCGCCAAGAATGTACTCTATTTGAGATTCAATCATGTAAATGATTGAGTTATGAGTAAGCGTCGCATTTGGCCCGTTGATAATAAACAGGTTTGGAAAACCAGTCACTGTGGTTGACGCAAAAGCTTCCATGCCTTGGGACCAGTGATCAGCAAGGCTGAGACCATCACGACCATGAACCAGGCGGGTATAAGGTGGTTGGGTGGTTTGAAAACCGGTACAAAAGATCAGCACGTCAAGCGGATAACTGTTCCCGGCCACTGAGACCGCATTTTGTCCATCTATGCGCTGCAAGGCTGATGCTTCGAGTTTAACGTTATCCCGAAGAAGAGCGGGATAATAGTTGTTGGCAATCAAAATCCTTTTGCAACCAGGTTCATAACTCGGGGTGAGTTTCGCGCGTAACTCTGGATCGGGAATTTGCTGTTTAAGGTGATCTGAGGCTATATGTTTTAATACTGCAACATATTGCGGAATAGAACGGCGAGCTGGATACAGCGATTCAAAATGCCAGAATATATCTGAACGAACTGCACGCATAGACTCTGGATCGCGTCGGAAAGTCTGTTTTTCAGTATCAGAATAACTTCGATCAGGACGTGGAATAATATAGGATGCGTTTCGCTGGAAAATAACGAGTTCAGAGACACTTTTAGCCACTTCAGGAACTAGCTGAGTTGCTGAAGCACCCGATCCGATGATGCCTACTCGCTTACCTTGCAGAGAGATATGGTGTTTCCAGCGGGCTGAATGAAAAATTTCCCCGGTAAAGCTGCTCAGACCTTCGATTTGTGGCAGATTTTCATCTGTTAAATGCCCTGTGCCTGCTATCAAGAATTGCCCACTGAAAACTCCCTTGGCGGTGATAACTATCCAGCGCTCTTTTTGGTTGTCCCAGTAGGCTTTTTCAACGTTGGCGCCAAAACGAATATGAGGCAATAATCCTTCATCCTTGGCTGTGGCTTGAAGATAGGCATATATCTCATGGCCGGGCGAAAAGACATGAGACCAATCAGGATTAGGGCGAAATGAGTAAGAGTAAAGATGTGAGGGTATGTCGCAGGCTACGCCGGGATAAGTGTTATCGCGCCAGGTGCCTCCTACATCATCTGCACGTTCGAGAATAAGAAAATTTTGCTGAGCTCGCCGCTTAAGCTGAGCTCCCATACCAAGGCCGGCAAAGCCGGCGCCGATGATAATAATCTCTACATCTGTGACCTGTGATATATCTGTATCTGGTGCGCTTTTATTCATCATAGTTCTCCAGAGGATCAACGGGATTATGGCAGGTCTGAAGGGATTATGGTTCCGGCAGGATAAAACGAAGGGTTCGCGCAGAATTGGTCAATAACCTGCATCAACTGCGCAGGACGTTCATAAACGACTGCATGTCCACACTCTATCTCTGTAAAGCGTGCATCCTGAATTGCGCCAAACAGAGCTTTGCTGTGGCGGATAGGCGTTATTTGATCATGCGTACAGCCAATAATCAGTGTTGTGGCTTTTATCGTAGGAACAATTTGAGTGATATCAACCCGGCCATTAAGGTCCATTTGTAACGCTTCAAATTCCCCTGGTATGGCATTTTCGAAGCTGATTGCAAACTGATCTGGAAACATATTTACATGATTGGGAGAGCTGAAAGCGCAAAACATCACAAAGTCTGCAATCGCAGGTGATTGGATCTCATATAACTGATGCCAGACAGATAAAAATCGTTCCATCTGTAAATCTGTTTTCATCCATCCTGCAATCAAAACTAAATTACAAACTAGGTCCGGACGTTTAGCGGCAACAGAAGCAGTAACGACAGCTCCTAAAGAGTAACCTATCAATGTGACAGTCTCTCCCAACGCTGCTGCTTCAATAACGGCTTCGACCTGCTTTTCAAGATGTTCAAGGGTAAGCGTTTCATTTGCCTTTACTGGTTGAGAAAAATCTAGGGATATAACTCGATTTTCCGCGGCAAGCAGTTGAAAGAGATAACCGAAATGTATCTCTGTGCTGCCGCCAGTGCCATGTACCAGGACGATAGGATTTTTCTTGGCGTTACTCTTTATTGGATCGAGAGGTTGAGATGTGAAGAACTTTACCTCTTTTCCATCTACGTTTATGACACTTTCGTTGATATTAAATTTTTGCTCGGACTTATTCATGGTAATTAAATATCTCTTGATAGATATAGGTTATAAGGAAGCCAAATATAGATAATTAAATAATTGTCTTGTTGGTTGCTTAGTTAAATTAATAACTAAGTATAGAGTTATTGTCAAATTATAAAATTAAAATAGTATCGTGATTGAATATTTATATTATTATAAATTCCAATATTAGGCCTTATTTATTGTATTTTAGCGATATTGCAGACAGAAAAAAATAAGTTGAAACCTATTAATTAAGTCATGAATCTATTTTTAAATATAATTCAATAAATATCAATGTATTATGGTGTAAATGTGTTGGGTTTCCTTGTTGATTTCTTATTTCACATTGACAGGTTTTCATCTTCATACCATAGTGATTACATCACTTTTTTTATGTGATTGCATTGTTAAATAATTTGACTCATCTATTGCTTGGATATTATTGATTGATAATTTATATAATTAAGAATTATCATTAATATATATCAGATCATTTTTCGAAATATTTTATAAAGTATTTTTTCGCTCTGACAGCATTCTGCTATAACGCCTGACTTGGTTTATACAATTCATCAACGTGTATAGTCTGCTTCAGAGAGATAAAACTGAATGACATCATCGGATATTTAACACATCTGTTCAGGAGATGAAAAATGTCTACTCGAATCGTGAATGAACAACATCAACAATATGCGATAGCAGAAGGTGAAAAACGTGCTATACGCACAATTAAGCTATTTATTGCTCTGGGCTTTATCGCAGAGGCTGGATTTCTTTTAATGGGGCTAATGTTGTTTCCCGATCATGGTCCCTTGGTATGGCGCCTCGTGTGGGCTCTTGGTCTATGTGGTATCGGTATGGGGGCTGCCGTTGGGGGATTGACTTACTTAGTTTCATCTCGTTTGACTCCCGGAAGTACCGGAGCTTATATCGTGACCGCAGTGAGTAGTACTTTGCTGTTTAGTGTTTGCCAGACGCTTTGCTGGGGATTGGACCATAACGTTGGGCTGAATTATTGGGGTTCAATAGACATGCCGTTGTTGTTCCTTATTAAAGGATACACTGCCGCACTGATTGCCGGCATTCTGGGCAGCTTCCTGCTTAATTCTGTGAAAGGTGCAAGATTCCTTACTTATCTTAAGGTGTTTTAGTGAATAAAAAGTCGAGTTTGCCTAATAGCTTTGCTATTTCTGTATTTCTGGCGGTGCTGGCCGCATGTCTGAATCTTATATTATGGCGCGCCGATATTCTGGAAATGGCGCACGACTCCGCACTGAAAGGGCTAATGGCTATTTGGTATCTATTAGGATGGGGTTTTGCTCCGGGTTGCCTGACCGCGCTCACCATCAATTCAATCAGGGGAAGATTACCTCAGAGGGTGGGTTCGGTGACTGCAACGCTCATCAGCTTTCTACTGGTTACAGGGATTTGCGGTTTAGTTTATGCTTATCTGACAAACTCCGTTTTTATGCAAATTGCTATGGGTGGTGAAGCTCATCATCACCCGGCCGCAAACAACGGAACTATTCTGGGTTTTATTATGCAACTGCTACCCAGTTTATGTGCAACGGTTATTTCAATCATGAATGCTTTTTCGATAAAAATGGGAAAGGCGGTTTAGACTATAAGATTTGAAATTCTTGGCAGCTAAACCGCTGTTTTGAATAGTGGGTGAAAAGCGTAGCTAGTAGACGGTTCTTCTCCCATCTTGTCATGGTGCTCAGTTCACCGACATAAAGCGAAAGATATTCGGCCCCAGTTTTGCGAATGCAAGATTGTGGCTTCCCCACCAATACAGCTTTACAGTAAGCTTTTTAAGTCCGCTGGCGTCGATTCTTCTACCGTCTGATATTGTTAGATTTATTCCTCCAATTACCCTAGTTTTTCGTTACAGTCGGGCCTTTAAACCCAAGGGAAAAGTTTTGATTGACGTGTAAGAGCGTCAGAAATCGACAAATAGACGGAAAGGAAACCAACAAATAGACGCTATCTAAACCAGCATTTGGACGATGTGATAACCAGCAAATAGACGCTGTACAAACCAGCATTTGGACGATAGCATAGCCAACAAATAGACGGAGCAATTTAAGCTTCATTCTCTACATTGAGCATAAAAGAACAACCTTGAATAACACACTACACCCAAGATACATAGCACTACAGCTCAAGGCAGCATTGGCTGATACACCAGTGGTGTGTCTGCTTGGTCCTCGCCAAGTCGGCAAAACAACGCTGGCGAAATCTCTAGAGCCTGGGCGGGTTTACCTAACTTTCGATGACAGTACTTTGCTTAACATAGCTAAAGCCGATCCCACCGGATTTGTACAAAGCTTGCCAGAACGTGTCACACTGGATGAAGTACAGCGTGTGCCGGAGATCTTACCTGCCTTAAAAGCAACTATAGACATTCATCGTCAACCGGGACGGTTCATACTAACTGGTTCAGCTAATTTGCTGTTACTGCCTGGAGTACAGGAATCATTGGCAGGTCGTGTCGAGGTGATCTATTTACAGCCACTTTCTGAACAAGAAAAGCAGCATAGTCCCACATCGCTACTCGAACAGCTGATCACGAACAAAATCTCTCCTTCAATCAAAGGGGAACAAATCCTCATTGAAGGTGTAGTAGAAGCTGTAGTACAAGGCGGTTATCCAGAGCCGAATACGCGCAGTGAGGCGCGGGCTCGTCAGTGGCATAAGCAGTACCTCAACGCCATTATTCAACGTGATGTAAAAGACATTGCAGCGATTCGAGATGAAGATGAGTTACTGCGACTTATCAAGACTCTTGCACTGCGTACTGGTAACTTATTGAACATCAGTGGATTGGCGAAAGATCTGGGTCTTCAGCGAGAAACCGTGGATAAATACATCACCATTCTAGAGCGCTTGTTCTTAGTGAGGCGCTTACCGGCCTGGCATAAAAACCAAGCCAAACGTTTAATTAAAGCCCCTAAAGTTCATGTGGTGGATTCGGGTCTGGCTTGTGCTTTAAATAATCTGAGAGTCGACGATTGGCATAACCTTAGTCATGATTTTGGTGCGGTACTTGAAAGCTTTGTGGTGCAACAATTGATCTGCCAATCAGGTTGGAGTGAACATGAACTGCACTTCTCCCACTATCGTGATAAAGATCAGGTTGAGGTTGATCTGGTTATTGAAGATGGTCGAAAAATTTGGGGGGTCGAAGTTAAAAAAGCGGCCAGCATACAGTCGAAAGACGGTATGGGATTGGCTAGATTAGCTTCACTGGCTGATAGGGATTGGCAGGGTGGCATCTTACTTTACACAGGTAACAATTGCCTGCCAATTAGCCACATACCGAACACATTTGCAGTACCAATGAATGCGCTTTGGGGACATTGATATCCACCACGTCCTAAAGGACGTGGATTCCTACAAGTTTCAGATCGTAGTCTGAATCTCTTCAGTGGGTTCCTGCTTCAACGAATGTCTTAACTGCCTCCTTCCCCCACAAAAAGGTAAACATCTGGTCTAAAGGACGTCTTAATTCAGCCCTAACTTCACTTGAAACAAAGCTCCATGCAGATAAATACTGGAAAATTAATAAATTGCAATTTTTTAGTAAAAAGTTATTGAAATATACTAAAACATAAGCAAGACTATTTTTACTACATAGTTAGATATATTTAGTAAAACAAAAGGAACCTCACAATGATAAGTGAAGCTTTAGTAGAACTAGCCCTGCGTACTTTATCCTGTACCCAAAAAGAATTAGCCAGTCAGCTTGGTGTGTCCCCCACCCAGATCACTAAATGGAAAAAGGGTGAGCATATATCTCTGGATATGGAAAAGAAACTCCGGGATGTAGCAATGATAGGTGAACTGGACCCTGAATTTATTCTCTGGGCGGGTTCTTATGAAGAAGCCATTAAATGGCAAAAACTCATATACCGTCTTGCTGACATGGCTCACGATAATGCAGAGACTGGATATATTACTTACCCCTTGTTGGACGAGATGGATCTCTTATGTTCAAAAGTTTCCAGAGTACTTACAGACGTGGGGATAAAGCCGCCGAAGTCATTCCCTGAAGAGCTGGACGTTGATGAAGATGAAGAATTTTGGGAGGCGATAGAAAAGGATAATTACGCTAATATCATCTACAAGATCTTCAATGCACTTAATAATGTTTATGGCTTCTACGCTGCTTACATTTCTGACTTCATCTATGATGAAGAGTTAGATTTATTTGAAACAGAGGCAGGAAACATTGAGCCCTGCTTGGTTGCTCTGGCTGCCTGTAAAATTGAGGTTGATACAAAACTGGCTCCTAGGTACCAAGAATTTAAATATGATGTTATTAAAGATTACGAAAAATGGCTTAATATTGTTAAGGATAAGGCATTTCGGGCTGGTGTTCCTCTTAGGGCAGAACTTCTAGCGTTAATTTATGATTCTGGTGACGATCTCCGTCACGAAGCCGAAGCAGAAAGTTTAGGGTTTAATTCTTCACGTATCCATCCAGACATTTATATGAACGAACTTCTGGTCGGCATGCGTACGATTCACCAAGTTCTTCCCGCGATATTGAAAAAGCTGGAAATTGACAAAGAATTCAAACTAGATCCATCTGCTTTTCATATCGGATGATTCTACTGTTAAACATCGGCTCATTTGGCAGATTCCTTCAAACTGAAGTTATCCCAAAAAGTTGGGCAGGTTACATTAAGCAGCTAATAACGTCTGAGTTCGGAACTCTACCGGACTCAGGCCATTTAACTTTAATCTAATTCTTTCATGGTTATAACCGCCGAGTGAGTCGTGGAGAATTGGCTTTCATGCTTATTGGTGCCGGCCAGCATATTCCTGAATTAGTGGAAATGGCTACCGGTATTGATATGTGGAAAGCAGTTATACAGGTTTCGTTAAATATTTCACCTGACTTAAGTGAGAAATGCAATAAATATGCCGCTATTTCTTATATCACCGCACCTTCTGGTATTGTTAAAAAGATAAATTACACAAAGAATGACTTTATCCATTTTGATGTTAACGTTGGAGAACATATTGAATCACTTAAAAATAGCTCTCAACGATTAGGGTATGCTATTGCGTGTGGCGTAACAGCGGAGCAGGCTGAATCTGATAGTCACCGCCTTAAAGAGAGTGTTATTATCGAAATAGAGTCAATATAACTCAATTACGTATCCTGGTGAATCAATGGCATCTCTATTCAGATTATCTTTATTAAAACATTTACCTCCCCCAATTTTTATCATGTTATTAGGGACACTATTAACAAGGGCCGCTTATTTTATGGTTTGGCCTTTCTTAGCAAAATCCGCCGTAAACCCTCGCCCAATGCGGGCGGTGATATAAGGCGAAAAGCCCGCAGGGCTTTCAGGTTATTAACCATCACGTTCACTGGCAGCCGGGGGGGACACGGCCCCAAAAAGCGGTTAAAATACATAAACTATCCCGATGAGCGTTGATGATGTTAAGAGCCACCAAAGTCCGCATTTACCCGACACCCGAACAGGCTGATTATCTCAATGCTCAGTTCGGTGCGGTCCGTTT
>NZ_LOIC01000077.1:0-79204 GCF_001684335.1 Photorhabdus namnaonensis
TCCTTGCCTATAGTGACGCCGGATAGATTTAAGCAAGCCCAAAATTCATCAAAATGAGTGTTGCAAAAACGAGGGTGACCATAGATTTAAGCAAGCCCAAAATTCATCAAAATGAGTGTTGCAAAAACGAGGGTGACCATAGATTTTTATTAGATGATATAAGTTGCTCTTCTTCCTATAGTCGTTGAGATTTCTTAAAGGATTTATTCCATGAGCTTATTTCATAAACGTTATCTTTAAATAAACTAGATTATAGGAAATGAGATTTCCCATATTTCTGGTTAATGTCTTCAACACTCGGACGATAAATATCCATAAGATGAAAATCAGAAACATATAAGTAAGTAAAATAATATTTCTGAAATATACTTCTTAAGTGAAAGGTAATATTTGATTTTAGCTGTTCGTTATAGTCTTTTAGGAATAAATAACATCCCAAAATGGGATTGTATCGATGTTTTTTTATAAATATATCTGCTCCTCTGCATTTGTTGGTTGAAAGGCTATATTACTTGGGGTCTAATATTTGATAGAAAGTAAAGCATCATTATGAAAAGCCATTTGTTTTTTGAGTTAGCATCGGATATTTAAGTGTTGAAAATAAATTTCATTATTTAAGTTTTATTTTTATCAGATATTGGGAATAAAGCTGAAAAGAGGGAGTGCTATGTTCTCTTAATTTGTTAAAAATCACTATCCTTATTGTATAATATATGAGGCTTTAAAATAGTATATGATTAATAAGGCATATGTGACCTGCTATATTAATATTTCTAAAGAAAACATTAGAGAATTATGATTCGAAAAAATTTTGTTAGAAATGAGAATTGAAATTTATTAAATTAAAATTCGATGGTAAAAAATCTCCAGAAATATATTTAATATCAGGAGATTTTATTTAGAAAAGATAATTCGCTTTATCGATTCAATTATAGAATACGACTAATCAATTTATCTACCCGGATACGGCGTAAGCGGCGGATAAGTTTACGTACTTTGACTGGGTAAAGCTGAATGCTGTCCAATTCCTGATAATTACTGACAACTGTAGTATAAGTACGGATACAGTGCAGTTCTTCTGTACGTTGCTCCTGCATTTCTTTATGAGGATCGTGGATAAGAATAGCATTTTCTAAATCTAGTCCCCAAGCACGAGGATTGAGATTATTTCCTGTAATCAATTGCCATTGATTGTCCACCCACACACCTTTTAGGTGGTAGCTATTATCACCATCTTTCCATAACCTGATCGTCAGTTGATTGTTATCAATATAATATTGTAGTCTGCTGATGAAACGGCGTAGATTGATTTCATATAAATAGGGTAATGCGCCGATAATTTTAAATGGTTCTTCTGGTGGAATATAAAAATCGTTAGCAGTTTTATCTCCAACAATAATTTCCACGTGTTTACCTTTACGGAGTAGATTAACAATCCGTCGGACAATGATAGCTGGAAGATTAAAATACGGAGTACAAATAATCAGTTTTTGTTCTGTGCTGGCGATTAGATGACTAATGGTTTTATTTAGCAGGTTTTTCTTTCCCAGACCAGCAAGTGGAGTAACAGATAATTCATCATTCGTTGCCTGATTATTGATTTTATAGGTCGTGTGTCGCAAAGAAAAACGTAATTGACGGATCAGGTTTTTAATTTCAGGAATACGAGGACGATCCTTACAATCCAGTTTCTGTACCGCTCCTGTAGCGATAATGTAATTATCAACAAAGTGTTTCATTGCTTTTGCAAGTTCTGCATTGTGAAGCAAATGGTAGCGATCATAACGATATTTATCATGTTGATGGAGATAAACGTCATTAATGCTTGCCCCGCTATAAATTACAGTATCGTCAAAGATAAAACCTTTTAAATGTAAAACACCCAGTGCTTCACGGGTATTTACAGGCACACCTAGTACTGGAATTTTCACATCGGGATAAGCTTCTGCCATAGAACAATACCAATCGGCATTCGTTACCATTGCAGCGGCGCCAATTCGTCCACGTTGTGCCCGATGCCAGTCAACGAGCACTTTAATGTCCAAGTCCGGACGTTGTTGTTTAGCTGTATAAAGTGCATTCAGGATATCTCTCCCTGCGTCATCATTTTCCAGATAGAGGGAGATGATATAAATATGTTTTTCAGCGTTAGCAATTTTTTCCAGCAGGGTGCTGCGGAACACTTCAGGTTGATAAAGTGTTTTAACATCAGCAACTGACTGAGGTAGCTTAGGCAGTTGTGCAAGGTGTTGTTGATGTTTAGCTTGTTTGAATTTAGACAACATCACAGTGCGCTTTTTCTCTTATGTTGGATGGCTAAAAGACTATTATGTAAAGCAATGAATCAAATGATCTGGCGATAATACCATTAGTCTGGCTAATTGTGAGCATGATTTAACGCTCTAATGCCTAATGATTCAAGTCTGTGCGATTCATCACGAAGTTAATTTAAAGTTCGAGGGATAAGTTTACAATGCTATCCTCAAATTGAACATCTATGGTAAATCCCAGTTTTTTAGCCAGTTTTATCATAGTACGGTTTTCTGGCATGGTGATAGCATTAAGGCGTTTTATGCCATACTCTCGTGTATAGTTAATCAGTTTTATCATAAGCTGATATCCAAGGGTAATCCCTTTTAAGTCAGAACGCACTAGCACAGCGAATTCTGCTTCGATATTATCAGGATCAGCTATGGCACGAGTAACCCCGATAATTTCCGGAGTCGTTTTAGGATGTCGTATGGCAACAAATGCCATTTCGCGGTCGTAATCAATCTGAGTCATATTTGCCAGATCATCATGTGTGAATTCACTGATTTCACTAAAGTAGCGGTAATAGAGATCTTCTTTAGTAACCTGGCCGATAAAATCTTTCAGCAACGGTTCATCTTCTGGCAGAATCGGACGTAGTAGGCATTCTGCATCCCCTCTGAGTTTTATCGTTTCTTCTAGTTCGCTTGGATATGGACGGATAGCTAATCGGGTTCGTGGATCACCTTCTATCGAAGACAATTCCATTGAAACATCTAATAATGTGAATTCGTCTCCGGAAGCCAGTAACGGATGAATATCTAGTCGTACAATTTGCGGGCAATCAAGTAACAGATTAGATACCTGAACTAACAGTCGGCTGAGTGCTAGTATGTCTAATGATTGGGGAGCGCCCTTGAGCTTAATTTTTCTACTTTTAATCGCCTGAATAACCAGATATCGCGCTAATGCCATATTGAGTGGCGGCAACGCGACGGCTACTTGTGTTTCCTGCGACCACTCAATACCGCCTTCACCTAACATAATCAGTGGGCCAAATACCTCATCTTGTTCTACGGCAATACGTAGCTCTTGTGCGCCGGCACGGTTTGCCATGCTTTGAACTAACAGCCCTTGAATTCTTGCGTGTGGGAAATTCTGGTTGACACGTTCGATAATCGCTTGAGCAGAAGCCTTGACCTCATTTGCATTTCGCAAATAGAGCATAACCCCCTGAACTTCTGATTTATGCGGGATATCTGGCGAGCGTAATTTCAGAGCGACAGGATAACCGATCTGTTGGGCAATATTGACTGCTTCATCACTGTTATAAGCAATCCATGTTGGCAATGTATTGAGGCCATAGGCTGCCAGAATAGGTTGAACTTCATGGGTATCTAGACGAGAGTTTCCTTGTTCCAGCGCTTGTTGTATGCATTGATGGGCACGTGCAGTATTAGCGGTGATGTTTGCTGGTAGGGCGGGTGTTTCTGTTAATTGCTTTTGATTACGGCGATATTCCACCATGTGCATGAAAGCAGTAATTGCCCCTTCTGGGGTGCGATAAGTTGGAATACCTGCTTCACTGAATAGGCGGCGTGCTTCTTGAGAAGAGTATTCACCGCACCAATTGGTAAAAACAGTTAGCCATTTTCCTCTTGGGTGTTTACGGATTGTTTCAATGACTTTTGTAGCGGTTTGAATACCGGGAGCAATTGCGCTAGGAGAATGGATGAGCAACAGGGCATCATGGTCGTGGCTGTCTAGTAACGGTTTTAACGCGGCGATATAACGTTCCACCGTGGAGTCATCTCTTAAATCCAGAGGATTATGTAGGGAGATAGTTTCTGGTAATTGTGTTTTTAATGCCTTGGTTGTCTCTTCACCTAATATTGCCAGCTTACCGTTACGGCGGAATAATTCATCCAGCGCCATTGCTGTTGGAGCGGCGCCATTGCTGACGATAAATAGTCGTTCTCCCCGTAAAGGCGACATATGGCTTAGGGTTTCTACAGCAGAAAACATTTCATGCGTATCTTGGACGCGTAATAATCCGGCTCGCTGAATTGCTGCATCATAAGCTGCATCCAGATTTTGTTGTTCACCAAGCAATTTCTGTGCTCGTTTGGTACGGCCGCTTTTGACCACCAAGATAGGTTTATTGCGAGAAGCGCTTCTGGATGCTGAAAGAAAGCGACGAGCGTCATGGATATGCTCTACATAGAGCAAGATAGCACTGGTTTTACTATCACGAGCCAGAAAATCGAGCAGATGATCAATATCGATATCTACACTGTCACCTAACGCGATAAAGTAGGAAAATCCGACGCCCCGATGTTGCGCCCAGTCAAGAATCGTATTTGAGACTGCCGCAGATTGAGAAATAAAGGCTAATTTCCCTTTGAGAATTGGAATCGGAGAAAAGCTGGCGTTCAGCCCTTGCCAGGGGGCTAATAGTCCCAAACTGTTTGGTCCTAGTAGTCGGATGCTATAGCGCTGGCAACACTGTTTTAGTTCAGGAAATTGAGGCTTTGGTGAAGAAAGAATAATCACTGTCTTGCAACCCAATTGCCCCAGTTGTTCCAGGCATGGCAAATTGCGGTGGTGATGAGTACAGATAATGGCTAAATCTGGTGTGATTGGTAATTTATCTATTGAAGGGTAAGCGAAAACCCCTTGAACAGAGCGACTATTGGGGGTTACCGGTAGTATTGGCCCGGCAAAGCCTCCTGCGAGCAGGTTGCGCATCATAACTGAACCCGCTCGTTCTGGTTTTTCTGAGGCGCCAATTACAGCAATGGATTTAGGGCGTAATAAAGCTTCAAGTCCGCGCTGGCTCATCAGGAGGCTCCTTATTTGTGGTTAATTGATAACTGTAGCTGATTTCGCAAATCATTGCTGTGACTTACGTTATCGGATGCGGTTGCTGAGAAGCAATTAAATTGCCAGCTTGTTCTAAAATGGTCCCAGGCTGTAGCTTGAATATCTTCGGTGGGTGTCTGTTTTAACAGGTAGCCTGACTGTGCTCTCCGTGGCAAGTACGGCATGCCTCGCCGAAAGCAGGAAAATTAAGGGCGCATTTTATTGGATTATGGTTGTCAGAGGTAGCTTAAGATGCGCACATCAGGTAATCTTCGCGCCATAAAGCAGTTGGAGAAACGAATGAACGATTCATACAGTGGTAAAAATGGCAAAGTCAAAGTGATGTATGTCCGCAGTGAGGGCGATAATGACAGCCGCAGCAATAACAAACGTCCGTCTGGCAAAGGGCGCGATCAAGGTCAGCGTCGTCGGGACGGTGAGCGCACATCCCGTTCTCCGCGTGTCAATGAGCGTGAAAGATCGCCTTGGAAAACAGTGTCGCGCCCTGAGAGTGATTCTTTACCATCAGAGCATGGTGGTATCAGTGGGAAAAGCCAGATTGATCCTGAACAGCTCCGTCGTCAGCGCATGGAAGAAACCCGGATTTATGGTGAAAATGCTTGTCAGGCGATGTTTAAAAACCGTTCTGAAGCGATAGTGCGTGCTTGGTTTGTTGAGTCAGTGACACCGCGTTTCCGCAATGCGCTGAAATGGATGGCTGCTAACCGTAAAGCCTATCACGTTGTGGATGAAGCTGAACTGACAAAAGTGTCAGGTACTGAACATCATGGTGGTGTTTGTTTTCTGATTAAGAAACGTAACGGTTTGGACGCAGAGACCTACCTGAAAGATGTTCCAGTAAAAGATTGTGTTTTGGCTCTTGAAGATGTGGGTAATCCTCACAACCTTGGCGCTATTATGCGAAGCTGTGCGCATTTCGGTGTGCAAGGGGTGATTTTGCATGATGTGGCCTTGCTGGAGTCGGGGGCGGCTATCCGTACAGCAGAAGGTGGCGCTGAGCATATTAAAGGTATCGATGCTGATAGCTTGCTCGCCACATTGAATAAATTTCGTCAAGCGGGTTACACCATTGTGACGACATCCAGCCATAAAGGTAGTACCGATTTAGCTAAAGCTGAATTACCGGAAAAAATGGTTCTGGTTCTTGGTCAGGAACGTGATGGTTTGAGTGACAGTGCTTGGAAACATGGTGATATGAGCTTGTTTGTTGGCGGCACGGGTTTAGTCGAAAGTCTGAACGTTTCTGTTGCAACTGGCATTATGCTGGCTGAATGGTGGCGACAGAATAAAGTTTGATAGGAAAAGCGGGGGAGTGTCATGTTCCCCGCTTTGCTATTTAAGATTTAGTGCGCTCCGCCAATATTCTCTTTACTTCCTTGTGTGAATGGTGGTTTCGCAAACCACACGAGTACGATTAATATCAGGAATACGCTGGCGGAGAGCCAGAAAATTTCATTCGCTGAAATTATGAGTCCTTGATGGGTAATCTCTTTTGCCAGATAAGCGGGAATTTGTTGGTTACTCATTCCCGATTCCGATAATTGTTGATAAATCTGTTGAGTATCAGGGCTATAAGGATTGATGTGTTCGGTAAAATGGGAATGATGCATTGATTCCCGTTGGGTCCACATGGTTGTCGTTAGTGATGTTCCTATTGAACCTGCCAACGTTCGGATAAAATTCGATAGACTTGATGCGGATGCCACTCGCCCTGCCGGTAAACCAGAAAGGGTAATGGTTGTGAGTGGCATAAAGAAACAGGCAATAGCAAACCCCTGGATAAACTGAGGCCATGCGACTGCGGCAAAATCCATGCCTGGTTCGAATGTATATGCACGCCAGTAATAGCAGATGGCATAAACAACAAAGCTGAACGTCACTATGTAGCGCATATCTGCTCTATTGCTGAATTTACCAATCAGTGGCGAAATGATGAGTGGCAACAATCCTACCGGTGCTGATGCAAGACCTGACCAGGTTGCCGTATAACCGAACACCTCCTGTAGTAATTGAGGTAATAACACAATTGTGCCGAAATAGAGCATATAAGCTAAGCTTAAACAGAAGCAGCCAATTGTAAAATTACGCTCTTTAAACAGTGATAGGTCAATAATCGGGTTATCGTCGGTCAATTCCCATGCCACTAGAAATGCTAATGAGATGGTTGCGATAACCGCCAAGATGATAATTTCTGTAGAATTAAACCAGTCTAGCTCTTTACCTTGATCTAGCATGATTTGTAAACAACCAACGCCGACAACTAACAACATCAATCCTATTGTGTCGATAGGTTTGATCTCTGTTTGAGTTTCACGCCCTTTCAGCGTTTGCATAGCAATCAGAATAACCGCTATACCAACAGGAACGTTGATAAAGAAAATCCATCCCCAATGGTAGTTATCACTGATGTAACCACCCAGAATAGGACCAAAAATCGGCGCGACAATAATCGTGAGTGACCATAACGCCAATGCCATATTTCCTTTGGCTGGTGGATAATTGTTCAGGAGTAGGCTTTGTGAAAGAGGGATAAGAGGACCTGCGACTAATCCTTGAATAACCCGAAAGAAGATTAGCATGTTAAGACTGTTGGAAATACCGCATAACCAAGAAGCGATGGAGAATAGCGCGGTTGACCAGATGAATAATTTAACTTCGCCGATGCGTTTTGCCAACCATCCAGTAATCGGGATGGAAATTGCATTGGCAACGCCGAAAGAGGTAATGACCCAGATCCCTTGAGAATTAGATGATCCCAGATTACCTGAAATAGTGGGTATTGCTACGTTAGCAATGGTGGAATCTAACACTTGCATGAATGTTGCCAAGGATAACGCAATGGTCATCCATGCAAGTTTGGCGCCTGTAAGCGGCTGTCTTATCACCTTGGCCTCCGGTATTATTTTCCAGCATTACTATTAATAATGTCATTAACTATCTTATTGGCAGGAGACATATCTATTGCCAGAGCCGTGGTGTGATAAGCCGATTTGGTGCGTGTTTTATCAGACAGAACGGGGCCGTTAGGATTTGTAGTATCTACTCTGACTTTAGTCGAGAGACCGATGCGTAATGGGTATTTTTCTAATTGCCCAGGATCAAATTCAATGCGGATGGGTAAACGTTGTACAACCTTAATCCAATTGCCACTGGCGTTCTGAGCGGGTAATAAAGAGAAGGCGCTGCCAGTACCCATATCAAGGCCAGTAATTTTGCCGCTAAATACTTTGCTCCCACCATAGAAATCGCTGGTGATTTCCACGGGTTGACCAATGCGCATACCAGAAATTTGCGTCTCTTTGAAGTTAGCTTCGATCCACATATCGTTTGCCGAAACTATCGCCATTAGTGGCGTATTTTTATTAATTTGTGCACCAACTTGTACACTACGGCGTGAAACATAGCCATCGATTGGGCTGACTATTTTCGTGCGTTGTAGCGCCAGCCAGGCATTACGGACTTCCGTTGCAGCTTGTTCAACGGCAGGTTGTTTCTCTAGAGGCGTATTCAGAACAATTGCTTGATTAGCGTTATATTGTTCGATAGCCATATCCAGCGCGGCTCGGGCGCTGGCGACGGCTTCCTGCGCATGCTGCAACTCTTCTTTGCCAATGACTTTTTGAACGCTAAGTATTTCACGGCGGCTAAGATCATTTCGAACTTTGGTTAATTCGGATCTGCGTAGAGCGATGTTAGCCTGATACTGTTTACTGTTAACTATCTGTTGATGTGTTTGGCGAACACTGTTGGCTAATGCTGTTTTTGCTTTTTCTAATGCTAATTCTGCATCACGGGGATCGAGTTGTACCAATACACTACCGCTTTTCACGAAGTCAGTATTATCAAAGTTAACGGTGATGACACTACCGGCAACTTGCGACATGATTTGAACTTGATTACCTGTAACGTAGGCGTTATCTGTTTCTTGGTGGTGGCGTAAAATGAGAAACCAATAGAAAAAGTAGGCAACACCGAGCAGGGAGAAGACAAGGGTTAGTAACATTAAGGCCCGACTGCGTTGCCTTTTTTTGCTACTGTTTGGATCTTGTGCCGCTTGTACTTCTATTTCCTCATTTGCGCTCATAGTAAATCCCCATGCTTGTTATTTATCTTCTAGTAATACTATTTTTTTCAGATCACCTTCCAGTAGCGCTATATCATCGCTACTGGAAAGGTGAACGACACAGGATCCAATGTTATCGAAGAATAATAGTTAGCTTTTTGCAGAAAATATCATCTTAGCTAACAGGAAAATTTTTTCGAACAATTTGACCAAGAAAGTATTGTTTGGTCGAAAATCGATCGATTAAACAACAAGCTATTTTTTGATACAATCGCCCATTGTATCAAGTCTGACCAGTAATTTTCTCATTAACTTTTCTAACTGTTTTTGTTCCTCTTGGTCAAGGCATGACCAAAGTCTTCTCAGGCAATCATGTTGAGGTGGAAGCAAACTATTTAAAAATTTTGTACCTTGTTCTGTCAGATGAAGATGAAGGCAACGGCGGTCATTATGACTTTCCTTTCTTTCAATCCATTCCTGTTTCTCTAATTCATCAGCAATACGAGTGGCATTAGTACGGGAAGAACCCAATGCGGCACTTAATTCTGATGGCTGAATGCTGTGGCTTTCCTTAGTATCAAGGATCATCAGGGCCATGAACAAAGTCTCGTTGATTCCCTGGGCTTTCAGCATATTATTACGGTTTTCAAGCAATTTACTTTGGACGTGCATTGATAACCTAGTCAACAGGATCTCTTGATAAGGGATATCTTTATTTAATTTGGCTTGCTGTGCTGCACGAATATTCAGTAATTCTTCGGTAGGCGTAAACGAACTTTCCATTATTTAGATACCTTATTAGTTTCAACTGGTAAGATAACTTTTGTTATCAAACATCCAAATGGTATATTAAAAGATAAATTTAGCAATTGTAGTTATTTGTTATCATCATATTTCTTTTAATATTGATACCTAATTCATAAATATTTTGAATGTTAGTCCAAAAAGCAGTGCGCCGAATAACGTTGCGAGTACAATTTTCCTTGTTTTGTAAAAGATTAAGCAGATAGTCAGACAACCTATGAGGGTCGGAAATAGCTTTTGACTCTCTCTCATCACATCAGGTACACCCGATACGATGAGTAAAGAACAGATGGATGCAATGCCAATACTGTCAAGAATAACGCTGGTTTTTCCACCTTTCCTGCCGGCAGATTGACGTGCTTTCCCAAATCGTAGCGGCAGATAGCGAAATGAAAAGTTAGCTAACCCAACAAATAGCCCAATGAGCAGAATCTTGCTGTCAATCATGATGTTTCCTTTTGTTCAGAAGAGTCATTGCAACTGTTTTGCGGTTGTAACAGTGCTGCGATACAGCCACCGACAATACCCGCCAGAATAGCAACTGGAATTGAGAAAAATGTAATTCCCAACAGTGCCCCGGTTAGCGCGGTTGCAACACAATAACTATTTTGCTTTCTGCAAGAAGCAAGAAGAAAACTGAGAAACAGTGCTGGTAACATGAAAATCATGGCAGCTTCTACGGCAGGATAGGATTCCAAATAACCGTTACCAAGAAATGCCCCGGCTGCGGTACCTACGACCCAGGCCAGCCAGGAACAGATCACAATAGCAACCATCCAGTTTTCACTCCAGCTCCGTTGGTTCTTAATAAGCTTTGCAGTAGCGGCTGCAAAAACTTCATCTGTCAGACCAAAAGCCCAGATAACGGTTTTTTTCTCCGTTAACTTATCTTTGATACGGTGCCTTAAAGATGGACCATAAAGAATATGGCGAACATCCATTGCCATGATTGTTAGGGCAGAGATCCATAGTGATGTACCTGCGCTTAATAAAGCTGTGATGACAAATTGACTTGCACCGGCGTAGATGATGCATGAAAAGAAGATGGCTTCTATTGGGTTGAAGCCAAGTTTTACAGCATTGAGACCAAAAGCAAAGGCTACGGGAATGTAACCGATGACAATAGGTAAACTGTCTATTATTCCTTCAGTAAAAGAAGATTTTTTACTGGTTAAGGGGGATGATGTATCAGAAACAGGCATAAAATCCATCTGGTTATATAAATGTTATGTAACATTAACAAAAGGAAATCAAATAGAAAATATCATCCTTAATAAATGTTTCATAAATGTTTTTATTTAAGCGTTTTTATGTCATGGCTTGTTTTTTTACGACGTCTTTGGTTCGTACTTTTTGCCGAAAAACCAAACGATTAGGTTGATTGTACAGATAGCCATGCCAGCGGCTGCGACGCCATACCAACCTGAGTGTTTGTAAGCATAGCCTGAAACCAGAGAGCCAAAGGCTCCACCGATAAAATAGATGGTCATGTAAGCGGCAGTGAGTCGGTTTCTGGCTTCCGGCATAATGCGGTATATCGTGCTTTGATTCGTAACGTGAACGCCTTGAATTGCGATATCAAGAAGCAAAATACCTATCATAAAGCCAATTAATGATTCTTTGGCTAAGCCGATCGGTATCCATGAAAGTAGTAATAGCACCAGAGAAATGGTGGTGGTCAGAGAGCCTTTTCCTTTATCAACGAGTTGCCCAGTTTTGGTTGCCATCAGTGCTCCGGCGGCACCGACTAACCCAAATAAGCCGATTACGCCTTCGGAATAGTTAAAAGGAGGTGCTGAGAGCAGGAATGCCATTGATGTCCATAGCATGCTGAAATTGGCAAATGTCAGTGCCCCCAGTATAGAGCGTACTCTTAGAAGAGGGGTCGTAGTAACGAATTTTGCAATAGAGCGTAGTAATTGGAAATAATTGAGATCAGTTACTTGTTTATAACGGGGCAGGTAGCGCCATAATGTTAAAGAAAGGATCACCAATAAGACGCTGGCAACCCAAAAAACGGTTCGCCAGCCACCAAGAGTCGTCATTGTTCCTGATATGGTTCTTGCCAGTAATATTCCAAGCAGTAAACCGCTCATAATCGTACCGACAGCTTTCCCGCGCTGGTGGGGGAGGGCAAGTGTTGCGGCCAGAGGAACCAGTACTTGGGCGACTACCGAAAATAAGCCCGTCAGTGCCGTTCCTAATAGCATTTGCCAGATGTTCTGCGATGTAGCGGTAATTAATAATCCAACGGCGGCTAATATTGTCATGGAGACAATCAGGCCACGTCGCTCAAACATATCACCTAGTGGCACAAGGAATATCAAGCCGACGGCATAGCTCAATTGAGCTGTGGTCACAATAAATCCCGCTTCATTGGCGGTCAGATTAAATTGTAGTGCGATAGTATCGAGCAGCGGTTGCGCATAGTAGTTGCTGGCGACAACCAGACCTGTGGCAATTGCTATCAGAGCTACTAAAGCAGGGCTTAATGATGTACGGGAAATATTTTCTTCCATAGATAGGTTTTCTTATATTTAAACAGCAGGTTAAGTGAGGGAGATAGATATTTAATTTATTAAAAACAGTAAGTAGTCACGTGATAAATTTTTCACATTGTAATGATTTTTTATTATCAGATTCAATGTTAAAACAGAAGGAATCGAGGGGTTAAACTTAAAAACACTAATTGAGTCGATAAGTTTGGTATAAAAGAAAATGAAAGTGAAAAATAGTGAATTGGTATAGACCAATTCACTGTGATATCCAGAATGTTAATTATTTTTGGCAGCCTTGGCGGCGGTTTCGATCCAACCATCAAACAATTTCTGATGAGCTTTAATCCAACCATTGGCGTGGCGTTCAATCTCCGTTTGTGATGCTTCACCATTATGCATCCGCAAATTTTGGGCGTTGATATCAGCGAGGGGCATTTTCATGATAGAAAATAGTTTGGCGGCGGACGGGTTGACTTCTGCCCACTTTTTATTGGCGGCAATGTGCATAATACTTGGCGGGAAACCATAGTTAGCACCATTTGGCAGTTTCGTATCTATTCTTTCATCGTTAGGCATAGCGGAGAAAGGAACTTGCAGCCAGACAACATCTTTGCCCGGTTTCAGCACATCACTGACCCAATAAGGTGTCCATGTGTAATATAAGATGGGTTTGCCTTCTTTATAGCGGGTAATAGTATCTGCCATCATAGCTGCATAGTTCCCTTGATTATGTTCAACGCTATTGTTTAAACCATAAGCTTTAAGATGATGGTTAATGGCGATTTCACAGCCCCAACCGGGATTACAGCCAGTCAAATCGGCTTTTCCATTACCGTTAGTATCGAATAATTTGGCTATTTTCGGATCTTTCAGTTGGGCAATATTCGTGATGTTGTATTTTTTCGCTGTTTTTTTGTCGATTAAGTACCCCTGAGCGGCATTTTCTACATAGTTGCCAACACGGTAGAATTTTGCATTACCACCTGTTGCCTGATATTGAGTGTTATGCAATGGTTCCCAACTCACGGTCATAAAGGTTGCGTCACCGGAAGCGATAGAGGAATAAGCGACGTTGTAGTCTACTTCTTTGATGGGTTTGACATCATAGCCAAGTTTTTCCAATGCTTTACTGACGATCAACGTCTGGAATGTTTCTTCGCTAAGGGTGCTTTGTACGGGTTGTACGCTGATACCTTTACCTGGTAGTTCGACAGCGAATAATTGAGAGCTTATCAGTGATGACAGGGATATCGCCCAGATAACTATTTTGCGCATGGTTTTTCCTCCTGTTGCAGTCATCATGTATTTACCAAACTCTTGTGGTTTGATCGGTGTTTTTGAAGGTTATGCTTTTTGGCTGAATAAACGAGTAATTAACCCAATTGGCCCAGTGGCATACCAGCGATTTACTCCTTTCGTTCGGTTATCGCGGCCAAGAGACTGTGTTAGGCGGTCAAGGAGAATCGCCAGAATAACAATCCCGACGCCGCCTACTGCGGCAAGTCCCATATCGAGACGGCCAATACCTCGCAAAACCATTTGGCCTAAACCGCCAACTGCAATCATTGATGCAATAACAACCATTGATAGGGCCAGCATCAGGGTTTGGTTGACACCGGCCATAATGGTTGGCATAGCCAGTGGTAATTGAACTTTAAACAGCATCTGGCGAGGGCTGGCGCCAAAAGATTCGGCTGCTTCTATCAGATCTGTCGGAACTTGTTTGATGCCTAAAATTGTCAGACGGACAATCGGGGGTAGAGCAAAGATAATGGTAACGATAACTCCAGGCACGTTACCGATGCCAAACAGCATGACAATTGGAACCAGATAGACGAATGCCGGTGTGGTTTGCATAGCATCAAGCAGAGGTTGAATGATTTTTGCAGCTCTTTTGCTGTGTGCCAGCCATATACCGAGTGGTAAGCCAACGATAGTGCAGAACAACAGAGATGTCAGAGCTAGTGATAGCGTAACCATCGCTTCAGACCATGCGCCTATTGCACCAATAATTACCAGAGAAATCAGCGCGGTAATACCCATGCTAATGCCTGATAACTGCCAGGCAATCAAGGCGAAAAATAGGATGGCAATAGGCGCTGGTATTGAAGTCAGACATTGTTCAAAGCCACTGAGAACAAAATCAATGGGGATGCGTATCCCCTGAAATGCAGGACGAAAATTTAGCACAATCCAATCAATGGCATGAGTTACCCATGAATCTAAGGGGATAAGTGGGTGCTGGAATGGGTCCATGATATTGAAATGTTCAGGCTGTACCGTAGTTGTGGGAGCATCCAGCCAGTCAGAACCTGTTGCATTGTCAGCACTGGTTCCGTTGTTCCAGGGATCTGTATTATCCACATTAGAGGAAGGGGCATCTTGTGTATTCTGTCCAGGCTGAGTTTGATGTTCGTTTTGATTACTCATTTGGTGTCTCCTTATCTAATGCCTGCAACAGCATCCCTTTGGAAATAACGCCGATGTATTTGTCGTTATTTCCAACAACCGGAACCGCACAAGGTGATTGTGCTACAACAGCAATCAGCTCATTGAGGGGCATATCTGCGGCAACGGCGGTCGGTTCCGCTAATATGGCGTGTTCGATAAGTTTTTTTTCCCGTAATGCTTTTTCCAATGAATTTGTGGAAACTATACCGGCGAATTTTTGTCCATGTTCGATCAAGTAACCATAGTTTCTGTTTTCGTCATCGAGGACTTTCAATGCAGAAAGAGGACCAAAACCGGGTGCAATATGAAGCAGAGAGTCTGGACGGCGGCGGGCAATGTCTTTAGCACTAAATACATGGCTGATATCTACGCCACGAAAGAAAGTTTTCACATAGTCATTTGCTGGATTATTCAGGATTTCATCAGGCGTGCCGACTTGTACAACAACACCGTCTTGCATAATGGCAATCCGATCGCCGATGCGCATTGCTTCATCTAAATCGTGAGAAATAAAGACGATAGTCCGTGGCTGATTGCCTTGCAGACTTAACAGTTCATCTTGCATTTCTGTACGAATTAATGGGTCGAGGGCAGAAAACGCTTCATCCATTAGCAAAATATCTGGGTTATTAGCTAATGCTCTGGCAAGCCCGACACGTTGGCGCATTCCGCCTGATAGCTCATCTGGATAGGATTGCGCATAATTTTCCAGGTTTACCTGTTTCAGTGCATCCAATGCTTTTTTATCGCGCTCTTGTTTGGCGATCCCGGCAAGTTCCATACCAAAGGCGCTGTTTTCCAGTACGTTTAGATGTGGCATCAGTGCAAATGATTGGAAAACCATACTGATTTTGTTACGGCGAATTTCTCTTAATGCTGTTTCTGGAATCTCAGAAATATCTTCACCGTCAATTAGTACCTGGCCGCGAGTCGGTTTTATCAGACGATTGAGAAGGCGTACCATTGTGGATTTGCCGGAGCCTGATAATCCCATGATGACAAATATTTCTCCTTCTTCAATGGCCAGATTGGCATTTTGTATGCCGACAGTCATACCTGTCTTTTCAAATATCTGATCTTTGCTTAAGCCTGAATTCAATAATTTGAAAGCATATTCTGGATGATCGCCAAATATCTTATAGAGGTTTTTAACTTCAAGTTTAATTGCCATGAAATAGTTACTTCCCTTTCGATGGTTATGTAATGGTGTTATGCATTATTCATCTCTGCATGATTCTTTGAATATATATACCCTAACATACTGAGAGAGCCTGACAACCCTATGTTAATAATAATTAATGTAAAAAATAGTAATATTAAATGACTTAAATTAGATGTATTTGTCGTAATTTCATTGTTATTGGCAAATTATTTCGTATAAATCAATGTGGTTATTAAAAGGATAAATATCATCTATGCTGTTGTTATTAATATGTTTTTTCATCTAGTTGCCAAATAAATTATTTACCATGTTGTAAATGGAATCGATTATTAGTTTATGATGTTGATTATATCTAATTGTGATGAAATTTAATTTGGAATTAATTAGTTACATTAATGTTTCTTGTTGTTTAGGATGATAATAAGAGGCGGGGATGGTAAAAAATATCTGTAGAGATGGTAACAGTTATGAAAAAACGCCATAAAAATATAAGGATTTTATGGCGTTTTATCGTTTAAAAAAGAGGCTCAATAATCTGGCCATTAAAATATTAGAGTATTATAGTTATTTTGAATTATCCTATGTAAAATCAAACCATTCTCTTTAGAAATTCCAATCTTCATCCTCAGTATTAACTGCTTTACCGATAACATATGATGAACCTGAACCAGAAAAGAAATCATGGTTTTCATTGGCATTTGGTGATAATGCAGATAGGATTGCAGGGCTGACATCTGTCATTTCTGGAGGAAATAAGGTTTCGTAGCCAAGGTTCATTAACGCTTTATTAGCATTATAATGCAAGAATTTTTTAACATCTTCACTCCAGCCAACAATATCATAAAGTTCTTCTGTATATTTAATTTCATTTTCGTATAATTCTAATAATAATGAAAAAGTGAATTCTTTAATTTCTTTTTGCTCTAATGTTGAATATTTATTTAATGATTGTTGAAATTTATATCCAATATAATAACCATGAATGGCTTCATCTCGGATAATAAGTCGGATTAAATCGGCTGTATTTGTTAATATTCCTCGACTTGACCAATACATAGGTAAATAGAAGCCTGAATAGAATAAAAATGATTCTAGAAAAACACTGGCAACCTTTTTCTTTAATGGATGATGATAACTATAATGATTTAATATAATTTTAGCTTTATTCTGTAATGAAATATTCCTTTCACTCCAGCGATAAGCATCATCCACATCAGTTGTTAGGCATAATGTTGAAAAAATGGAACTATAAGAACGTGCGTGAACAGCTTCCATAAAGCTAATATTGGACATAACCGCTTCTTCGTGAGGTGTCAGAGCATCTTCCATTAACGCTGGAGCGCCAACGGTGTTCTGAATTGTGTCCAGTAGTGTCAGCCCGGTGAATACCCGAATAGTCAGCTCTTTTTCTTCTGTCGTCAGTGTATTCCATGAAGGAATATCATTGGATAATGGAATTTTTTCCGGTAACCAAAAATTAGTTGTCAGTCGGTTCCAAACTTCTAGATCTTTATCATCTTCAATCCGGTTCCAGTTAATTGCGCGTATAGGATTACTAATCATAATAAATTTCCAGAATCATTTTACAGTGAGCATGAAACACAATCTTGTACTTCCGTGCCTTCCAGAGCAGTTTGTTTCAGACGGATGTAATAAAGTGTTTTAATTCCTTTACGCCAGGCATAAATTTGGGCTTTGTTAATATCACGGGTAGTGGTATCGTCTTTGAAAAAGAGTGTCAGTGATAATCCTTGGTCGACGTGTTGAGTAGCTATAGCATAAGTATCAATAATCTTTTTCGGTCCTATTTCGTAAGCATTTTGGTAATATTCAAGATTATTATTCGTCATAAATGGCGCTGGATAATATACTCGTCCTGTTTTACCATCTTTACGAATCTCAATACGGGATACAATCGGGTGAATGCTTGAGGTTGAATTGTTGATATATGAAATAGAACCGGTAGGAGCAATAGCTTGGAGATTTTGATTGTAGATACCGTGAGTCATAATTGAGGCTTTTAATGTAAGCCAGTCTTGTTGATTAGGAATGGTTATTCCTGCTTGTTCAAACAATTGAGAGACTTTTTTTGTCTGAGGTTGCCATGTGTTTTCTGTATATTTATTGAAAAATTCACCACTGGCATAACGAGAATCTTTAAAACCTTTAAAGTAGCTATTGCGTTCAATGGCGATCTGATTGGAAGTACGCAGAGCGTGGTAAGTGACAATATAGAAATAGATATTGGTGAAATCTATTCCCTCTTCAGAACCATAATGAATTTTTTCTCTTGCCAAATAGCCGTGAAGATTCATTTGACCCAAACCAATAGCATGAGAATCCTGATTTCCTTTTTCAATAGAAGGAACTGAACGGATATGGCTCATATCTGATACCGCGGTTAAAGCGCGGACAGCCGTTTCAATAGAGAGGGCAAAATCAGGTGAATCCATTGTATTAGCTATATTCATTGATCCCAGATTACAACTAATATCTTTGCCAATATGGCGGTAACTTAGATCATCTTCATATTCGCTGGCACTGTTAACCTGTAAAATTTCGGAACATAAATTACTCATATTAATCCGACCTTTAATTGGGTTAGCATCATTCACAGTGTCTTCATACATAATATAGGGATAGCCAGATTCGAATTGGATCTCAGCTAATGTCATGAAAAATTCACGGGCATTGATTTTTGATTTCCGAATTTGTTGGTTATTCACCATTTCAGCATATTTTTCTGTAATGCTAATTTCGGACATTGGCACGCCATAAACCCGTTGAATATCATAAGGTGAGAATAGGTACATATCTTCATTATGTTTAGCCAGCTCAAAAGTGATATCAGGAATAACGACGCCAATAGAGAGTGTTTTTATACGAATTTTTTCGTCGACGTTTTCCCGTTTTGTATCCAGAAAACGGAGAATATCGGGGTGATGAGCATGGAGATAAACAGCGCCCGCACCCTGGCGTGCACCGAGTTGATTGGCGTATGAAAACGCGTCTTCCAGCATTTTCATCACTGGGATAACACCTGATGATTGGTTTTCAATCATTTTTATCGGGGCGCCCGTTTCCCGTAAGTTACTGAGTAAGCATGCGACACCACCGCCACGTTTTGAAAGCTGTAGTGCTGAATTAACAGAACGCCCGATGGATTCCATATTGTCTTCAATGCGCAACAGGAAACAGGAAACCAATTCTCCTCGCTGTTTCTTACCGCAATTAAGAAAAGTTGGCGTTGCTGGTTGAAAACGGCCGCTGATCATCTCATCCACCAGACGACAAGCCAGCAGCTGATCGCCTTGGGCCAAGGTCAGTGCGACCATGCATACCCGATCTTCATAGCGTTCCAGATAACGTTTATTATCGAAGGTTTTCAGAGTATAGCCGGTGTAATATTTGAATGCGCCCAGAAAGGTTTGAAAGCGGAATTTTTTGCTATAGGCTTGCTGAAAGAGCTTTTTAATAAAAGCAAAATCGTATTGTTCCAGCACGTTTGTTTCGTAATATCCCTCTTGTTGGAGGAAATCCAGCTTCTCTTTTAAGCTATCAAAAAATAGTGTGTTTGGATTTACATGCTGGCGAAAATAGTAATGAGTAGCCAGTTTGTCTTTATCAAATTGAATCTTTCCTTCACTATCGTACAGATTGAGCAAGGCATTTAAAGCATGATAATCCTGTTGTGCATTAATTTGAAAAGTCATAATTACCTATTCTCTAATGAATCAGTTGCCAGAATCTTTGAATACCTTGGCGTACCCGTTGTACATCTTCTTCAGTACCCAACAGCTCAAAACGGTATAGGAGGGGGATTTGACATTTCTCTGAAATTATCCGTCCAGCGATGCCGTAAGCTTCGCCAAAGTTTGTATTCCCGGCCGCGATGATTCCCCGGATTAGTGCCCGGTTTTCGGCGATATTTAGAAATCGAATCACTTGTGGTGGAACGGCGCCTTTAGCACTACCACCGCCATAACTGGGTGTCAGTAAAATGTAAGGAGAAGTTACATTTAATGGGTTACCCGCTTGATTGATCGGAATACGGAAGGCTGGTATTTCCAGTTTCTGAACAAATCTATGGCTATTACCGGACGAACTGGAGAAATAGATCAGCGGATTTATATTCATAATAAACCTACAAATTTTCAGTTAATGCGTTGATTTTATCTGGACGAAATCCTGACCAATGCTGTGTGTCCGTGACAACCACAGGAACTTGCTGATAGCCCATAGCACGGATAGTCGCTAGAGCCTGCGGGTTTTCGGTCAAATCGACAATCTGATAAGGAATGTTTCTTCGGTTTAGCGCTTGATAGGTTGCGTTGCATTGTACGCAGTCCGGTTTGCTATAAATGGTAATGCTCATTAACGACTCCTTTGTCAGTTTGTGGGCATGCAATGGCAAAATTTGGTTCATGAGTAATAATTTTACTAAAGGCCATAACTTGAACTATACTATATATAGCGAAATTTTATTTCAACCATACTATATATGGTGTTAATTTTACATCGAGTGATTATCATTAAAATTACAATGTGGGTTATTCTCTGTTTGTTGGCAGGATTTTCGCCTTTAGACAAGTTTAAGTTTTCTAGTCGGTGGTAAGGGAGCAACTGAATTCATCATTGCAATTTGTCGAAAAGACGATTTACTCTAATCCCTATAATGATTGATATTTTTTTCAATGGAGGTGGTTATGTATCATCACTATTTTGATACACCCAAAGGATTTCCTAAACCGTATATTCATATCACTGCGGATGATAAGGGGGTGACCAGTCTATATTTTGTTGATGAAAAAACAGCGCCCGAAGTAAAAAATGATATTACTAAGCAGTGCGTGAAAGAGTTACGGGGATATTTTGCGGGTAAGCGTACTGAGTTTTCTGTTCCACTCAACCCGGCAGGAACTGAATTCCAGCAGCGTGTATGGTTACAGCTATGTAAGATCCCATTTGGAGAAGTGTGGAGTTATAAGCAACTTTCATTAGCATTAGGTTCAGTTAATTATTGCCGCGCGGTAGGAATGGCTAATTCTCGTAATCCGATCTCATTAATTGTGCCTTGCCATCGTGTTATTGGACATGATGGTAAATTGGTGGGATATACCGGAGGCTTGAATATTAAAAGCTGGCTATTGGAACATGAAAAAACCTAGTCATTTGTTTGTTAGGTAAATTGTGTGATAAAAGACCAGGGAGGGTTATAGATATTTATATATATGTGTATTATTTAGTGGTAAAACTAAATTAAAGATAACATCTGTCGTATTTTATTATGCTTTTCGTGATCTTGGTTGTAGACAATGAACCAACTTATTTGCTGTACTGTATGCGACACAGATTTTGTGTCTTAATTTTCACGTTAAAGGTAAGTTTGATGTCAAAAATTAAAGGTAACGTTAAGTGGTTTAATGAATCTAAAGGATTCGGGTTTATCACTCCAGAAGATGGTAGCAAAGACGTATTTGTGCATTTCTCTGCTATTCAGAGTAACGGATTTAAAACTTTGGCAGAAGGTCAAAAAGTAGAGTTTGAAATCACTGACGGCGCTAAAGGTCCATCTGCTGTAAACGTTGTCGCTATCTGATTTTAACTCCGTATTTCGAAAACCCGTTATTTCAACGGGTTTTTTTTGGCTTGTGTGATATGTAGGTAATTTTAATTTAAAGTTCATTCATCAATACAAAAGCTAACATGGTCATTAATAATGATCCAAAAAGATTAAGCAAAACTGTTCCCAGCGCCCATCCTAGTTTTCCTTCCTGTAACAAATAAACCACTTCAACAGAAAAGGCGGAAAAGGTTGTTAAACCGCCACAAAAACCGGTGGTCAACATCAATTTCCAAGCCGGATCGAGATGGGTAGATTTATTAAAATAGGCCAATCCTAGTCCGATAATTAATGCACCGATACAGTTAACAGTAAGGGTGCCAATCGCGATATTAGAAGAAATATTATTAAGGCGGAGGCTGATAAACCAGCGTAATACGCTGCCAAAGCCACCTCCGATAAATACTGCCAGAATAATATTAGTCATAATATACCCGTCATCTTTCAAGTTGCCTCTTTGTTGGCTGCACTCGCTCACCCCGGTCACATAGTTTGCTATGCTCTCGGGGATTCACTCCCTTGCCGTCGCTATGCAGCTTGAAATCCATAGGGTATAAGAAACTGGGTTATTTGACCTCTTCACCTCTGGCTTGCAAGTCAGCATGATAAGAAGAACGAACAAATGGACCGCAGGCAGCATGGGTGAATCCCATAGCTAACGCTTCTTCTTTCATCTCATCAAATTCCTGTGGGCTGACGTAACGTTGTACCGGTAAATGATGACGACTAGGTTGTAGGTATTGTCCCAGAGTCAGCATAGTCACACCGTGGCGGCGCAGATCGCGCATAACATCAAGAATTTCTTCGTTGGTTTCTCCGAGACCGACCATCAGACCTGACTTGGTTGGAATATCAGGGTGGGCTTCTTTAAACTTTTCAAGTAATTTTAGTGACCACTCATAGTTTGCACCAGGGCGCACTTGACGGTAAACCCGAGGTACGTTTTCCAGATTATGGTTAAAGACGTCGGGTGGTGTTGCTGTCAGTATTTCAAGTGCGCGATCCATGCGTCCACGGAAATCAGGCACTAAGGTTTCAATTTTGATGGATGGATTTTTTTCACGAATAGCAGAGATACAATCAGCAAAGTGTTGAGCACCACCGTCACGTAGATCATCTCGGTCAACGGAGGTGATGACAACGTAGCGCAGAGCCATATCTTTAATGGTTTGTGCCAGTTTTACCGGTTCGTTGGTGTCAGGTGCCATTGGGCGGCCATGTGCAACATCACAGAAAGGGCAACGGCGGGTGCAAATTGCGCCAAGGATCATGAAGGTTGCTGTACCGTGATTGAAACATTCAGCCAGGTTAGGGCAGGACGCTTCTTCACAGACGGAATGCAGACCATTTTTGCGCATGGCGGATTTGATGCCCTGAATGCGGCTGGAATCCGCAGGAAGTTTGATTTTCATCCACTCAGGTTTACGCAAGATTTCTGTACGTTCGGTCATCACTGTTTTGACCGGGATCAGCGCCATTTTGTCTGCGTCGCGGTACTTTATGCCGCGTTCCATCTGAATTGGTTTACTCATAATCGTGCTGGTTCCAGTGTTAAATTCATCAGGTTGAGATTTATCATTCAGTCTACTGTATGACAAACCATTAAAAAATTTTTGAAAAATGTTAAAAAATTATAGCATCTTTAATTGTTCAATTTAAATCCTAACTGATGGCAAAATTTCTCCACCAGAATAGGCTGTACTTGCTCAACAGTAATTTCAGGAACTAAATCACTGAGTTGAATCATTTTCATGCCGGCATAGCCACAAGGATTAATACGTAAAAAGGGTTCTAAATCCATTGCGATATTGAGGGCTAACCCGTGGAAAGAACAACCTTTGCGTATCCGTAATCCAAGAGAGCAAATTTTGGCTTCATTGACGTAGACACCGGGGGCATCCGGGCGGGCATAGGCTTCCACACCAAAGTGAGCAAGAGTTTTAATGACAGTATCTTCTATCGCCGTAACCAGTTGCCGTACACCAATTTTGGCGCGTTTGATGTCAATCATGACATACATAACCTGTTGGCCAGGGCCATGATAGGTGACTTGTCCACCACGATCGGATTGAATAATCGGAATATCACCAAGGAACAGTAAATGTTCAGCTTTACCTGCTTGTCCTTGAGTAAAGACTTTTGGATGCTGTACCAGCCAGATTTCATCAGGTGTATTAATATCTCGCTGCTCAGTAAATAAGTGCATTGCATCAGAAATCGGCCCGTAGGGTTGTATTCCTAATTGACGTAAGAAAATCGTTTTATGTTGCAATTGAAACTTCATTTGATAGCTATAAGATTTGGTCAGTATAACCCTCGGAAGAGGTTCTCTCCAGTTTAGTGCACCTGAAATAGTGGTATTTCTGATAGATAAAGAATCCCCTGTGAAATTATAGGGGATTCTTTGGCTTCTATTACAACACGACCCGTACCAGTTCAAGGTTACCTAACTCTTCATACAGCGTTTCTACTTGTTCAATATGAGTCGCATTGATGGTAATGGATACTGAGTGGTAGTTGCCTTTGCTGCTTGGTTTCACTTGTGGAGAGTAATCGCCCGGTGCATGGCGTTGAACTACCTCAACGACCTGATTGACTAGCTCAGGCTCCGCCAAGCCCATCACTTTGTAAGTGAATGAACAAGGGAACTCAAGCAGTTCATTTAATTTCGTTTTCATGGGCGCTCCTGTTTTTGCTTTCCGCGATAGGTACGGTCAGTTTCTTCTGTAAAATTTGATACTTCCCCCGCCTTAAAATGCGGGGGCATTTGCTGCGATCAGGCGGTAGCCCGCGATTCGCTTTGGCGGGCTCTGTTTATCGCTTAATTATTTCAAGAATTAGCCAAACCAATGATGAAATAATAGCTTGATGTAATCGATAAAGCGGCTGAAGATACCGCCTTCTTTTACTTCATTCATGACGACTAAAGGCCGTTGTTCAATAGTCTTACCATCAAGTTGAAAGTTGATAGTACCCACGACTTGGTTTTTCTCCAGTGGTGCATGTAATTCACTATTATTCATGACATAGCTGGCTTTCAGATCTTTCAGACGACCACGGGGAATAGTCAGATAAACATCTTTATCAACTCCTAACTGAACCCTATCGTTATCTCCAAACCAGACTGGTTCAGAAGCGAACTCTTTGTTTGCTTGCAGAGGAGCAACAGTTTCAAAGAAACGGAAACCCCAGGTCAGTAGTTTCTTACTTTCTGTTTCCCGGCCTTTATAAGTGTGGCCGCCTAATACCGCAGAAATCAGACGCATATCGCCTTCCATTGCAGAAGCGACCAGGTTATAACCCGCTGCGCTAGTGTGGCCGGTTTTAATACCATCGACATTCAAGCTCTTATCCCATAACAAGCCGTTACGGTTTGTCTGACGGATATTGTTATAGGTAAACTCTTTTTCTTTATAGATGGCGTATTCTTCGGGAACATCACGGATCAGCGCTTGACCAATCAGTGCCATATCACGGGCGGAGCTGTATTGGCCTTCTGCATCCAGACCATGAACGGTTTTGAAATTCGTATTCTTTAATCCAAGCGATTTCACATAACCATTCATTAAATTAACGAAAGACTCTTGGCTACCGGCAACATAATCTGCCATTGCAACACAGGCATCGTTACCGGATTGCAAGTTTATACCGCGGGATAACATGGAAACCGAGACTTGATCGCCTGGCTTGAGGAACATCAGGGAAGAACCTTTAAATACCGGATTACCTGTTGCCCATGCGTCAGTACCGACAGTGACCATATCATTTGGATGGATTTTGCCTGATTTAATTGCTTGACCAATGACATAACTGGTCATCATTTTTGTCAGACTGGCAGGATCACGGTGTGCGTCTGCATTCATTTCAGCCAGCACCTTGCCTGAATTGTAGTCGATAAGGATATAAGCTTCCGCATCGATCTGAGGCACGCCTGGGATCATCGTTTTCAGGTTGACATCATTTCCATCGGCAAAGGCAGAAGCACTTATTGCCAGCGCGACACCCAAGGCGGCGCTTTTTATAAAATGAGAAGTGGTTGTATATTTCATGGTCGGTTGGACAGCATCCGTGAGAAAAGGTTGATATCGAGCCACATCATAGCAAATGAAAAAAATACTGACATTGCCAAATTTTGACAAGACTCGGGTTGACATTTTTTTACTCCTCTTACTGATATCTGAATCAAAGTGAGGTATCAGTAAGAGAACAATTAAGGGCTGACGATAAAAGAAGATTGTTGTATCTGGTCAGCTAGTTTTTGTTGTAAATCGGCAGCTTGCTGGCGATTGTTGAATGGCCCCAACTGTACACGATAAACGTTACTATGTTGAGTTACGCGTCCTTGAACGTTAAAGCGTTGCGCCAGTGTTTGTTGCCACTCTTTTGCTCGCTGCTCACTGCTAACAGCGCCAACCTGAACCATAAAACCATTCGCTGAGGCGGCTGTCGGTGCTGTTACTATCGAAGTACTGTTTGTAACAGGTTTAGGGGGTTGCAGCTTCATTGCGGGTAGTTGCTCGGTAGTTTCCGGTTGTGCCATCAATGATTGAGTCTGTTCTACCGGCTGATTTGTTAAAGGCTGGCTGCCAGTCTGATCAGGGACGTTCTCCATTGTTGGCGTTCCTAATGGGCTGGTTGTCAGCGTTGGTCTACCCGGTAGAGCGTAACTCTGTTTAACTATCTGGCTGCCAATGGTACCGGGACCAGAGACAGAACCGTCTTGGGCCACCTCAATAAAATCAACCTTAACTTTGGTACTTTGAGTCAGGTTTAAGCGTTCAGCAGAAGCCTTCGATAGATCAATAATTCGTCCAGGTTTATAAGGACCACGGTCATTGACTCTAACAATCATCATACGGCCATTGCTTAAGTTGGTCACACGGACATAACTTGGAATTGGTAGGGTAGGATGGGCGGCTGTCAGCGCATAAGGATTAAAACGCTCGCCAATTGCGGTCATTTTGCCGCTAGATTCCTCACCGTACCAACTCGCATAACCTGTTTCACTGAACTGAGAAGGATTTTGCACAATGTGATAAGTATGTCCGTTCACCTGATAATCATTATTGGCGCTAGGGTGATAAGGTTCGTAGCGAGGTTCTGCTCCCAGAACATCCTGCGTTGATACTGTGGGTAACGGGGAAGGTTTTTGTTTGTCAGGAGTAGTACAGCCGGATAGCAGGGCTGCAATCATGCCAAGTATAAGCCAGTGTTGACGCATTGAAACCTCTTCTCTATAAACTTTTAGACAACAATTTTCGGTGTGTGTGAATCGACATGATAATGCCGAAACCAGCCATTAAGACGATTAACGCTGAGCCGCCATAACTGACAAATGGCAAGGGAACGCCTACTACAGGCAGGATACCACTCACCATGCCGATATTGACGAAGATATAAACAAATAGGATTAACACCAGGCCGCCAACTATAACCCGGCCAAAAGTGTTCTGTGCCCTGGTTGCGATGACCAGCCCACGTATAATTAATAACATATATAATGTTAATAGCAGTAGTACGCCAATTAAACCAAGTTCTTCCGACAGTACGGCAAATATGAAATCTGTATGACGTTCCGGCAGAAATTCCAATTGAGATTGTGTTCCTAATAGCCAGCCTTTACCTGATAAGCCACCGGAGCCAATTGCGATTTTTGATTGAATAATGTGGTAACCCTTACCTAGCGGATCGCTTTCTGGATCAAGTAGCATCATGACGCGATCGCGCTGATAGCCATGCATCAGGAAGAACCACAAAATGGGGATAAAGCAGGCTAATAGTAGAGCTGCAATACCGATCAATCGCCAACTCATGCCAGAAAGGAACAAAACAAACAGACCGGAAGCCGCGATCAGAATTGAAGTCCCCAGATCTGGTTGAGCGGCGACCAGTAGAGTAGGCAGAAAAATGAGCATCAGAGCAATGGTGGTATTTTTCAGAGAGGGGGGGCATAAATCGCGGTTCATAAAGCGTGCGATCATCAGTGGTACTGCGATTTTGGCAATCTCAGAAGGTTGGAAACGGATGATGCCTAAATCCAGCCAGCGTTGTGCGCCTTTACTTATTTGCCCGAAAGCATCGACAAAAATCAGTAAAATGACACAAACGATATAGAGATGGGGGGCCCAGCTTTCATAAACTCTTGGAGGAATCTGCGCCATGATGAGCATGACAACCAGTCCGGCGCCAATTTGGCCCATTTTGCGCTCCATCATACCCATATCTTGACCGCTGGCGCTCCACATAACAAAAGCACTGTATATCAGCAATGCCAAAATGCACAGGAGTAACGGTAGGTCGATATGTAATCTGGTCCAGAGAGGAACCCTTTTTTGGTTTTCTGTCATGGTGTTAATCAGTCACTTTCTGTTCCGGGGGTAGTAGGGACCGCATTCGGCAATGTTGTGTTGTTATCCCCTAATAGTACGTGGTCGAGGATTTGGCGAACAAGGGTTCCTACTGCTGGACCTGCGCCTCCATTCTCTAAAATAATGGAAAGAGCTACGGTCGGATTTTCATACGGCGCGAAAGCAATCATCAGCTTATGATCCCGTAAATGTTCAGCAATTTTACTGGCGTTGTAGGTTTCATAACTGTAGACCTGTGCTGTTCCCGATTTGGCCGCTGCTTTATAAGGCGTGCCGGTAAAACTCTTGTGGCCGGTACCGTTTGGTAAGTTGGCAACACCGTACATGCCACTTTTTGCCAATTCCCAATATCCTGAATGGATATCGCCAATCTGGATATTTTCTGTTTGTTGATAAGGGATCATCTCACCTTTCAGCTTCTTGCTTAGCAGCAGATGTGGTGTTTTTACATTACCGTCGTTAATTAAGGTTATCAGTGCTTTTACCATTTGAATGGGTGTTGCTGTCCAATATCCCTGGCCGATACCAACAGGAATGGTATCTCCTTGGTACCAAGGTTTTTTATATTTCCTTTGTTTCCATTCGCGAGTAGGCATGATACCGGTGCGTTCTTCGGCCAGGTCGATGCCAGTATATTCACCATAGCCGAACTTGGTCATCCATTCGGATAGACGATCAATTCCCATATCATAGGCAACTTGATAGAAGAAAGTATCCGCTGATTCTACAATGGCTCTATGCGCATTGAGACTACCATGTCCCCAACGTTTCCAGTCACGGTAGCGTTTTTCTGAACCCGGTAATTGCCACCAACCCGGATCAAAAATGGTGGTATTTTTATTGATAACGCCTGTGCTTAGTGCTGCAACGGTGATAAAAGGTTTCACTGTCGAAGCTGGAGGATAGATCCCTTGAGTAGCACGATTAATAAGCGGTCTGTCAGGGTTGTTTAATAATTCCTGGTAGTTCTTATTGGAGATGCCGTTTACGAATAGGTTTGGATCATAGCTTGGGTTAGATACCAGCGCCAGAATTTCCCCATTACGTGGATCACTGACAACAACCGCAGCACGGCTGGTTGTGAGGAGTTTCTCAATGTAGATCTGCAATTCGAGATCGATAGTGAGGTAAATATCTTGTCCGGCCTGTGGTGGTTGTTCATGTAATTGGCGTATCACTCGGCCACGGTTATTCACTTCGACTTCTTCATAACCTGTTTTGCCGTGTAAAACAGTTTCATAGTAGCGTTCAATACCCAGTTTGCCGATGTCATGGGTAGCGGCGTAATTAGGTAAAATACCTTCTTTATCCAATCGTTCTACATCTTTATCATTAATTTTGGCCACATAGCCGATGATATGTGTCAGTGCTGAACCATAAGGATAGAAGCGGCGTTGGTAACCTTTTATTTCAAAACCGGGGAAACGGTATTGGTTAACGGCAAAGCGTGCGACTTGAATATGATCAAGCGACGTTTTTAGTGGGATAGAGGTAAATCGGCGCGAACGCTTACGCTCTTTTTCAAAGTTGGCAATGTCTTCGTCAGTCAGATCGATAACATTACGTAAATCATTCAGCGTTTGCTCAAGGTTTTCTACCTTTTCGGGGATGATTTCCAACTGGTAGATGGTTCGATTAAGCGCCAATGGGGTTCCGTTACGGTCATAGATGATACCGCGGCTTGGCGCAATTGGAACCAGTTTAATCCGGTTTTCGTTTGAACGGGTTTGATAGTCTTCGTGGCGAGTAATTTGTAAATGGTAAAGATTGGCGATCAGGATACCAGTCAGTACCAGGATGATAATAAACGCCACCAATGCGCGGCGAGCAAATAGGGCTGATTCAGCCGTATAATCACGAAAAGGGGTACGTTTATTTTTCATCCCATTGCCAGAATTCGCTTTTATCCGTTGATAACCAAATTATTCCCGATGATAGGGATGATTGGTGGTAATGCTCCATGCCCGGTACAGGCTTTCCGCAACCAAAACCCGGACTAGAGGATGGGGTAAGGTCAGCGGTGACAGTGACCAGCTTTGTTCCGCGGCGGCTTTACATGCTGGAGCGAGACCTTCTGGCCCGCCTATCAATAAACTGACATCTCTACCATCTCGCTTCCAATGTTCAAGTTGTTGCGCCAGTTGAGGTGTTTCCCAACGGGAACCCGGAATATCCAGGGTAACAATACGGTTGCCTTTGCCAATAGCGGCCAGCATCTGTTCGCCTTCTTTTTCCAGAATGCGCTTAATATCCGCATTTTTACCCCGTTTGCCAGCCGGAATTTCTACCGATTCAAATGGCATATCTTTAGGAAAACGGCGCAAATAATCGATAAAGCCGGCCTGTATCCAGTCCGGCATTTTTGTACCTACAGCAATTAATTGCAGCTTCAAACTCAGCTCCAGAGCTTTTCAAGTTCATACATGCGGCGGCTCTCTTCTTGCATGACATGTACGATAACTTCACCGAGGTCTACGACGATCCAGTCAGACACGCCTTGCCCTTCAACACCAAGTGGGATAAGGCCGCTCGCACGACAGTCATCAACCAGATTATCTGCGACAGACATCAGATGGCGGTTAGAGGTTCCGGTGCAGATAATCATACAATCGGTAATACTGGATTTCCCTTGGACATCTAGGGAAACGATATCTTGTGCTTTGGAGTTTTCAAGCTTATCAATAACAAACTGTTGGAGTTCTTTACCTTGCAAAAGGCTCATCCTTATTTTTTATCACAATTGATTAAATAGTGCGGAATAATAGCATGTCAGGTCACTTAAGGGTAAGCCAACTAAGCGACTAATCGAGGTAGATTTCGCTATTGGCGATATAACCCCTGTGAGTCTATATACTTTTGTACTGCAAGGGGGAGTAAATCGTCACAACTTAACCCTTGCTGGTGGCGTTGACGAATGTCTGTTGCTGAGATAGGCAGCAGTGGCGTATCCGCCAGATAGATATAACCGTTAGGTTGACTACCAAGCTGGTTTGGATCGCAGATTTGATGTTCTGTAAACCATTGTTGCATTTTAGTTGTGGAAAATTGGGTTTGATAACCAGGACGAGCGCAAACCAGTAAATGGCAGAGATTCAGCAGTTCTTGCCAACGATGCCAAGTATGCAGTGATAATAGAGCATCTTGGCCGATTATGAATGCCAGTGGTTGCTTGTTGCCAAGTTCCTGACGGAATGACTCTAGCGTATCAATTGTGTAGGAGGGGATGGTGCGCTCCAGTTCACGCTTATCGACGGTAAACAGAGGGTTATCTTGTACAGCCAGTTGTACCATTTCAAGCCGCTGTTGTGCGGAAGCTTCTGGTTGTGGGCGGTGTGGCGGGACGTGGTTTGGTAGTAAAATCACTTGTTTCAGGCCAGTTTGATATGCAAGGGTTTCAACTGGTTGTAAATGCCCGTAATGGATGGGATCGAATGTTCCACCAAATAGTGCTTGAATAACGGGTTGTTTCGGGCAAGTAGAATTAGTGGTATGAGGCATTAAGCAAGCTCTCAGGTAAGGTTTTTCCACATAACAGCATGGAAAGAGTTTCTAAATCTGACCAAATAGACTGGCCGTAATCCTGTTTGATCTGGCGTTCCATCTGTACAAGTAAATGAATTGCTCGCTGCAAATCATATTGAGTGAGACGTTGCAGCGCACTTGTCAGTAATGGGCGACGGTTTTGCCATACCCGATGCTGATCTAACAGCGTTTTCATCGGGGTTGTGGTACTTTGGCGTTTCAGTGTGAGTAGCAGCAGCAATTCCCGCTGTACGGTACGTAATAGAATAACAGCTTCGCAATCTTCCTGTTTTAACTGTTTCAAAATATGCCAGGCTCGTTTTGCTTTACCCGCTAATAACGCGTCTACCCAGTGATAAGGTGTAAAGTGAGCCGCATCATTCACAGCATTTTCAACACGATGTAAGGTCAGTTTACCATCAGGGTATAGCAGGGAGAGGCGCTCAAGTGCTTGAGCTAACGCCAGTAAATTTCCTTCATAACAGTAACACAGTAGTTGATTGGCCTGTTCTTCCAGCGTCAATTTCATGGCTTTGGCCCGTTGTGCAACCCATTGCGGCAGACGGTGCTGTTCGGGGGGCTGACAACTGATATAAACACCGTTTTTTCCTAGTGCTTTGAACCAGTTACTGTTCTCCTGAACTTTGGTCAATTTCAGACCACGTAGTATTAACAGTATATCTGGGTGAAGAAGCCCTGCCAGTTTTACCAGTTGTTCAGCCATTGCTGCGTTAGGGCCATTTTCCGGCAGAAGCAAAGTGAGTGTTTGACGGCTAGCAAATAGACTTAATGACTGACAGATACTGAATATTTCATCCCACTCAGTATGATTATCCAGTGCATAGGTGAAGTGTTCAGTGAAAGCGTGTTTTTCAGCAGCTTTGCGGATGTGATCCTGGCTTTCCTGTAATAGTAGGGGTTCATTACCCCATATCAGATAACAGTTTCGCAGCCCTTCATTGAGCTGCGAAATTAGTTGTTCGGGATAGAGTTTGATCATTGTGCTCGCGCAGCTTGCTGTTCCGCCTGTTTTTCTCTGGTTTTCTGCTTTTCTGCGTTGTGAACAGTCAATAACTGGCGAACTAACCCGCGAGCGGCTTGTTCACGCATTTCCTGACTGATTATCTCGTTTTCAGCATCTTTCGCCAGGGCTTCTAATGGGTTGTCGAAAAAAGATCGGTCAACCCTAGATCGCAACGGGTATATGCTGCCGTCTGGCATAATGACTTGTGCATCAACGTACAGTGTCAATTGGCGCTCAGCAGCCTTACCATCTTGGAAAACAGAGACAGTATCTTTATTTTCAGAAGAGCCGATTAACTTCAAAATAGGAGTATCAGCGCTGCCATCCTCAAGGATAGTGACGTTATTCAGACGAAGCTGTTGGCGAACAGAACGGGCTAGTGGCCCATATGGGTCACTGCTTGTTAATTGCAACTTTTTGAGTTCCGGCGGCACCTGAGTGGTGCCGCGCAGATGAAAACCGCAGCCAGCGGTGACCAGCACCGCCAACCCCAGCAACAACGTTAAAATACGATGTCGCACATTGCCTCCTTTATCAGCCGACGACCAGATTCAGCAGTTTGCCTGGTACATAAATGACTTTGCGAATAGTGACGCCTTCAAGATATTTCGCCACACCATACTCTTGTGCTGCCAGATCATGAACATATTCTTTAGTCGCATCGGCTGGCACAGTAACACGACCACGCACTTTACCGTTAACTTGAATGACGACTAGCTTGGTATCTTCAACCATTGCCTGTTCATCAGCTTGTGGCCAATCAGTCGTATCAATGTCTCCTTCACCACCCAGAGCTTGCCACATAATAAAGCAAGCATGAGGTGTTATTGGTGACAACATACGGACAACCGCCAACAGAGCCTCTTGCATCAGAGCGCGATCCTGCTCAGTTTCTTGTGGTGCGCGGGTCAGTTTATTCATTAATTCCATTACCGCGGCGATAGCAGTATTGAATGCCTGACGGCGCCCGACATCATCTGTGACTTTAGCGATGGTTTTGTGCAGATCTCGGAATAGATCTTTTTGTTCCACTGTCAGGTTTGTGATGTCCAGCGGTTGAGTCGCCCCTTTGCTGCTATGTTCATAAACCAGGCGCCATACACGTTTCAGGAAGCGATTTGCTCCTTCAACGCTGGATTCTTGCCATTCTAATGTCAGCTCTGGTGGAGCCGCGAACATCATAAACAGGCGAACGGTATCAGCACCATATTTTTCTACCATCAATTGTGGATCAATACCGTTGTTTTTAGATTTAGACATTTTGCTCATGCCGGTATAAACCAGCTCATGGCCTTCTTTATCCGTCGCTTTAACGATACGGCCTTTATCATCACGCTCAACAATAGTATCAGCTGGGGAAACCCAGATTTTTTCACCATTTTTGCCGATGTAATAAAAAGCATCAGCTAGAACCATGCCCTGACATAACAGGCGTTTAGCGGGTTCATTGGAACTGACCAAGCCCGCATCACGCATCAGTTTGTGGAAGAAACGGAAATACATTAGGTGCATGATGGCATGTTCGATACCACCGATGTATTGGTCAACTGGCAGCCAATAATTAGCAGCTGTTGGATCGAGCAAGCCTTTGTCATAATCTGGACAGGTGTAGCGAGCGTAGTACCAGGAAGATTCCATAAAGGTATCGAAGGTATCTGTCTCACGTAGTGCCGGCTGGCCGTTGATAGTGGTTTTTGCCCATTCAAGATCAGCTTTAATTGGGCTGGTGATGCCATCCATTTTGACATCTTCCGGCAGAATAACAGGCAATTGATCTGCTGGAACCGGAACAACTGTGCCATCTTCCAGCGTTGCCATTGGAATAGGAGCGCCCCAGTAACGTTGACGGGAAACCCCCCAGTCACGCAGACGATAGTTGACTTTACGCTTACCTACGCCCATTTCCACCAGTTTATCAGCAATGGCATTAAAACCGGCTTCGTGATTCAGACCGCTAAATTCACCGGAATTAAACAGAACATTCTTATCCGTTACCGGGGCTTCATGAACATTGGGTTCATTACCTTCACTGTCCAGAATGACAGCTTTCATTGGCAGGTTATATTTTGTCGCAAATTCCCAATCGCGTTGATCGTGGCCGGGAACTGCCATGACAGCACCGGTGCCGTATTCCATCAGGACAAAGTTTGCAACCCAGATTGCCACTTTCTCTTTGGTCAGTGGATGAATAGCAAACATACTGGTTGCCATGCCTTTCTTCTCCATTGTTGCCATATCTGCTTCTGCAACTTTGGTATTACGGCACTCATCAATGAAAGCAACCAGTTCGGGGTTATTTGTTGCTGCTTGTTTTGCCAGAGAATGTCCTGCGGCAATCGCAACATAAGTGGCGCCGAGGAACGTATCAGGACGGGTAGTATAGACGGTCAGCTTCTCCTGACTATCAACCACATCAAAAGTAATTTCTACCCCTTCGGAGCGACCAATCCAGTTGCGCTGCATGGTTTTGACTTGTTCAGGCCACTCTTCCAGCGTATCCAGATCATTTAACAACTCTTCGGCATAATCAGTGATCTTGATAAACCATTGAGGAATTTCTTTACGTTCAACTTTAGTGTCACAACGCCAACAACAGCCATCGACCACTTGTTCATTAGCTAAAACGGTCAGATCGTGAGGACACCAGTTAACTGCGGAAGTTTTTTTATAAACCAGGCCCTTTTCATACAATTGGGTGAAGAACCACTGTTCCCAACGGTAATATTCCGGTGTACAGGTTGTGACTTCACGATCCCAATCGTAACCGAAGCCCAGTGTTTTCAACTGACCTTTCATATATTCGATGTTGGCATAGGTCCACGGCGCAGGTGCGGTATTGTTTTTGACCGCGGCCCCTTCCGCAGGCAGGCCAAACGCATCCCAACCGATAGGTTGCAGGACATTTTTACCCAGCATACGCTGATAGCGGGAGATAACATCGCCGATAGTGTAGTTGCGTACATGGCCCATGTGTAGTCGGCCAGAAGGGTAAGGTAGCATGGACAGGCAGTAATATTTTTCTTTGCTGTTATCTTCTGTCACTTTAAAAGTTTGCTTCTCTTGCCAGTGAAGCTGAACTTGCGGCTCTATATCTTCTGGACGGTATTGTTCTTGCATGGCACCGATAATCCTATGGTGAGTAAAAAGCTACGCTGGTAGCAATCATTTAATTGGTAAAATATGAGATCGGCATAGCATATCTGATTTAATATATAAGAAACAGTGGTTCTGAGGGAAAATCCGATGGCGACGGGGGGCGCCACCGGAGATGAAATGAGGCTAGTGAAGAATTTTGGCGAGAAATTCTTTGGCGCGATCTGATTTTGGATTCGCAAAGAAATCTTCTTTCTTGCTATCTTCAACAATTTTGCCTTCATCCATAAAGATAACTCGGCTGGCTACTTTACGGGCGAAGCCCATCTCGTGAGTAACAACCATCATGGTCATCCCTTCGTCTGCCAGTTTAACCATGACATCAAGCACTTCATTGATCATTTCAGGGTCGAGTGCGGAGGTGGGTTCGTCAAATAGCATGGCAATCGGGTCCATACAAAGGGCTCGGGCGATTGCTACACGTTGCTGCTGACCACCGGAGAGTTGCGATGGGAATTTATTCGCTTGACTGGCAAGCCCAACGCGTTCAAGTAATTTGAACCCTTTTTCTTCTGCCGTTTTTTTATCGCGATTAAGCACTTTAATCTGTGCTAGAGTTAAATTCTCAATGATGGAGAGATGGGGGAACAGCTCAAAATGCTGGAACACCATGCCGACTTTAGAACGTAGTTGTGCCAGATTGGTGTTTTTGTCATTGACTTTAATGTCATTAACCAGAATTTCACCCTGTTGGATGGATTCCAGACCATTAACCGTTTTTATCAGGGTGGATTTGCCTGAGCCAGATGGGCCACAGACCACAACGACTTCACCTTTTTTAACTTCAGTTGAGCAGTCGGAGAGAACCTGAAATTGGCCATACCACTTGGATACATTTTTCAGGGAGATCATCAAACAGTCCTTTTCTTCAAATAGTTAACCAGCATAGATGCGGCAATACTAATAATAAAATAAACCAAACCAGCAAATAGGATCATTTCGACCTGAGTGCCATCTCGCTCACCGATATTTGCCGCAGTACGGAAAAAGTCCGCTAGACTGAGCACATACACCAATGAAGTGTCTTGAAACAGTACGATCCCCTGTGTCAGTAGTAGCGGGGTCATCGCACGGAATGCCTGAGGTAGGATAACCAGCCTCATACTTTGCATTGGTGTCATACCTAATGCCAGTGCTGCCGAAGATTGCCCGCGGGAGATACTCTGAATTCCCGCTCGGATAATTTCTGAATAGTAAGCTGCTTCGAAAAAGGCGAATGCAACCATAGCTGAAATTAAACGAATATCTGTTTTCGGCGAAATCCCCAGAACATTCTGTACTAGGCTAGGTACAATTAGGTAGAACCATAACAGTACCATAACTAGTGGCACAGAGCGGAACAGATTGACATATAAAGTGGCAAACCAGCTCAGTACTTTTACCGAAGAGAGTCGCATAACGGCCAGCACGGTTCCCCAGAGAATACCGACAACAACAGCAATAATCGTTATTTTTGCTGTAATGACTAAGCCTTGTAGCAGAAACGGAATACTGGGGATAATCGAACTCCAGTCAAAATCGTACATTTATTGACCTCCAATATTACCCGGTAAACGTACTTTTTTCTCAAGCAAGTGCATGGCGAGCATAATCACCAGATTGATTCCGACATAGGCCAACGTAATGGCCGTAAATGTTTCATAAGCATGTGCTGAGTAATCAAGTAACTTACCTGCCTGTGCTGCCATGTCTACCAGACCAATAGTGGAGGCGATGGCGGAGTTTTTTACTAGGTTCATCATTTCTGACGTCATGGGTGGAATGATCACTCGATAGGCGTTGGGTAATAGGACATAGCGATAAGTTTGTGGCAAAGTTAGCCCCATTGCCAGCCCTGCCGATTTTTGCCCGCGTGGTAGTGATTGTATGGCGGCACGGACCTGCTCACACATCCGTGCCGCGGTGAAAAGACCTAAACAGACAGCGGATGAGAGAAAAAATTGAATATTAGGGTCCAGTTCGGTTTTAAACCACAGACTAATTTTTTCTGGCAGTAGTTCAGGTACAACCAGGTACCAGATAAAAAATTGAACTATCAGCGGTACGTTACGAAAAAGCTCAACATAACAGGTCCCTATCCCAGATAATATTTTATTGGGAACAGTGCGCAAGATGCCAAACAGTGAGCCGACAATGAAAGCGATAATCCAGGCGCAGATAGACAAGGCGATCGTCACCTGAAATCCAGCTATCAACCAGCCTAGATAAGTCGTATTGCCGAAGGGGGCAGCTTGCAAAAAGATGCCCCAGTTCCAATCGATTGACATAGTAATACTCCCTGTGAGGGTACAACTTGATCCCCTGAAAGTGATTGATTGGCTGAGAAAAAAAAGCGAGGTAGGGAACGGCCACCTCGCACCCTGTGATGCCAATCAAATAGTCATTTTTTAATTATATTTCTAGTCAAGCGCCTTATCATTTGGCGATTTAAATAGTGCTTTCATTTCATCAGACAAAGAGAAGTTCAGGTTCAGATTCTTGGGTGGAATCGGGTGTTTGAACCAGCGCTCAAATGATTTCTCTGCCTCTCCTGAGGTTTGCGCCTGAACAATGGTCTCATCGATCAATTTCTTGAATTGAAGATCGTCTTTGCGCGATATACAACCATAGGCTTCTCTAGACTGAGGTGTACCAACAATTTCCCATTGATCAGGTTTTTTCGCTTTGGCGCGTTCACCTGCTAGCAAGGCATCGTCCACCATAAAGGCGATTGCACGGCCGGATTCCAGAGTGCGGAATGAGTCACCATGATCTTTTGCACTGATGATGCGCATTTTCATGTTTTTTTCATCGTTGAGTTTATTTAGCAATACTTCAGAAGTCGTACCTGCTGAGACAACGACATTTTTGCCTGCTAAGTCAGGGAAATCTTTTATACCGGAACCTTTTTTAGTTAACAAACGTGTATTAACAATAAAGATAGAGTTTGAGAAAGTGACTTGTTTTTGGCGCTCAAGGTTATTGGAAGTGGAACCGCATTCGAAATCGTAAGTGCCATTTTGTAGCAATGGGATGCGATTTTGAGAAGTTATGGGTATCAATTTTACTTGCAGATTTGGTATGTCCAGTTTCTTCTTCACCGCTTCAACAATCAGATTAGAATAATCTTGAGAGTAGCCGACAACTTTTTGCTGATTATCGTAGTAAGCAAAAGGTACGGAAGACTCACGATGTCCCACAATGATCACACCATCATCTTTGATCTTTTTCAGTGTTCCCGTTAATTCTTCGGCCTGAACAGCCCCCGCCATGCCAAGTAACATTATGGTTAATACTAGGTTACGCATACGCATATACAACTCCTTTAATGTGGCTATCGTTTGCGATGTTGTGTTTGCAAAAGTCTCTCTGTGATTTGTTTTTAATCGAGGATCATTTGCTGTCATATGTATATATAGTGTTAAAAAATAGTACAAAAGGGTTAGTCAATGAAAATGAATTGTTTCTATTTCGGGAGCTGTCTCGCACTATAAATGAACAATGTTGTTTATCTTGCACAATAAAGGTGCGTGATTATCATTTTTTTAGTGCATTTTCCCATTTTTGGTTATTGAAACAGCTATTTCCCTTTTCATTCATAGATATAGCAGCAATTAGCGTGCCAAAATAGTAAAGAGGGTAAAAAATTAATACCAATAAGTTGTTTAAGTAGGTTATTTGCATAACATAGAGTGATATCAGTTGTTGAGGGTTAGCATAGTTAATTATCGCTAGTAATTAACTATGCTGAATTTCTTAAGATAGGTCAGTGGTCGAATTGGGCAAAGTATATTTCATACCAATTGCCAGACGATTCCACAGGTTGATAAGGCCGATTAACAACGTTAAATCGACAATCTCTTTTTCATCAAATTCTGCTAATAACGGGGTGTAATGTTCATCTTCTGCCCCAGTTTCGGCAACCCGAGATAAAGCCTCTGTCCAGCCTAACGCCGCACGTTCCCGTGATGTAAAAATAGTTGCCTCTTTCCAGGCGCTCAGGAGATAGAGTTTTTGTTCGCTATTTCCTGCCTTGCGGGCAGCTTTGGAATGCATATTAAGACAAAAGGCACAGCCATTGATTTGGGAAACTCTGACTTTGACGAGTTCGATGAGCGCCTTACCGAGAGTGGATTGGTAAGTTAATTCATCGACTTTTACGACTGCATTATAAAGCTCTGGTGAAATTTCTGATGGTTGCAGACGTTTTGCTTGCATAACTTGTTACTCCTTTGTTTTTCTATCAATTGGATGGAAAATGGATTAAAAGTTAATCGGTTCCTGCATAGTGCAAAGGAATAGTGCAAGGGAGCAATTTCGCTCCCTTTTGGCTATATGGATTAAGATTTACGGCGGTTATATGTTAAGGCAAACAGGGCAAACAATACGGTAATGATCCATGCCGGCCAGTTACCCCAGCGAGCATAGGGTGTTATCCCGGTTGCGGGAGTCACTTTAGCTGCCAGAACAGTACGGGTAAATTGTGGGAGTGCTGCCTGTACTTCTCCGTCCGGGCTGATAACGGCTGTAATGCCGTTATTGGTACTACGTAGTAATGGGCGTCCTAATTCGAGGGAACGCATGCGTGCCATTTGGAAATGCTGCCAGGGACCAATTGAACCACCAAACCAAGCATCATTAGAAACAGTGAGTAAGAATTCGGTATCCGGTTTGAAATTCGCACGAACCTGTTCACCCAGTATAATTTCATAACAAATCGCGGTGGTCAAATTATATCCTGCAACAGAAAGCTGTGGTTGAATGTAGTTGCCACGGCTGAATGAAGACATGGGTAAGTTGAAGAATGGCGCCAGAGGGCGGAGTAGAGATTCCAGCGGAACAAATTCGCCGAATGGTACCAGATGGTATTTATCGTAACGAATAGCTGCCGGATATTGATAAGGTATTTTATCGCCGAGGACAATCACGCTGTTATAGATCTTATCGCTGTCGCCAACGGCTCTTTCATCGACAATACCGGTAATAAGGCTGGTATGTTGATTGCGTAACAGCTCATCTAATTTTGTTAGAAAGTGGCGTTGATAACTTTCCAATGAAGGAATAGCAGATTCCGGCCAGATGATTATCGGTATTTTGCCGATATATGGCAGGCTATTGTCCATGTAGATGTCCATAGTTTCGCTGAGCATATTGGGGTCCCATTTCAGGGACTGTGGAATATTTCCCTGAACCAGCGCGACATCAACTGCTTTTTCAGGCAGTAGGTTGTACCACTGATAATGGCGTATTGGCCACGGTAATAGCAGAATGGCGACAGCGATAATACCAGAAACTATTTTCCGATGTACGATGGCCAGAACGAATAACCCACTGACAGCCATTAACAGGAAAGTGATAGCCTCAACACCCCAAATTGGTGCAATGGCTTTCATTGGACCATCTAATTGGCTATAGCCGAATTGCAGCCAGGGGAAACCAGTTAGAACCCAGCCGCGCAGGAATTCAGTGAGTTGCCATAATGCAGGTGCTGCTATAGCTAGCCTCACCCCGTTCGTTTTTGCGAAGAAACGGTTGAGTAAGCCAGCGAATAAAGCCGGATAGAGCGAGAGATAGGCGGCAAGTAATATGACCAACAGAATATTGACCGCGGTTGGCATGCCTCCGAAATTGGCAATGCTGACATACACCCAGTTTGTACCACTGCCAAACAGGCCGAATCCCCAACAAAAAGCAATAAATGCCGCTTGTCGGGGTGTTCTGTTCAAAGTCAGAAGTTGTAGTCCAAACAGGGAGATAATAGCGGCAGGCCAGAAGTCGAAAGGCGAAAAAGCCAGTGTTCCACTGGCTCCGAAAAACAGTGCCAGTAAGGCGCGCAGCCGCTGGCAATTTAATAATGAAGCTTTGTTCATTCAGATTTTATTCTTCTTCAAGGTTAGGTATTGGCGCATCGTCCGGTATCGTAACGTAAACTTGAATAATTCTTCGGCTATCGGCCATAGCGACTTTAAAGAGATAACCGTTGATATCAACGGACTCCCCTCTGGCCGGTAAATGACCGAATGCTTGCATAACCAGACCGCCAATAGTATCCACTTCTTCATCACTGAATTGGGTGCTAAAGGCTTCATTAAAGTCTTCAATCTGAGTCAGCGCTCTTACCGTATAGGTATGACGGCTCAAAGCTCGAATATCGACATCTTCTTCTTCATCGTATTCGTCTTCAATTTCACCGACGATCAGTTCAAGAATATCTTCGATAGTGACTAGGCCCGATACACCACCAAACTCATCAATGACAATTGCCATATGATAACGTTGAGAACGGAACTCTTTCAGCATGCGGTCAACCCGTTTACTTTCAGGTACAACGACAGCCTGACGTAGAACCTTATCTATGCTGAATGGCGGCGCATCGGTGCGCATAAATGGCAATAGATCTTTTGCCATTAAAATCCCTTCAATATGGTCTTTGTCTTCACTAATCACAGGGAAACGAGAGTGAGCCGAATCGATAATTACATCCAGACATTCGTCCAGGGTTTGATTACGTTTTAAGGTAACGATTTGAGAACGGGGGATCATGATATCCCGGACACGCTGATCGGAAATATCCATTACCCCTTCGAGCATATCGCGGGTATCAGGATCAATCAGATCGTTTTGTTCAGAGTCACGGATCAGTTCCACCAGTTCATCACGGCTTTTTGGCTCACCGTGAAAAAGCTGGTTAAGAAGAAGAGTGAAAAACCCTTTCTTAGGGCCAGGGTTATCGTTACTTGAAGGATGGTCGTCGCTCATGGCGTTTTAATGAAAATTTCCCATTAAATAAGTTATTGTCGGTATTTTTTAGCATAAAAATGGTACGAATGGTTACTTTTTTTCTGCAAGGTAGGGGTCAGCATAACCTAACGCTTGCATAATTTCTGTTTCCAAAGATTCCATTTCTTCTGCTTCATCATCTTCGATATGGTCATAACCCAGCAAATGTAGGCAGCCGTGCACAACCATATGCGCCCAATGTTCTTCTACTGTTTTTTGTTGTTCCTCCGCTTCTTTTTCAACAACCTGACGACAGATAATGAGATCGCCAAGCAGGGGTAAATCAACCTCTGGTGGGGCTTCAAATGGGAAAGATAACACATTTGTTGGCTTATCTTTTCCACGGTAGGTCAGATTTAAATCGTGGCTTTCTGCCTCGTCAACAATGCGGATAGTGACTTCACTTTCAGGTTGAAATTGAGGTAAAACCCCATCCAGCCAGCGCTGGAACAGGGTTTCTTCAGGAAGACCTTGTAAATGCTCACAGGCAATTTGTAAATCAAGTATGACTGAACTCATTGTGCTTCCTGCTTGCGTTGTTCGCTGAGTGTCTGTTTGCGTTTTTGCTCGGTTGCTTCCCACTCTTCATAGGCAATGACAACTTTAGCAACCACCGGGTGACGGACAACATCATCACTGTGGAAAAAGTTGAAACTCAGCTCGCCGACGCCTGATAAAACTTCAATAGCATGGCGTAGGCCGGACTTCTGCCCACGAGGCAGGTCGATCTGCGTAACGTCGCCGGTAACAACCGCTTTGGAGTTGAAGCCGATACGGGTCAGGAACATCTTCATCTGTTCGATGGTCGTGTTCTGGCTCTCATCCAGAATAATAAAAGCGTCGTTTAGGGTTCGTCCACGCATATAAGCTAATGGGGCAACTTCAATGACGTTACGTTCGATCAGCTTCTCAACTTTTTCAAAACCTAGCATTTCAAACAAAGCGTCGTAGAGTGGGCGCAGGTACGGGTCAACTTTTTGGCTCAGGTCGCCAGGTAGAAAACCCAATTTTTCGCCAGCTTCTACTGCCGGACGGGTTAGCAGGATACGGCGGATTTCCTGTCGTTCTAGCGCATCAACCGCAGCGGCAACGGCCAAGTAAGTTTTTCCCGTGCCGGCAGGACCAATCCCAAACGTAATATCATGGCTAAGAATATTAGCAATATATTGTGCCTGATTGGGCGTGCGTGGTTTCACCATGCCGCGTTTGGTGCGAATATTAACAGCTTTACCGTATTCGGGTATGCTCTCGGCGGTTTGCTCCAGAACCCGGCTCTCGGTAATTGCCAGATGGATCTGTTCTGGTTTGATGTCAGGGATCACCCCACGGACAGGGGAAGTTTCCGCATATAAATGGCGTAGGATATTAGTGGCTGCGCTAACGCACAGCGGTTTACCCATCAGTTTAAAGCGGTTATCGCGACGGCTGATTTCAATACCTAACCGGCGTTCAAGCTGCTTCAAATTGTCATCAAACGGACCACACAGGCTCATTAGGCGCTGATTATCGGCTGGTTCGAGGAAAATTTCCTGAGTTGCTATTTGTGAATGAATTTGTTGAATCACTGATTATCTCTATATTTAGGGCTGATAAGTGCCGACCCCGATTTCATCTTCTTTACGGGTGCGGGCTATAACGGACTCAGGTGATTCGTGTGTACGAAGATCCATTTGATCTTCGGTACGGGTAACTTTACCGCGTAGTGAGTTGGCGTAGACGTCAACAATTTCAACATCAACGAATTTGCCAATCATATCAGGCTGGCCTTCAAAGTTGACAACCCGATTGTTTTCGGTACGGCCAGAAAGTTCCATCACATTCTTACGGGAAGTTCCTTCAACCAGAATACGTTGTACACTGCCTAACATAGCACGGCTGTAGCTCATTGCTTGTTGGTTGATACGTTGTTGTAACAGGTAAAGACGCTGTTTCTTCTCTTCTTCGCTGACATCATCAGGCAGATCGGCTGCTGGCGTTCCCGGACGAGCAGAATAGATGAAGCTGTAGCTCATATCGAAATTGACATCAGCGATCAGTTTCATGGTTTTCTCGAAGTCATCTTGGGTTTCACCTGGGAATCCGATAATGAAGTCAGAGCTTATCAAGATATCAGGACGTGCTTTACGCAGTTTGCGGATAATGCTTTTATACTCGAGGGCTGTGTGGGCGCGTTTCATCAACGTCAGAATACGGTCCGAGCCACTTTGCACCGGCAGATGCAGGAAGCTAACCAATTCCGGTGTATCTTCGTAAACCGCGATAATATCGTCTGTAAACTCAATTGGGTGGCTAGTCGTAAAGCGAATACGGTCAATACCATCTATAGCCGCTACCAAACGAATTAACTCAGCGAAAGAGCAGATATCACCATCATAAGTGGTGCCACGATAAGCGTTCACGTTCTGACCGAGAAGATTGACTTCACGTACGCCTTGCGCGGCAAGCTGCGCGATTTCAAACAGTACATCATCGCATGGGCGGCTAACTTCTTCTCCGCGGGTATAAGGGACGACACAGAAAGTACAGTATTTGTTGCAGCCTTCCATAATAGAAACAAAAGCAGACGGACCTTCAGCACGCGGTTCAGGCAGACGGTCAAATTTCTCGATTTCCGGGAAGCTGATATCAACAACCGGGCTGCGGGTGCCTTTCACCTGGTTGATCATCTCAGGTAAACGGTGCAATGTTTGCGGCCCGAAAATAATATCTACACATTGAGCGCGTTGACGGATGAAATCCCCTTCCTGAGAGGCGACACAGCCACCGACTCCAATGATGATATCTGGATTAGTATCTTTTAGGTTTTTCCAGCGGCCTAATTGATGGAAAACCTTTTCCTGTGCTTTTTCGCGGATTGAACAGGTATTTAATAGCAAAATGTCTGCTTCTTCGGCGACATCGGTTAACTGATAACCGTGAGTACTTTCCAGCAGGTCGGCCATTTTAGATGAATCATATTCATTCATCTGACAGCCCCAAGTTTTAATATACAGTTTTTTGATCGTCGACATTTTCTTGTGCATCCGAGCTTTCTACCGTGCTGAAAAGTGTTATTACACGGCAAAAGCAATTGTGTATTAGGCATAAAGTTGTCGGGTATTGTAGTCATTTGCAGGAGCAGTGACCAGACTGTTAAACAGGATATTCTCTACCGGAGAATTAAAAATTCGGTACACTGTACTAATCAATGGGTTAATAGCATGACTGAGATGAATAATTCACAACAGATTTTTGATGTAGTGGTGGTTGGTGCTGGCATGATCGGCGCTGCAACAGCATTGGGGCTGGCACAGGAGGGTTGGACAGTTGCTTTATTGGATCATCAACCACCACAATCTTATGATGCACAGAGTCATCCTGATGTACGTGTATCTGCGATCAGTTGTGCTTCTGTCGATTTGTTCAAACAACTTGGCGCATGGGATGCGGTATTGCAGATGCGCAGCGCGCCGTATCGTACATTAGAGACCTGGGAACAGAATGATTCTAATTTGGTGTTTGATGCCCAAAGCCTAGGGTTGCCTGAGTTGGGCTATATGGTTGAAAACCGTATCTTGCAACTGGCTTTGTGGCAGCAGTTTGAAAAATATCCCAATTTGACTTTGCTATGCCCGGCAGTATTGCAATCAATGCAGTGGCAGAAAGTGGGTTGGTTAGTGACTCTGGCTGACGGAACAGAAATGACGGCTCGCTTGATTGTCGGGGCTGATGGTGTTCGTTCTCAGGTTCGGCAAATGGCAGGAATTGGCAGTCATGGCTGGCAGTACAGACAGTCTTGTATGTTGATCACGGTAAAAACAGAACAGCCACAGCAGGATATTACCTGGCAGCAGTTTTTTCCTTCTGGCCCAAGGGCGTTTCTTCCACTATTTAATCAATGGGCTTCGCTGGTGTGGTATGACAAACCGGCACGCATACGACAATTACAGGCAATGTCGATGGCTCAACTTGAGCAGGAAATTTTTCAGGCGTTTCCTGTACGGCTAGGTAAAGTGACCCCCGTTGCCGCCGGTTCATTTCCTTTGGCTCGTCATCATGCTAACAATTATGTGCGTGAAGGATTAGTATTGTTGGGAGATGCGGCTCATACCATTAATCCTCTAGCCGGGCAGGGAGTAAATCTTGGTTATCGGGATGTGAATACTCTGCTTGATGTTTTGGTGAAGGCGAAAGAATTAACAGAGCAGTGGGATTCATTGGAAGTGTTGATGCGTTATCAGCGTCGCAGAATGCCGGATAACCTGATGATGCAAGCTGGAATGGATCTATTTTACACCGTGTTCAGTAATGAGCTGCCAGGGTTGAAAGTTGTTCGTAATCTGGCGCTGATGGCAGCTCAACGGGCTGGCGTAATGAAAAAAGCGGTGCTTAAGTATGCGTTAGGATTGTAACCGTATAGATTGGTAGTGAAGATCACAAGCACGTCGTAAATTTGTTTATGGCGTGGACAATTTACTTTTCTTCTATATATGCAATAAATATATGCACTTACGAACGGAAAAAAACAGAAGGGACTTGAAAAGCGAAAACCCGCTTGTTGCAAGCGGGCTTTCTGAATATGGCTGGGGTACCAGGATTCGAACCTGGGAATGCCGGAATCAGAATCCGATACAAGTTATATATAAATCAATTGGTTATAAAAATTTGAAAGAATATACAGTATAAAAACGTAAATATAAATCCTTTTATCTCAACTATTTAACTATTTCAATTCCTCTATATTCTTTCATTTTTATTGATTTTTGGAAGGTCTAGGGTAGGGGTTATCTTTGTTTTGCGATCATAAACTTTTACTTGAGATTCGGTTTTGTGACCACTGAATAATTGTTTGTCTTTTGAGCTTCCTTCAAAATCTGAGATTGCTTTAGCTTTGATATCATGAAACGTGAAATCAATTTTTCTTCCTAATATTTCCGCTGCTTTCTCTTTGGCTTCCCTCCAGTGATTATCGAAACCTGATTTCGTGAATTGATTACCGTCTGCATTCAAAATGACATGGGATTGTGTTGACGTGGGAGGGAATAGTTTTGCTGCGTAATTTATAGTTTCGCGTAATCTATCAGTCCATTGCTTTATCTGCTTAGCTCCTGTTTTCCCTTGCTTAATATAAATCCCTTGTTCTGATATCTGGTTATGCTTTAGCTTCAATATATCTCCGATCCTCGACGCGCATAGATATGATATCTCCATAGCTATTTTAACAACAGGGGAAGATACATCATAAGCGACCTGGTATTCTTCGTCTGTGATATATTTTTCTCTGTTTTTTAGTGAGAACTTTTTTACCCCCGAACACGGATTCATCTTGCAATAACCTCTCTCATATCCCCAGCAAAATGCTACAGACATATAAGATAGTTCATGATTAGCCTGTGTTTTACTTTGAGTTCCCCTTATATCCATATACTGCCTAATATGTTCTGGTTTAATATTATCAGCATTAATATGACCAAAAACTTTTAGAATATTTTTTGCTCCCTGTAATTTATCTTTCTGAGAACGAGCTGATAATTCAGTAAATGCGGGGCTATTCAAGTGCATTCCCCACAATTTAGAGAATGTCATTACTATTTTTTGGTTTGCTATTTCTCCATCATATTTGGCCCATAATTCGGTCATGCTCATTGTTATAGGGCCAAGTGTGATTGTTTTATTATCTTTGGTTTTTAAGTAATAAGCATATTTGGTTTTTGATACGCGTGTGGGTAGCTTGTTATCATTATGATCTTTGCGCTTCCTTGCCATTAATTAATGCTCCAAAATCAGGTGTTTCAAAATTCGCATTAGCTTGATTAATAGTATATTTTCCAGTAATCGCAGTTCTAATAACAATGGGCTTACCAAGTCTATTGACATAATGATGAACGTGATTGTTTATTAGCCACTTTATTTGCTGGCTTTTTTGCTTAAATCCTGTTATTGAAAAAAGTTCAATATCAGTCAGATAAATAGGATCGCTCATTTGTCTATCCTTCTTTTTGCAAATTTCTCACATAATAAGAAAGCCAGTTTTTCGGACTGGCTTTTCTCCTCTGATGCTCAGACATAATTAATTTGAATTTCTGTGTATATTTATCGAGTATTGCTGTGACTGCTTTATCGTCGTATTTGCTGAGAGATGTCAGCTCGCTTAAGCATTCCTTTGCTATTTTTCGACGTCCATTTTCAAGAACTTGTTCGTTCATAGTTCGACGAGAGTTTCTTTCCAGTCCATATCTTCCAAATCAACAATAGCTACAATTTCATATTGAGATTGTTGTGATTCAGAGTCCCAGTATCCTTTTAATTCAGACGGCTTTTTATTCCATGCCAATACAATTCCCTTGTTTTCTGTGACTATAAATTTAGTCCAAAACGGAACTAATAATTCAATGCCAAAGTAGTTAACTGCGATCGGCTTTATTAAGCTGATTAATTTCATGTGACTTTATTTCCTTTAATATGTTTGAGCCAGTTGATATTAGTTCATCCCTATCAACTGTCGTGAATATACAGCGCGGTTTTATAAACGGACGCCAGATCAACAGCAAGCTCCCTTTATTATTTCCGTTTACCGGTCTTCCATTACCGGCATTAATAAATGAAATCCTGCCGCCTGTTATTAATCTAATTTCATCAACGCTTTCCATAGCTAATTTAAACCACCCCACGGATGTATCGGCTGGGACTAACATAACAACAGTCTGTAATTGCTTCCTGCGTTGTTCTGTTGCCTTTAATATCCACGGACCAATATTAGAATAGGGCGGGTTACAATATATTGATCCGCAACTCACCCAATCACATTCAAGCGCATCATCTCGTTCCGTGAGATAATGAGCACATAAAGAATTTTTATAATCGGCGGCGGCATCTAAATAAAAACCAAACTCTATGTCTAATGCTGTAAATATTTCAACCGGGGTTTGCCATCTGTCTCGAAATTCTTCCGGTGTATTGCTACCTCCGAAGTCTGCCATAAATTAACCTTATTTTATTTTCAATGAAATTTCTGTTGCAAACTGATTTATTTTATCACTCATATCTTGCAGTGATTTAATATCATCGCGACGAATTTCTAATAAAATTAGCTTCTTAATTAATTGCTCTAAACGAGGATAATAGCCAATTGTTTGCAATCTTTCTTGACCGATGTTTTTACCCTCCTTATTTATTTTAATCTCATTAAGTATAAACTGATACTCATCTGATGTGATGACATATTTATCTAATCTTATTTCCATAATTAATCACTCCAGTAAGACAATGATTCTTTCGCTGCATCGTGAGGATGAATATATTTCCAGTCTCCGTCTTTCCTTGAATATGCCTCGATCTCACATGCAGCCGCTTCTTTCGCTTCTGATAAACTCATTCCGCGATACATGAGAGTATTTATCACATATCGCTTGAACATTCGTTTCCAGATAAAGTAAAAATGGTTGCAGAGATAATCATTCATTTTCATCCTCATCTTCAACATCTACCCAAATATCGACAACATCAGACATAAATTCATTAATTATTTGTTGCTGTTCATCATCTGTCATTCCTTTCCATTCTGCTTCTGTTATATTCAGCTCTGTTTGACTCATAGAGCCGATCATGTTTGTTTGAGCTTTAAGTATCATTTGTTTACTCATTATTCAATCTCCGGCGCGTCAGGCTCGATAAACTCAGCCCAAGCCAATACTTTTTCATTTTCTTCCAATAAATCAACCCAATTTGAATAATCAGGATGCGAATATTCTCTTGCCCAGCCAACTACATGAACCCATTCATATTCATCATCTTCTAATGCCCAATCTGGTTTTTCTTCTTCACATTCATGTTCATTTTCCCCGGAAGGAGTTGACTTATTTACATAAATCAATGTTGAAACATGAAAATGTTCTTTTATTGATTCAGAAACAAATTCAGGTTTACCCGTTAATTCATCGTACTCATAATGACCAAACTTAAAAGTTTTTTTAATATAAGCCCAACATTTAACTTCTTCACCGACTTTAATTTCGGGATGTTCTGTGAAATTCCAGTCTATATTAAGCATTGACTCAATTTTTTCTATTACTTGGCCCGGCGAACCTGAATCATCTTCTGCTTTAATACCCGCCGCATCAGCTATAGCAGCAAGACCTTTGCAGGAATCATAAAACATTTCTTTATAGCTGTCGCGTTCTTTACGAAGAGATTCCAACTTGTCAGCAACATCATTCAAAATTAAATAATCGTCACAACTTGCTGTTCTTGCTAACTCGTGACATGCGGATATTAAAGACTCTGTATTTTTAGTCATGATAATTACCTTTTCTTAATAATCATATTTTCACAAATTTCTTTTGCTCGATGACAAGTGTCAATATCGAACCATCCAAAGTGACATTCACACTTATTAATTCCAAGACGCTTTGCTAGCAATTGATATGCATCCGTGCGCTCTAAATTCCATTTTTCCCGCATTTCCTCAAATTCCCTTTTTCCTCTCATTCGTGCTATCCGTGTGGCTTTATTTGCGAGAGTACCTAAAGGTATATCTGTATATGGGTGCATGCCGACATATGCCCCGCATGATGTGCATATATATATCCACGGCCATTTACTGTGGATTTTTCCGAATATCTTTTCATGATGAGCTATTGTTACATGGCCGCAGCAATAATGACATCTGACAGGAATTGGTAGCGGGTCTTTAACCCGCTGTATTGCTTTTTCACATGGATTCCACGGTGTTTTCTCCATAATAAATCCTCAAGCTACAGTATTATTAAATCAGAGGGCTTTGTTGTGCCTCACCAAGAATGACAACTTTTGCTATTCGCTGCATGAATGTTTCTGTTGCTAATGCTCCTGAATAAACTTCATAACATGATTCTCTGATTCCGATACCAAAAAGTTTTGTATTCAAATATTCTTGCGCCTTATGTTTAGCGTTTACTGTGTTCCACAATGAGCCATTAAAAACCCTGCGCCGTATTGCTTTTTTATTGAAAACAACAGATTTTTCAAAAACTGGCAAAACAATAGTGCATCCAGCGAACCCCTCTGCTGTTCCTTTTTTATGCTCATAGCAGTGCGCAAGACCATCATACTCAGCAACGAAAATCCCGTCGCAAATTTCGTAGTATTTATCGAATTTAAATTTGTCTACAACAACACCCAGGCACCCTTTTGGAACTGCTTCTCCGTAAAACACTCCTGTAGTGTTTAAATTAAATACTTCGATGCTGTAAATTTTCATATATCCTCCGCCATATAAAGGCTGGTTATTAATGGGTGGGGTTAAAATAGGTCTAACTAAAATATTTCGCAGGATTCAGAGCAGGAACCGGTATCAAATTGTTTGGCTGCAACTATTTCTCGGTAGAGGTTTTGATAATCTGTATTTGAATACATTCGGGCTATGCCATCTAATGACAAATTCCCTCTATACATTATTTCTTTAGGTGTTTTTCTATGACCATCCCTAACATGCTTCCCTTTAATGCAGTATTCTTCAAATACTCTTTTCATCATTGGTTCATCTTGACAGGCTAATCCTAGTTTTTTACTGCTTTTTTTGATGCAGAACATGCAATTACCTAAATGCTCCGGTATTGTTAAATCAAATAATTGTCCTTTCCACCAATCTAAAATATCCTGCTTGTCAAAGTCAGAAATATCCGCCAGATAACTCACCCCATCCTTGCGGGTTAATCTCCGTGGCTCATCTGCACGAATACCAATCCATGTGTGATAGTTTCCTTTTCCGAAATTGTCATTGCAATAATCTCTGAATGGTCTCAATTTCAGTCTATCAGTACAGAATGCTCCTCCAATATACGGGGTTCCATATTTTTTTACCATTTCCGTGAATGGTTTTAATACGGGCAGTCTCGTTTGAATATCTTTCGGTTCCCATACTGTATAGCTATTAGATGCGCCAAGTTCGGGGTTCATTTCAGCTTGTAATATTACTAGCGGAATATCCCAGAATTTTACGACCTCCCTGATAAATCGATAAGTCATTGGGTGCTCACAGCCGGTATCCATAAATACATATTGAACATTCTCACCGGCTTTCCTGCGCTGTTCCATCATATATACGAGATATGCCGATGTCCTGCCGCCAGAAAAACTGACAACATTAATCATGATATTACCCTTAATTGAATAATTTATTCAGCTTTGATGAAATAATGATAAGATTGATTGTTAAAAATATACTTGGAAATAACATCATTTTGTTCTTTCTTTGTCATTCTTGACCATTTTTCAAAAGTGTATCCTAAATGTATTATTTCGATATCAAGTAACGGTGAGTCTTTTGATTTATAAATATATAGATACATATTCATAATTATTTTTCCTTACATCTTTCAGGATTTCCGAGAATAAATACGCGATGAGTAAAATCGTCGGGATTGACTTTATTTTTACTCTCTCGCTTGGGCTTTTTAACTTTATTTTTCGCTTTCTTTTGACTGGCAATTTGACATTCAATACAATTGCCGTTTGACATATATCTGAGAGTGTGCCCGAGTGGGCACGGATTACCAATATATTTAGTCTGTTCCTCTGTCATTTACTGAATTCCCCATGTTATTTAGAACGTTCACTTTTTTAATCCACGGTTATTAGCTCATCTTTTCTGATTTGATAAATATCCGTGGCTTTATCGAGAGAGCTTTGCTCATTAGCGAGTTTTTTAGCGCTGTAAGTATAGAACTTATTTAATTCTTCAATGCTTTTTGCGTTATTTGCAGCCTCGGTGAAATCACACAGCAATTCATCAGGCGTGCGTTTGTCGCCTTTTGGCTCATCCTTTATTGACTTATTGTTGATTAATTGATTCAGAGATTGCTTTGTTGTGACTGGGGTTATATCGCGCATAGAGCGAGGCTCTGACTCAAGCTCATCAGGCGTATAAACACCCAAAATCACTTCAGGGCAATAAAGACGCGCCCAGTATTTCACAGCCAGGTAAGCGATTTGCTGTTTGGGTGCCGTTTTCCACAGCGGAGAGTTTCGTGTCGTAATGTCAATCAGATAAATAGGTTCTCCCCATGTAATTTCAGACTCACCATTAAGGATTGCACCCACTTCAATGAACAATCCGCTTTCATCTGATTTATTCTTGGTCCCTGTGATTTTCTCCCAATCTCCGCCATACCGATAATGAAAGCGTCCGCGAACAGCCTTTGAGCTTGTAACCACTGCGTTTACTAACTGCGCCTCGTAACCTAATACCCCATTAACAAGGTGTGTTTTTTGTGCTACTGCATATGGATTCATTCGCCATTGCGCGGCTTGTAACGCTACCGCCAGACAATCGGCTGGTTTGCTTGCTAAATGTTTCGGAACGGTCGCAATCCCTTGAGACATAACCTCAGCAAATGCCTGTAGTTTTTGCAGCCCTGTAGGGCTAAAAATTGCCGCTGATGTATCGGCTTCATGTTCATTTTCGAACGCAGTAATTTCTTGTGACACGTTAGTTTCTCCGTTTGGCCCAGTCAGGACGCGAAATAGGTTCGATACCGCCCCAATCATCGTTGATACGGCACTCATGGAAAATGTGTAAATTCTGTTTAAACAGATTGAACCCGACATCAACATCGTCTGAATCCAGTTCAAAGACACGCACTGGATAGCGGGCACAATCAATACTTTCACTGACTGCAATAAATAGGAAAAGCGGCGATTCTCCAAAGTGACGCAAATAACCTTCTTGATACATTGCATTTTGAACGTGATAGCGAAATTCCTCGATATGACACGGAAACCTTTCCATGTCCGCGACTTTCTTAACATCGACAATGACAGGTTGATTTAATAAAAATTTATCTGGCTTTATCCGACATAACTCATCCGTGTCTGGATCTGACCAGTAAATGGATGCTTCGTTATATCCATCAGCTTCTAAAAAATATCTGGCCGCATGGTGGGCCATGACACTATCTCTCATTAATTTCAGTTTTCTATGCTGCTCGTAATCCATTACGGTTTTTCCTGTCTTTTCACAATCCTTGAGAAATTCCTTTTCATCTGCTTTTCCCTGATTTGTCCGTCTATTGAATTCCGGGGCTTCAATAAACCGGTTAGAAAATTCATCAGGTTCTAACAATAAGCAATGAAGCGCCGTTCCCATATCCAGCGCTTTTAACTTTTCCGTGTCGATTGGAGCATTTTTCTTCCATCTATAAAATGCGGGACTTTTTGCAATATCATCCAACTGCGACTTACTCACCCCCTCACCGTTGTGATAATCTTCGTTCGATATGTCATAATAAATACCGGGCTTCATTGTTTACCCCTTTTGCTTTACTACTAATAAACAGGCAGAATATAAGAAATCATTGAGCAAATTCATTGCTTCGATATTGTCTTCAAATATATTGCCAAAATATTTATTTGTTATATCTGAGAATAGCTTTGTGGATTCGAGCGGGAGTTTATTATAAATGGTTTCGGCGTCCATGCCTTGTTGCTCTAATATAACCTCTCTATAATGCTCATCTTCCAACTGCTTTTCTTCAATTTCATCATAAACGGCATATGGGTTCATTTCACAAAGCCTCGATTTTATAACCTTTGTTTTCGAAATATTCCTTTATTTCGTTGAAACAAAGATTAGTTGAATTAAGCACTTCCTCGGAATTTCCTTGTATAGTGACATTCCCTGTTATTTCAATTTCATTTGATTTACTAGTGCGATTGACTTTAAAAGAATCACAATTGACTATAAGCATAATTACCTCAAAAAAATTAAAATTAACGTCGAGAAGAGAACTAAACAGGCGGGAAATAACATAGCGAAGAGCCACTCTTTAACTATCTTCATATGCTAACCTTAAATATTGCATGGCTATTGACCAGTTTATATCGCTCATTAGTTGACGGGCGATATAAGCTTCACATTGAGCTAAATTGAAAAGTTGTTTGTTTATTTTCATGATATATACTCCAATGCCATCCGCTGGCTTCACTACTCCATATATATTAAAACTCACCCTTACTTATTTTAATTAACGCATTTTCATGTTGTTTTGCCGCTTTAAAAGTTAAATGAATTCTTCCAGATTCAAGATTATCATAATCTTCGTCACAATCACCCCATGCCATCATATATGAATTGAATATTATATAATATTTATCACCGACTTCTAATTTGCAATCAACAGGTTTAGGAAAATTGACTTTGCCTACTGTTATCATCTCAGGCTTGCGGCGATATTTAAAATCGGGGTACCAACTCGGATGACTACAAATACCTTCCCACGTCCCATCGTCAATAAACATTTCCCAAAGCAGCCAAGGCTTATCAGTTTTAAAAGCATCTTGTGCATATTGCATCATAAGTTCAGCGTGTACATGAGCGACCATATTATTCTTTCTCTCTTTTAATTACGGAGTAACCATTTTCTTCTAAATAATTAACAATATCTTTCTCGCCAATTATTTTTAGTATATCTTCGCAATAAAATTCGTTAATCATTCTTTGCAAGCCTTCTTCGCTTACACCAAACACTTCAACTGAAATCCAATCCATTTCGACGGGCATAATTCTTACGTCTTCACACAATATTTCAAAACTGTAAGTATCTTGTATTTTTATCATTGTTTAACCCTCATATTTACACTTTAATGAAAATCTCACGAAACTCATCGCAATCAACAAAAATCCAGTTTAGATTTTCATCTTTAATAACTAACCATGTGCCAGTAGTACCTATAGAATAGACCTTGTATTCTTCATATTTGTTAAGACAATGAAAAGAACCATTAATTTTAACTGAGAAATTATAAATGTTGTCATGCCGATGCGGAGGAATTATTTTACTAGGATTATTTTTCATCCATAAGAAACTTACTTTCACCAAATCATTTTCGTTGAATTTTACTTGATTAATTTTCATTTTGTTTACCTTCTGAGTTTATCTGCGTTATTCGATGTTGCCAGCTTTCATTTCTGATTCGATGAACTTGATAACTTCTTTCAGTTTCTTGTCGCTGTCGATAGTAGCTGGTAATTCTTCCGCAATTTCTTTTTTCATCGCGCAATGACCGTTATATCTTAAATGATTGCCATTCACTGCATACACGAACATCGGCTCACACTGAACTTCACCATCTTCACGAATTACCGCGAACCAGACATTGTTTACTTTAACAATTTCGCCATCATTCATTTCAACAGTTTCGAAATATCTTGCGTCAATGTCGATGTTGCGGCGGGCTGCGTAGTTGATGATTGCTTTGCTGATGTTCATTGTTTAATCCTCATATTAATTTAATAATTGGCTTCCGTGCCGATGATTCCCTGTTTTTCCCGATGAAGTGTTATAGCCTACTTATGCGTTAACCGGGCGCTAACCGGAACTCAGTGATGCTCTAAGCCGCCTTTCCCTCACTACGTCGCCGTGGGAACCCGACCTCTACACAGTCGTCGTGTGCCTGGATTTATCAGGCTGGTAGCGGTATAGCTGTGTCACTAAACCATGATTAATTCTCCTTTTAATGTTCTTATATTTAACTCTCTACAATAAGTAGCATCCATGCCAAAAATTTCCTGTTATTCCCAAGTGTGGCGAAATTCGCTCATTGTCTGGCTGTAATATTGCTACTTTTCTTGCCGACTGAATAAAGAAAAGTGTTGTGTAAACAACGGTTATTAAATGATTCCACTGTCTTATTTTGCGTGATAGCAGATAGCGAAATAGCCTTTAGTGTTTTTGTTGAACATCCCGTTAAAGCGGTGACGATCTTCCTTTCGAGCTTTCTGTTAGCTTCAATAAGATTTTGTTCTTCCATGCGTCGATTTTTGCGGCGTAATTTGCAACGCTGTTTTGCATTCATAAGAACCTCCGTTAATTAGCTTTGTTGTGATGTAATCGGGCCACAGTGTCACGCCACAACAAAGCTAACTTCGCTTTGGTCTACACCTTTCGGCATAGGGGACAGATTGTTAAAGAGCGAAAATTCCTTTTAGTTACCGCTTCCTGTCTTGTTACTGGTACTGCGTTGTTTCTTAGCACTTGCGAATCATCTACCTGTTCGTGCGCCGGTAGCGGCTACTTCGTGGGCTTTCCTTGCCTGTTCGTCTGTGTGCCTTTGATGTGATAATGATGAACTATTAGTACAATATTGTAAAGTACCAATAGTACAATTTTTTTGTTTGGATATGTACTTTTGGTTTATTTGATTGATTTTAAAGGAAATTTATTTTTTAAAAGTTTTTTCAAATGGAAAGTTGGCTTGAGAATAAGATATTAAATCTATTATCTTATTGATTTTGATGGAAGAGAGAGAATAAAAGCCACCCTAATCGGGTGGTGGGTGATATATGTCTTTAGAAGATAAGCTTTGCAATACCAATTGCTAGGCCAGTTATTCCTAACATTGTGGCAGCAATCCATTTGGTTTGAGTTGCAATAGATTGGTGAACCTCAATTCTCACAGATGCGATATCTTCCTTTGTTGCATAGTTAGCTTTCATAACTGCGAGATCGGTTTTGATGAAGTTCAGATCATCTTCAAGTTTTTTTACTCTAGCTTCAAGCATATCGCTACCTCCATCACCACCATTACCGCCAGAGTTGAAAGTTGGTAAATCACCCCTAAACGGAATTACATTATTTTTCGGTTCACTCATCACTATCTTCCTCAATGATAGCGGGATATTTTTGCTTTATCCACTCAAGAACCTGAACAGCATCTATAGTCATAGTATTCCCACATTTTTTACAAGCAACTAGAATATAAAAATTGTTTGCATTCTCATGATAGATGCTTTCTGCCTTAAACACATTCACATAAGTACCAAGTTTCATGTTTATTGGCATATTGCATCCCGCACTAACTTGTGGAACGCTAAGAGATGCATGACCACAAAGCATGCAATGTGGAGTAACTCCTTTTGAATCGAAATACTCACTTAATATTTCAGCGGTAATTAATTCAAAATCTTCATGTATTGAAGGCATCTATCCCCCTGATTGTTAAGGTAATGTTTTGATAATTAAATCAAATTATTTACATTAGATAATGTCATCATCATCAATATAACGCGTATTTTTTATAATAGCCGATACATAATGAATCATTGCCACATCATTCTTAGGAATTGTTATTGGTCGATGATCACTGTTTATACTTGAAAACTGATAATCGCCATTTCGTGTTATGTTCATAATTTTTATCATGTTATGACCATTGTTTGTTCTAACAAAAACTTCATCACCGGGATGAACCGGAGTATTCGGTTCAATAACAACAAATTCACCGGACTGTATACGGGGCCACATGCTATCGCCTTTTACTTTTAATCCGTACGCATCCCGATCGGAACTACAAATACGCAACCATCCCGCATGGAATTCAACCATATCTACAGCGCCATCAATGCCGAGAACAGCTTCGCCGACTACTCTAACAAGTCCATTTTTTAGTTTGCCGACATACTCTACTTTTCCTTGTTCATCTGTATTCTTTGCTATTCCTAGTTGAAGCCATGCCAAATCAACTCGCAAATAATCAGCGATACCTTTCATTGTGGCTTGTCTGGGAAGTGATTCAGCGTTAAGCCATTTGCTTGCTGCTTTTGGTGTAACTCCTAAAGCTTTTGCAAGGGCAACACCTCTCCCATGTTCATCTAAGCCGAATTTTTTGCAGGCCAGTGCAAGCCTATCGGCGAACTCTTTTCGCACTTTTTCTGTTTGTACCATAGGTTCAATAATAAACTACTTGCAAAAACTTTCAGTTCAATAATAATATGTACTAATAGTACAAATAAGGGATTGGAAAACGATGGACATCGGCATAGCAATAAAAGACATAGGTGTTTCTCATGTCGCTACTGCGTGTGGTGTTACGAAAAAAGCGGTTTACAAGTGGCTAGAAAAAGGCTCACTACCAAAAACCGAATTTTTCGAAAAAACAACTTACGCAATAACAATCGAAAAAATTTCTAAGGGCAAATATCTGGCTAAAGATCTTTTAGAAGCAAGCAAAAGAAATTTATTAGCCGAATAAACCGCGCGAGCCGGTATAGCTCGCCGCTCTTTAACAATCTGCCCCCTACGCTGCAAAGTGTAGATTCCCCACGAATCGGGGAGCGTAGCCCAGTTGTCGGGCTATAAATTTAATTTTAACTAAAGGAAATTTAACAGATGGATATTGCAAAAAGTATCAAAATCACTTGTAAGCCCGAAGCGCTAGAAAGTTTTTGGCTTCGATGCATTCTTGAATATGGAAATAACGAGTTTGCTAAAGAAATCGGGGTTCACCCATCAACATCAAGTCGAGATAAGAACCGAATATTTAAGCTGGCGTGTAAAGCTGCGGCTTTATTCGGTCTACCAGAGGGTAGCGTTGAGTTGCCAGAACAGCAATCAAAAATTGTGTTCGAGGGGGAGTATGCAGAGATGTTGATCCAGGCTTTAGAGCGAAAAGGAAAAGTGAAAAGAAAAGCCCCAACAGTTGAGGCTTCCGATCAAATCGAACTTTCAATATGAGTCATATGAGTCAAGCGGGGGAACTCTCACTTTCCCCTATACCACTAATACAGGTGAATTATGCCAAACAATCATTTTCTAATCAATCTGATATGGAGGTCAACATGAGTGTTGTTCAGCGTGTGGATTTCGCTAATAAACAACTTTTACCGGATAAACCGGAGGCAACAGTGGCTGATTTAGATAATGGCTACTTGCGGATCGCAAATCAGGTACAAGATGCATTATGCAGACTAGAAATATCGGGGCGTGAATGGCGTGTTCTGAATGCAATTATACGGCTAACGTGGGGATGGTCAAAGAAAGAAGATCGTATCACGAATAGTTTGATAGCAGATAAAACAGAGCTTTCAGTAAAGCACGTTTCCGAAGCTGTTTTATCACTTGAAGAGCGCCGCATTATCAGCTTAAGACGCATAGGGCAAACACGATATATCGGAATAAATACAGAACTTAATCAATGGGTTTACAAAAAACCGAAATGCAAATCATGCTTAAAAAATATTGCTTCACTGGAAGAGCAAATAACGTTTCGAATTGAAATTACCATCCCTGAAAACGGGGATAGTAAAAAAGGTGCCAAAACTATCCCTGGAAAAGAGGATAACCATCCCCGAAAACAGGGACAGGTATCCCCGAAAACAGGGAACACCAAAGACATTATTTCAAATACAGAAAACAATATTAAAACCCCTATAGTCTCCAAAAATAAAAAATCGAAATTTGATGCTAATCAGGTAGAGATACCTGAGTGGCTAAATCCGTCTGTCTGGCATGAATGGGTTTCGTACAGACAGCAAATAGGCAAGTCGATTAAGACCGTGCTTACAGTTACCAAAGCTTTCAACATCCTGAAAGAGTGTTTTGATGATGGGCATGATCCGGCTGACGTGATTAACACAAGCATAGCTAACGGGTGGCAGGGGCTATTCAAGCCAAAATATCCGGCTAAGAGGCCACTCGCAGAGCAATCAGGACCGCACTGGAATAACCGTGAAGAATGGGAGGAGGAATTTATATGACCAACCTTGCCAGAGTTATTCAAAATCGAGATGGGGCAGTATTGGCAAAGATGGCTGGAGCGGTGAAATCTCAGAATAAAGTTGTCAATGATGAAGCCGAAAAGCTGGTCGATGTTCTGTTTAAAAACCTTAAACAAGTCTTTCCCGCCGCTGTATCCACAACGTTTAGAGACCCAAGTGATGAAGTTGCTGCAAAGCGTCAGTGGATCGCTGCATTCGCTGAAAACGGCATTCGCACAAAAGAGCAACTGTCTGCGGGAATGCGCCATGCTCGCGCCAGTGAATCACCGTTCTGGCCGTCACCTGGTCAGTTTGTATCTTGGTGCAAGCAAGGCGGTATCAAGAACGCTGGCTTACCAGATGAGCCAGAGTTGTATGACATGGTGATGGACTACAGCGCAAAGCGTGGGTTGTACAGTTCTGCTGAGAATTTCCCGTGGCAGTCAAACGCTTGCTACTGGATTGTCACTAGATTGTATTCACAGATGCGCGGACTGAATTTAACTGAATCAGAGCTACGTAAGCGTTGCAGCAATGAATTAATTGCTATGTCGCGCAGAATGGAATTAGGGGAGCAAATACCCGCGCCAGTTAAGCAGATCCCAAAGTTGCACATACCGACTAACAAAGAACGGGCGTTAAATCATCTCGCCGAAATCAGACGGAAATTCAATTTAAATTCACACCGTAAGGATTTTTGATATGAAAACATCAACATTTAAACAGTTAGAAAGAAAATGGAGAGAGCAGTCTGTCGCAATAAGTAAGAGAGAATTCAACGCAGCTACAAAAGATGCTCAATCAAGAATGCTATTTGAGCATTACAAGGCACCACATAGAAAAGCAAAAAAACATTTTAGGATACCAAATGTAGTTAGAAAAATGCACAAAATAGAATGGAAATATGGAAACCTATTCACCATTCAAGGTATGAAATTAATAAAGCCAAATAGAGTCGTAGTATTTGGAAATTCAGGGAAACCCAAGCAAATAAAGGAGTTGATATGAAAATCAAAACGAGTGAACTGACAGGCCGTGCGCTAGATTATGCAGTTGCTATTTGTGATGGTTGGAGTGCTGATTATTTAAATAAGAATCCTGATGCCATACCAGCGTATTCTACAGAATGGAGTGAATGCGGCCCGTTGATAGATGAATATTACATCAGCGTTATTGAGCGAGTAGATTACTGGGTAGCTGACAGACCGGGGTTTGGAGTGGCAAAAGGCAGTACAGCAAAAGAAGCAATATGTCGCGCAATGATAACTGAGCTTGATGATGTAGAAATTCCCGATGAAATTTTAACAGGCGATGAATATGAGTGAAGAAAGAACATTTCTACAGTGTAAATGTGGCGGCAAAGCTATCAATTGCTGGGTGCTGCGTGATTATAACGATGAAAGTAAAGGCAGGTGGCATTATCATAAATGCTTGCGCTGTCAAAATGAAGGTAAACATTATTTCACATTGGAAGAATCAGAGGCTGCATGGAATAAGAAAGTAAATAATGGGGGATAAATGGAAGCTGATTTTTGTTTTCACGAATCGAATAAATCTCAGGCATGGGAAATATTGAAAGAAACTCTTCAAACGAAACAGCCGCATCGAATTACTATTAAGCCTTGGAAGAATAAACGCTCATTATCTCAAAATTCATTGTTATGGATGTGGAATTCCGATGTGTCTGAAGCGGTAAATAAATATTCGGAAATCAAGCTAAGCAATGAAGAAATACATGAGTATTTCAAGGATATGTTTTGTCCGGTGAAAGAGATAAAGACCAGCCGTGTATTAGTTGTGGGCGATTTCATGATGGGCAATATCACGCAGGGCATTATCTAACAATTAAGGCTCATCCAGAGCTGAGATTTGATGAAGATAACGTTCATAAGCAATGCGCCCCGTGTAATAATCATTTATCAGGAAATATAGTTAATTATAAACCCCGGTTGATTGAGAAAATTGGTCAAGAGAGGTTTGACAGATTAACGTCTCATCATGAGTTACCGAAATGGAAACGAGAGGACTACATTCTGATCCGTGATGAATATCGAGCAAAGCTTAAGAAATTACTAGAAACATTCCAGGCTTAATTATTCTTATCATAAATACAAATCTCTCTGTGATATAGGGGGTTAAATGACAATCTTCACTGATATTGAAGCAGCAATTGAAGAGGCCCGGTTCTTGCGACATGAAACAAAGCATCATCATGTTGTCACTCAAAAACGTAATGGAACTCTTACAGTCAGACAAGAAGTAGGAATAAATAAAGAGAGTCGTCTACGTAAAGTATATAGCACTCGTTACGATTGCCGCATAGCAACAGTATTACCGAATTGCAAAAAATAGCTGGGAGAAATGTATGCGTGATATTCAATTAGTATTAGAACGCTGGGGCGCTTGGACGGCTGATAATAGAGAAGATGTCTATTGGTCTCCTATTGCTGCTGGATTTAAAGGACTCATACCCAGCAAAGTTAAATCGCGGCCACAGTGCTGTGAAGATGACGCTATTGTTATTTCTAGCTGTATGGCAAAGCTGAATCAGAAGAATAGTGATATTCATGATTTGTTATTTGAATACTACGTGTTTGGTAAAACATTCATGCAATTAGCTTATGAGTATAAATGCTCTGACGGCCACATCGGTAAAAAATTACAAAAAGCGGAGGGTGTTGTTGAAGGAATGTTGATAATGCTAGATGTAGAACTGGAAATGGATAAATATGTTCAAAAAATTGCAGCCTAATTTAATAAAAGAGTTTACGTACGTAAAAAACTGAATATTATGATAAGAGTGATAGCTATGTCACACAGCTTATCGAATTAACAAGCCTCGTTTCCTGCGGGGTTTTTTCATATATAAAGCCCACATCCCCCGTTCTCAGATAAATTTAGCATCTGTCTAATGGCTGATGTGGCACCAATTCCAGGCTGCGCATGGCGTGGCCTTTTTCTTTTCACGCCCGACATCTGCCGGGGACAATTTCCCCAAGTCGGGGGTGGAATATGAAGATGAAAAATAATCCTGATTTATGGGCCGAATTGATAGAAGGCTTAAAACATTCGTGGCCGCAAGTATCTGGCACGGCAGCCGCAATATTGATTTGTTGGGGGCGTCTGATTTATGACGGAGTGGAATGTAAAAACAAATGGGCTGAATGTTTGTTATGTGGCGTTCTGTCATGGGCGATATCCAGTGGTATTGAGGCATTCGGAATTTCATCCAGTGTATCCCCCATGATAGGCGGCGCTGTAGGGTTTATCGGTGTTGATAAAATCAGAGAAATGGCTATTCGTGCCATTAACAAACGCATTGGTGATGACAAATGACCAGAGGCATACGAAACAACAATCCCGGTAATATCGACTATAACCGTTTCAACGACTGGAAGGGGCAGTTACCTTATGATCCAAAGATTGAATCGCGTTTCTGTCGGTTTGATGTCCCTGAATATGGCATTCGAGCGCTGTTCAAGCTACTGCAAAACTACCAATGCAAGCACAATCTGAACACAGTCAAAGAGATTATCAATCGTTACGCCCCACCCCATGAGAACAATACGGAAAACTACATCCAGTTCGCAGCTAAAAAGGTGGGTGTATCTGCGGATGATCGGATATCCACCCAAGACAAGATAACCCTGTTCGCTTTAGCTGAGGGCATTATCAAGATGGAGAACGCTAATCAGCAGCCGTATTCAGAGGAAACGTTCGAACGGGCGTTTGAGATGCTATGAAGTTAAGTCCGCACTTTTTGTCTCTCGGACTTGCAATGTTAAGTATCTTGCTGATTTTTTACTACCACGGTAAGTACACCGAGCAGCTTAACAAGGCAGTCCAGCTACAGAGTGAGTTGCTGGAGCAGCAGAATGAAATCGTTAATCAGCAGGAGCGGATAAGGCTCCTGTCTGAACTGGATAATCAGCATACAAAGGAGCTTGCTCATGCGAAATCTGAAATTGATGTGCTTCGCAACGATGTTGCCGCTGGTCATCGCCGGTTGCGCATCGCGGCCACCTGTAATCAAGGCAAAGCCGGTTCCTCCTCCGGCATGGATGATGCAGCCAGCCCCAGATTGGAGGACTCCGCTATCAGGGATTATTTCACTCTCACCGAAAGAGTAACAACAATGCAGGCACAACTAGAGGGCTTGCAGGACTACATCAAAACTCAGTGTCAGTAACAGCCTCGCTTCAAGCGGGGTTTTTTATATCTGAATTTCACCGCGCACTAGCATGCGCCAATCCCAACCAAGAGTTTATAGAAATAGAGTCTGAGAAATGTCGTTATAGGTGGCGACCTTCTTGGGGCGATATTTCTATGCTAGCAGGCTCTAATTTCTATAGGTATACGCAAATGAACGCATTAATAGTCAAAACCCATTCATCTGTAACCGAAGCTCCAACAATGACCAGCCTTGAAATGGTTGATTACATCAATGCCGAGAGGAAGGCCAAAGCAGAGGCGGAAGGATTAGCATTTCCATGCGAAAAATACAGGAAACTGGAACATCGTAGCTTTATGAAGAAAGTGCCAAAAGTATTAGGAGAGGCAGCTGAAAAATTTTTTGCAGTTGACTTTTATACTAATGGCACAGGTGGTCAGGTTGAACGTGGTATTTACCGCTTCCCCAAGCGTGAATCCTGTTTGATGGCAATGAGCTACAGCTATGAGTTGCAAGCTCAAGTATTCGATCACATGACGGAACTTGAGGTTAAGTCTGGATTTGGGTTTACCATCCAGCAACTGCAACACATGCTTGTTCTGGCAAAAAGGGCGTCTGATGAAGATTCATCTGATGCAGGCCGCAGACTAAGAAAGCGACAAGATGACCTGGTTACTCTCAATAAAGCTGAAAGGATGATCAATGATATTAGTCAGATGGCTCTCGGTTTGGTTGGGGGAGGAGCAAAGAAGGTTGCACATGAACCACGAGCAATTCATCGCTAAGAACATCCAAGCCGAGTTAACCAGACTTGGCTTTTCTTCATCTATATCAAACATGGCAAGTGACAAAGCGGTGGACTATTACCGCCGCAGTTCGTCAGCGAGCAGAAAGGGCAAGATGTACGATGACTGTCTGCATATTGCTAAGGCATGGGCGAGTAAATACAGTTCAGTTAAGCCGTCCCTAAAGTGAGGACATCGGAGAAATCAATGAGATATCTATCAGACTTAGATCCCGTTGTTCAAGTTGAAGTTCTCAGACTTGCGCATGACTACACGAAGATACAACGAGAAGTTTTATTAAAAAACAAGCTCGTGCCGAGTAATGAACCGAAATGGTATCGAGAAACGTTAGATGAAGCCGTAAAATGTATGCTTGCGTTATATCAATCAGCGGGTGAAGACAAGTAACTAACTCAGAGCATTCTGCTGATAGAGTGCTCGATAGTAGTGATTCAATCCGAGACGGTATTTAAAATGCCGGGGATTTATCAAACCGGAAAGTAGAAAGTTCTGATTACAACTGTTTCAATTTTATTTAAGGGAAAGAGATGGCACTCACAGACAAGCAGGAAATGTTTTGTCGCGAGTACCTCGTCGATTTGAATGCGACTCAAGCGGCTATTCGTGCGGGGTACAGTGAAAAAACTGCAAACCGCATTGGCTCTGAAAACCTGTCAAAACTTGACATTCAAAAACGGATTTCAGAACTAAAGTCAGATCGTAATGAAGTGGTTAAAGTCGATGCTGAATATGTGCTTCGTCGCTTAGTCGAAATCGACAAAATGGACGTACTAGACATCATTGATGACGATATGAGCTTAAAGTCGGTACATGAGTGGCCGACAACATGGCGACGTTACCTTAGCGGCTTTGACTTAGCAGAGATGTTTGAGGGGCGAGGCGATGATAGAGAAATTGTCGGCATTCTTAAAAAAATCAAATGGCCGGACAAAGTTAAAAATCTTGAGTTGCTTGGTAAGCATGTAAGCGTTCAAGCGTTCCGTGAGAATGTTAAGACCGAGCTGACGGGTAAAGATGGCGGGCCGATACAAATTGACTTAACGGATGAACAACTTGATGAAAGGCTAAAGGAGTTCGGATATGGCCGCCGCTCAAGTCAGCTTAATGAGAAACTTACAGACTCTTGAAGCATACAGACGAAGGGCTATAGAGAAAGCCCGATCATCTCTGATGGATTTCACGCTCTATACAAATTCTCAGTATGAAATGGGCTGGTTTAATGAGTTACTTTGTTTAGAGCTCGATCAGTTTCTGAGTGATGTCGAGAACGGCAAGATGCCGAGGCTGATGATATTTGCGCCCCCGCGTTCGGGGAAGAGCGAATTAGCATCTCGTCGACTGCCTGCTTATGGGTTAGGAAAACATCCGACATGGCACATCATATCTTGTTCATACTCGTCAGATCTGGCTAATCGCATGTCACGCGACACGCAGCGCATTATCGATACAGAAAAATATCAAGATGTATTTCCGAACACTCGGCTCAATGGCACAAATATTAGGACACTGGGGGGTGGGGCAATTCGTACAGCCGAGTTGTGGGAAGTACTGGATGCAAAAGGTCAATTGCATGGTGGTTCTTATCGCGCTGCGGGTGTGAATGGCGGTATCACCGGGCAAGGGATGAATATCGGTATCATTGATGACCCGGCGAAAGATTATAAAACAGCATCATCCCCGGTCTATCAAGAAGCGGTCATGGACTGGTATGACACCACGTTCTTTACTCGTGCTGACCCGAAACTAAACGGCATCGTGATTATTCTTACGCGCTGGCATCAGAATGACTTAGCAGGCCAATTACTCAAGCTAGCAGATGAAGGCGGCGAGTCATGGCGCGTGGTCAGCTTTCCAATGGAAGCAGAGAAGGAAGAGATCCACGCCCTGAACGGCAAAACGTACAATTTGAGAAAGCCGGGTGAAATCCTGTTCCCCGAGCGTATGCCACAGGATTTCGTCGATAAATGTAAACAACGGGGTTCGTTGGTCTGGAATGCCTTATATCAGCAACGTCCAACCGCAAAAGGCGGCGGCTTAATCAAATCAGAGTGGTTCAAAGAGTATACGGTCTTACCTCCGTTGAAATGGCGCGTCATTTATGCTGATACAGCGCAAAAAATAAAAGAAGTGAACGACTTCTCTGTTTTTGAACATTGGGGACTTGGTGAAGATGGACGCTTGTATTTGATAGATCTAATCCGTGGAAAATGGGAATCGGATGAATTGAAACGGCGTGCAGTCGCTTTTTGGCACAAATCAAAACATAGGGATAAAAGTCCGCTTAGATACATGGCAGTGGAAGATAAATCATCAGGTACCGGGTTAATACAGAGTATACGCAAGGATGCTACTTGCCCGATAAAAGCTATACAACGTAATAAAGATAAGTTCACGCGATTAATGGATACACAAGGATGGATTGAATCTGGATATATCTACATTCCATCAAAAGCAGATTGGGTGAGCGACTTCCTTGTTGAAATGGAAGGGATTAATACTGAATTCAATACACATGATGACCAGTTAGATCCGATGATGGATGCAATAGAAAATGAATTAATTAATGGGACCGTCAGCTATGACAAATGGGCTTAATCAATTAGATTTTGGCGGTAAGCCACGCATTCGCCTGACTGCTGATGGCATCACGAATGTCATGACAGGAATGGGTACATTACGTGACAGGCGTATGTACAATCGTTTCATGTTCGGAATGATGCAAGATTTTGCTGAGTTAGAAGCAGCTTATATTGAGAACTGGATAGCTCGCTCGATTATCGACATCCCGGTCGATGATGCCACACGCGAATGGCGCTCATTTTCATCTGATGAGGCTACAGCTATTCGTAATGCCGAGAAATTATTTAATGTCAAAGAGGTAACTCAGGAAGCGTTTAAGTGGGCCGGGGTTTACGGTGGCGCGGGCGTATTACTGATAACAGATCAGCCATTTGATAGACCGCTAGAGTTAGACAGAATCAAAAAAGGTTCGCTTAAGCGTCTGTTAGTACTTGACCGTATGTTTATTAACGGTCAGCAATATAATGTGACAAATCCATTGTCAGAAAATTATATGCAGCCCGACTACTATGTTGTGAATGGCGGTACACAGCAAATTCATTACAGTCATTTTATTAAAGCACCAGGCGCGGCGTTACCCATGCGCTTGCGTATGATTAATGGCGGTTGGGATGATAGTAGGCTGAGGCGTTGCATGGAAGACGTCAAAGATGCTGCTTCTGCAAAAGGTGGTATCGCATCTCTGATTCAAGAAGCCAATATTGACACTATTAATCGTGATGGTTTGTCTACTGACCTATCGTCTGGTGACATGGATGATGCAATAGCAAAACGTTATAACACATTTGGCATGATGAAATCTCTGTTCAGAATTGCATTGCTGGATTCAAGCGAAGTGCTGGACAGAAAACAAATCTCATTTGGCGGACTTGCTGAGGTGTTATATGTCTTGATGGAATGGACTTCCGGCGCAACGGGTATCCCGATGACGAGGCTCTTTGGTATACAAGCAAAGGGATTGGGTGATTCTGGGCAGGGAGATCAAAACAACTATTTCAATAACATAAAAGGTGATCAAGAAACCGAATACAGGCCATTTCTAGAAAAAATTGATGAAGTGCTGATTCGTTCAACGCTGGGCACATATCCCGATGGGCTGGATTTTTCTTTCGCACCGCTTACGCAGCCATCTGATACAGAGATATCCGCACAACGACTGGCTGATGCTCAGGCTGATGATATTCGTTTAAATCAGAGAGTGGTCAAGCCGTCACAAGTCGCACGTAAACTAATGGAGCAAGGGGTTTATGGTATTGAAGAGGAAGATATTACCCGACTTGCTGACGACGAAGAAGCAGAGCGGGCCGGTGATTATCAGTTCAAGCTTGGAGACCTTGCAGGATCTGATAAAGAAAACACCGGTCAGGCGCAGAGCGTCAATTAGACCTATTAGGCCGTCTGACAAAACCGAACGTTATTACTGTGCACAATTACGTGAAATAGTTAGACAGATGGCGCAAGCGGTCGATGAGGCGCTAACGCCAGTTCTCAGGCGCAGTTATACTGCTGACAGCTATCTCACTGACATTATCAAAGAGGCCATCAGACAAGCATCAGAGTTGTTTTTCAATTCAGCATTTGGACAACAGACAGAACGATTAGCGCAACGTGTTGTCAGTCGGGCCGAATCGGAAAGTTCCGAAGCCTTTGTTGAGCAAATTAACCGGGCTATCGGTATTGATATGACCGGATTAATGGTCAATGAATCCCTCGTTGATTATTTTGATGCATCAGTTGAGAGTAATGTTGCTTTAATCAAATCACTGTCATCTGATTATTTTGATGATATTCAACGCGAAGTGATGGACGGCATTTTGCGCGGTGACTCATTGACTAACATTGTTCGAAATATTCAGTCAGTGACCGGGGCGACATATAAGCGAGCGCGTCTAATAGCTAGTGACCAAACGCTAAAAATACACAGTGATATTACACGCAAGCGCCAGCAATCCGCCGGTATTGATCGTTTTCGTTGGGACACCTCACAAGACCAGCGAGTAAGCGGCAATCCGGCTGGTAAATATCCCAATGCAAAAATTAAATGTTTCATGATAGCCCGCGCTGATGCCGGATATGGCCGGGGCATTTATCTTTGGTCACGTGGCGCAAGCTATGCGGGTGAAACAGGGCTATTCCCCGGCCGGGCACATGTTAAATGTCGCTGTAATGGCACCCCATTAATCAAAGGTCTTGATTACTAATTAAATAGGATTATTACATGCGGATTACTGTATGTGACCGCGTGACCTTTCCAGTTACATCCCAACGAGAAATTACTCCCGAGGGTTATTTAAAAGTCCCAGGGCGGGTTGCGCGTGTCGGTATTCAACAATATCTAGCTTCCGAACTGGGATTGACGGACAGGCCACCCGGTCAAATTGTTAATGTTTACCGCCCCCCAGAAGAAGTTTTTTCACCTGAAAGCCTGGCGAGTTATGACAATGTAGATATCACAGTCGATCATCCCGATGACTTGGTGGACTCCACTACATTCAAAAGAGTTACAGCAGGACACGCAATATCACCGGGGCGGCAAGACGGTGATTATGTTGTGGTCGATTTGCTGATTAAAGATCAGTATGCGATCGACGCAATAAACGGAGGTAAGGCGGAATTATCCGCAGGATACACATCTGAATATGAAAAGTCGTCTGGCGCTTCACCAGACGGGGCACCCTACGAATTTATTCAACGCGATATCACTATTAATCACATAGCGCTATGTGACCGGGCAAGAGCCGGACATCGTGCGCGATTATTTGACCATAAACCACCCACCGGAGTAACACCCATGTTTAAAGTTGTACTCGATTCTGGCGTACACGCAACGGTCACTGATGAAGCAACTCAGCAGTTGATCCAATCCACTATTGATGGACTGAAAAAACGTGTTAAAGACGCAGAGGAAGAAAAAGAAAAGGCCGAAGCTGCTAAGGATGAGGCAGAAAAGGAAAAAGAAGAGGCAGAAGCTAAAGCCGACGCTAAAGACGATGAAATCGAGGAGTTAAAGGAAAAAACCTCTGAGGATTCAATCTCTAAGCGTATCGCTGATGTCATGTCTGCGCGTGATGCTGCAATGAAAATTGCGGGCACAGGTTTTAACTTTGATTCAACTGATCCATTGAAAATCAAACGTGCGGCACTTGATGCCGCAGGTATTAAATGTCGCAAATACACTGCATGGGATAAAGCCCCGGACACATACGTTTCAGCTTATTTTGATGCAGAAGAAGAGCGTCGGGAAGGTGAGGACGACGAAGAGACCGAAGAAGAAAAACAACAGGCTAATGATTCGCTGAAAAATTTCAGCCGTGACATGCGCAAAACAAAGACGACTGACGCCCAGTCTATGCGCGACAGCGCTCGGCAAGAGTGGATGGATAAACGTTATGGTAAACAACCGGAGAAAAAGTAATGGCTATTGCTCAAAATAATTTTACGCTGTTTCGTGGTAAGGCGTATGAAGGGCAGGTTTCAACGATTGATGTTTATGAAGCAATTTCTCGCCGCGTGGAAACTGCCTTGATCCCATTTGGCCGTGCGGTAGTGCGTGGCACTAAAGAACGTTCATGCGCCCCGGTATCTGCAACAACCACAGCCGACCAGGTTATCGGTTTCACTATTCGCACATTAGCAGAATTTAGCAACAGCATGCCGACGAATCCGCCGAATTATCAGGTCGGCTATGACATCAATCATATCGCGTCTGTACTTCATCGTGGGCCAATGCATGTGCTTTGCGTTGATGGCGCTGAGGCAGGACAAGTTGTTAGTGTCATTTTGAAAGAAGGGGCAGATCAAGGCCGTCTGACTACAGGAATGGGGGCCGGTCTACTGGTGTTAAATCAAGTGAGGTGGGTAGATAACGTGAAAGCGGGTGAGATGGGTGAAATTCGCGTTGATGGCATTCTGAATGTCTATGTAAAGGGAAATAATTCATGAGAAAAAGTGTTTTTGACGTCAGCCCAGTGGCTGCATTGTCTTTTCTGGTTCAGCAAGCGGCTTATATTGAGTCCGAAATCTATCGTATGGAATACCCGCAGTTCAAATACAATACACTGTTACCTCTTGACGATAGCGCACCGGACTGGATAAAGGTCGTAGCTTTCCGCTCGATAGATGCACGCGGTGAATTGCAGGTATTTGGGCCAAACTCTACTGATGTCCCTACTGTAGACATTGCCATGAGTCAAGGTTTCCAAGAAATTAAAATGGCGGCGTTGGGTTATACCTACACGCTGGAAGAAATTGGCTTCGCCATGCAGAACAATATCAGTCTTGATGCTGAGCGCGGGCAAGCGGTGCGTGATGTGGTAGAGCAAGGGCTGAATAAGATCTACTTGCTCGGCCATGATGACATTGGAGAGGGACTTTACACTAGCAAAAATGTGTCAACAGAGGCAGCAAAAGCCACACTGCAAGCATTGATTGCTGATATACCAACTAAGGGAACGCAGCCAGTTATTGACTTTTTCGGTGCGGCGTATAGTCAGGTTTACTTAAGCAATACGATGACAGTTCATCGTCCGAATACTTTTGTATTACCACCAACGCAAATGCAGTTGCTGATGCGCACGCTGTTATCAACTCAGAACGCCTCAAATGTCACGTTGCTTGAGTTTTTGCGTACCAATTTCCGGGATATGGATTTTGATGATGACATTTTACTTAACGGTACCGGGGCAGGCGGCAAAGATCGCATGGCCGTGTACAAGAAGGATAAGCGAGTTGTTAAAGGCCATGATGTGATGCCAATGCGCTTTCTGGCTCCTGCTACTGCCGATAACATTAACTTCAAAGTCCCTGCGCTTTTACGTACCGGTGGCACTGAGTGGCGTATTCCCAAAGCTGGGCATTATGTTGATGGGGTGTAATGATGAATGAGTTAACTAACTTACACACGTCGCCGCTAACAGTGACAGATGCAAACGGTAAACGAATCACTATCCCCGTAGGGCATTCCGTTCTTGCTGATGGTGATTTCATTGATCACTTGTTTCATCAGGCTGGGATGATGCGTGTAGAGGTATTGGATACCCATGACGCTGATACTGATGACAAGGATATTGGCGCACTGCGGGAGGAGTATGAAACTCTGATAGGTAAGAAAGCTCCCGCAGCAGCAAAGGCATCTACATTGCAAAAGGCCATTGACGATAAGCGTGAAGAAATACAGCAAGCGTCCCGGTCAGAAAATGCCGATAACCCGTCAATCTGACGGGTTTTTGCTTTAAGGGGGAGAGATGGAAATTACAGCGCAAATCGTGACTGATTTTCGTGAGTACTACCCGGAGTTCAGTAACGTTGAAGAATGGTCTGATAAAAGTGTTATTCAGGCGCTTGAAGAGGGCGATTCAGAAACAGGTAAACGCTGGTTGAAATACAATGCTCGTCCTGCATCTATCAAAAAACGCGGTATGTTTGCATTCGCTGCTCATCAGTTGGTGATGCGTAAGCGTGCCACGAATGGAGATGTGGGGGCGGCTTATGCTATTTCATCTAAATCAGTTGGTGACGAGTCAACATCATTTGCTGTTCCTTCTATCACTTCTGATGAGTTAATCATCAATGGCAATCTTCCGTTAACTTCTTACGGCCTTGAATTTCTTCGATTAAGGCGACGGGCGGGAACTGGGGGAATGATGATATGAAGCTGAATGCAGAAGTCCGGGGCGGAAATAAACTGGCGCAGAAATTGCGCCAAATTCATGATCGGGTGACATCTAAGCGTCGGGTGCTAGTGGGACTGCCTGCCGGTTCTGGTGAGCAAGATGGTACCCCCTTAGTTGTTATCGGGGCAGTGAATGAGTTTGGCGCAACAATTCAACATCCGGGTGGTACGAGCTACGGCTACAAGGATGAAAAATCTGCCAAGGATGGAAAAGTTCGTTTTTTGAAAAATGGACAAGGATTACTTCAAATGGGTGTCACTGGGCCGCACACAATCAACATACCTGAACGCTCATTTCTTCGTGTCCCAATTCGGCAGAATCAGGACAACATCAAGAAAGCTTTTATGAAACTGACAAAACAAGTCACTCGTGGCGATATAACAGCATTCCAGATGTTAGATCAAATCGGTGCAAAAGTTGCCGGATATTGCAAAGAAGCCATTTCAGCCGGTATTGAACCGGCAAACGCAAAATCAACAGTGAAAGCCAAAGGATCATCTACTCCGTTGATTGATGACGGTATCTTGAGAGCCGCTATCACCCATGTTGTAGAGGATTAATCATGTTCGGCAATGGTCTGGATATGCATGGGCATATCGATTCAACATTTAATTCTCCTATTGCTGGTGGTGTGCGACTTATCCGCGCCGGACGTGGTGATTATACCGGGCCGGGTGGAACGTGGCAGGAAGGAGAATCACAGGTAATTCCCCTCACTCTTGTTAACGTTCAGCCAGCTTCATGGAAAGATATTCAGACACTTATTGGTATGGGGGGGACGGCTAATCCACAAGATGTGCGGTCGGTGCATATCAATGACGGTGTTAATTATATTTGGCCTGATGACGACGGTAAATTTGCCGATTTGCTGGAATTCAGTGACGGATTGGCAATGCGTAAATGGCGCGTTCTGTCTTGCGACAATCGGCCCTGGCGTAATTTTTGCCGTGCGGTTGTTGAACGATATCGGGGAATAGGCTGATGGAAACCCTGGAAGAGTTACATAGTGTATTTCAGTCATTGCTAAAACTGGCATCCGGTGTTGACGCAGTGATCTTGGCTGACCAAGGCAGAACACCGCCGAAATCATTATATGTCACTTATAAACCTACTCCCATCCGAGCATATGGACAAACAAGAAGGAAACGGGTATTTGCACCGGCTATTGAGGAGTTTGACCCATCATTAGGAAATAACTGGCAAGATTTGCAAGAAGTTGCTTATACATCAATGGAATTCATGGTGTCGGTGAATTTTCTCAATGAGGGCGCGGATAGTGCGATTATGCGGTTGCATAATGCAAATTTCCAGACTCCTGTCAGCGAATTCTTATATCGCAACAAAATAGCCTGGCGCTACGTGAGTAATTGCCGAAATCTGACAGGAATATTGCAAGCCGGTATCCAACCCCGCTGGCAGGCAGACATTCATCTGTTTATCGAACAAACCGTATCCTACTCCCTGTTGCGGGCAGCCGGATTCAAAATTGAAATTAATGATGAGAGGTAAGTATTCTCATGTCTTATTCTGTAGACAATATTATTCCTGTCAATCTGCTACTTACCCCCGCAGGGCTTGGGTACGCGGATTTTTCAAGCGCCATGATATTTGCCGATGCAACGGATTTGGTTGATAAGGTTAAATTCGAAGCGGGTACATTCCGAGACTACAATTCAACGTCAGGTATTGCGGCAGATTTTAAAACTGACAGCGATATCTATCGCATTGCTACCCGCTATTTCGCCAATATTCCCAAGCCACCACAGATTACAGTCTGGATGAAAAACCCGACTGAATCGCTTGTTGAAAACATGAATAGCGCGGCAGATGCACTGTGGCGGTATCACTACTTCTTTAAAAATACTGACGTAACCAAAGAATCAGCGATTTCAATCGCTGACTGGGCGGATGCTAATGGTCATCCAGTTTGGTTAACATTCAGTGATGAAGGGATCGTAGACCCGAATATTAAAGATGACGTGATATCTGTGCTAAAAAGCAAAGGTAACAGGCATGTGTTTGCTGGTTATAAATCTCCGTCATCAGTGAAGACAGACCCGACCCAAGCGTATGCAATGATCCAGCTAGCTGCGGCATTTCATAAATTCCGTCCTGCGGGTATTAACACCGCTATTACCGGGGAATTTCAAGTGCTGCCCGGTGTTATCGGTGATGATTTAAAAACCAGCGCATACAATGCATTGAAAGCCAAAAATAGCGTCTTTTTCACACAGATTGAATTGACAGGTCAGACAGATAACAGCCGGGTGATTAACAGTAAATCTATGTCGTCATACGGCGAGTTCATTGATGATGTGGTCAATCTGGATGTGCTGAAAAATTATATTCAGGTGGATGGTTATAACTATATTGCCGGAGCAGGCTCTAAACGTGCGCTCACCCCGCGCGATTACGGCGGATTGCTGACGACAATTTCCGATACTTGTAAGCGGTTTTATAACAACGGCGTACTGGGAACGGGTTCCTATGTTGATCCTGATGATGGCAAAACGAAAGTGGCGCAGTTCGGTTTTATACTCCGCTCTAAACCCGAAGATGTGCTTAATTTGACATCATCACAGCGCAAACAGCGTCAATATCCGTCTACCTCTCTTCTTGTCATTCTGGCCCGCGCCGGTCATGTGGCCGAAATTAATATTAACGTGGAGTAATTTATGTCTATGCAAAGATACGGCGCTGACGGTGCTAACCTAACCGTATTTGGTATCCCCATTGATGATTTTGGTGATACTGACCCGCCAATCACTATTGAAGACCTGGAGCCGCGAGCAACATTAAAACGCGGCATTGGTAAAACCTCAGTCCGTCTTGATAACCCAACCCGCCCCAAGCGTCTGACGATTAATTTAATTCCAGGCTCTGAACAGGCCCGTCAAATTATTGCTGTAGAAAAAACAAAGGTAGATGCCACATTCTCGTTTTTTCAGACGGGAACGGCGGAAACTATTCTCGGATTTGATGGGATTTTAGTTAACCGGGGTTCGACTACCCGCGCCGGTAAAACCGGTGTGAGTGATGAACAATTTATATTTGAATTTGCAGACTCAGAGGAAACCTAATTAATGGGCAGAAAAATTGAAGTTGAAATTAATGGCACTATTTTTAGCGGTGCAACAGCGTCAGCTAAAGACCAGCTTGAGATGTTACAGATTGCAGCGAAGGAGGGAATACTGCCAGCCATGAGTGACAGTTCAACTGAAATGGGGTTGGCCGTAAGTCTGGCAACAGCCGATACATTATCATTGAATCGGTTAAAGGAACTTTGCATCAAGAACGGTAAGATCGTGCGTGATGCCGATAATGTGCCAGTTGCTGAAAATTTATTCCAGGATGAAGTACAGAATTACCTTGTCTTGCTTGGCAAGGTCTTGAAGGAGAATATTGGCCCTTTCTGGCAGCTCAGCGCAGGGAGCGAAAACGGCGCAGAAGTAGCACAGAATCAATAAACCCCGCGATTAATTGGTTTCTCTGGCGTCCCTGTACGGGGGCCGGTGATGCCTGTCCGCCGCTGGCTAAATGGTCTGACATGCTGGATGGCACTTATACCATTGATGATGTGCAAGCCATGCACGCAGTCATGGACGATTTAGTCGATAGTATGGAACGTGCACTCAGTCACAACACCTAACGCCCTGACATTCGTCGGGGTTTTTTATGTGCTTCACACGCACGAATCAAATAAAGCCCAGAACCTTTTCACAAATGCACCCTTGAGGACTGCCAGTGGTTGGCTGCCTTCTGGGGCTGGTATTCCTGTGTGACAAGGGTTCATTTTTGAGCAGGTAATAAGCCATGAATAATATCTTTCCAATGGAGTATGAAAAACAGTTATTCCCATTCAGTAATGCATGTTGGGCTAATGCCACAGTGGCAGCCAAGCACTTTGGCAAATTGACAAAGGACTGGCTGAAATTAGGTTCAACTAAGAATTACATTAGGGAAGTTGGTCAAGAGCTTGATATTGAAGCGTATAATTCTAAAGGGGAGATTTCTCCTCTTTTAGTTAACGTAGAAAAAGGCCGTAACGGTGGAACATGGATTCACCCTGAACTGGTCATTGAGTTTGCTCGTTGGCTCTCTCCTAAATTTGCCCGGGCATGTGATAGACATATTAAAAACATGTTGATATCACAGAACCGAACACTGACCGAAGATCAGATTATCAATCTGCTCATCCATCAAGAGCCGACGACATGGGAAAAACGGTTCCAAGAGCCTTATTATCAGGCGTTATCGAGAATGACAGGCTTACCTTATTTTGGTCATGTAGGTGGTACTCCATCACTGTTTGGTGCGATCACATCCAAGTGGGTATACCAGGTTGTATTGCCAGATGTTGTTTATGCCGAAGCGAAAGAAGCTGCTAAAGGTAGCGGGGAGAAGATCCATCAATATCTTAAGCCAGAGGCATCAAAGCTGGTGGAAGAACAATTGAAAGCCGTAACAATGCTGGCTAACGGTTGCGCTGACTATAAAGATTTTGAGTCTCGTTGTATGGCGGCATTTGGGGTAAAAGGACAGTTAAAACTGATTTATCCAGCCGCGTGATTGATATGGATATATACATTTCACTTTGGTATATTCTGGGCGGGCGCTTGAGACTATCTGTCTCTGGCGTGCTGGAGCAGATAGAAGAAAGCCCCATCCGACTATAAATCGAAATGAGGCCAATTCTTTATGCTTCGCAACATAAGATTAGCCTCTTACGTGCCAGAAGGCAAGAGGACGCTAACCATGAAACAGCAAAAAACAGCGATATTTATCGCTATCGTTATCTGCATTGCCGCCTTAGCGGCTGTACTTATCACGAGAAAAGACCTCTGTGAGGTTCGCATCCGAAGCGGCCAAACGGAAGTTGCTGTTTTCATGGATTACGAACCCAAGTAAGAGCAACGGCGGGGGTT
>NZ_LOIC01000077.1:79243-150380 GCF_001684335.1 Photorhabdus namnaonensis
TGGCTTGGGGCTTAGAATGGACTGTTAGGGATTCTCAGACTGTGCAATACTCGCCAGTTATCAAGTTGAATTTGTTTAATCTGAATGTGCTCAGTTGCCTTTTCCAGTATCCGCCTTGCATTGTTGGCGCACCTGATAGAGTTGCGGGGATATCCATAATATGTTGCAGCCAACTTATGTTCAGCCACTTTAAGTAACGGTTCTATATCGATCATATAGCGAGCCATATTAATTGAGTGTTGCCATAACCAGCAGAGGGTTTGCAAGTCGTCATCGGATATTTGTTGTTTAATTTCCAGCGCAGGTAGTTCTTCTTTACCTAGGAATTCACCTTCAAGTGCATTTAAGAACTCTACTGCTTCCGTTATCTGAGTTGGCTCAAGCTGGTGAATATGCTCAACCTCGAAATGCTCATGGACCAGCTTCCAGATATCAGGGTAAATCTTACCAATGCCGGTAGTGATTAAACGCTCGGCTGTCTGGCGGAGAGGTATTAGCTGGCTCGCGGTTGAGCGGCGAGTTTTCTTTTTAACTTCTGCCGCACCTTTTTGGCTAAAGTAAAAATCTTCCAGTGCTTCGAAAACGTCCCAAGCTTTATCAGTGTCGAGCATTTTGGCGTGACGGGCTGCGCCGCGTTCTGTCCACAAGATAAGGCTTCTTGTCTTGGGTGAAATTTGTAGGTTACTTAAAGTAACCCGCAAATCTTTTAGAGCCTTCCCAATAATTTTAAAGTAATGCTTACCTTCAACGAATCTTTGCGTATTTCGTGAATGGTTCACTTTGATGTTATTGGTGCTGGTTTCATACAATTGAGCTAATAACTCGGTAGTGATCACCGGAATGCTGTTATGAATGATAGCCTGGAGATTTTGGGCTGAAATTTGATTAGCCATTGCTGACTCCTCTGTTTGTTTTCTTCGAATTGCCACTGTTGTAGTGGTGCCGGGAGGTTCGAAACAGCACAAACAAAGCTGCGGACTTATTCCCCATTACTGGGTGTTGTATTCGTCGCCCTCCCGACCTTGATCGGTGCGTGGCCGCGCACTGCGTCCACTGAATGATAGGCATAAAAAATCCAACGCTAACGGGGTTGGTTTTGACCGTGTTTGTTGAGGTTTCGAAGCCTCGTAAATGCACGATAACCCCAGAGAGTGATCCTGTCAACAATATTTCTTGCTGGTATGTTGCTACATTTACGTTACGTAGTACTTCATAAATGACAAGTTGACTGCTTTTCACTATACTTAACATGTCTGTATTCCTTAGTCGGTTTTGGACAAATTAGGAACCTCAGTCGTTGGCGCGGCTGGGGTTTCCCTCTTTTGAGGGAACAACAATATCACTTTTTTACTCTCATGGAATTAACCGGCTTGTTAATATAGGCAAATAATGTAGATTAATAATCGCATTTTTATGCTAAAATCAACACTATTTTAAAAATATTATTTTTTTAATTTTAAAAATTACAATTAATAATTGGATAATTTCGGAATTTAAAGATGAATATTCGGCTATAGAAGTGTAGGCGAAATTGCGAAGCCTGCCGCAGAAATCTCTATAACATACTGAAATAAATGAAAAAAATTGGAAATAACTACACTTTGCCGCTGAATTTGTTTGAAGAAATGTAATTAATTGTAAATATTCAGTTTACTGCTGTCAGGTAGCTTAAAAGGTTACAACCCCCAAGTCAGGGATGGCTCAAATAATCACCTTTTCTTGCATTATTGTGTGGGTTATTATTAACCAGTTAGCGAGCATTAAGGAGGCATACATGGATCGCGTTATCTATAGCGCAAAATTCGGTGATAAGACGGTCAGGTTTGTTACGCTTAAAATGGAGCTTTATGTGTCGCGTGCTGATATTATCGAAATTATTCGAGAATGCGCAACTGATTATGTAAAACCAGTGGTTGATACTTTAGTGGACAAATGGTTAGAAATGGCAGCAGATGTTCATGATAAAAAGTCAGCCATGCTAGGTAAAAGTAGTATTGGGCCAGTTATACACTTTCATGCTACGGCTGATTTGCTTCATGCTATGTCTGATTTTAACGAGTCTAAAAGTGACGAACTGATAGAGACAGGGCGTAGGATACATACTATTTTTATATGGTTTGCTGATGCTTCTCATCATGCTAATGAACATTTCGGTATAACGGTTTTTGATATGCTTAATTCAGTTAGTAAAAGATTAGATAGGTTTAGCACACCTTTTGTTGTGAATGTTATCCATGATGATATGTGGATTGCTGAGTGCGATGAGCTTGGATTGGTTACAGAAGCCAAAACTTATGATGAATTGACAGAAAAAGTTTGGGAAATAGCGCCTGAACTTTATGAGCTTAATGGTTTAGGCAATAATTCTGAGGATATTCGCATTAGGTTTATTCAGGAACAATCTTACGATTCAAGGATGGCACTCTGATATGGGATCTGGCTTGTATCCACAACTGAAAGAAATCTTATTGGCGCATGGATGCTATTTTGTTAGACAAGGAAAAGGTAGCCATGAAATATGGCGCAGCGACATAACCAATAAAGCATTTAGTGTGCCATATACAATAGTCTCCAAGCATACCGCTAATGCAATTCTGAGACAGGCGGGCATTAAAGAAAAGATCTAATGATTTACTTGTTAGCCTGTATGAGAAGCCCCTTTCGGGGCTTTAAGCTGCCTGTGCGGCAGTAGACGCATAATAACTTTCCATTTCATCATAGCTGCGTTTCTAAGCTGCCTGTACGGCAGTAGACTGTTATATACTAACCTTAACTCTCTAATCTTTAAAGAGTATAGCCATAAAAAATCAGAAACCCCTTTTTTACAACCTCTTGAAAATTTCATTAAAAATCAAAATATTATAAATTAATATAAAAGAGGGCTAAGTTGGGCCAGTAACGGACGATTTTTAGCCTGTCTACGAACGTGATAGAATGTGGTTTTGTCATTGAGTAAGGGTAAGAAATGGGTGGTATTAGCGTTTGGAATGTGATTGTTGCGGCTGTGATCATAGTATTAATTTATGCATTTGTGATAATCCCTTGGAAATCTACATCCAAAAAAGCAAGTGAAAAAGGGTGGCAGATAGGATTAAGTGCTGCTCTAATAATTATGTTGTACATAATAATATCATATTTACTTGCTACAATATCCTTTGTTTTTGGAGTGCCAGAGATAGAGGGGATTGCTGGCATTATTGTTATTTTGATAATTAATGCTATAGCTTGGTTTATAATAAACCTCTTAATTGGACTACTCCCAGACCGCACAGAGAAAAAAAGGTGTAAATATTGTAGCGAGTTAATAATTCATGATGCTGTGAAATGTAAGCATTGTGGAAGCGATTTAAGTGATAAAGATAGATAGTGTCTTTTGAATGAGATAACGTAGTTATTTACTATCGTATATATAGTTTGAGACCCGCCACATGCGGGTTTTTTTCATACCTAAAATGAGGTCACAAATGGCAGAAACAATTGATTCATTACTTGTATCTCTTGGTTTGGAAACAGACAAAAAGAGTTTTGATATAGCTAACGCTGCATTTAAAGGTGTTACTGACAATATGATGCAATTAGCGGCTACTGTAGCTGCTGGATTTGGCTTTGATAAGCTAACGCGAGATTTCGCTGGTTTTGTTTCTGAGATAGATAGATTTTCTCGTCGCCATCTTATTGATCCCAATAATGTATTGCGTTGGGGTTATGCGTATGAACAGATGGGCGGTAAAGTTCAGGATGCAATGAGTACAATTGAGAAATTTAATAATCTTAGAGATAAAGCTGCTGATGGCCGAATTGACGAAAACGCTCTCAGGCAGGCTGGTATTAATCCTTATGAATTGATTAATAAGGATAATCCTCATTCTGCAATGATGTGGGCTGCTGAAAATATGCCCAAGATGAATATGGATCAAAGGAGAAGGTTTAGTAACGGATTGGGGTTAAATAAATTCGAACAAGATGTGTTCTCTAAGGGTCCAAACTGGGTACAGGAACAATTCAATGAATACAATAAACGTGGTCAAATAATCACTCCTGAAGCAATAAAAATAGCGAATGAATATAATGATGCTGTTCAGAAGTTAACGACAAATTTAAATGGCTTAGCTAGTGAATTAAGCGGACCTCTTACAGCAAGCATCACTAACTTAGCTAATCGAGCCGATAAATGGCTTATTGATAATAAACAAGGAATTATTGAAAAACTTGATGAAGCTATGCCACTTCTAAAAACTATGGCTATAGGAATAACTGCTATTGCCGCATCAAAAGGAGTTAGTGGAATTTTTGGCAAAATGGGAGGGTTTAAATCACTTATCAGAGCTGGAATAACGGGATATGCAATTAATGAGGTAATTGAAAAGGATATGTGGGATTGGGATTCAAAGGATGTAAAAGAAAATTGGGGAATTAAATTACCTGATTGGCTGTTTTATAAAAACATGAGTGATTGGTTCGATAGTAAAGATGAATCAATACCGGATAAAATTAAACATGGAATGAAAGTAAGCTCAATTAATCCGAATGCGCTGGATATTCCCGGTAATGATCCTTTGAACAATATGGATTATATAAAAAATTATTTAACAATGTCGGGTGTCAATAATTCATCTCAGCGTGAACAATTGGCTGAATCATTCTCTCAAGCGTCAAAAAAATATAATGTTCCAGTCAGCGTTTTATTGGGAATGGCAAAACAAGAATCAGGATTTAACCCTAATGCTACAGGCCCACAAACAAAATGGGGACAGGCAAAAGGAATAATGCAATATCTTGATAGCTCCGCTCAATCCCTAGGCATAGATCCGCTTAATTCTGATCAAGCTATAAATGCTGCTGCAATGCAATTACGCCAGCGCCTGAATAAAGGTGAAAGTATGGAAGAGGCTGTTGCGGAACATCATGCCGGACCAAATCGTAAATTATGGGGAGAAAAAACAGAGGATTACGTGAGAAAAGTTGGTAACTATTCCCTGGCTATGGAAGACTATGCTGCTCGCAGAAATACAATACCAACCCCCCCTATAAAGTCTAAATCTAGCAATAATGGTGCCCCTATCAACGCTACCGTTAATGCCAATGTGACAGTAAATGAAGCTGGTAATCCAGAAAAAACAAAGGAAATTGTTCAGCAATGTATCAATGACGCATGTAACGAATTAGCCGTATCTGTGAGGACAACAGCACAATGAGTATTGTCGGTATTTTTACCAAATCCCGCCCAGAAATTGGCGGTATTTTTTTTGACGCAGTTCTTGAAGAGTCATCAGAAATGAGAACGGATGTTAGCGAATATCCATTAGAAAATGCAATGACAGCAAATGACAACGCAGTCACACGCCCGTTATATGTCACTATGACCGTTGCGCTGTCAGATAATCCGATCAAAGCTCTGATTGCTGAAACCGGTCAATATTCAGGGATATTGGGGATGGGGGCTGGCGTTGCTACTGGCTTGGCCGCGTCAGTATTGCCTGGTGGTATTGCTGCATTGGCTGGACTGGGTGCTTCTGTAGGATTTGGCATTGCTGGTGAGTATGGAACCAAACGATCAATGAATATTCTTGATAAGATTAGGGAGCTACAGAGTAGTCACACTGTAATGACTGTCATTGGCACCAAAAGTGCGTCATATGCGAATATGATTATTACAAATACCCGACAAGTAACAAATACAGAGAATCAAGATGGGCTGGAATTAGTTGTTGAAATGCGGCAGCTTTTGATTATTAACAAAGATGGAAAAAACAAGGACGCATCACTTATCAATGCTAATCTCCCGGCTGGAGATAGTGTAAGCACGCAGGGGCAAGCTACTGTTAATCACGGAGAGGTTTTATTGCAATGAATATCATTCCTCTTACAAGAAATGCAGCCTACCAAAAATTTTCTATTACACTAAATAATCATCAACTAGTATTTTATCTACGTTGGTTGACTCGATATAGATATTTTGTTGTTGATATCATGAATATTGATAATAGTCCGATAGCATTAGGCCGGGCATTACATGTTGGAGTAAATTTACTTGCCGGATTGAATGCAGATATTGGGGAAATTATTCTGGAAGGAGAAACCCCAACTATCAGTAACTTGGGTATTAAAAATCAATTAAAGTGGTATCCAATATGAATGGTGATCTGTTTGGAAGAAATTATAAATTGGTCATAAAATCAAGCGGTGGTGGAGAAGACCTTATTTTTAGTCCACCGATGCAAGTTACATTTAATATAGAAGGGATACCAAATAACGCTGACGCATTGGGACGCATCACCGTATACGGCGTATCAGCAGAAACTAGAAGCCGAATTTACAATGAATATGATTCAGTTTCCTTATCTGCCGGCTATGGTGATGATGTTGGTGTTATATTTAAAGGTGAAATAAACAACTTCGAGACGGGTCGAGATGGTGTAAATACATATATCAGGTTTTATTGTCGGTCATTCTTTAGAAAATGGGTTAATGCATATATAAATAAGTCTTGGGGCGAAAACACGACAATATTAGAAATCATAAAGGATGTTGCCGAAACATTTGGGACTACTTTAGAAGTAGTAGGAGATTTTTCTGATTTACCGTTAGCAATTAAAGGAAAGACTGCGGGTGGCGTAAATTCTATAACATTCTTAACCGAACTATCAGAAACGTTTGATTTTAAATATAATTTCGAAAGTACAAAATTAGTCGTTATCAGAAATAAAGCATCACGAGAACATACACATAAAATATCATCTCTCAATGGTATGGAAGGGATACCGAGAGTTTACTTACAATCTTTAGAGGTTGATATAAAGCTTAATCATTTGATTAGACCAGCAGATTGGGTAGAAGTCTATCGGATGTATGATCAGTTTAATTTTAGTGGTATGTATACAACACCCTATAAAGACCTTCTTACTGCCGGAAGATTTTCAGTGTTAAGTATTTCGCACCAAGGTGACTTCTATCACGACACATGGAAAACTACGGTCAAAGCATTATTGCTTAAAGGATAATATAATGAAAATTATAGACTCAAAGCTGAATCCAATGCTGGAAGCAATGAAGGAGTTTAAAAAGTCTGCATTATCACCGCTAATGATTTGCTTGCCGGGGAAAATTATTTCTTATAACCCAGCTAATCAGCGGGCACAAATTGAGTGCGGCATTCAGAGAAAAATAGGCAACGATTTTATTACCATGCCTGTTATTAGCAATGTCCCGGTCCAGTTTTCAGGCACTCAAGAATGGACGCTATTCCATGAATTACCACCCGGTACAGAAGGGCTTATTCATTTTAGCCAGAGAGCTATTGATACATGGATAGATCAGGGAGGTCCTGTTGCTCCTCACGAAATGAGAATGTTCAGTGCCACCGATGCCTTTTTCTCACCCGGTTATCGTTCAATGCAAACTGTTATTCCTGGCTTGCCAACATCGGGTATGGGAATGAGTAACCGATCTGGTTCTGTGCGCATTCATATGACTGATGGAGGGATAGCGTTATCAGTCGGTGGAACGTCACTATCACTGACAAGCTCAGGTATGACATATAACGGCCCGGAGTTTACGAATAGCGGTAAAACTACGCTCAATGGCAGAACCACAGTTAATCAGGGTGGCTTATCTGTTGAAGGTATTGAGTTTGGTAAACATATTCATGGCGGGATTCAGACTGGTAACGGTACAACGCGAGGCCCACAGTAATGACGACTGATGAAAAAATGGTGGTATCCATAAAATCATTCAGGGAATTGATTTTGGTAGCTAATTTGATGATTTCATAACAAAAATTAAGGTTGTAGCATGAAAAAGCTTAAAATATTTACCGCTATCTTTCAGCCACATGGTTTTTATGTCAGTGCCAGTGTGCAGCATGATTTCTGGGCTTTTCTTGGAAAAAATATAGGTTGGGGACGCTTTACCATGCTGCGTCCCCATGATGAATTTACTCCAGGTGGAGCCATTTTTGAATTAGCTGAAATACTCCCGGCAGATATGAAACACCCTGATCCAGCAATTTCATATACAAATGTTTTATGGTCTCGGCGGGAAGCGCTTGAAGCTGAGATGTCAGCGCCTCTTTTTGGTTTTGAGCTTCGGGTGACGCCTGTATTTGATCAAGCAATGCTTGAAGTAAGGCGTCATACATTTGACGGTTGATTGTTGATTTATCCAGCATTACGGATAGGCCACCATCTTCACGAATATAGTCAATACCCCTTTCAGTGAGTACTAGTCCTCCCGTATAAACAGAGTTGTTGAGTCCGCGCTTAATACCACTGATTAGCAAATGATGCTGTTCCATATAAGTTAAATTGGCAATAAGAACATCCTCATCTCCAGCAAGATTTTCTATATCGGTAAATTGGCTGTTGTTCGCTGGTTTGGGATAATATTCTGCTAGTTTGGTAAGGATTTTACCGCAGAGGGTTAAATCTATTTTCATTTTGGCTTCCTTCTTTGTTGTGTGAGAACTACAAAGATATCATTTAGCCAACCTCTTGCCCTGGTGAATACTAGGGCTTTTTTTTTGAAGGGGATCGCATGATACGAAATTTCATAGATGGCGATATCGTCACACACTGCACCCAATTTGCAACAAGTAAAGAAGCGACAAAGCAGGCTATTATCAGGCGCTTACGCTTATTCTTGGGTGAATACTTTCTAAATATCACCGAAGGTACGCCGTGGTTTCAAAGCATATTAGGGAAAACCTCACTTGATATTGCGGCGGCCAATGTCAAGGAACGCATTATCACTGCACCGGGCGTATTGGGGTTAACCAAATTCGAATTTAAAACAGATATGCAAAATCGAAAAATCACAATTTATGCATCATTGATTGATATCAACAATGAACAATTTGAATTTCTGTTCAATGAGGAGATTGTTTAATGGCTGAAATAACGAGAAATGGCGCAAAGGGGCAGACGCTGAATGAATATTTAACTGTGATGCGTCAGCGTTATTTGGCGATTGATGACGGCTGGAATATTAACCCTGAATCCCCCGATGGACTTGCAATAGCAGCATGGTGCGAGGCATTGGCTAATCTCGATGAAGGAGTAATTGCCGCTTATCACTCAGCAGATCCGAATTCCGCAGCAGGACAGCAACTAGATAGAATAGCGGCATTTGCGGGTATTAAGCGCAATAAAGCCACGCTTTCAACATCGACGGTAATTTTCAGAGGCGTTCCGACAACATTAATTCAAGAAAGAACCCTTGTAAGAAATCGCATTACTAACACTTTGTGGGCTACAGATAATAACGTAATAATAGATGAGAGTGGGACTGCTACTGTCAATGTAACGTGCACAACATCGGGATCACAAACTGCCAATATTGGTACTTTAACCATTATTGCTACGCCCATTGGGGGTGTAACGGCTGTTAACAATGAAACATCAGAATCGCCGGGCAGAGATATTGAATCAGATAATGCTTTTCGAATCCGCCGTAACGAATCTGTAGCCCTGCCCGGCTCCAATCAAGTTGATAATATGTATGCTGCGCTGGTTAATATAGACGGCGTAAAGCAAGCCCGTATTTATGAAAATGACAATAGTCAGGTTGATGAAAACGGGGTGAAAGAGCACTCAATGGCAATATTTGCAGACGGTGGATCGGTCAATGATATTATCAACGCCATTGCAGCAAAAAAGAATCCGGGTTGCGGGTTAAATAAATATAACACATTTCCCAATAAAATTACTGAGGATACAAAAACCCCACTGGGAAACCCTGTATCAGTGACATTTTTCAGGCCGGAACTTGTTCCTATTTATGTTCGCGTCGAGATATCGAGTAGCAATAAATTTGATGATGAAAATATAAAACGGGCCATTGTTCACTACACAACGTATGGATTTGACGAAACTAGAGGATTCTCAAAGCTTGGCTTTAGAATCGGTGAGAGTGTTGGGGCTGGAAGAATATTCACACCGGTGAACTATATCATTGCTGATAATGGGTTTGTAAATTCAATTACAGTCGGTAAATCTTGGGATCAAACGAGAGGGGTAGTTAATGTTAAATTTAATCAACTTGGTGTATTTGCCACTGAGAATATAGAGGTTGTATATGTATGACCATAAAAGTAAAGCATTATCTAGAATTTACTGGCAATATAAAAATTCACCAAAACTTATCAACTGGATAACCTCGTTACCTGATATTGCTCAATCTTCCATTGAGGACCAGATAGAAAAAATAAATAACATTCTTGATATAGATAAAGCTGAGGGTGATCAATTAGATATATGCGGGAGAATTGCGGGATTTGCAGAGAGACCACTTATCCGTACTGACTTTGTTTCTATTTTTGCATATAATGGTACTGGTGGAGCACAGCCATATAATATTGCACCGTATAAATCTCCCGGCGAACAAATTAAAATAGCACCAGTATCTGATTTCATGTACCGGATATTAATTAAATCGAAAATACAAAAAAATAACTCAATAGCAACAATAGACGATGTAAAAAGTGCTGTTGATTATATTTTTAATGTTAATTCTGCAATTATTGACGGGCAGGATATGACAATGAAAACAATCTGGATAGATAAAGCTATCGCTGCAAATATTCGCGTACTGATTGAAATGTTTGATTTAATACCCAGACCACAGGGAGTAAAAGCCCATTTAGTCAGGGTTAATCATCATCCCTTTGCATATAAAGGCACTTATGATGCACAACCCTACGGCGTAGGCGCATACGTATAATCGGAGTAATAATAGATGGCTAGAAAAGACAGTTTTAATAAAACATGGGCCAGTAATCCGGCTCAATTCGAAAAGCCCGGTGATGCATTAATTGAGCGCGGCTGGGCTGGTGGAGCATCAGAAGATCCGCCCGAAGCTAAATGGGAAAATTGGTGGCACAATCGTTTAGATGAAGCTCTACTTGAAATCCAAAATAGCGGTGCGCTTGCTTGGTTCTCTGACGCAAAATATACAAAAGGGGCACTGGTAAATTATGGCGGAAAAAATTGGGTTGCATTGTCAGCGAACTCAAATATAAGCCCAAATGGCTCGTTAGATAATGGAATTTGGTTAGAAGTAGAATATTCAAAATCTGATTTTCTCAAGAAATCCCAAAACGGCGCAGACATCCCCGACAAAAACGCCTTTGTGAAAAACCTCGGGTTGGTGGAGACTGTGAATAAGGCGAATAATGCGGTGCCGAATAGTCGGAAAGTGAACGGCAAGGCGTTGAGTGGGGATGTCAGTTTGAATGCGGGGGATGTAGGGTCGTACTCAAGACAAGAGTCAGATGAAAATTTTTTACGTAAACACGGTACCGCATACGTCAGCTTTCTGCACATCGATGCTAAAAATAAATGGCCGGGGATGTGGCTCCACTCGTCAGACGGTTATCAAATAGGGATAGAGGGGACTGTCGGGCGAATGCTAACAATTTGGGCGAATGATGATGATGGCAATCGCAGATATAACTTATTAACACCAGAAAAATCGGGCACGCTTGCAACAACTGATGATATTAACGTCCCAGTCGGCGTCCCACTTCCGTACCCCCACCGATACACACCACCCGGCTATCTAACATGCAACGGTCAAACGTTTGACAAATCCTTATACCCGAAGCTAGCAGAAGCTTATCCTGACGGTAGAGTACCTGATTTAAGAGGCGAATTTATCCGAGGTTGGGACGATAGTCGCGGAGTAGATCCGGGTAGAGTGTGTGGGACGTGGCAGGCTGATAGCACAAAAAGAATACAGCTTGCCGAGGGTAACGCAGATAGCCGTTATATGTCACCAAATCAAGGGCCAGTGAACGGATATTGGTACCCACTTGGCAGGGATGTAAAAGGCAACGCAACTGATACATCAATTGCTAACAATACAGGTGGCAATGAAACCCGCCCCCGTAACATAGCATTTAACTACATAGTGAGAGCAGCATAATGACAGAACAGAAATACTCTTTAGAACATGAAACCGCCGTATTGGGTAAAGATGGTTTAGCCACTCAGGCCGGGTGGATTAAGGTTTATCACTCGAATCAGATAACGAGAGAATTCACAAACTCTGATATTGAGTATGTGATGTTGGGTATCAGTTTATCAGCGGGTGCTTATCCTGATGCGCCAGAACTGCCGAAATCTCCTGACGAAGCCGTGTGTCGTAGTGTAGATGGTAAGTGCTGGGAAATCCGCCCCGATTACCGAGGAAAAATCGCTTACGACACGTTAACACGGGAACCGATTGAGATAACGGAAATTGGGGAATTGCCGAATACGCTGACATTCAAGAAACCACCCACTGATTTTGATAAATGGGATGGTAAAGAATGGGTAGTTGATAAAGACTTACTCAAAGCTCATCAAATCAACGAAGCAAAACAGAAACAAGCAACACTGTTACAGCAAGCAAATTACACAATCTCACTGTTGCAAGATTCTGTTGACTTAGAGATGGCTACAGATGAAACAAGAGCATCTCTGCTCGAATGGAGAAAATACAGAGTACTACTCACTCATACAGATTTGAATCAAGCGCCTGATGTGAAGTGGCCGGAAGTGCCGAAGTGATGGCTATGTGATTTTTGACAGCGGCAAGCAAAAGTTGCGTGTTGAAATTATTAGATTATCTCATTGATAGGCGGTAAATGATGTGGTTTTTTTGAGGCGTCAAACAGAAAAACCACTTCTAATGGTGGCTTGTACATCAAAAAATATTCTACCTGTATATTCTTTTTCTATTCTTTCTGTATATTTTTTCAACACATCACTTCACGTAACACATTGATGAATATGGCTGGGGTACCAGGATTCGAACCTGGGAATGCCGGAATCAGAATCCGGTGCCTTACCGCTTGGCGATACCCCAATAAAATGGTGGCTACGACGGGAATCGAACCTGTGACCCCAGCATTATGAGTGCTGTGCTCTAACCAGCTGAGCTACGTAGCCTTATTTTTGATGCGAGAAAATTTACTGCAAAATATCAGTGAGCGACATTCAGCTAATGGCTGGGGTACCAGGATTCGAACCTGGGGATGCCAGGATCAAAACCTGGTGCCTTACCGCTTGGCGATACCCCAACTGAAAGTGGTCACTGTACAACATGTTGTCAGAATTGTGTTATCAGGATTATGGCTGGGGTACCAGGATTCGAACCTGGGAATGCCAGGATCAAAACCTGGTGCCTTACCGCTTGGCGATACCCCATCTGAATAACGACAACTCGATGAATGAATGGTGCGGGAGGCGAGACTTGAACTCGCACACCTTGCGGCGCCAGAACCTAAATCTGGTGCGTCTACCAATTTCGCCACTCCCGCAAAGATGGTGGCTACGACGGGAATCGAACCTGTGACCCCAGCATTATGAGTGCTGTGCTCTAACCAGCTGAGCTACGTAGCCATCTTTTTTGCATTACCTTCATCGGCGTTGCGGGGCGCATTATGCGTATATCAGCTAAATGCGTCAACTGCTTTTTTCTCGAAATCTGCTTAAAGTCGCTTGTTTGATTGGCATATAAGCATTTTGCTGTCAAAAGCAACAAAAAATAACATTACCCTTCGAGTAAGTGTTGTAACAGGACACCATTAAGCATAGCACGTTTAGTCAGAGCGAAGGCGCCAATAGCAGAACAGTGGACTAATTCAGAAACCACGATTGGCAGATCTTGACGAAATTCTTTCAAAACTTGAGAGTTGATACAACTTTGAATAGCGGGTAAGAGCACTTTCTGAGCTTCAATAATTTCTCCTGCCAGCACAACCTTCTGTGGGTTAAATAAATTAATCGCGATAGAGATGGCTTTGCCGAGGTGATGGCCGACGCTTTTTATCACTTCAGAGGCTAATGGATCATTTTGATTAGCGGCTTGGCAGATAGCTCTGATATTGCAATTATTCAATGTTAGCTGGCTTGGAAAACCTTGCTTTAATTGATGCTGGACTCGCGCTTCTATCGCTGAGTTAGCGGCGATAGTTTCCAGGCAGCCAAAATTGCCGCAGTGACAGCGTTCACCGAGTGGATCAATTTGAATATGGCCAATTTCACCTAAATTTCCTCTATTATTGAGAAGTATCTGATTATTGATAATCACCCCGGCACCGGTACCTCGATGGATACGTACCAATATTGAATCTTCACAATCACGGGTGGCGCCGAAATAGTGTTCAGCTAATGCCAAACTGCGAATATCATGACCCACAAAACAGGTAATGTTGAAATGCTTTTTCAAATTATCGACCAGAGTCCAGTGAGTCACTTTAATATGAGGCATATAACGGACGATGCCGGTATCTGGGTCAACTAATCCGGGGAGGATAACTGAAATGGCGATGAGCTCACGTATCCTTCGTTGATTTTGTTGAATAAAGTTTTCTATTGCGTTGATGAGCCGGTCTTCAACTTTTTGCTGAGTCGCTTCAGGCAGTGGATAATGTTCTTCAACCAAGGCCCTGCCACTCATATCATAAAGGGCAAGAGTAGCATCATGGCGACCAAGGCGGACACCGATAGTATGGAAGTGACGATTTTCAGTAACGATGGAAATGGCGCGGCGGCCTCCGGTAGAGGCTTGTTGATCGACTTCTTTAATCAAGCCCCGTTCGAGTAGCTGACGAGTAATTTTAGTCACACTGGCCGGCGCAAGTTGACTTTGTTCAGCAATTTGAATGCGAGAGATTGGCCCTTGTTGATCAATCAGCCGATATACCACGGCTCCGTTAAGTTGCTTTACAAGGTCGATATTACCAATTTGTTTTTGTGTGTTGTTATAACTCATCAGCTATTTAGTCCGTCAAAGTTCAGTTTCTTTTCCGTTAACGATGGTCTTGCAGATTTTAAAGTCGTGACTGAAAACAACGAGGTTAGCGATTTTCCCGGTTTCAACGGCGCCAAGATATTTATCAACGCCAATTGCGCGAGCAGGGTAGAGAGTTGCCATCCTCAGTGCTTCATCTAGTGCAATACCAACATGTTCAACGATATTTTTAACGGCATCTATCATAGTGAGAGAAGAGCCGCTTAGAACGCCGTTTTGATCAACACATAATCCGTTGCGATAGTATATGGTCTTACCTGCGAAGGTGAAATGCTCCATTTTACAGGAAGTCGGATCGAGTCCGGCTGGGGCCGTCGCATCTGTTACTAGAATTAACTTATCGTTTTTCAAACGCTTAGTATTACGAATATTTGGCCATGAAACGTGTAAACCATCAGCGATGATTCCAGCATAAATTTCAGGTGTATCAAAGATAGCGCCAATCAAGCCGGGTTGGCGGCCTGAAATAGCTGGCATGGCATTGTAAAGATGAGTTGAAATAGTAATTCCGTGTTGGAATCCCTGTCGGGCCTCTTCATAACTGGCATTTGAATGACCGGCGGAAACAACAATACCGGCCTCTACCAACTGCTGAATATATTTTTGTTCGACCATTTCCGGTGCGAGGGTCAACTTAGCGATGACATCAGCGTTATCGCACAGGAAATTTATCATTTCAGATGTAGGCTTACGGATAAGCTCTGGATTATGAGTGCCTTTCTTTACCGGATTGAGATAAGGACCTTCCAGATGCAGGCCCAAAGCCTGATGCTGATGATGCTTAAGATAAGTGCGCATGACTTCAACAGAGGCCATCATCAATTCGTCTGTGCTAGTAATCAGAGTGGGTAAGTAACTGGTACAACCGGAGCGCTCATTGGTTCTTTGCATGATATTCAGCGTTTTTTCTGAAATATTTTCCAACTGATCGTTGAACTGAACGCCACCACAGCCGTTAACTTGTAGATCAATAAAACCGGGGGAAAGAATTGCGCCATTTAGATCACGTTTTTCAATCTGTTCGGGTAACGCTTGTGTTAGGCAAATTCGTTTAATTAAGCCGTCCGCAATGATAACGGCATGCTCATCTAATCTGTTGTGACCGGTATATATAATGCAGTTGGTTAAAGCATACATCTTAGCCTCCTATGGGATCGGGAGATGATGATTGAAGATAATAACGGTAATCAGCCTGCGAGAGAGGCGTCAGGCTGTGTAGATTGTTAGTTTTTGCTGGCGAATTCGCCGATAGTATCTGCTTCCAGTTGGTGGAAATATTTGACTGTTTTTACCTTCAATTCCATTGTTGCCGGTTCGTCACAAACAATGATGGATTTAGGATGCATTTGCAGACAGCTTATCGTCCACATATGGTTGACATTGCCTTCAATTGCCGCTTGAATGGCTTGAGCCTTATTGAGACCTGTTGCAAGGATCATAATTTCTTCTGCATCCATTAACGTGCCTACGCCGACGGTTAGGGCGTATTTAGGCACCTGATTAATATCATTATCGAAGAAGCGGGAGTTAGCTGTGCGGGTTTCTACGGTAAGTGTTTTAATGCGTGTACGGGAAGTCAGAGATGATGCCGGTTCATTGAAGGCAATATGACCGTCGTTACCGACACCCCCCATAAATAGATGTATTTGACCGTAAGATTTAATTTTGTCTTCATAACGTTGACATTCCGTTTCGACATCAGAGGCATTACCATTGAGCAGATTGATATTTTCTTTCGGGATATCAATATGATCAAAGAAATTTTGATACATAAACCTATGGTAGCTTTGTGGATGATTTTCGGCGATACCGACATATTCGTCCATATTGAATGTTACAACATGTTTAAAACTGATTTTCCCTGCTTTATGCAGAACAATTAACTCTTTATAAGTTGCCAGTGGTGTACTGCCGGTTGGCAATCCCAAAATAAAAGGGTGCTCGGCGGTGGGGTTAAATGCATTGATTTTGCTAACGATATAGTGTGCGGACCATTTACCAACGTCACTTGCATTCGTTAGGGGGATCAGCCTCATAAGTGCCTCTTAAAACAAGAAATTATAGCGGTTGGATAAATTAACTGATTAACTAATCTTCTTATCGTGCGAATACTAAATCATTTGTATGAGCAGAGATATGCTGTACCTCAAAGATATTTTTTATCTTAAAATAAGATATAAAGAATAGCCAGGGAATTAATAGAAAAAGTTATGAGTTTTACGGTTTTTGTCACTTATTAAGCCACCTTATTTTGCAAGAAAAATAAAAGGGAACAAGAGATGAGTTCCCTTTTAAATTCAAGGTGTTTTTAGCTATGGCCTTTTGTTTGGTCTATCTGAATGTAGTTGAATGCGTATCTGCCCGGCAATGCTTTCTGCTTGGGGACCCAATACAACTTGAACGCTCTGTTTACCTATTTTCAGGACGCCTTTTGCACCTAATTGTTTTAACCGGTGTTCATCCAATTGAGTGTTGTCTCCAATGGTTAAGCGAAGACGGGTAATGCAGGCGTCTACCGTATGAATATTTTGTGCGCCGCCAAGAGCGGTAATGTAATGTTGGATTGTTTCGTTATCTTGGGCGGCAGAGATCGCTTGAGTTGTCTCTCCAATTTCGCGGCCTGGGGTACGTAAGTTGAAAATACGAATCATGAGGGTGAAACAAACAAAATACAGCACAAAGAACAAGGCGATTAATGGGATTAACAACCACGGCTTGGTTGCCAGACCCCAGCTCAATACAAGGTCAATTAATCCGGCGGAGAATCCAAAACCATGCAGAATACCCAATGAATTGACGATAACCATGCTAACGCCAGCCAATATTGCATGCAGAACATATAAAGCTGGCGCCAGGAATAAGAATGAGAATTCTATTGGTTCAGTTATACCGGTTAAGAATGCTGTCAACGCGACGGAAAATAACATTCCGCCAATCTGAGGACGACGTTCCTTTGGCGCTGCGAAATACATTGCCAGCGCAGCGCCGGGCAAACCGCCCATAAAGATGGGATAAGCCCAGGCCATGTAAACTCCGGCATGTGGATCACCGGCAAAGAAACGGTTCAAGTCGCCGCGGCTCATATCGGTGGCGATTTGGGTAATGGTTGAGCCATCAATGCCTGGAACCGCTGCGCCAATGGTCAGAGAACGGACAACATCCGGCGCCAGGCAGATATTATGTACAGAGCTGGCTAAATCATAAGTAATTTTCAAACAGTCACCCAGACTAAACCAGAAAACAGAGTGCAGAATATAGTGCAAACCAAATGGAATGAGAGAGCGGTTGAGTACACCATAAGTAAACCATCCGACCATGCCGCTCTTTGATACTAACAGACTGAAAGAATCAATACCGTGCTGGACATATGGCCAGACATAGCCACATATCCATGCAATGAACAGACAAATAATGCCTGTCATGATAGGGACTAATCGCTTGCCTGCGAAGAAAGCAAGAAACTCTGGCAAGCGTGTATCTGAAAAACGGTTATAACAATGACCGGCGACAATACCCGCGATAATACCGGCGAAAAAAGACATATTGATAGTCGAGTCTATGACTGACGTGGCTTTAGTGAGTACTAAAAAGCCAACTACACCTGCCAGTGCAGCAGCGCCAGCATTATCTTTTGCTAAGCCCACTGCGATACCTAATGCAAATAACAGTGGGAGGTTTTCGAAAATACCACCGCCAGCGCTGGCGATGAAAGGAATATTAAATACGTCGGGTTGGCCGAAACGTAGCAAAAGCGCGGCTACGGGAAGTGTAGCAATGGGAAGCATCAATGCTTTTCCCAATCGCTGCAAGTAGTTGAATATACCCATAATGCTTACCTTTAGTTGTAGGATGTTTTATTGAAAAAATAGCTCGCTATGAACAACAGCAATACAACTTATTTTTAGTTGAAAAATAATAAAAAGCTACACATAAATGAGTAATTGTGATCACTGTAGCGATATTGTTTAAAATTGCATAAATTAAGTCAGGTGTGGTAAACGGATTCAAATTTTCAATTGAATTAACATAGTGATTTATTTGATTTTATTGTTTATTTACGATGGTTTAAACATTAAAATGCGTGTATATAACGTAACCCTTTATTATTCTTTAGTTTAGTTTAGTTTAGTTTAGTTTAGTTTAGTTTATTGGCCTGATTATAAATTTATTTTCAAAAAATACCGGTTAGAGAATAGTGATGTAATTTAGATAAAATCATGATGGTGAAATACCTGAATTATCAGAATTGATTATGAGATTAATTTATTGTTATTTTGGATTTTTTGTATATAAAAATTTAATTTAGAATATCATTAATGGTGTTTCAATCATAAATTTGATATGTATAATTATTTTTTATATTTACAGAGTGAAATCATCGATTAATGAGTAATTTAGAGGTTTAAATTATAGATTTATGTTCATTTTATCAAGTGGTTATTTATGAAAAACATAGTGTCAATTATTTATTCCTTAAAATTGGATGGTTATTATTCGATAATGTTTTTTATGGTTGAATGAAATATTGATTGAAAATAGTTTCATGAGTTATTTCATATTGCAAATTACTCAATGCTCCTTCATTTTTACGGATAATTATAAATAAAGCGCGCTGTATTGTTGACTATGCCGCTGTTGAGCGCTTTTTCGATCTTAATAAAGGTTTATTCGTAACTATTTGTTATATATGAGATTGTGGAAGCATGGATAAATGGGTTTGGATTGCTAAGTATCATGCTTATTTTTCAGTAAAAAATTATAAAAGCAGTTCCTTTTTCGGCAGAGAGTTGTTTTTTCGCTCCAACTTTGTACTGAATCGCCATTTTACATGAACAAACGGTTGTTTCTCAGCACTGCTTGTTGGATTATAGGCGGTTATGTGACGCGTTTTTGCATTATTGAGGTATAAGAAATGAGTGAGGCAGACGCCCGCCCGACAAACTTTATTCGTCAGATAATTGACGAAGATTTGGCAACTGGTAAACATACATCGGTACATACTCGCTTTCCGCCTGAACCCAATGGCTATCTGCATATTGGTCATGCGAAATCTATTTGCCTGAACTTTGGTGTTGCAAAAGATTATCAGGGCCAGTGTAACCTGCGTTTTGATGATACCAACCCAGTTAAGGAAGATGTTGAATACGTCGATTCTATTAAAAATGACGTTCAGTGGTTAGGTTTTGAGTGGAGCGGCGATATTCGCTACTCTTCTAATTATTTCGATACGTTGTATCAATATGCTATTGAATTGATCAATAAAGGTCTGGCTTATGTTGATCAATTGAGTCCGGAAGAGATCCGTGAATATCGTGGCACGTTGAAAGAGCCGGGTAAAAACAGCCCATATCGTGACCGCACTGTTGAAGAAAACTTGGTGTTGTTCGAAAAAATGCGTGCCGGTGAATTTGACGAAGGTAAAGCTTGTCTGCGCGCCAAAATTGATATGGCATCACCTTTCATTGTGATGCGTGATCCAGTTTTGTACCGGATTAAATTTGCAGAACATCATCAGTGCGGTGACAAGTGGTGCATCTACCCAATGTACGATTTTACTCACTGTATTTCTGATGCCCTTGAAGGTATTACGCATTCGCTGTGTACACTGGAGTTCCAGGATAACCGCCGCCTGTACGACTGGGTGCTGGAAAACATCACCATTGATTGTCACCCGCGTCAGTATGAATTCTCGCGCTTGAATCTTGAATACACAGTCATGTCTAAGCGTAAGCTGAATCTATTGGTGACAGATAAGATTGTTGAAGGTTGGGATGATCCCCGTATGCCAACGATCTCGGGCTTGCGTCGTCGTGGTTATACTGCCGCGTCTATTCGTGAATTCTGTCGTCGTATTGGTGTCACCAAGCAGGACAACAATGTGGAAATGGCAGCATTGGAATCTTGCATCCGTGATGATCTGAACGAAAATGCCCCTCGCGCAATGGCTGTTCTCGATCCGGTCAGATTAGTGATCGAAAACATGCCGGAAGGGGAGCAGATTTTGAGTATGCCTAATCATCCGAACAAACCGGAGATGGGCAGCCGTGAAGTGCCATTTAGCCGTGAGATCTATATTGACCGTGCAGATTTCCGTGAAGAAGCGAACCGTCAATATAAGCGTCTGGTATTGGGTAAAGAGGTCCGTTTGCGTAACGCTTATATCATTAAAGCGGAGCGTGTTGAGAAAGATGCTGACGATAATATCACGACAATCTATTGCAGCTACGATGATCAAACGTTGAATAAAGATCCAGCGGATGGTCGGAAAGTGAAAGGTGTTATTCATTGGGTTAGTGCAGCTCATGCGGTTTCTGCGGAGTTCCGTCTGTATGATCGTCTATTCAGCGTACCCAACCCAGGGGCAGAAGATGATTTTCTGGCGACAATTAACCCAGAATCACTGGTGATCCGTCAGGGCTTTGTTGAGCCAAGTTTAGCTGATGTTGAGTCAGAACAAACTTACCAGTTTGAACGTGAAGGTTATTTCTGCGCTGATTGCTGTCATTCCAGTGCAGAAAATTTGGTATTTAACCGTACCGTTGGTCTGCGTGATACCTGGGCAAAAATTTCTCAGGATTAATTAAGATAATGAACTGTACCTCACAAGTTGGACGTTTAATCCAGCATGAGGTGCAGTTTTTTTGTGGCTAAATTTGTCATTACTAGAGAAAATTAAATTATGGGTAAACGAGTTATCAGGATTGCAGGATAAAATCAAAAGTATCAATTCATACGTAAACACCTCTATAAGTTATTGATAAATATTTTTATTTTTCTTTTGGGAATAAATTATCTGCCATGAAATCGACAAAAGCTCTGACTTTAGGTAATACCCAACGGTTAGATGGCCAGAGAACACGGAAGGTGCTTGAAGTACCCGCCCACTTATCCAGGATGGTTAACAATTCACCGCTAACCAAGGCTTGTTTAACGGTAAAATCAGGCAAACAGGCGATGCCGTGACCTTGGATCGCCATGTGCAGCAATGTTTCGACATGATTGCTGGTGATCTTTGCCTGAAGATGAATGTCTACTTCGGATGTTCCTGAACGCAAAGGCCATTTCTCCAACAGGCCGGTAGTGGGAAAACGGTGCATCAAACAGGCGTGGTGTAATAACTCTCCGGGATGTGATGGTTTACCGTGTTGTGCAAAATAGCTTGGAGCGCCAACATAGACAAGACGGCTAGACCCTATACGTTTATTCATTAGTCGTGAATCGTTGAGTTCTCCAGTGCGAACCACAGCATCGAACCCTTCATCGATAACATCAACTAATCGATCACTAAAATCCAGTTCTAGTTCTATCTGTGGGTAACAAGTGGCAAAAGCGGATAATACGGGCAACATCAGGTTACTGAGCGATGGCAAACTCACTCGCAGGCGGCCTTGAGGGGCAGAGATGGAGCTTAATAGTTCATGTTCCGCAGTGGAAATCTCGTCCAGGATACGTTTGCAGCGCTCAAGGAACAGTGTGCCTTCAGCCGTCAAACTGACACTACGTGTGCTACGTTGGAGCAGGCGGACACCTAATTTCTCTTCTAAGCGGGATATGCTTTTGCTAACGGACGAAGGAGAGAGTCCGAGTTGCCGGGCTGCTGTCGCGAAGCTACGAGCTTCGGCTACATGGATGAAGATTATAAATCCACTCAAATTATTCATTTGGCCTCCTGGGATTTTTTTAGGTCACTATTGGTGACAAGAAAGTCACTTCAGAAGTGATTTTAGGTCTATTTATCCACTATTAGCGAATCTGTAGTATGAAATAAAATTCATTTTGCTCTCGCTGCCATATAGCGATGCACAGTACATATTTAAGGGCGAAAATCGAAATGGTCGTGAAAACCAAAATAGATACGGGATCGAGTGTAAATAAAATTTCACTCGTCTTGTCTTATGACCGTGGTCATTCCTTTGAATACCGTGCGTAATGGGAGCACAGTAGAGCTGAGTTTGGCCATTAACATCTATATTTTTACCTGTGGTATTGCGACAATCTGTGCTAACAGACTGATAGGATTGCATAAACATAGAACGACTATTTTTGGCTTGAGAAGAGCCTATATATCATCTATTTCATCGGTTGAATGTTACTAAAAGGGTTTATTATGGAACTCGCTATCAACACTCAAAACAAACTTAGAAAAGAAACCGGTTATTTTTTATCTCCACTATGGGAAGACGTTTTCTCTAAAGAGTTATTGGAGGAGCTTAATTCAAATATATTTCTGGTCGCTTGCCGTTCTGGACAGGTGGAGCAGAATTTATTAAGAAAATTTATGATCCAGCACCATTACTATTCACAATATTTCACCCGCTATCTCTGTTCATTGATGGGAGGTTTAACAGACCAAAAAGATTTTGTGTTGCTTTCTCACAATTTGTTGGAAGAGCTAACAGGAACCGATGCTGCAAAGATATCTCACGCAGAGTTATATAAAAAGGCGATGGCTGCTATTAACGCGGTTCCTAAAAGTGATCCGATTCTTAACAGCACTCAGCAACTGATTGATGCTATGTTTCGCCATTGCCGCAGTGATGATTCTCTAAGAGGGCTTGCGGCACTGTGTTTAGGAGCTGAGGCGATCGTGCCTTTGGTTTATGGCCCAATTTTGGATGCCTTGCAATTCATAAAGGCACCTGATGATGCATTGCATTTCTTTAGAATTCATGTTGAAGAAGATGAAGATCATGCCATTGCGATGAGGAAAATTATTGATCGGATGGTTGAAGAGAAACCTTACCGGAGGGTGGATGTTATTGCCGTGGGTGAAGAAATGGTGCGTTTTCGCATTGCGATGCTTAATGAACTATATCAAAGTAATATTGGGGTAAATACAGATGTAACGCTTTTATCCGAATGTGATTGAGATACTTTGCGTCATAATGACATGTGTAGCAAAAGTACTTGATATGGTTTCTAGTGGTGAAATATTAGCATAAAGTGTTGATAGCTATATTTCTGGCGAAAGAAATAATAAAAACATTTGTAATCATATATAATGTAATAGTTATTTGGTTGAATTCATATGATGTCAAAAATAAAAATCGAAATTAGTCATTATCGATTTTTTTGAATGAAAATTAATTTTAAATGTAAATATTGTTTGGCGACAAATTATGTAACTAATATTGGAAAAGTCTAAGAAGAAATACTATATTAGAGAATGTGTGGTTGTTGTGAATAACTTGGATCAAAATGCCTACGAGGACGATAAGTAAGGTTATGAAACATAAGTTAAGGAGTATTTCTGCTAAAATTCTTGATAAATACTAAAGAAATAAAAAAGTTTCATATAGGATTATAAAAACCGCTAATTACATATCCAGTAATTAGAATTGATTATAAATAAAATAACATATTGTGAATTGAGTTTTTCATGAAAATGCTGTTGTCAAAGTTGTAAAAAAAGTTGATTCTTGTTGAATCTCCCGATGTCTCTGAGTTTGAACGTATGGAGCGGTTCTTTAACATTCACAAAGATGTGTTCCCACCAACTCATTTTCAGTCCACCGGTATTCTTACTAAGAATTTGAGATACCTCTTTTTGAGCATTAGGCTACAGAGTAAGAGTTATTGTTTCCATGATAGCATTAGAAGAATATTGTCCATTTGTTGCTTCTGATATTGAAGAAACGATGAACTATACCTTGTTTAGTATAATGCGACATAATTCGTTTCTGTGGGAAATGGCAATATATATGAAATATTAGAAAATTGTGAAAACTTTGATGCTATTTATTTTGAATTATAATCTTCCGTTTATTCTTGAAAGTGACTTTTTTCGAGAGGAAACTGATTATACGCTTAACAATCCAGAAGATGTAACATATAAATTTTTTCTTAAGAAAGTAACAAAGTAAGTATCTCAATTGATACGGAAAGAGGCTTGTGGGGGTTAGCTGTTAGGGAAATAAAATAATGTTTAATGAATAATTTATAAAGCATAATTATAACTATTTTTTATATGAAGAGAGAAGAAAAGACGATAATTCACAAACATACAAAAATTTTTAACTGATATCTTTGGGACTGAAGTGTTTATTGCTATAAATCATTATTAAGGAGAATATATTTTGACTTCGGAAAATATTTCTGTATCACCTGTTGCCATTGTTGGTGGTGGACCCGTTGGCCTAATGTTAGCTTTATTCTTGGATTTATATGGTGTTCGTTCCGTTATCTTTAATTTGGAGGAAGAAACTCGATGGCAACCTAAAGGCACTACCCATAGTGCCCGTATTATGGAGCATTATCGTCGTGTAGGTATATCTCAGCCTATTCGGTCATTAGGATTGCCAAAAGAGTTCCCTTTGGATGCGTCATATTTTACCAAGTTTAATGGGTGGGAACTTGCACGGATCTCCTTACCGTCGGAAATGCAGAAAATGGCTATGCGCGACAATGCGGCTTCGACAGATCAGGTACCAGAGCCCATATTACGTGTAAATCAAATGTATGCTGAACGGTTTTTGTTACAACATGCAAGGAGTCGTCCGAATATTACAATAAGATATGGTTGGCGTGTTAAAGATTTTATCCAGTATCAAGACAAAGTAAAACTTTATGCGGAGCATGTTGATGGAAAATATGCTAATGAAGTCTGGCAGGCGGCATATATGGTTGGGTGCGATGGCGGGCAGAGCTTTGTTCGATCTAAGCTTGGTATCGCATACGAAGGAACAGTTGAAGCTAAGGCAGGTTTTCTAACAGGTGGAATGGTGTCCAGCTATATCCGTGTTCCTGGAATTCATCAAGGATTATTACGAGACAAAAAATCCTTGATGTACCATATTATCTCACCTGGGAAGCATATGTTATTTATCTGCTTAGACGGTGAAGATGATTTTTTATTTGTGACCCAAAGTAAAGATGGGAAAGTTATCGATGATTCGGAAGTCATTCGCATAGCGCAGGCGGGAATCGGTTCAGATGTTGAGGTATTAGTCCTTGGCAATACGATATGGAAAGGTGGTGTTGCTCTCGTTGCTAATAAATATTCTGAGGGTAGGGTATATTTAGCAGGCGATTCTATTCACTTATTTTCGCCTACTGGTGGTTTTGGCATGCATACGGGGATCGACGATGCTAGCAATTTAGCCTGGAAAATTGTTGCGTCTATAAATGGTTGGGCGGGTAATGAGCTAATGGATTCTTATGAAAGCGAGCGTCGCCCAATTGCATTGAGAAATACTGCCGCTGCACGCTCTTATACCCGGCAGACAGCATCACTATATGTGCCTGAAAATCTGGAAGATGCAGATTCTGCGGGTGATTTGGCGCGTGAAAAGATTGGTATTGAGCTGAGTAATTTTCGCTGTCAATTTACTTCTATCGGTGTTGAACTTGGCGCCCGATATGATAATTCTCCTCATATTATTAATAGCGATCCAGTACCGGATGATGATTGGCTTAATTATAAACCAAGTAGTGTACCCGGAGGGAGATTGCCGCACTTATGGCTTACACCTATTCCTGGCGCCAGGGTATCTCTGTTCGATATTTTAGGTACCGGATTTAGTTTGCTGCGGATAGGATCTCATTTTCCAGATATATCTGAATTATTAGCTCAAGCATATCAACGTAAGATTCCGGTCAAGATTGTTGATCTTCCCGGTCATGATGCTTGGCGATTATATCAAACCAGGTTCCTATTAGTGCGCCCTGACCAATATATTGCTTGGAGAGGTGATAAGGTTCCTGACAATATAGGTTCAATATTGGATAAAATTGTCGGCAGGTAACGGTCCTTCTGGTAATGTCGATAGGACTAATATAATTGTCATAGCAAAGCATTGATGGTTATTTGGTGTGCATATAAAAAATTAGCGAACAATCGAAATATCATTGGGGTTTGGTGTTAGCGTATTAAGAGAGGTGAGCCTGTGGAAAGGGTGGTTGGGTGTATAGAACGATAATATAGTTCAACCACCACTGTTATTACGCAGAATAATATAGTTAATGTTATTAAAAATATTTATCGGTAATTTTGATGGAATCTCTTGCACTTTTGTCAGAACTAATAGATATATACCCTAAAGATTTCAAGGTGCATCGCGACGGCAAGGGAGTGAATCCCCGGGAGCATAGATAACTATGTGACTGGGGTGAGCGAGTGCAGGCAACAAAGAGGCGACTTGAAAGATAACGGATATATAACATGGTATTACCAGGATAATTATGGAGCATAGGCAGAAATGGCGCCTAAGATATTTGTAAGATGAAATATTTTGGGTGTTATTTCAGAATGCAAATTTTACAATAAACTACAATATTGGAGGTAATTATAGTGAAAGAAACGTTTTTCTCATCTGGAGATTTTGGCAAAGTTCCCGGAGAATTACTTGAAGATAAGCCTGCTAAATTGATTCATGAAGATGTATTGAATTCTGAATTGAGTCAAGATTTGAATTTCTCAAATGAAAGGCGCCATAAAGTGGCTATGGTTAATTTACCCAGTAAAGTTCTCAGTATGACTCTGGGAGGATTACAACCTGGACAATCAACCCGTAAACACAGACACAGTTATGAAACCATAATATATATTGTTGATGGCGAGGGGTATTCACTCATTGGTGAACAACATGTTTCGTGGAAAGCTGGTGATGCGATATATGTGCCTGTGTGGGCATGGCATCAACATGTCAACAGTAGTGCTATTGATGAAGTATTCTATATTGCATGTGAGAATGCGCCAATGTTGCAAAACTTAGGTCTTGCTGTTCGTGAAGAGCTTTAAATTCAAGTAAATATAGGTTGTATAGATTGTATTTAAAAACAGAGAGTGATTTAACCGGGATAAAAGCTTATTAGCAATATTCCGGTATTTTATATGTATTAATTTTCTCTAATTTAATTCCGATGAAAATAGGGGTTTCACCTCAATTACTGAGTTTTTATTTAATTAAATTAGGATTGTTTAACTATTGTCTATAATGTAAAAATTACAATTGATAGTTTATTTTTTTAAATATTATCATTGGTAAATAATTTTGCATCTATTTTAGTTGGATAATGTTTTTATTAATTAATCTGTTTTTAGTACGTTTTTTATATTGTTAATCTTTCGGTCTTGTATTATTTTTTATTTTTATATCAATGATGTATATAATTTTACTTTCGTTTCTTTGTAATGTGTTCTCTGTCATGTTTTACAAAAAATCCCTTTTTTACCATTGATAATTCGTGATGCGAAAAATAATCTTTATAGGTGTTGATTAAGTGATTTTAATTTTCTTTCTTAATGTAATATTTTTTATTTTATAAATCGATTTACATTTTTGGCAGTAATTTTATGGTTACATATGGCACAAGATTGGTATTTATTTTTCTAAAATAAGAAAGAGATTAAATTCAACGTCATCATGCCATTTATTGTCTTCTCATGGCTCGTTGTTACTACTCTTAGTGTTTCTGGGTAGTGGCTTACCTTACATAACTTTTGTGTTTGAAAGAGGTAATAATGAAGAAATTTAAATTGCATACATTAGCGGCACTGACTGCGACAGTTGGACTTATAGGTTCTGTATATGCTTCTCAAACAGCGCAGCAAGTAGTTGATGCGCTGAGTCAATTAAAAGTTAATTATAAGGTTATTGATAATCAGGCGGGAGATCACGGCGTTAACTGTGCGGTACTAGGGGCAGATTGGGCTAAATGCAATCGAGTGGATATTACTTTAACCAATGGTAATCAGGCGATTGACTCTTCTGACTGGGCGATTTATTTCCACAGTATCCGTCAGGTCCTGAACGTGGATAATGAACAGTTCAAAATCACGCGCATTACGGGCGATTTACATAGACTGGAGCCAACCGAAAAATTCACCGGCATTAAAGTTAATGAGCAGGTAAAACTGCCGCTTATTGGAGAATACTGGCAGATTTACAGCACTGATTTTTTACCTCGCTGGTATACGACGTCGGGTAATGCGAAACCTAAAGTACTTGTTAATACGGATACAGAAGATCTGAGCCAATTTTTATCTGCTTTTACCGGCGATCAGTGGAAACGCACGCAGACAGATAACAATGTTCTGATGACGCCTGAAAATCGTTATATGAAGAACTTGCAGGTCAAAAAGGTTGGATCAGAAAAATTGCGTGGGCAAATTATCCCGACACCAAAAGAGATTCAGATTTTTACCGAGGATGTTGATTTATCTGGCGGGGTGAGGCTGGAATTAGGTGGTTTAAATGACGAGGCAGTTATTCTTGTCAGAAAACGTTTTACGGATCAAGGAATTAAATTAGAGAATAGTGGCTATCCTGTTGCGACCCAGATTGTCTCTTCCGATTTTACCGGAGATTGGCAGGTTAAAGGGGCTTACCGTCTGAATGTTACCCAGAATGGGGCACAAATTGTTGCTTTTGACCAATCAGGGGTGTTTTACGGTCTTCAATCTCTGTTGTCATTAATTCCTGTTGATGGCGATAGGAAGATTGCTACTTTGACGGTAAAAGATGCGCCCCGCTTTGAGTATCGTGGTGCTCTCCTTGATGTGGGGCGTAATTTCCACAGTAAACAGGCTGTTCTGCGTTTGCTTGACCAAATGGCAAGTTACAAGCTGAATAAATTCCATATTCACCTGTCTGATGATGAAGGTTGGCGTTTGGAAATTCCTGGATTACCTGAGTTGACGGAGGTCGGCAGCCAACGGTGTCATGATTTAAGTGAAACTAAATGTTTGTTGCCACAACTGGGTTCAGGTCCTGATAACAACAATATGGGTAGCGGCTATTTCAGCCGTCAAGACTATATTGATATTCTGAAATATGCCAAAGCGCGTTATATCGACGTTATTCCTGAAATTGATATGCCAGCCCATGCTCGTGCCGCCGTTGTTTCTATGGAAGCTCGCTATAAGAAATTGATCGCTCAGGGGAATGTGAAAGGAGCGAATGAGTATCGTTTACTGGACCCAACGGATACCACCAGAGCAACCTCTGTTCAGCTCTATGATCGTCGCAGTTATTTGAACCCGTGTATGGATTCTTCAAAACGATTTGTTGAAAAAGTCATAGGTGAAATTGCCGCTATGCATGAAGCGGCGGGCTCACCATTGGAGACCTGGCATTTCGGCGGAGATGAAGCGAAGAATATCCGTTTGGGAGACGGGTTCCAGGATAAAAATGGTCCTATCGTACCGGGTAAGGGCATTATTGATAAAAGCGCGGAAGATAAACCGTGGTCTAAGTCTCAGTTTTGTCAGAAGTTAATAGAACAGGGTGTTGTGAAAGATATTGATCATATTGCCAGTTATTTCGCAATTGAAGTAAGCAAAATTGTGAACGCTAATGGTATCGAGAGGATGCAGGCGTGGCAGGATGGTTTAAAACATGCCGGCAGCGCTAAAGAGTTTGCCACTAAACGCGTTGGGGTGAATTTCTGGGACACTCTCTACGATGGCGGTTTTGATTCAGTCAATGATTGGGCAAATAAGGGCTATGAAGTGGTGATATCTAATCCAGATTATATTTATCTGGATATGCCATATGAAGTTCATCCACAGGAGCGTGGCTATTATTGGGCGGCCCGTTTTAACGATGAAGCTAAGATCTTTAGTTTTGCGCCTAATAACATGCCACAAAATGCTGAAACTTCCGTTGACCGTGATGGTAATGCATTCCGTGCGAAAAGTGATAAACCGTGGCCGGGCGCTTATGGGCTTTCAGGTCAAGGATGGAGTGAAACGGTTCGTACTGATGAACAGATGGAATATATGATTTATCCACGCTTGTTGCCGCTAGCAGAACGAGCATGGCACCGGGCTAGTTGGGAGCTGGATTATATTCCGGGTCAGGCATATAAGAGTGGAGAAACGTATAAAGTCGATATAGATGCGCTTAATCGTGACTGGACTCGATTCGCTAACCTGATAGGGCAACGTGAACTGAGTAAACTGGATAAAGCAGGCATTGCTTATCGTCTACCGGTTCCGGGGGCTAAGGTGAAACGCGGCATTTTGCGGGCTAATGTTGCTCTGCCTGGGTTGGTCATCCAGTATTCGACTGATGGCGGTCGTAACTGGGAAGTTTATAACAACCATAAACGCCCAAGAGTGAGAGGTGATGTGTTAATCCGTTCTGTCAGCCCGGATGGTAAACGTTACAGCCGAATTGATAACGTAAGGGCATGATAATGTTGTAGCAAGAGGGGAACCCTGATGGGTTCCCCTCTAGGTAGATAAAAAATTAGCGGTTCAGGCGTGAATCACTTCTCGTCATGTGCGCTACTATCTTCGCGGCAATTACCGGCGGAGCAGTGACCATATAAATAAAGGCTGTGGTTTGAAAGTTTAATCCCATAACGCTCAGCAATGTTCTTCTGGCGTCTTTCGATATATTTGTCACTGAACTCAATGACTTTACCACAGTCCAGGCAGATTAAATGGTCGTGGTGGTGTTGTTGAGTGAGTTCAAAAACCGATTTACCACCCTCAAAGTTGTGACGGGTGACAATACCGGCATCATCAAACTGATTCAACACGCGGTAGACAGTAGCAAGTCCAATCTCTTCACCGTTATCAATCAGTTTTTTGTAGAGATCTTCCGCACTGACATGGTGATATTCAGGCTCCTGTAACACTTCCAATATTTTCAGACGAGGAAGTGTTACTTTAAGTCCAGCATCTTTTAATGCCTTGTTGTTGTCGGTCATGCGGATTCAGTCCTGTTACTCAGTAAAGTGAACTTAGCGATACTTCAAAAAGTACCAGTTAGTTATCAGATTATGATTATAGGCATGGCTAGTGAAAATGAAAACCACGTTAACCCGAACTTTCATTACACATTTTGCCAGAATAATCATTTATAAAACGCAGGAATAACCTTACTATTTATCATGTTTAGGATATTTTTTGCCATTCTTCGTAATAAAAAGCGGATTTAAGCAGTGTTTTGATAAAAACAACAGCCTTTGAACGCGATCCCACAGAGCGAGTGAAGCGAGTCACTTCTCACCTACCGTGGGTTCACTATCGATAAGAATGGCCTGCACAAATTGCGTTAATGGGATAGGCCGCTATCCTGCAAGAATTTCTGACAAACTCAGCTCTTCGTAGATCTGCTTGGTCCAGGCATTAACGCGCTCTTCTGTTAATTCTGGTTGGCGGTCTTCATCAATAGCAAGCCCGATAAAATGGTGATCATCGGCCAGACCTTTTGATTCTTCGAAGTGATAGCCCTCAGTCGGCCAATGACCAACAATAATGGCGCCGCGGGGTTCAATGATGTCACGGATAGTTCCCATAGCATCACAGAAATATTCCGCGTAATCTTCCTGATCGCCACAACCAAAAAGAGCGACCAACTTCCCTTCAAAATCGATTTCTTCCAGAGTAGGGAAGAAATCATCCCAGTCGCACTGAGCTTCGCCGTAGTACCAGGTAGGGATGCCGAGTAGCAGAATATCGAACTGTTCGATATCTTCTTTGCCGCTCTTGGCAATATCATGGATTTCTGCAATGTCGGAACCCAGAATTTTTTGGATCTTTTTGGCAATATTTTCTGTGTTGCCGGTATCGCTGCCGAAAAATATACCTATAATTGCCATAGGATAATATAACCTCTTGTTTTATTTGTGTATTTCTGTATGAGATATACGTATAAAATGTTAAAAATCAGTGAAAAAGGTTCTGATTGTATTAATAAAAAAATAAAATCCTATTTTGACTAAACGGTCAGGACAATTCTGTCAAGTTTGTGTGATTTCGTGCTTTCAATGCTATCAAGTCGCGATGTTGCTTTCTGCTAACTGGGCCAGCAAAATTTGCTCGATGAGTTCACTGCGGCTGATGTTGCGTTGCTGTGCAAGAAAGTTAAGCGCATCTACTGCATCAGCATTTATTTTCAGTTCCACACGACGTAGACCGCGCACCTTATCACGGCGAAGTTGGTTACGTTTGTTGACTCTGAGTTGTTCATCCCTGGAAAGTGGGTTGGTTTTTGGGCGCCCCGGTCTGCGTTCATTTGCGAACAAATCCAGAGTGGTGCGATCCATTTGTTCTTTTGCCATAAATTCAATTAATAAAGGGCGTATACCATAAAATATAGCACGCCATGATACCCCAGCTTCTAGTGTATCGCTACTGCCTGACAAAGATAAAAGTGGCGCCATTGCTTATCCGTAAAGGATTGTGATTGAGTTTCCGTTTTAGCGGTGCTGGTATTTTCTACGGTACTCTACTGGTGTTAACCCATTAAGTTTCTTGAATAACTCTCTGAAATAACGAGTATCTTCATAGCCAACTTCATGGCTGATCTCTTCTATGGTTTTATTCGATTTTTCTAACCGGCATTTCGCCAGAGATAATCGAATCTGTTGGATATATTGAATAGGCGTCTGGCCGGTTGCAGTCTTAAAACGCCGCTTCATCTGTCTTTCACACAGATGAATTTTATCGGCCAAATTACCAACTGATAATCGGTCCGATGGGGCGGAATGCATCCAGTCTTGTAGTTTGTGGATTAATGTATCTGAATGTTGGCGATAGGGGACAAAACTTGCGAGAGTGTGCGAAGGGAGACCTTCCATATCGCCAAATATAAGCTGACTACAGGTTTCCCGGGTATTTTGACCATATATCTGCTCAACAATATGCATCATGACATCGTTGTATTCATAGGTGCTGGAAGTACAAAAGATATTGTTATCTCTGGTGACTTTTATTTCCGAGTGTAACTGTACTTGTGGAAACATATCCTTAAATAAGTTGGTAAACAGCCAGTGGGTGGTGGCTTTACGGTTATTGAGTAAATTAGCTTTAGCCAGGATAAATGAACCAGAGCAAATAGAGACGATAGGGATATTTTTTTGCTCCATCATTTGCAGCCAATCTAAGGTTTCTTGAGTGCAAGAATCGAGATCGTTGTAAGGGAGCCCGATTGCCCCCACCAAGACAATATCTGTTTGTTTAATCTCTCCTATGAGTTTATTGGGCTTTAGTCTAACACCGCCTAGCCCGATAACATCTTGATTATCTTGGGTAATGATATTGATTTCTGGTTCCGGCGCTCCGGCTAAGTGAGCGGCGGTGGTTAAAATTTCTATCGGGCCGGTAATCGAAGTTAGAGATCCTCCTGAAAATGCCAAAGCGCTTAACGAAACTGGATTCCTATCCATAAGAGTTCTCCAACTTAAAAGTTAAGATGTAAAAAGATGTTTGATTTATCTAACATATTAATAACTGAGAGTTACAGTTTAAATAATTTATTTACATTTTGTTAATTTATTGAACAAATAAATAAAAATAGACTCATTTTGAGTCAAAATTTACGCTTTCCTCTTCTTAAGAAATTAAGCTGAATGTCAATTCAGCTTTCACCGATTTGTTGATGCCATAAATGGGCGTATAGGCCGTCTTGTTGAAGTAGTTGATCATGTGAGTCAAATTCGACAATTTGCCCTTGATCTAACACGCAAATTTTGTCGGCATGACGAATCGTGTTGAGCCGGTGGGCAATGCTAATAACTGTTCTGTTACGGCATATTTCATCCATATTCGCCATGATTGCGGCTTCAGATTCATAATCTAACGCTGAGGTGGCTTCATCGAGGATCAGAATAGTAGGGTTGACCAAGAGTGCTCTTGCTAATGCGATGCGCTGTCTTTGACCGCCAGAGAGATTTGTCCCTTTCTCCCCGACCGGATGAGCAAAACCGTGAGGAAGCGATTGGATAAATTCAATGGCGCCAGATAACTCAGCGGCGCGATAGACTTCTGCATCAGTGGCGTTGGGTTTACATAGTCGAATATTATCGATGATGCTGCCGGAAAAGAGGATACTTTCCTGGAGCACAACGCTCATATTGCGGCGTAAAGAGACGGGATCGGCGATAGCCAGATCCATACCATCAATGAGAACTTGCCCATGTTGAGGTACATATAGCCGTTGTAGTAAACGGGCGAGCGTACTTTTACCTGAACCTGATGGTCCGGTTATACCAATAAATTGACCAGATTTTATTGACAACGATAAATTTGCCAGAACCTCCGGTGTGTCGTCATGATAGCGGAAACGAATGTTTTTGAATTCAATCTGACCTTCCAGCTCAGGTACAGAAGCTAATCCTTGTTTACTGTTCTCCATTGGTTCATCAAGAATATCCCCCACACGTTTCAGAGCGATTAACGTATGCTGAAAATCTTGCCAAACCTGTGCCAGCCGGAGAATAGGTTGGGTGACATGTCCGGCTAGCATATTAAAAGCGATAAGTTGTCCCGGCGTCAGTTCACCACGTAAAACTTCTGTCACTCCCCACCATAAGAGGATTGCGGCGGTAAATTTTTGGACAAAATCGATGCCTTGCCCGGCAATTAAACCGCTTTTCTGTGCCGCAAAGCTTTTAGTTAATTGTTGGCTGAGAATGCGTTGCCACTGATGTAAAAAACGATTTTCAGTCGCGGTGGTTTTGATGGTTTCAATGCCTGTTACAGCTTCGGTCAGAAAGCTCGTCGCATTCGCATCGGTTTCATATTCTGCCTCCACTTTGCGGCGAATAATTGGCCCGGCGATAAGCCAAAATACGAAATAAATAAAGAGTGAGCCAATAACGATCCAGGTCAATATCTTGGCATAGTAAAACATGACGCCAATGAACATGATAACGAAAATCAGATCTAACAGCAGCATCAGGGTAGAACCCGTCAAAAACTGGCGGATTTGAGACATTTCTCTGACTCTGGCGATAATCTGCCCGGTTTGCCGTTGCTTAAAATATTGCAGCGGCAAGCTTGTCAGATGGCGATACAGTCGCCCGGAGAGTTCAGAGTTTATCTGGCTTGCCATATGCCCAAACACGGTGTTGCGCATAAAGCTATACAAGGGTTCGGCAAGGGCGATAGCGAGCATAGCCATACCTAATACATGCAGGCTGGATAAACTTCGTCCTACCAATACCTTATCGATGATGTTTTCAAACAGGATCGGGCTAACCAGCGCAAATAGTTGCAGAACAATGGCAAATAAAAAGAGATCTCTTATCTGACTTTTCTGGCGAAAAATAGAAGGGTAAAACCAGCCCAGGCCGAATTTGACATGTTTTTTAGTTAATTCCTGATCGGCGATCAACAGAATCTTATAGGCACGTTCTTTATTATCAGCAGATAAAGAGAGTGACCGCGTTTGTTCAGTCGCAGGATCGAGAACAGTAACATGAGTGTGGCTGACTTCAATCAGTACCCACCATTGCTGTTCCAATTCAATCAGTGCCGGTAAGGGTAACGTTGGCCCTGTATTGGCAGTTAATTGCTCAATTTTGCTGTGTAGCCCAATAGCGTCGGCGGCTTCGCGGAGTTGTAATTCATTCAAATGTAAAGAATCAAAACCTAGGCTGTGTTGGAGTTGATCGATAGTGGCTGACTTATGAAATTGTTTTCCCACATAGACAATACAGTCCAGTGCCTGATTATGGGTGTTGTTACCGGAATCGGCAGCATAAGAAGGTAATATGTTCACGATTATTTCTCCCTCAATGCTTCAGATTGATACTCTCTGATCGGGCTCAGGAGATAATCGATAACGCGACGCTGATCGGTTTTGATTTCAGCGACGATTGACATACCGGGGGTAATGTCGACATGAGTATTGTCTATGACGATATTATTGCTTTTGAGGCTTACTTGAGCCGGGAAGACTAATCCCAACTGTTCATCGGTGGTTGAATCTCGGGATATACTCAGCAGTTCGCCATCGATAGTGCCGTAACGCGTATAGGGGAAAGCATCTACCTTAACGGTGACTTGTTGCCCTGGATGTACAAATCCGGCGTCTTTATTGAGAATTTGCACCTCTGCCAGTTGCACATTGTCGTCAGGGACGATCACCATTAAGTTTTGCGCTGGTTGCAAAACTGCGCCTAATGTATGCACACTGAGCTGTTGAACGGTTCCTGTCACGGGAGAGCGAATAATTTCAAGCTGTTCTCGCACTTGAGCTTTTGCCAGCTCTTGCTCTAAAACAACCAATTGAACTTCGGCCTGTTTTCTTTTATCAAACCATTCACGCTCTTTTTGAGTTTTCAGGCTATTTAAGCGCTCTTCCAGGCCGATATATTGCGATTGCAGCACATTAAGTTCTGCATTTTGTTGAGTAATCAGACGTTCTGTTTCCAGAAACTCTTTTTCCTGTTCAAGGTATTCAACTTTGCTGATCACCTGTTTTTGACTTAAAGTCTGGCGCGCTTTTAAACGCTGGCTAATATTTTGCCGGAGTTTAGTGAGCGCGTTGATATCGCTTTTCCGTGATTGTTGAGAAGAGAGATTGACGTTCATCTCTGCTTTCAGATTTGTTACGTTCGCTTCATACTCTCTTTTCTCGCGGGAGTAATTTTCAACAACTTGTGCTTGTTGAGATACCGGCAATGTTTGAAATAGTGCTTGTTCTTCTGGCGCCTGTTCCTCAGTTAAAGCCTGATAACGAATTTTTTCATGGACTTGATATTCGATCTGCTTGAGTAACCGAGCGATATCTTGATTAACACCGAGTGTGTCCAATGTCAGCAGTGGGGCGTCTTTTGTTACTCGCTGTCCATTCTGAACATGGATAGCTGTCACCCGGCTCTGTTCATAAGCTTGAATTATCTGAGAGCGACCTGAGACGATCAAACGGCCGGTTGCCGTAGCCTGAACATCCAATTTACCCAAATAGGCCCAGAGCAAGGCTATGATGACACCGATGCTGAGCGTTATTGCGGTATAACGGGCGAACGGTGAAGGCGGACGCTGTGATAACGCCAAGTGTGTCGGTAAAAAATCATAATGCCGCGGACAACGGCGCAACCGAGTTTTAATTTTATCCTTAAAAGCCTTAATCATGACAAGGCGCCTCCTGTTTTAATTCTTGTTGTAACTGCCAGAGCTTTCGGTATTGCTTGCCGAGGCTAAGCAATTGAGCGTGAGAGCCTTGTTCGATAATTTCACCCTGTTTAAGAACAATGATGCGATCACAATGACGTACAGTTGAAAGGCGGTGTGCGATAGTAATAACCGTTCTGCCTTGGGCAATTTCCGCCATATTGGATTGAATGAGTGATTGTGATTCATCATCAAGGGCGCTGGTGGCTTCATCAAGAATGAGAATTTTGGGGTTAGCCAGGATAGTCCGGGCAATGGCAAGCCGCTGACGCTGACCGCCGGATAAAGATTGCCCGCCTTCTGCGATAGTTGTGTCATATCCCATTGGGAGCTTGAGAATAAATTCATGGGCGCCCGCTAGTTTGGCCGCTTTAATGACGGCTTCCAGATTAGCATCGGGTTTTGATTGGGCGATATTCTCATATACTGTTTTGTTAAATAAGAAATTTTCTTGCAGAACCACGCCGACTTGCTGCCTGAGCGTTGCAATATTGATATTTTGCAATGGAATCCCATCTAAGGTGATCGCGCCTGTTTCTGGGGTATAAAGGCGGAGTAATAAACGAGCCAACGTACTTTTCCCGCAACCAGAAGCACCCACAATACCGATGGTTTCTCCGGCTCTTATATGGAGAGTCAAGCCCTTAATCGTCGGTGGAATATCAGGCTGGTAGCGAAAGACAACATGGTTAAACGAGATTGCTCCTTGCAGAGTGATCCGTTGTTGACCGGATTGCTGTTCGGTTGGCAGGTTTAACATATCTCCTAATTTATCGACGGCTACTCGCGTTCTGATAAATTGCCCCCATAGTTCCACCAATCTGGCTAAGGGTTGGGAAGTGTGATTTACCATCATGTTGAAGGCGATTAACTGACCAATAGTCATTTGCAGTGATAAAACCTCTGACGCGCCTAACCAGAGAATCGCTGCATTGGTGACTTTTTGTAGTAGCATCACAATATGGTTTGAACGGTTACTCAGTTGCTGTACCGCATAACTGGTATCCACCATCTTCTCAGTCTGACGATCCCAACGACGAACGAACCTTGGCTCTACCGCCAGACTTTTTAGGGTTTCAGAACCGGAAACCGTTTCAGTCAGAAAAGAGGTATTTATGGCTGCATGGGTGAACTGTTGTTCAACCGATTTTTCCATGCGAGGAGTCAGCCACCATGCCAAAATGGCATAAAAAGGGAAGGTGGCGAGAAAAACCCAGGTCAGTGTGCTGGATAACAGCGTCATCACATAGATGAAAATAAACATAAACAGCAGATCGACAGATAAGGTGAACATTGAACCAGTCAGAAATTCTCTGACGGTATTCAGTTCACGCACTCGTGTGACGATCGCCCCTACCTGACGGGATTTAAAAAAGAGTAAAGGCAGCCCGAACAGATGCTGGACCAATTTTAATCCCAATTTGATATCAATACGGTTGGCGGTATGTGCGTATTGGTATTCGCGCAATCCACGTAAAATCACCTCAATGATGCCGGCAATAATTAAGCCAAAGACTAATACATCAAGTGTCGATAACGCTTGATGGATTAAGACCTTATCCATAACCACCTGAATAACTAAGGGTGAAATTAGCGCAAGAATCTGTAACACAAAGGAAAATAGCAGTATTTCACCCAAATTTTTCTTTTGTGCCAGGAATTCTGGAATAAACCAACTGATGTTAAATTGCGCTTGTTTCTGCTTGATTTTAATCCATTTTCCATTCCACTCTTTTATTAGCCTTTCTTCGGACCATATTTCGGGATTTTCTTTATCAACCCTCTGTATTAATGAATTTTCTTTATTCGATTTGGCTAAAACAAAAGGTAGCCCATTATTATCAAACAAGATTGCGGGTAAAGGTATGTTATGATGCTTTTTGCTTACGGAATTTTTATTTGAAAGAGATAAGTTAAATTTTTTCTCTATATCCTTTATATAGGAATGGTAACAACCAGAGTTTTTTAAGTTATCAATATCAGTAATATTTTCTTTCCCATTACATATCATCAATATTAATCTTAATGATGCTATGGTCAATTTCTCAATTTCATTCATGAAAAAACATCTTTAAAATTCACAAAAATATTAATTAAAACAAAATATTATGTTGATTTGTGTGGTATTTAAGTATTGCATTATTATCTTATATTTATTGCCAGTACCAGTGTAGGTAAATGGGACTATATATGGGGGGTAAAAGGACTTTTTGTATATAAATATTGATTTTGAGTTTTGTCTCTATATTATTTATTGATTCATTTACGCTTTAATGTATTTATAGATATACAAACTCAGGATATCCCTGAATTGAATGCTTTTCTTGTTGTAAACATTGCATAGTCTCATTAAAAAATTGTTTATTTTTGGTAAATAAAAATATGTCTGAAAAATTCGTACAAACTATCTCTAGCGTTAATTATAACAAAGGTGTTTTTTCTCTTTATTTCGTTGGTCAGGAGCCTAATCGTATGGCGAATGGGATAATGGCGGAAAATGATAATGAACTTGAATTAAAACAAGTTATCCATATGCCCGCATCGGGATTTATGTATATGGTTTCGATGGTTAAAAACATGTTGGAAGATCCACGGATGGCGGCTGAATTTGACAAGTTGATTGAGGCAGGATTTTTACCAGCTCCACAAGTAGCCGAAGAACAAATTGCATCAGAATCTGTAGTAGAAGAGTCTGATAACGCTAAAAAACGCCCATCTAAAAATACAAAATAAGATCTCATGGTTGATTAGCGCATGGCGATTATACATCAACCAGTAAAACTGAATAACGCAGAAATTCAAGCGATGATTGGAGGAGTCATGTTGCTGAGTCAGCATTCTCCTCTGCATCGGAGATACCTGGTGTCCGAGTGGCAACAGCGTATCTTGCCTGCATTTGAGCTGAATCAGTTTTGCTATTACGAAGATGAACACGGGCATCCGATCGCCTTTTGTAATTGGGCTTTTTTATCTGATCAGAATCGAGAGGAGCTTCTTTCAGGAGAAAGGGAGCTTACCCACACAGACTGGCGCTCAGGTTCACATATCTTTTTTCCTGAAATGATTGCGCCTTTTGGTCATGGGCGTGAAGTTGCCAAGGATTTGCGCCGCCGTGTCTTTTTGCCGTGGAAAGGTCAAAAAGCGTGTACTGTCCGCGGGAAACTTGATGCCCAAAACAACCGTTGTATTCGTCAAGTGCAGTGGTTTTTTGTTTAATTTAAAGGGATTTTTTGATGGGGAAATCATCAAATAGAAGTACTGAGTACTTCTTTACTGGGAAATACTACGACGATAATGATGGTAATAGTATTACTGCTATTGGTGTTGGTGGTGAAGTTTATGCTTATGGCGGAAATGATGATGTTACTGTTGGTTCACTTAAAGTCGATGTATACCATACAGATGGTGACCTTGCGGTAAAGGGAGCTTCAGGTTATGCCGGCATTAGTAAAACGGGAAATGGAGGTCTGTCATTTGCGGGTGCCGCCGGTGCGGCTTTTATTCATCACACAGGTAAAACGGGAAATTTAAATTATTCGGGTGCTGCTGGTTACAACAAACTGGTTCGTAAAGGTTTGTCTGGTGATACAAATTTTAAAGGGGCCGGTGGATACAATAAGTTATGGCATGAAACTAACCGGGGAAATTTAAATTTTGCCGGTGCAGGGGCATACAATGACATTGATCATACTTGGCTTAACCGTTATCAGGATTCACAGGGAAATGTGACTTTTAATGGCGCAGGCGCTGCAAATAGCATCAGCTCACGAGTAGAGAGCGGTAACGTTACGTTTAATGGGGCTGGTGCTGATAATCACATTGTACGTAAAGGTAAAGAAGGTAATGTTATCTTACGTGGTGCGGGGGCAGCGAATCGCATTGAGCGTGTACGCCAAAATAGAGATGGGTATGAACAGACCTGCGGTGATATTACGTTTGAAGGTGCGGGGGGTTATAACAAACTCTATTCTGATGTCGCACATGGCAATATTAATTTCTCCGGTGCGGGTGCTTACAATGAAATCACCAGAATAGGTGCGGATAGCGATTTCGATGGTGAAGTATTGGAATTTGCCAAAGCCGAAGAAATCGTATTGAAGACGGCAACGATGGGAGGAAGTGGGATTCAGAAGTCTCAGCAAGTTACAGGTATTAAATCAACCGTCGAACCGGATACCTATCTTTTTGCGTTTGCTGACAAAATGTACACTAAAATCAGCAAAGTCCAGCTTCAAAATAATCCCACCACGGGTAGATTCAGTTATCATGCCACTTCTTGGTATAAAGCAGGTAATCACCTTAAAAATCTTGCCGCGAAAGAAATTTCGTCAGGCAATGGATTTGTCGCGGTAAACGCTAATGGCGCTTACCGTCTCTCTAGTTTGGTTTTTGAGCGTCAGCAGCCCATCGAGATTCATGCTATCGAGGAAAGCCTACTGATAGATCAGTGGGTAACCTATGCGGGCGGCATGGTGATTAAAGCAGAGGATATCTCGTTAGGTGATGCCAAAATGGGGGGATATGCGATCTTCTCTAATGGTCGCAAAGTCGATGTTTCCGCAGTCAAATCAAACCGGCAACCCAATACTTATGTGTATGCCAAGGTCATGGGGTCATATACCAAAATCGTTAAAGTTCAGTTGAAAAACGATCCTGATACAGGGCAACTGAAATACAGAGCGGAAGCATGGTACAAAGCAGGCGATCATACGGGTAATTTGGCTAATAAAGAGCTTTCCTATGCTAACGGATATACCTCTATTGGTCCCAGTTACACGTTAAGCCAGCTTCAATATAACGTTAATACAGTGCGCCGTACCTCCCATCGATTAGTACATAGCGAAGAATATAGTCAGCAAGACTTTGCAAAGTCACCTACAAGCAGTGGTTACGTTAATTTTAACGGTGTGGGTGGTGGAAACGTTATTAAATCTAATGTCACGCGGGGAAATGTTAATTTTAAGGGCGCAGGGGCGGCGAATGTCATTCTGCACGGCTCAAAATTCGGTGATACGAATTTTGATGGAGCTGGTGCAGCTAACGTCATTGTAAAAAGTGGCGAAAAGGGCGATCTGACATTTCATGGTGCGGGTTTAGCCAATGTTCTGGTTCACCAAGGCCAGAGTGGGAAAATGGATGTTTACGCTGGTGGCGCGGTAAATGTTCTTGTACGTGTCGGGGACGGACAATATCTGGCTCATCTTCTGGCTTATGGCAATATCTCAATCCACAAAGGCAACGGTAACAGCCGGGTGCTGATGTTGGGGGGATACAACACTCATAGCCAAATCGGTAATGGCAATGGCAACTGGTCCGGTGCGGGTGGTTTTAACGTGATCACTCAGGCAGGAGCCGGGGATATCTCCTCCGTACTTTTGGGTGGTGCTAACGTGCTCACTAAGCTTGGTGCGGGAGATCTGGTTTCCGGTATGTTCGGCGGCGCCAATATTATCACTCATCTCAGTGATGAGAGCGAAACGGCCGACACCACGGCCATTGCGTTGGGCGGCGCCAACATTTTGACCAAGAAAGGGAAAGGCAATGCGTTGGCGGTAATGGGCGGTGGCGCGAATGTTCTCACGCATATCGGCGACGGCAATACCACGGGCGTTATGCTCGGTGGCGCTAATGTCTTAACCAAAGTCGGCAAGGGTGACACGACCGGCATCATGTTCGGCGTCGGCAACGTGTTGACCCATATCGGCGACGGTTTGACGCTGGGCGTGATGGCCGCGGCAGGCAATATCTTCACTAAAGTCGGGGAGGGGACATCGATTGCCGCCATGATTGGTGTGGGCAACCTGTTTACCCATGTCGGCAAAGGGGATGCATGGGCGTTAATGGGCGGCGCAGTGAACGTCTTTACCAAAGTGGGTGACGGTAATGCGCTGGCATTAATGGTAGCCGCAGGCAATGTGTTTACTCATATTGGGGATGGCACAACGGTTGCGCTGATGCTGGCGAAGGGCAATATCGCCACGAAAGTGGGTCATGGCATGACTCTGGCGGCGATGGTCGGCAAAGCCAATATCTTTACCCATGTCGGGGATGGCAATACCTTCGCGGCCATGATTGGAGGCGCCAATGTGCTGACCAAAGTCGGCAATGACCTGACCGCCGCCTTAATGATCGGGAAAGCCAATATCTATTCGCATGTGGGTGATGGCGCCAGTATCGGTTTGTTTGCCGGTGAACTGAACGTGATGACCAAAGTCGGTAAGGGTACGACACTGGCGGCCATGTTTGGTAAAGCCAATATTATGACCCATGTGGGAGATGGCTTAACCGGCGTGTTAGCACTGGGTGAGGCCAATATCGTCACCAAAGTGGGTGATGATTTTATGGGGGTGGTTGCGGCGGCGAAAGCGAATGTCATAACGCATGTTGGCGACGCGACAACCGCCGGTATCCTGTTTGGCAAAGGCAATATTCTGACCAAAGTAGGCGACGGAACCACGGTCAGTCTGCTTATTTCCGATGTGGGTAACGTGATGACCCATGTTGGAAAGGGGACGACGGTGGGTTTTGCCAAAGGTAAAGCCAATCTGATGACCAAAATTGGCGATGGAGTCGGAGTGAATGCGGCTTGGGGGGAGGCCAATATTCTGACGCAAGTGGGAAATGGCGACCGTTACAACTTCGCGAAAGGTAAAGCTAATCTCATAACTAAAGTAGGGAATGGACAAGAAGTCGCGGTGGTTCAGGGCGATGCCAACATTATCACCCATGTGGGTAACGGTGATGATTACATCGGAGCTTGGGGCGAAGCCAACGTTATCACCAAGGTAGGAGATGGACGTAATGTGGTGCTGGCTAAAGGCAGGGCTAACATTGTCACCCAAGTAGGTAAGGGCGACAGCTTTAACGCCTTATGGAGTGAAGGCAATGTCATCACCAAAGTGGGTGATGGTATGCAGGTGACGGCGGCAAAAGGGAAAGCTAACGTTACCACGACAGTAGGCAATGGCTTAAATGTCACTGCTGCTCATGGTGACGCTAACATTAACACCCATGTGGGTAATGGTGTTTCGGTTAACGTGGCGTGGGGGAAATATAATGTCAATACCAAAGTTGGCAATGGTCTCAATGTTGCGGTAATGAAAGGCCAGGGTAATGCCAATATTCAGGTTGGTCACGGCTTGTATGTTAATGCTTCTTACGCACGCAACAACGTGGCGATTAAGATTGGTGATGGTGATTTTTACAACTTGGCTGTTGCATCGAGTAATACAGAAAGTAACAAGCTTGCTTCTTTCTTCGATAATATCAAACAAACTGTACTCGGAGTGGGAGGCAGTCAGGCGATCAACTATCTGGTACATGGGGATGAGGCTAGCACATCAGGCACTCACAGGGGCAGAGGTGCAATTAACTTAACCGAAGTTTCTGCCATTGATGGTTTTAAGATGGAGGAAATTGATCAAGTTGGTTCGGATTTAAGCAGTCGTCTGAGTCGTTCTGTAACAGCGGTAGAAGTGCCTGATATTAACTCAATAGAAAGTTCTTTAGCCGGTTCGCTAAATCGAAAAACGCGATCGGTATCGGATCGGAACGCAAACCTGATCGTCAATGGTGACTTTGAACAAGGTAATCAAGGTTGGCAGTCAACTAATGGTGTTGAGGCATATAATCCGGCGAATGCTTACGGTCTTAATAATGCGGGTCATGGAAAGCGAGTCAGTGAACTTGATGTGGATGTTAACACTACGCTTTCGCAGGAGTTGCAAAATCTGTCTGAGGGTGAAGTTGTTTCACTGAGTTTTGACTTTGCTAAACGTTCCGGTCTTGCCTCAGGTGAAGGTATGGACGTGCTATGGAATGGTAAAAGTATCTTCTCAACCTCTGGCAACGAAGTTGAATGGCAAAACAAGGCTTTGCAATTAACTGCGCAAGAAGGCGCTAATCGAATCGAATTTAAAGGTACAGGTTGGGATGATGGATTAGGTTACATCTTAGATAACGTCGTTGTGAAATCTGAAATGTCATTGATTTTGAATGGTGACTTTGAACGAGGCGATCAAAGCTGGCAGTCAACTAATGGCGTTGAAGCCTATCATGAGGCAAGTGCTTACGGCCTTGATAACGCAGGTCATGGCTCACGGGTCAGTGAACTTGATGTGGATATCAGTACCACTATTTACCAGGATCTGAGAAACAGGTCGGAAGGTGAAGTCATTTCATTAAGCTTTGATTTTGCAAAGCGCGCAAATAGCACTACGTATAATGAAGGCATGGAAGTTCTTTGGAATGGTGAAAGCAAATTTACCATTACTAATGGTGATACTGGATGGCAAAATAAAACACTGGAATTAATCGCCAAAGCAGGTACTAACCGCATCGAATTTAAAGGTATCGGCGATAATAATGGTATTGGCTATATCTTGGATAACGTTGTTGCAAAGTCTGTAGGTACATTGCCAGCCAATAGTGTTATTGAACATGCCAGGCAAGACCAGGCGGCCAAAAATGCGTTAAGCGATAAAGAAAAAGCCGAAAAAGATCGTCAGCTCTTGGAACAAGAAAAAGAGAAACAACTGGCAGCGATTGAAAAATCAAAATCTCAATTGGAATCAACGGATCAGGAAGCGCTTAGCCGGAATGGGCAAGAGCAGAGTGAGGCGATAAAAGAGGAAGCTCAGGCAGTGACTAAAGAGCTGACTTTAATAGCTGACAACTTTAAGCAACTTAAAGATGAAACCGATGATAGTCGTGAGTTAGATAGCCATTATCTCGACTATGCGGGTGGAATCTCTGAGGAGATCCAGAAACGGTTGGATAACGTTAAGCCGACATTAGAAAAACGGCTGACAGATATACATCGGAATACGATTGATACACAGCAAAAAGTAAAAGATGCCGTGGCGCTATCAGAAGCGGGCGCGGAAAAAGGTAAACAAAATCGTGACAAGGCGATTCTTGATGGTGTAGATGCGCAATTCAAAGCGGATCAGAGAAAAGAAGAAGCTCTTTCACAACAGCAGCAGGCAGAAAAGGCGAAGGATAGCGCCAATATTGCGTATCAGAATGCTGAACGTCGTGGTAAGCGTGATACCGCAGCGGCGGAAAATAAAGCGGCTCAGGCTCAAGCGGATGCTAAAGGAGCGAAGCTAAACGATTCCAGACCGGCTCGCATTGGTACAAGCGGCAGCGGCTGGTCAGGAGAAAAAGCCTATGAATCAACCGGAGCGGGAGAAATCGGCAGCCATATTGATCCTGAATCGATGCTAGAAGCGAGAAACAGATATTATCAAGGGCTGACCGAAGAAGAATTGCAAGCGTTAGAGAATGCTAAACAAGCGGTTAACCGGTTGCAGATCAACGCGGGAATTCGTGCAAAAAATACCGATGCTTTGCTTATTCCTCGGTCTGTTGAAACACAATCTGACAGCATTGTGGTACCTCCTTTACATCAGACGCGTGAACTCATTAGAAAAGCGTCGACAATTTCTGGTATTAATCTGGAAGGATTGGGCGGCAGTAAAAAGAGGGCGATAGATTCTTCCGTATTAAGTCGTGCACAAAAAATCGCCCACATCTACCGTTGGCTTGATAATGGTAACGATAATGCATCGGACGAATATATTCCTATTCCCGGATTTAAGCGTGTTAATGCCGAGATTTCTGGTAATACCAGGCAGAATATAGTGGCTTTTATTGAACGGCATCTCAGGAATCCCAAAGTCAAACACAAAGTACCTGAGAATGAAATCGCATCTTTAGCGAAACTGTTTGTTGACGCGACTTTGGATTATGACTGGGATAAACGAGTTGAGTTTATTGCAAAACTGGACAGTTATGGTCATAGCTTTGAAGCTGCCCGCGATGACAAAAGTATTGTTTCATTCTGGTCCGGGAAGAGTTTTAGAAGACATCGAGATGTTCTTGAGGCCGCCCAACCGGATGGTAAGAAAATCGTTTACGATATTGATGTGCAGGGAAACGCTTTTGCGATTCAGCTCAATCAGCACCTCATGAAATGGAAAATTACGTATCTCTCCGATAATGAAAATAATAGGCATAACGCGCTAAGAGCGGCAATTGATGCCGCTACGTATAGCAACACCGGTTTCTGGAGCTCCATCTATGCCGCAGGATCACGTGGTGATGTTTATTTGATCTCTGAGGGGGGCTTACGTCTTGGCAACTATTTCTGGAATGTTGAATTACCTGTATTGCGTAAACTACAACGTGAAGGATTAGTAGGTGAAATTCTATTGTTGGATAAACCGGCAAGTGAATATAAAGGGTTGCCTACAGAATTGATTGGCCGCAGATTAACCGAGGCGGGTATTACTGTGAAGGCGCGGTTTGATGCTTTGACTATTGAAGAGCAGGAAAAAAGGCTGGCGGTTAACCCCGATGGTTATAAAGCCGATACCGTTGTTGATCTCGATATTAAGCTCAGTGCCGTCGACACTATGCTGAATCAAGCATTGCCGTTTTATGGATTACGTACAGAACGTAACTTATTAGTGCAAAAGAGTGGTGAAGGATTGGAGGTGCGCTCATGGCCCGGCAATGGCAATGAATTTAAGAGAATTATTGTAAAAAACACGACCAGTAATAATCTGCTTAAAGCAGTTGAACGTTTTATTCTTGCTAATTACGACAATTATGCGCAGTTACCTGATGAGTTATATTTCATGGAAAATCGGATTATATCTCATCATCAAGGGCATACCCGAATTCTTGCTGATAAAGTGAATGGCATCTGGAAGCCCGTGCCAGAATTGATGTCGGTGAGTGAGTTCCATCAAGCCGCATCCATTGCAGGTAAAATGCGTGGTGACAGTTACCAAAAAGTGATTGATGCACTAGAGAGTTATCACCATGTCTGGCAAGGAAGAAAAGACGATGAATTGGATGTGATAGGAAAATTATCCGATTTGCGCCAACAGGTTGAAGGCTATCTCTTAGGTCATCCTGACTCAGGTCGTGTCCCGGCAATGAAGGCATTATTGTCTCAAATTGACACACGCTTTGAAGAGTCGATGGCGCTTGCTGAATCCACTGTGAGAATCCCAGAACAAGGCGATTTCAGTAGTCTGTACGATAAGCTTGGCAGTGCCAATCTTAAGGATTCAAAACACCTTTATGTTGATGAAAATGGTGATTTTGTCACTCGCGGTAAGGCAAATATTCATATTAACCAGAAAGCGGAAAGTGCTGATAAAGCGATTGAGCAAGTCAAAGCGGCGGTTATTAAAGAGTATGGTCAAGATGTCTCAGATGCTGTCTTTTCAAATCTGAAAGCCAGCGATTTATCACAAGATGGTAAAGGCATTGACGTGTCTGGTTTAAGAAAGATCCATCAGGCGATTGAGAATATATCGACCCCTCCTGGATCTCAGAGTAAAAATCATAATGTGGAAAAGAAAAGCTTATTCCAGGAAGTGGGTTATACCATTTTTGACCTTAAAGCAGATGGAAAACAATTGGCTGATTATTCATTCCACTTTAGTCAGAATGAGGATTTGTTGGGGGGGCTTAAGAAGCTTATTCCAGAAATTAGTAATGTGCTCGTGACTAATGGTAATGACGTTAAGTCCAAAGAGTTTCTGGAAGGAATATGCTTTGCTCTGTCTTCCCGCTATATGATGGAAGAACGTGTGAATGGCGTGGGAGGGGGAAAAGCTTATATAGAGTGGTTGCAGGAGGTAGTTAAAGCCTACAATGACAATTCCGTGAATAAGAAAACGGATATCAACTCTATTGAATCCTCTTTGCTTAACCGATATCGCCGTCAGAAAGTCGGCCCGGCTATTGAAAAATTGTTATCAATACAACATTTTCAACAGCTTGATGCTGGCAGTTTGATCGAGAAAGCGAAGGGGAATATTGATTATAGCGCAAGGCTAAAAGCAAATGGGTTAACAGGGGCGAGGATCGGTAATCCGCTGAATTATGAGGTTGATGGCTATGAGTCTGTTATGGAGCAACTGCGCAATGTGAAGCAATCGACTTATATGATGTTTATGTCTGAAGATCATGCCATGTCGGTTGTTGTACATAAGAATGAAGCTCAAACAATCTGGTCATTCTTTGATCCTAATTTTGGTGCTAAATCGTTTGATAACTATGATGATTTTCACCGTTTTATGGATTCTTTCCATAAGGGCTTGATCACGGGTTACCGATCTCCTATAGGTTATAAATATGCATCTGCCAGCCCTGAGGACAGTGCAAAATCGAGCTTCTATATTAACTATAATACATTTGAAGATAGCGCTATTACGGGTTATGACAATACTTGGAAACAGGCGCGTAAGAGTGAACAACGTCATGTATTACGCGCACTGAAAAAGCGGGGAATAATGTTTTCGCTAGATTCAGGTGTCGAAGGGCGGATCGCGGATTACCGTAAAGATGTCGTCACTTTGGAAGTCATGGATAAGAAAGGCCAAAAGGTTTTTGTTGCAGTTGAAAGCAACAACTTTAAACAAGCAGCCAGTTTGGTACAGTTGAATCTTGATAAGATATTTGCTGACCCAACCGTCAGTAAATTGACATTAAAAGGCTCGAAGAATGGTGATGCTACGGTATCTGTATTGGAAAAATTATCATCGGACGTTGTTCTAAAAAACACAGATGTCGAATCTTGGGAGCGTATTTCAGTCACACCACAAACCGATGGTCGAGAAACCCGATTTGATGGTCAAATCATTATCCAGATGGAGGATGATCCTGTAGCGGCTAAAGCAGCAGCAAATTTGGCGGGTAAACATCCAGATTCCAGTGTAGTGGTTCAGCTCGATTCTGAGGGTAAATACCGTGTTGTCTATGGGGATTCAGCTCAATTTAAACCCTCGGACAAGTTGCGTTGGCAGATTGTCGGGCATGGTCGTAGCGAATCAGAGCAGAATAACACCCGTCTGAGTGGTTACAGTGCCGATGAGCTGGCAATAAAACTCAAACAGTTTACTCAGAACTTTAGTCAGGTCGGTAAACCAGACCACATTAGCATCGTGGGTTGCTCGCTGATTAATGATGACAAACGAGATGGTTTTGCTCATCACTTTATCACCGCCTTAAAAGAGCAAAATATTCACACGACTGTTTCGGCTCGTCGTAGTGAAGTTGCCATTGATGTCACTGGCCGTAAATTTACCCAGAATAAAAATAATCAATGGATCAATAACCTGACTGATAACAAAGTTATCTTGAGTTGGAATGAAAAAGGCGAACTTGAAACGCATTCAGAACGAGTTCGTCACAATATTGCTGAAAGCGATATCAATCTTTCTCGTGTCGGTATAGCGGATGCGGATATGCCAGCCAAAGGTGCGATTGTGGATAATGCAGATATTTTCACAGCGCCAGAGAAGCGCAAAAATAAAATTGAAACCGACTCAAGCCATATATCGAATAACCAGATAAGTTACTCAGGTAATATTCAGGTGAATGTCGGGAATGGTGAATTTACTGCGCTTAATTGGGGGACGTCGAATGTTGGTATCAAAGTAGGTGCTGGAGGTTTTAAATCATTGGCCTTTGGTGATAACAATGTGATGGTGCACATCGGCAATGGCGACAGTAAACACAGCGTCGATATTGCCGGTTACCAGGCGCTTGAAGGGGCGCAAATGTTTATTGGCAATCGTAACGTCAGTTTCAACAAGGGCCGTAGTAATGATCTTATTGTGATGATGGATAAATCCCTGCCAACGCCGCCGTTGGTTAATCCGTTTGATGGTGCGGCTCGTATTTCCGGGGTATTGCAAAGCATTGCCCATTCTGGTGAAGAGCGAGCGTGGCTAACGGCGCAAGATCAGCAATGGACAATCGCTGGTGCGAAAAAATTTGTTCAGGATATGTCTGGTTTGGACCAAACCAGCAGTGTTGACTATAAGACGCTGGTTGATTTGGGTTCTCAACATGAACGTAGTAGCCGTGGTTTGAGAAGTGATACGGAAGCGGCGCTAAATAAGAAATTCAACCAGTGGCTAAGCAAGAATGGCAACAGCGTTGATATGAGCAAAATGAGCCGTGCGGATAAGTTCCGTCAGGCCAATGAAAAACTGGCGTTCAACTTTGCGGTAGGGGGCCAGGGAGCGGATATTCAGGTCACTACGGGTAACTGGAACTTTATGTTCGGTGACAATATCCAGTCGATTCTGGACACTAACTTGGGTTCCTTGTTTAGTTTAATGACTCAGCAATACTCGACAACCGGCATAGCGAAAACAACGTTTACCTATAATCCGCAGGATTTGCCACGTCAGCTTAAGAACAAATTGCTTGGTCGGTTAGCCAGTGTGAATGCGGATACCACTTTAGCCGATATCTTTGGTGTGGATTACACCGCGGATGGTTGTATTGTCTCCCGTGGAGATGAGCCGGTGGATGGTGCGGCTATTCTAAAAGAGATGATTGAAGTCATTGGAAAATTCGGTGGTGAACAACTGAAAGTTTTCACTGATCCAGATAAATTGCTCGACGGCCTGAAATCTCACCTCAATATGGGGACAGATGGCATTAAATCCTTTGCTGAAAGTCATGGCCTGAAACAGAAAGAGCCTGATGAAAATGAAAAAGCGCAGAGTAGTACGCCAGCGACTATGGAGACGGAGAGCGTCAAACCAGAGCGTACATTTGGTTTTCATTCGCTGAATTTGCCTAATTTGTTTGCGACGATGTTCAGCAAAGATAAACAAGAAGAGATGAAGTCATTAGTGACCAATCTGAAAGAGAATCTAACCACAGATTTGCTCAATATGGAGCGGAAAACGTTTGATTTCTTGCGTAACAGCGGCCATCTGCAAGGGGATAGCGATATCCATGTATCGTTGGGGAACTACAACTTCAACTGGGGCGGCGATGGTAAAGATCTTGGCGCTTATCTGGGCGATAACAACAACTTCTGGGGTGGTCGCGGAGATGATGTTTATTACTCAATCGGTACTTCCAACATCTTTGCGGGCGGTGCGGGTAATGATCTGGGCGTCCTGATGGGACGTGAGAACTGGATGTTTGGCGGTAATGGCGATGATACCGCGGTGGTCGCCGGACGTATTAACCATGTGTTTATGGGTGACGGTAATGACCAGACGTTTGTCTTTGGTGAAGGTGGCTTAATTAATACCGATAAGGGCCAGGATTACATCGTCACCTCTGGCAACTACAACCGGGTGGATACCGGGGAAGATCAAGATTATGCCGTGACCATTGGTAATAACAACCGGGTTGAGCTAGGTGAGGGGAATGACTTTGCCAGGGTATTTGGTAATGACAACCAAATTGACGGCAACGCCGGTAACGACGTAATTAAATTGTTGGGCTACCATGCGATGATTAATGGTGGAGAAGGCGATGACCACCTGATAGCGGCCACTATTGCTAAGTTCAGCCAGTTTAATGGCGGTGATGGTCAGGATCTGCTGGTATTAGGGGGTTATCAGAACCGCTTCCAGGGTGGGACAGGTGTAGACAGCTTTGTAGTCAGCGGTAAGGTGATTGACAACCAGATTGATGATATCAATGCGGAAGATATGATTGTCTTTGATGGTATTGACTGGCAAAACTTGTGGTTCCAGCGTAGCGGATATGATCTGGTGTTATTAGTAAACCGTCATACTGAGGATAAAACCGCTCAGGGAGCATTTGAATCAATAGGTTCAGTCACTTTTAGCAATTACTTTAATGGTAATCGTGCCAAATTGGTGGCGCAGATGGGGGATAAGAGTGCATCGGGAGAGCGTGAGTTTACGGCGCTATCGGATAATGCGGTTGATACTTTGATCCAATCAATGAGCAGTTTTGCCCCGACAGCGGGCGACAATGGTTTTATTGAAAATTTGGACAATAAGGCGACAATTGCCATTACAACGGCGTGGTCAGATACGTCTATTGGTAAGGTGCAGTTTGCATAATTAATTCGCTAGAATAAAAGTAAAATGAGTAATAAAAATGGCTCACACAATTGGTGAGCTATTTTTACGGCTAAATAACGAATGTTCATTATATTATTGGTTGTTTGTTGATTAATGGTTATACCCGTTATCTTTCAAGCTGCCTCTTTGTTGGCTGCGTTCACTCACCCCGGTCACATAGTTCTCTATGCTCTCGGGGATTCGCTCCCTTGCCGTCGCGATGCAACTTGAAATCCATAGGGTATATATTTATTGGTAAATTTTATTTATCATTATTATTTCCTGACTAAAAAAGTAGGATATTATTATCTCATTTACTTATATTGTTTTAATCGTTATAATCTGTGTGGTTATTTATGGAAATGGAATAAAATAATTGATCGTAATTGATAAAATTTTATGTCTTAGTTTAGTCATTACTTTATTATCTTCTCTGTATTTTCAATATTATCGTGGAAAAAATATCTGCGTTAACGATTTTTTTGAATTTTTTATTTATCTCATTCAATGGATTTGTTTTAAGGTGTTTGTAAATGCATCAAATTGAAACTTCTCTGAACTGGGTGTTTTTCTTGTTATATCCGTTTTATTAATAAATTACTTTTTGGAAAAAGTATGTCTGATAAATTCGTGTAAACAATATCTGATGTTAATTTTAATAGCGGTTTTATCCTTTATTTAATTTTCTGCTATTAAAAATTCAGAAGATGAGAACTTGAATATTCAAAATAACTGCCCTATCCGTTAGGTGCAGTGGTTTTCTGCTTAACCTCAATAATAAATTAAAGGGCTATTTATGGGAAAATCATCAAATAGAAGTACTGAGTACTTCTTTACTGGGAAATATTATGACGATAATGACGGCAACAGTATTACTGCTATTGGTGTCGGTGGTGAAGTTTATGCTTATGGCGGAGATGATGATGTTACGGTTGGTTCATTAAAAGTTGATGTATATCATACAAATGGTAAACTTTCAGTAAAGGGGGCTTCAGGTTATACCGGTATTAGCAAAACGGGAAATGGCGGTCTGTCATTTGCCGGTGCATCAGGTGCGGCTTTTATTGATCACACGGGTGAAACGGGAGATTTATATTATTCGGGTGCTGCTGGTTATAACAAACTGACTCGTAAAGGCTTATCTGGAGATATAAGTTTTAAAGGCGCTGGCGGATACAATAAATTATGGCATGAAACTGATCAGGGAGATGTCTATTTTGCCGGTGCAGGAGTGGCTAATAAAATTGACCGTACTTGGTATAATCATTATGAAGGCACTCAAGGCGATGTGACATTTAACGGCGCAGGCGCGGCAAATAGTATCGACTCGCGGATAGAAAGCGGTGACATCATTTTGAATGGGGTTGGTGCTGATAATTATGTCGTACGTAGAGGTAGAAAAGGTGATATTACCTTGGACGGAGCGGGGGCAGCGAATCGTATTGAACGTATACGCTATAGTGAAGATGGGTATGGACAGACACAGGGCGATATTACTTTTGAAGGCGTGGGTGGTTATAACAAACTCTATTCTGATGTCGCCCACGGTAATATTCATTTTACGGGCGCAGGGGCTTATAATGAAATTACCCGAGCAGGTACGGAAAATGAAATAGAATTTGCTCAGGCTAAAGATATTGTTATGACATCAGCAACAATGGAGGGAAGCTGGATTCAACAACCTCAGCAAGTTAAAGCAATTAAATCCGCAGTAGAGCCTGATACTTATCTCTTTGCCTTTGCCAATAATGTTAATACTAAAGTTGTCGCTGTACGGCTACAAAATGATCCTGATACTGGTAAGCTCCGTTATTATGCCACTTGTTGGTATAAGGAAGGTAATCATCTTAAGGATATTGCCAAAGAAAATATCAATGTAAATAATGGATTTATCCCGGTTAAATGGGAAGGTGCTATTACGCTTGCCAATATTAACCTTATATATCGACAAGAAACCAGGATACAAGGTGTTGAGGAGGTATTATTAACCGATAAATGGGTAAATTATGCTGGCGGCGCCAACATTAAGGCGGAAGATGTCACACTGGGCAGGGCCAAAATAGGAGGATATGCGATCTCTTCTAATGGACTGAAAATAGATGTCTCTCCGGTAAAATCAAACGAACAACCGAATACTTATGTATATGCAACATTTCTGGCTCCTTATACCAAAGTGGTTGAGGTTAAGTTGGCGAATGATTATGAAACAGGGAAGCTGAAATATATTGCAAGATCTTGGTATAAAACAGGTGACCATACCGGTCGTTTAGCTGATGAAAATCTTTCCTATCCTGGTGGTTATAGAACAATAGGGGCTGGTTATACGTTAAGTCAGGTTCACTATGATTTAAATGTAATAGATGATATTACTGATCGTTTAACTGATCTTGAAGGTTATTCTGAGCAAGATCTTATTAAATCATCAAGAAATGGCGGTAATAGCTCCGGTAATATTTATTTCAACGGTGCGGGTGGTGGAAACATTATTACATCCAATATCACGCACGGTAATATTAATTTTACCGGAGCGGGGGCAGCTAACATTATTTTGCACAGTTCAACATTCGGTAATACCTATTTTGACGGGGGTGGTGGTGCTAATGTGATTGTGAAAAACGGTGAACAGGGCGATCTATTGTTCCGTGGTGCCGGTTTAGCCAATGTCCTTATTCACCAAAGCCAGCATGGAGAAATGGATATTGACGCCGGCGGCGCAGCAAATGTCCTTGTGCGAGTCGGAGATGGACGATATCTGGCCCACCTTCTGGCTTATGGCAATATTTCAATTCACAAAGGCAACGGTAACAGCCGGGTGCTGATGTTGGGCGGGTACAACACCCATACCCAAATCGGTAATGGCAATGGCAACTGGTTCGGTGCGGGTGGTTTTAACGTCATCACTCAGGCGGGAACCGGGGATATCTCCTCTGTACTTTTGGGCGGTGCTAACGTACTGACTAAACTCGGTGCGGGAGATCTGGTTGCCGGTATGTTCGGCGGCGCCAATATTATCACCCATCTTAGTGATGAGAGCGAAACAGCCGACACTACCGCCATTGCGTTGGGCGGTGCCAACATTTTGACCAAGAAAGGGAAAGGCAATGCGTTGGCGGTAATGGGGGGCGGTACGAACGTCCTCACGCATATCGGCGACAGCAATACCACCGGCGTTATGCTCGGTGGCGCTAATGTCTTAACCAAAGTCGGCAAGGGTGACACGACCGGCATCATGTTCGGCGTCGGCAACGTGTTGACTCATGTTGGCGACGGTTTGACACTGGGCGTGATGGCCGCCGCAGGCAATATCTTCACCAAAGTTGGGGAGGGGACATCGATTGCCGCCATGATTGGCGCGGGCAACCTGTTTACCCATGTCGGCAAAGGGGATGCGTGGGCGTTAATGGGGGGAGTGGTGAACGTCTTTACCAAAGTGGGTGACGGTAACGCTCTGGCATTGATGGTAGCCGCGGGCAATGTGTTTACTCATATTGGGGATGGCACAACTGTTGCGCTGATGCTGGCGAAGGGCAATATCGCCACGAAAGTGGGTCATGGCATGACTCTGGCGGCGATGGTCGGCAAAGCCAATATCTTTACCCATGTGGGGGATGGCAATACCTTCGCGGCCATGATTGGAGGCGCCAATGTGCTGACCAAAGTCGGTAATGATCTGACCGCCGCCTTAATGATCGGGAAAGCCAATATCTATTCGCATGTGGGTGATGGCGCCAGTATCGGTTTGTTTGCCGGTGAACTGAACGTGATGACCAAAGTCGGTAAGGGTACGACACTGGCGGCCATGTTTGGTAAAGCCAATCTGATGACCCATGTCGGGAAGGGTTTAACCGGTGTGTTGGCACTGGGTGAGGCCAATATTGTCACCAAAGTGGGTGATGATTTTATGGGGGTGGTTGCGGCGGCGAAAGCGAATGTTATTACGCATGTCGGCGACGCGACGACCGCCGGTATCCTGCTTGGCAAAGGCAATATTCTGACCAAAGTAGGAGATGGTACCACGGTCGGTCTGCTTATTTCCGATGTGGGTAATGTGATGACCCATGTCGGCGAGGGGACGACAGTGGGTTTTGCTAAAGGTAAAGCCAATCTTATCACCAAAATTGGCGATGGCGCCGGAGTGAATGCGGTTTGGGGGGACGCGAATATCCTGACCCAAGTGGGAAATGGCGACCGTTACAACTTCGCGAAAGGGAAAGCCAACATCATTACCAAAGTGGGGAATGGACAGGAAGTCACGGTGGTGCAGGGGGATGCCAATACCATTACCCATGTGGGTAACGGTGATGACTACACCGGCGCCTGGGGTGAAGCCAACGTTATCACCAGAGTAGGAGATGGACGCAATGTAGTGCTGGCTAAAGGCAAGGCTAACATTGTTACTCAGGTGGGTAAGGGCGACAGCTTTAATGCCTTATGGAGTGAAGGCAATGTCATTACCAAAGTGGGTGATGGTATGCAGGTGACGGCGGCAAAAGGGAAAGCTAACGTCACGACGACAGTAGGCAATGGCTTAAATGTCATTGCTGCTCATGGTGACGCTAACATTAACACTCATGTAGGTAATGGTGTTTCGGTTAACGTGGCGTGGGGGAAATATAACGTCAATACCAAAGTTGGGGATGGTCTCAATGTTGCGGTCATGAAGGGTAAAGGCAATGCCAATATTCATGTTGGTGATGGTCTGGGTATCAATGCCTCTTATGCACGTAATAACGCGGTGGTTAAGATTGGTAATGGTGATTTTTACAGCTTGGCTGTTGCATCGAGTAATACAGAAAGTAACAAGCTTGCTTCTTTCTTCGACAATATCAAACAGACTGTACTCGGAGTGGGAGGCAGTCAGGCAATCAACTATTTGGTTCATGGGGAGGAAGCTAACACGTCGGGCACCCATGAAGGCAGAGGCGCGATTAATTTAGCGAAAGTATCTGCCATTGATGGCTTTCAAATGGATGAAATTTCGCCAGTAAGTTCAAATTTAAACCATCGTCTCAATGGTGCTATAACAGCCGTGGAGACGCCTGACGTCAGTTCAATAGAAGGTGCTTTGAGTCAAAAAACGAGATCGGAGTCGGATCAGAATGAAAATCTGCTCGTCAATGGTGACTTTGAACAAGGTGAGTTGGGATGGCAATCAACCAATGATATGGAGGCATATAACCCGGCAAGTGTTTATGGTCTTGATAATACTGGTAATGGTGAACGAGTCAGTAAATTTGATGTTGATAAAAACACCGTAATTTGGCAGGAATTACAAAATTTGTCTGAAGGAGAAGTAGTTTCACTGACTTTTGATTTTATGAGTCATTCAGAAATGATGGGTAATGATCTGAATAACAATGGAATAAAGGTGTTGTGGAATGGTAAGCAGGTATTCTCAACTTCTGGGCAGCGAACTATATGGCACACTCAAAAACTCGATTTAATGGCAGAAGCGGGTACTAATCGGATTGAGTTTAAAGGTACAGGACAGGATGATGGATTTAGTTACATCTTAGACAATATCGTTGTGAAATCTGAGACGTCACTGATTGTCAATGACGACTTTAAGCAAAGTAAATTAGATTGGCAATCAACCAATGATATTGCGGCATATAGCCCAGTGAGTACTGACGGACCTAATAATACCCGTTATGGCGAACGAGTCAGTGAACTTGATGTTGATAAAAACACCGCTATTTATCAGGACCTGCAAAATCGTTTTGAGGGAGAGGTGATTTCGTTAGGCTTTGATTTTGCTAATCGTCCCGATTCTTACTCAGCCGACAATGGTATGGATGTTTTCTGGAACGGCAAACTTGTATTCTCGACTTTTGGCGATGCAGCGAAATGGCAAAATAAAACACTAGAGCTGATAGCAAAAGCAGGCAGTAATCGAATTGAGTTTAAAGGGACCGGTTTGAGTGACGGCGCAGGCTATATTCTGGATAACGTTATTGCAAAATCAGATAGCTCACCACAAGCCAATATTATTACTGAACATGTGAAGCAGAATAAAGCGGCGCAAAATGCGTTAAACGATAAAGAAAAAGCAGAAAAAGATCGCCAGCTGTTAGAACAGGAAAAAGAGAAACAACTGGCAGCGATTGCAAAATCTCAATCCCAATTGGAATTAACGGATCAGGAAGCACTTAGCCGAAATGGGCTGACACAACGTAACGCGATAGAAGCAGAAGCGCAGGCGGAGACTGACAAACTGGTTTCCATGACACAAGGTTTGAAGGTGCTTAATGACTATTCCAACTACAGCGGTGCCAATTACAGCGGCCAATCAGGTGACCAGTGGCGTAAGCAGTTTGCTTCCCAGTTTTTGAGTCGTGCCCAGGATGAGTTGAATTACACCAAATTTATTACTCAGAAAAAATTAGCTAATGCTCAACGGTCTATTACGGATAATCAACAACAAGTAAAAGAAGCGGTTGCGAAATCCGAAGTCGGCGTAGCACAAAGTGAACAGCACTATGCCAGTGCAAAACAAGACATTGCAGAGGCTCAGGAAAAAGCCGCGTTAAGGAAAGAAGAGGCATTATTGCAGCAACAACGGGCCGAAGAAGCGGAAAATGACGCAAATATCGCCTATCAGGGGGCGAAATATCGGGGTAAACGTGATATTGCAGCGGCTGAAAATAAGATTGCTCAGGTACAAGAAGATGCCAGAAGGGCAAAACAGAGCGATTCCAAACCTGATCGTACCGGTGCCGGTGGCAGTGGTTTGTCTGGCAATGCCTATGAATCGATAGGAGTAGGGGAAACCGGTAGCTATATTGATCCCGAATTAATACTGAAAGCTGAAAAAAAATTCTACAAGGGATTGACCGAAGAAGAGCTACAAGCGCTGGATGGCGCCAAACTAGCGGTTGATCGTCTACAAATAAATGCCGGTATCCGCGCGGAAAATACCGGCGTTTTAACTACTTCAAAGTTGGTCAAAGCACGATCTGACAACAAAGTACAATCTGACGATATGGTGATGCCAATATCGAACAGTTCAGATAAGTTTGTCAGAAAAGTACCACGGATTTCAGGCATTAATCTGGAATCATTGGGGAATGATGTCAAGGTAGAGCAGAAAGATTCCGCAATATTTGAAAGTGCAAAATTTAATTTATTGAAAGAGGGGAATAAGCTATTTATCAATCCTAATGTGCGAACATTGGGGAGGAAAAGGCAGCTTAGTAAAGCGCTGGTTGCTGTACGTGATATTTTCTATAAAACGATGAGCCATTTTGATGAAGAGCATGTGTTGCAGTTTGAGCAGGCACTTTCACATTGGCAACAGCGTAACCCAAAAGAATTTGCTCTGCGTGTCAGCCAAGTGAACTTAATCCGTTTTAGGATGGGCCGGATGATGGAGCACTTGCAAGCCCAGCGAGCCGAATCTGCTGGCGTCCTTGGGATCACCGTGGCGCCTCAACATGCTGAACATCTTAAACAGCGAGTTATATTTGATGGAACCGGACGTATTGTCGGTTTGAAAGGTAGCGTTACCCCAGACGAAATTAATCAACTTATTAAATGGAAAATTACACCTTTAACTCGAAAGAACTCAATGGCTGAACGGGAGGCGCCTAAGACTGAAAGTGAAAGCCTTATTGTTTTCATGAGCCGATTAGACGCCGAGAATATCCCGGAAGCGGGGCCTTTGATCAAACGGGCTAGGGAACTTTGGCTCACTGGGCAAGTCACATCGCAAGAAACCATCCGGTTGTTTGATGATGCTGTCAACCAGTTACAGGCATATCCTAAATTACATGCTTTGGCACTGTCATTACAGGCTGACGCTCACAGAGAAAAGTCGACCACCCAATATATAGACAACTTATTTGGCCGTCGTTTTGATTCTGAGCTAGCGCATACATTGGTAAAAACCGCATCACCGGATGCGATAGCCGCCTCCAGGCGGATAGGTCAGTTTCTGGTGCAGGAATTTGAGCTGTATATGCAAAGTACTTCTGACTCAGCCGTCAGCGACGGACAGATTGCTATCAGGATGCAAGCGTTCGCCGAAAAAATTAAAAAAGATATTCGCCCTTGGTTCAGTCGGGTGCCTGAACTGACCGCATTCCTGCAAAAACCGACCTTTGATAACTTTAAGATCATGATGACCAAGGTGGATAACGGCTTTGAAATGATCAAAATTCCGTTTCTGGCAGTAAAAATGTCGCTCACTGATGGCATGGGATTACATTTATCTCAATGGAAGGCGGAAGCGGACATTTTCTATCGGGATGAGATCTATAAGGCGCGTTCCACCAGTAGTAAGTTAACGAATATGGCGGATGTCACCTATAAAGTGAAGTTAACTGAACAGAAAACTAACGATTATGGTATTGCACTGCCTTACCAGCCATCCGGTGATCAATATGAAGATTTTCTGTATGGCAGAAAAGTGGCGGCAGGTAGAGTGCTGACGCCTGGGCGGGAAACAACGCTTGAGCGTAACGCACTAGCACAAGGGCATTCCGTGGTGACGGGGGCATCTGGATCGACCAATATCATGGTTCATCTTAATAACTATATTGCTAGTCAAGATCCCGCTTTCTCGCAGGAGCAGGCATATCTTAATACTTTGGTGTTCCTGGTATTTGATGGTGGTCATTCGGTTAATGAAAGTTTGGTGGTTTATAAAGCGTTGCAGGAGACCGGTGATAAGCGCAGGCAGGTACTGCAAAACTACACCGCCAGTTATAGGGATCTGATGGATATTGCCGGAGATAAAGGGAAACTATGGATAAATCAGGCATTAAATAGTGCGTTTGAGAAAACTCAACACCTTTATCGAGAAAATACCTCTGAGAGAGAACAGAGCGGTTCTCTGGTGGAAAGATTACAGTCGTTATTGGGCGGAAATGGAGCGTCAGAGTCAGTATTAATTGAGGATGATGGTACCTCTCCACAGGATGAAGCCTCTTTAAACCCATTGACCCGATTCTTTAACAACGAACTGCATGGTTTTAAAGAAGATCGTCGCCATATCAGTGATGAAACACAGGCCATGCTTAATGATGCGATTGCTAACGGCAAATCAAGCAAAATCACCCTGAAAGGCGAAGGGGGACGTTTAACGGGATATTATCATCAAGGTGACTCTGAACTAGGTGATACTGCGACGGCGGCAGAGAAAAAAGTCGTACTTTTCCTTCATGGCTCAGGTTTATCCGCGGAAGAGCAAGCTCATGATATCCAAAGCCACTATCAAAATCAGGGCATTGATATGCTGGCTATCAACATGCGGGGTTATGGTGGTAGTGATGGTAATCCAGGCGAACAAGGATTCTATCAGGATGCCCGGACGATGTTTCGCTATTTGGTGCAAGATCGCGGTATTAAGCCGGGTAATATTATCATTCATGGTTATTCCGTCGGTGGGCCGGTGGCGGCTGATCTTGCCCGATATGCGGCGCAAAATAATCAAGCGGTGTCAGGGCTGTTACTCGACAGGCCAATATCGAGTATGACTAAAACCATAACCGCCCATGACATACCAAACCCTGGCGGCATAATTGGGGCATTGGCAAAAGCGATGAATGGACAATTTTCAGTGGAAAAAAACCTCAAAGGCTTGCCGATCAATACGCCGATCATGTTGTTAACCGACAATCAAGGTTTAGGGCATGAAGGGGAAAAGCTGCGTGCAAGATTGACCGCTTCTGGTTATCGCGTATCGGGTGAACAAACCTTTTATGGTCATGTCGAGAGCGGTGCTTTGATGAGACAATATGCTGATAGGATTGTATCGACGCTCTCCGGCTCTCAAAATAAAAACCGGGCTGTGGTGAATAACTCGCTGCAAAAGAGTGACAATCGTGGGACACGTTTTGATGGTCAGCTCATTATTCAAATGGAAAATGACCCGATTGTAGCAAAAGCAGCGATCAATCTGGCGGGTAAACACCCAGAATCCAGCGTAGTGGTTAAACTTGATGCTGATGGCAAATATCATGTCATTTATGGTGATCCTGCCAGATTATCAGGCAAATTACGTTGGCAGATTGTTGGTCATGGTCGTAACGAATCGGCACAAAATAACACTCGCTTGAGTGGTTATAGCGCTGATGAATTGGCAATAAAACTAAAACAGTTCAGTCAGAACTTTAATCAGGCAGGTAAACCGGATCGTATCAGCATCGTGGGTTGTTCACTGATTAGTGATGATAAACGGAATGGTTTTGCCTATCGTTTTATTGCCGCTTTAGATAAACAGGGCATTCATAGTGATGTTTCAGCGCGTCGCAGTGAAGTGGCGGTTGATGCAACAGGTCGTAAATTTACTCGCGATAAAAATAATCAGTGGGTTAACAAATTGGACGATAACAAACTGGTGTTACGCTGGAATGAACAGGGTGATCTAACGACTACAACAGAAAAATTGCGTCGTGGTGTAGCTGAAAGCGATATCAACCTTGCCAAAGTGGGGTACACAGAAGCTGATTCAGTGACCAAAGGGGCAATTGCGAATAACCATGATATTTTCACCGCGCCAGGGAAGCGCAAAAACAGGATAGCGCTCGGTTCAAATCCTCAATCGGATCAGTCGCTGAATTACGCCGGGAATATGCAGGTAAACGTGGGCGACGGTGAATTTACCGTGATCAACTGGGGAACATCGAACGTAGGTGTCAAAGTAGGGACGGGGGGCTTTAAGTCACTGGCCTTTGGCGACAACAATGTGATGGTTCATATTGGGAATGGTGACAGTAAGCACAGCGTTAATCTGGCGGGATATCAGGCATTTGAAGGGGCGCAGATGTTTATTGGCAACCGTAACGTCAGCTTCAACCAAGGTCGCAGTAATGACTTGATTGTCATGATGGATAAATCCATCCCTACGCCGCCGTTAGTTAATCCATTTGATGGCGCTGCTCGTATTACCGGTGTACTGAAATCTATTGCTCATTCCGGCGAAGAGTGGGATTGGTTGGCGGCGCAGAATCAACAGTGGACGCTGTCTGGCGCGAAAAAATTTGTGCGGGATATGTCTGGTTTAGACCAAACCAGCAGTGTGGATTACAAGACTTTGGTTGATCTGGATTCGCAGCTTGAGCGCAGCAGCCGTGGTTTGAAAAGTGACACGGAAGCGGCATTGAACAAAAAATACCACCAATGGTTAAGTGGTCACGGCAGCAATATTGATACCAGTAAAATGAGCCGTGCGGATAAATTTCGTCAGGCCAATGAAAAATTAGCCTTCAATTTTGCGGTAGGTGGTCAGGGGGCAGATATTCAGGTTACAACCGGTAGCTGGAACTTTATGTTCGGCGATCATATTCAATCCATTTTGGATACCAACTTAGGTTCTCTGTTTGGCCTGATGACGCAGCAATACTCAACGACGGGCCTGGCGAAGACAACATTTACTTACAATCTACAGGACTTACCGCGTCAGCTTAAAAACAAACTGCTTGGTCGGTTATCCAGTGTGAATGCAGATACCACTTTAGCGGATATTTTTGGTGTGGATTACACTCAGGACGGACAGATTGTTGCTCGTACTGGTAAGCCGGTTGATGGCCTGGCTATTTTGCGAGAGATGCTGGAAGTCATTCACAAGTTTGGTGGTGAGCAACTACGTGTCTTCACTGATCCGGATAAATTGATTGATGGTTTGAAACAGCGTGCCGATATGAGTGCCGATGGTATTGAATCATTTCTTGTCAGTCATGGACTGAAAGAGAAAGCGCCTGATGAAAATCGGGAAAAAAGTGTACCGGGCGCCATCAACAGTGGGAATATTCAGGCTAATAACAAACCTGAGCGTGCATTGGGCTTTAATTCACTGAACTTACCTAACTTGTTTGCGACGATATTCAGCCAAGATAAACAACAAGAGATGAAATCGTTAGTGACCAATCTGAAAGAGAATCTAACCGCAGATCTGCTTAATATGGAGCAAAAAACGTTTGATTTCTTGCGTAACAGCGGTCATCTGCAAGGGGATAGCGATATCCATATATCGTTAGGGAATTACAACTTCAACTGGGGCGGAGACGGTAAAGATCTCGGTGCTTATTTGGGCGATAACAACAACTTCTGGGGAGGACGTGGTGATGATGTTTATTACTCAATCGGCACCTCCAACATCTTTACCGGTGGAGAAGGTGATGACCTGGGCGTTCTGATGGGGCGTGAAAACTGGATGTTTGGCGGTAATGGCGATGATACCGCAGTGGTAGCCGGACGCATTAACCATGTGTTCATGGGGGAAGGGAATGATCAGACATTTGTTTTTGGCGAAGGGGGCTTGATTGATGCCGGTAACGGACAAGACTACGTAGTCACTTCTGGCAACTACAACCAGGTAGATACCGGGGAAGGTCAGGATTATGCCGTAACTATCGGTAATAACAACCGGATTGAGCTAGGTGAAGGCAATGACTTTGGCAGGGTATTTGGTAATGACAACCGCATTGATGGCAACACGGGTGACGATGTAATTAAACTGTTGGGCTACCATGCGGTAATTAATGGTGGGGAAGGTGATGACCACTTAATAGCGGCTGCAATTTCGAAATTCAGTCAGTTTGACGGCGGTGATGGTCAAGATCTACTGGTTTTGGGGGGATATCAGAACCACTTCCAGGGTGGTGCGGGGGTAGACAGCTTTGTGGTCAGTAGCAAGGTGATTGACAGTCAGGTTAATGATATCAACGCAGAAGATATGATTGTCTTTAACGATATTGACTGGCAAAACCTGTGGTTCCAACGCAGTGGATACGATCTCGTGTTATCCGTGAATCGCCGTACTCAGGATAAAACCGCTCAGAGCCTGTTTGAATCGGTGGGTTCAGTCACCTTTAGTCATTACTTTAATGGTAACCGAGCCAAATTAGTGACGCGGATGGGGCGTAAAAATGCATCAGGAGAGCGTGAATTTACGGCACTTTCAGACCATGCGGTTGACACCTTGATTCAGGCAATGAGCAATTTTGCCCCAACAGCCGGTGATAACGGTTTTATCGAAGGGCTGGACAGCAGGGAAAAAGTGGCTATTACGACGGCTTGGGCAGATACCACAATTGGCAAGAGGAAATTTGCCTGATTAACCTGCTATAACGCTAAGTAATAACAGTAAAAATGGCTCACCTGAATAGGTGGGCCGTTTTTATCTCCTATTCTCCGCTCGCTTAAGAATCAAGTAGAAATTAAGTAGTCTGAGTACAGTAAAATACAGGACTCAGACTTTAATGAGGACATGGTTTAAATTACCTGATTTTTGTGAATAATTCACAAAGTCGGGGTGGTTTTGATGGTCATATTTTTCGAATAAATATGAGTTACAAAAAATTCATTTACTCTTATTGAATGTTATTTGCAAAATAGTTTGATTTTAATCATTACTTTATAAATGCTCTTTTAACTCGAATAGATATAATAAAGTAAGGCACCAATATACATGCATAAAATACAGTTCTAAAAAACAATAAAAGATAATTATAATCCAGTTTTATTTCATATACATAATGAGCCAATGCTAAATCGGCGATGACAAATAATAAAGTAAAAACTAACAGGATAATGTAAAATAAAGGTGTTCTCTTCTTTTTTCTAAAGAAGAGAATAGATGTATAAAGTGCAATTCAAAAAATAATTGTAAAACAGATAAACTCAAATCCTATAAGGATACGTAATTCACCTGGAAAATCATAACCAGAGTTTAATATTGTCATTGTTTTATATGAATTAAATAAAGAGCTAAATATTGCAAAGATAATATTTATTGCGGGTAAATAAAGAAATCCGCCAATGCCACTCAGTTCTTTATCTTCACATGCTGCACAAAAATCTGATTCATGTAATGCTGGTTTTTCACATTTAATACATTTCATAAAATTTCTCCAAATAGTAATCTTAATCCAAAGATTGATTGTTAATTTACGTAAATCATATAGGTGATAGTATATAAACTAATAACTTGTTAGCCGGATAAATACCCCTGTTAAATTACCTCTTAGATTGTATATTGGTTAGTTTAATTTCTCCGTCTTATTTTTAAATATAATCAGTTGGTTACATCCTGTTTTTATTGTGCGGCTTGACACCTGGCCAACAACTCTCCGACACGAAATTTTAGCCTGATAAGCTACTTTTACCCGGTATGATGAACTACATCTTTAATTTTGGAGAGTAGTTCACCAAGACCGGAATTTTACTTTAAAGGCAGTGATGGCGGATTCGACTAATAAACTAACCACCATAATTACTATGATACAAGTGCAACATTGTTAATCCGGAAGTAAACATGTTCGTATCCCCTTAAATAATTCAATAAAATTTTTAGGTTTAGTCCCAGCATTACGGTGATAATCCATCTGCCCTAGGGTATGTTTAGGATTCGATTTACAAACTGGGTATATAAAATCTCGGCGTTGTTGGCCAAGATTTATATTTAAAGCATAAATTCTTAGCTTTAGTTAACTTCACCAATATACCAGTGTTCAGAATAATAAGGCTTTCCCTCGTCATCTTCACTTATTCTAAGAACGCCTAGCTCTGAAAAACCATCGGGTAATCGTAAGTTCCATTCTGTGCATAAACTTCGTTCATTCAATAAAGTTATTTTACCAAACCGACTATATCCATTACGCGTATGTTCATTGAAATACTCCTCAGATGTGAATATACATAATTCACTTAAAAACATATCAGGCAATACAATGGAACAAGTAATTCTTATATTATTTTCGTTGTCTGGCTTCGCCTTATAAATGTTATAAGCTGCATCTATCAAATCTTGAGCACAAATAGATTGAATGCTTTTATTTGTCTGTTTTCCTTGTACCAATGCTGAATGCACTGGAATTTTTACATTCCAGTAACCATAAAAATAGTCATTTTCAGTGATAACAGGAAAATAGGTTCTATATGACTCGGACCATATTTTCAATGAACGTAGTCTACGTGGTATACCACGCAGTTTTTTATTGCTCAACGCTATTCTACGCATAGACATTTATAATTTCCTTCCTTTAGCAGCATCAGTTTTGGTTTGGTTTACCGTACCATTTAAGTTTAAGACAGCCTTAAACTTTCCTTTGTTATCAAAAACCTCAAGATATAGCTGATCATCTTTTTTGATCACTTTTATAATATTGTTATTGGCTTTGTAAACACTCTGCCCCTGATATATTTGGCTGGTTTTTCGTATACTATTTTTTATTTGAGTACCAAAACCGGGTTGAATAAGAAATTCTTTCATATTCCCAACAATCTCCTGATTCGGTTGATACGATTGCTTGCCTTTTCCAGCATCTCCACCGCCTTTTGCTCCAGCCTTACTGATCCCTCCAGCCACTCCCGCAGATGCCGCAATCCCTGTCTGTCCCATAATCTTCACGATTTCTTGGGTGGTTTCTTCTGAACCGCCGGTGACTTGGGCACGATGGAGCACCAAATTCCGTGATGCGTCAATATTTGACATCGCACCCCGTAAATCAGCCCATTCCCTTACTTCTGCCGGCGTGAGGGAATCCAGTCCCTGCATTCTGGCTTTTTCCTGAATCTCGCCTATCCGGGCACTGTAATCACCTTGCAATGCCCGCAGCTCTTTGGCAACGGCAACGCACTGATTCAGCGCCTGAACACGTTGCTATCCGCTCCTGAACCTTGTCATATTCCTGCCGATATTTATCCCTGACAGTCGCACGACAACTGGTATCACCCTGACAATTAACCAGTTCCTCACTGTGTGATTGATTCTTCTCCACACTGAGGTGGTTGTTGTCTACAACAACTCAGGTGATTGATCTGGGATTCATTTTAAGACAACCACTTTTTAAATTGTTCAAGTATAAATCCATAGGCATCTTCTTTTGTTGTAAATGAAGCAAGCATATAAGGGGAGTCTCTTTCTACATAGCAAACACGCCACATATTTTCTTGCTGCACTACACATGTACAGTCATTATTTCGCAATCCATCTAAGGAATAACTATTTTCATCTACACCCAATAGAGTTAACTGTTCAATCAATTCTTCACGCGTCATTTATTTATCCACCTTTTTCATATATTCGTTATCTAAATACCACTGAACTGGTTTCGGTAATTCATACTGAGTTCCCGTCCCTTTTTGTCCAAACCAAGGCAAAATATTAGATTTAGGAACATCAGGAATGGGTTTGATGATTTTATATTGAAAATAGGGTTTAGTCGTTTCATAAGAGGGAGGCAAAGCTCTTTCTGAAAATGGTACCCCAGCAGGTGAAACGAAATTTCCTCCAGGGTGTCCATATCTATCAATAATTTTACCAGTTGGTAGTGTCACTTTCTCAACAGGACCATAAGCTCCCCGATTTGGCGGCCAAATTCCTAATGATTCCTGAACAGAACCCTCTGCTTTACTGTATTGTCCAAAGTTCGATGATTCTCTGGCAACCTGACTAGTAGTAACATTTTCTTTGACACGATTTGCTACCGTCTTAGCCACAGTAGCCTCTGCCGCTGTTTTGCCTACACCGATCACACCAGCAGCACCTACACCACCCGGCGTTAATGCTTCTGCAACCTGAATACCTGCATTATTTAGACAAATTGTTGGCGCAGCTTTACACCCTTCCAGTGCAGCTCGTGCCATTGCAGCAATTTCAGGTGTGGCGGCCACAATCTGGGCACCACCGGCTACTGCCATTCCTCCCGCAGAGACAATTAGGTTTCCATCAGCTATACCTTTAGCAATATTAGCCTTGCACGTCGTATCGCAGTCTGGTGTTTTACTTAACCAGAATCCAAGATCCGAGCCGGCTGCTGCGCCAAGGGCATTATTATCCGCAACAACACATTCCATTGCGAAGTTGACCGCCGGACACCGATTTTCCCTGTGCACTCAGTCAGTTACAATCAATTTTTCCCGGTACGGTTTGATGCCCGACCCATAACGCCCCGACGCGACTTTTTAGCCTGTAAGCCACTTTTCTCAGACGTAATGAATTGCTCCTTTTAAATGTCGGACAATTGTCTAACATTTGGGGTACAATTCACATCGACTGGGATTTCCTTATATACATTAGATTTTTTTAAGTTCTGGTAGTTGTTCGATAACATTTTTGACAGTATTTTTCTCAAAACGTTTTATCGTAACAGTCAATCCTCTATCACAGGTATAAATGATAAATTCATCTTCGCTATTATTTGTAATATAGTAAAAAATATAGAATCCAATATCTGTAAATTCTACAGGAGTTAAATCTATTCCTTGTTGCTCCATTTCTGGAAACTCTAAATCATCATCATCTGTATCCAAAAGAATATTATGTGAATGAGCAATAAATTCCATAATTTCTTTGTTCTGACTAAACAAGGAGATATCAATTTTCTTGCATGATGGGAACTCCACTAAGCTGTCTTTTAGATGGTTTATCGCCATATGAAGTGTGTAGTTTGAACCGATGGCAGGAACAATCACATCATCTATGACAAAATTAAATATTCCATATTGCCAATAGCTATCTTCTGACAATTCACAAACTTCATAAGCAACAGCAAATTCATAAGGAAGTCCGTAGATCATTTTTTACCCCCTAAATAAATTTTCAAAATAATAGATCACTGGAAGGGAACTCAGTCCGATTTTTGCGATCTGATCAATTGCCAAAAATCCCAAACCT
>NZ_LOIC01000078.1:0-39631 GCF_001684335.1 Photorhabdus namnaonensis
GGCCGCCCACTTCGCCATAATCCATTGCCAGATACAGCGACTGCCCGCGCAGCGGGGTCTGCCAGTCCAGTTCGTTGCGGCTGTACCAGCCCCGATCAGCGGATAAGGTCAACTCGCCATCAAAGCCGCGCACCGTCCAGCGGCCGCCGATTGAAAATCGATCCTGAGGCGTCAATGGGCTGGCGCTTATCTGCCGTAAGTATTGGGTCTGATAAGAAAAGGGCTGAGAAAACAGCGTTAACGGCCCGGCCAGCGTTGCCGAGAACTGGGTGATTTTAGGCAAGGCGGTCCCCTCATTGCGGTACTCTTCCGGCGCAGGTTGCGCGCCAAACCAGCGCATGCCCTGCTGGTAAGTCACCCGGGTATCCAGCGTCGCGCTGCCGATAAAATGGTGATGAGACAGCCCCAGCTTCCAGCCCGCGGTTTCCCGGCGCTGAACATCAACTTCGGTCTTATCAATAAAATTGCGCGAAGTCCGACGATAAATTTCACCGTTAAGCCAGGTTTTCTGGTCGGCATTACGGTGCAGCACCCGGCTGAGCTGGACCGCCAGATTTTGGCTTTTGCCCCGGTATTGGATCGCCTGATTCAGCCCGGCTATCGTCTGGGTATAATCGTAATGACTGGCCGTCACGCTGGCCAGCCAGTAGCCGAAGGGCAGAGAGTAGTAGAGTGTGTCGTTCTGGTTGCCTTTCCCGGCAGATGAATGAATATCGCGTCCCCCGGAGAGATAGAACAGGTCGCTGAGCGCCAGGGGGTTATCCAGAAAGAAGGTGAGTCCGCCCTGATAACGCCCGGTGCTTTTCGACCCGGTATCATCCAGATACGTGGCGACTCGCCAGTGCCGGGACTGACGCCAGTCCAGCACGATATCGCTCTCCCCCGGCTGCGCGGCCGGGACAATGTTCATATCAGCCTGCACGGTGGGGAAACGTTGCAAGTTTTCCAATCCCTGCTCGATATCCCGTAAATCCAGTAGCTTGCCTTCACGCGCGGGAAAGGGGGTTATCCGCTGGATATAGTTCCCGCTGTCAGGGGTATAGCGAATATGCCGAATGGTGCCCGGTATCATCACCAGTTTTAAGGTTTGGGTACGCAAATCCTGGGGAGGCGCCAGAACCCGGCTGGTGACATAGCCGTGATTGATGAGCTGATCTTGCAATTGGGTTATCAGCCGGCTAATGCCTTTATCACCGAGGCAATGGTTTTCGCCCTGTTGGGCGACACGCCGGAGCGGTAACCAGTGCGGGAAATTTTCGGTGCCGGCCAATACGACATGGGTGACAGGAAAACAGGGGGTTTCCACCGCCAAGGCGGCTGACGCCCCGGTTTCCGGTACCGACAGATGAACCTCCGCAGGCGGCGGGGCTAATTGCGCCTCCAGGGCTTGCTGGCGGGCCTGTTGATGAATGAGCTGTTGATCTGCGATGTCCGCGGCCTGACTGCCTGACACCACGCTACAAAAAACCGTTAATACCAAAATACTGCTTTTCATTGACTTTCTATTCCACAATGTCGAAGCAGCATTAACCACGAATTTAACTTAGCGATCAATATTTAGGGTTGATTATTAGCCGGGTAACTAAAATAGAGGGAGTGGTTAAGATAGCAGCAAAAACAAGGGGTTATATGACAAGGCAAAAAACAGGCCAATGTGATTATTTTTTAACAGCATTGTATAAAAAATAGATTAATATTAATCATTTAATAATCAACATTAATAATTTCAAATTAATTTTATTGTTTTATTTTAATTATGTGACTTACATCACATTTATGATGATTGATTTCAGCATTGAATTACTTGAACTGTGACAGTTATTTTTAATTTGTGATAAGTAATGACCTTTTCTGATTAGATTGGATGATGACTTTTAGCTCAGTTGGCAAAACAGGCGCTACGCTATTGCGGATTGGGAGATAATCATCAGAAGTAGGTATTCGTAATTCATTCACAGAGTGGAAAAAATCATGAACCTTAAGGAGACAAAGATCGCTAGTGCGGATTTATGCCAGTCTTGCTTTGTGTCAACTGTTCGGCCTGTCATTTTGCTCACTTTTTGAAAGGCATAAATGATTATTCTATACAGTATGAAAAGCTTTCTTGACGTTGAAATGGACCTTGATTAATTTAAGGCAGTATTCGTTGTCGCGTAAGCGATCGTTAATGTTCCCGCAGTCTGAGAGGAACGCCTTCGGGTGACTGATTTCAATGCCATTGTAGCCTGAGAGATGGTGTCTTCGGACGGCAAATCCGTTTATCCTTTGAAAACGGGTATCACTAACAATAGTGATGAAGGTGCAATTTCACAGACAGTTTTCCGACTTGCCAGTATCCTCAAACAACAACCTACGGTTCATTTTGCTTTCTACGCTTGCCTGGGTGGTTTCGTTCAGCAGTCTGGATGACTGTTGCCAGATTTGACAGGTTATTGGGTATCTTGCGGACAGCGCATTGGGTCCAGAAGAAATGGGCGGCGTCACTTGTTGGCGTGATAACGAAAACCAAGTGACGCTGCCAGCGTACAACCTGCCAAGCCACGTAATATAAGCTTTCCCCACGTCTCCTACCGTCTGATCGACACGTAGTACATGGGTCAGGATAGTTTGAAGACTGCCACTTACCCTAACGTCTTGAGTGAAAAACAATCATGTTGACGTTTTATATTCAGAAGAAGGAGAACAATCGACTCGATATTGATGGCGACGTCAGTGAAAACTGACGTTGGAGGTAGTCTGACAACGGTCAGGACGGTGTAAACCGCGAACAGCTCAGAGAGCTGGGGTGCCTCGTAAGAACTCAACATTTCGCCACCCCGATGCACAGATATCAGTCGAGCCGCAGGAAGCGCAAATCAAACCGTGCCGTTGGGGTTGAGAGATGACATTCAGAATACTGTTTTGTATTGCTTGCCTCCGTCAGGTTACAAGCGGTGGTGTCGTGTGGGTTAAAAAGGAAATCGTTTGAATGTCAAAGTTGAGTAAACAGTTAGTCACATTGGCCCGTCAGGCTGGCGGCAGTTTTAAAACCGTTTCAGACAGAATGAAAATAGCCAAACGTCTGGCAGAAAGCATGGCGATATTAAATATTCAAATCCGTGATATTAAGAATATGAAAATGAATCATATTGAAAAATATATCGATAGCCGAAAGTCAGAGAATATTTCAAAGCGAACGTTACAAAATGAGATGGCGGCTGTTCGGGCGATATTCGCTATGGCGGGAAGATCTCAATTGGCTAACCCTCATCACGAACGGTTAAGTAATCATGCGCTCGGATTATCTGGCGCCAGCCGGGAGGGGACTAAGATGGCGATTTCGGATGAGCGTTATCACACGACGCTTGTTTTGGTCCGGGGGAAAGATGAAGGGGTAGCTGCGGCTATGCAACTTTCTCGTTATCTGGGGCTGCGAACGGAAGAAGCGGTTCAGGCGGCAAAGTCATTAAGAACGTGGGAAAAAGCCTTATTGCGTGGGGATGAAAGAGTAAAGGTGGTGTTTGGTACAAAAGGGGGACGTCCCCGTGACACGACGGTGGTTGATCGGGATAAAGTGATCCAGGCAGTCAGGGCGGCAATAAAGTATGCCAATAAAAATCAGGGGCGTTTGATTGATAAACCGAATTTGCATTCAGCCATTGATCGTTACCGGAATATTGTCAGGGAAGCGGGGTTAACCGGAAAGTCTTCGCCACACAGTTTACGTTATGCTTATGCTGTTGAGGCCATAAATTATCATTTGTCGAAAGGATTCAGTCGAAAAGAAGCGGAAGCGATGGTTTCGATGGATTTAGGGCATGGTGACGGGCGAGGGCATTATGTTGCCCGTGTGTATAATAGACAGGGTGGCCATGATTAATCTGTTTTTGGATTTAGCTTGAATAAGAAAAGTATTCTGTTTAGCATAGATTGGCTTATTTGTTGTTTTTGAACAACTGTCAATGTTCTTGCAGTTTGAGAGGAACGCTTTCGGGTGACTGCTCTTAATGTCAGGGGGTCTGAGACTGACGCTTTCGAGTGACCTGTAATGCCACTGTAGCCTGCAAAGTGGCGCCTTTGGGCGGTACACCCGTTTATCCTTTGAAAACGGGTATCACTCATCAGTGATGAAGGTGCAATTTTACTGACCCAGTGGAGGCGTTTAGTTTCCCGATGGGTGACAATCTTCCTCAGTAATCAGGAGGATTGCTAATAGGAAATATAAAATGCGGCTTTGAGACTTACGAGTCTGCCCGTACAAGCGAACCACGTATAGGAAACCTGTTTGACCCCTGTTGACAGCAGTGATGATAATGACTGCGGTGACTAGCGTCATGAGATTTTCTACCTGCCGGATAAGCGGTTAATACCGTGATACCCATTCTGACTACCACCCTGACGGGGAAGACTTTTCCCTGATACAGGGAGAGTGTTCCTCGTTTTTTTCATTCGAGGAAATATTATGCAAACTTTATCGTTATCAACGGAAATATCGGTGAAATCTGTCCGGTTTGAAGCACTGTTTTCGACACAAAGCTGGCTTGAGGCGTTGTTAAAGAAAATGTTTTTTCGCCGGGCCATTCGGTTATGTCCCGGGTATCAGGGCGATTTCTGGGAGGGCCGTGTTTTGTCAAATGGCATTTTTTATGCCGTTCCGACGTTTCAACAACAATACCGTGTGTTTGTTGAGGATAATGGTTTTGAGGGGATCATGTCAGCGGAGGCTTTTGGCATCACGGTGACGCTATTCTCTCTGTATGAACTGGCCGATTTCAGTGAGCAGGACGACGATATTAAAGCCTTTCATGCTTTGTATGGTTATGCTCGTGGGCATTCAGAAGCTAAAAAAATACTCGCGGCTATTGATTAAATATTATCTGCTTATTCGAACTGAATTTTTATTTAACCCAAGTGAGGCGTGTTTCCCGGGTTGGCGATAACAGGGCCAGTTCCCGTATCTTAAAGGCGTTCTGATAAGGATTAACCTGACGGATTGATTCACTTTGTATGATGTTCTTGACGGACATCTTTTTTCACTTCCCGGGGCTTGTCCCCGTCAAGGGCGGGTTTCCGGTAACAGGAGCTGTTAATGCCTGCTTTTCATTCACCTTCTGATCCGACAATCCTGCCGGCTTCAGAGACATTAACCCCGAAACAACGCTCACTTATCCGCGATTTGATCCGTGATGAATGTGACTACCGTGATCGTGACGCACTCTTCAAACTTTTGAGCGTGATAACACTGCTTAAATTTGCTGGGATCTTAACGCTGGGTGTGTTGTTACTGGTTTTCCGGTTGTTATGGGGATAAAAGGAGACGAACCATGCTAATGATCTTTGTGACAGTGCTTTGGGGCGTGATTCGCTGGATTTCTTTGTCGTTTTACCATGTGCTGTCCTGGTTGTTACGGCGAAGACCGGTGAGGTTACCGGCAGCTCATACGCGAAGACACACGGTGTATGCCGGTAAATGGCAACTTTCTGATGACGCGAAGTCGTGCGGGAGACCGGTGGTGGTTAGAGATAGGCACAGCTACAAACCGGGTGTGGAGTTGCTGTATTTCGGTGAGGAGAGTTCGGAGCCGTTTTATGGCGAGCGGTACCTTATCGATGAAACGGAAGCGGTGGATTCGGCGCAACAGATGCTCACGCGTCTGTTGAGACAGCGTAGTTTGTCAAAGGTTTATGATGAGGCTGCATAATGGTCAATGAGACGTTGACTGCCGTTACCCGGTCGGTGATGCCGGCTGTGGCGATTGAAGAACCAGTCTGGCTGCGAATGGTAAGTTATCCGTCTGCGCCAGAATATGAAACAGAACGGTTTCATCAACTGATTTACCAGGCATTCAAAGCCTGGTCGGCAGCAAAGCCGGGAGTCTGTGAGGTGACGTTTGGTTTTTTCTGTTTGCCGCACGACGGCGACATGAAGGCTCCTTTGTGGCAAGCGCTGCGGCTTAAACATGAATCTGATCGGTTGCTGATTGCGTTGGACGCTTAATTTATTGATCACCCTGACGGGGAAACCCGTGAGGGTTAACTCCGTCAGTCATTTTTTTACAACAGGAGTTAACCCTATGAGTACCATGACGACGAAAGAACACATTCGGGAACCGTCCCAGTCCCTGTCCGTGCAGGCGCTGGCTGAACCGGAAATATTCAGAAAAACCCGTAGCCGGTTTAATCAGTGGCTGCAGGCGCAATTCGACAATCACTATCACACGCTGAGAAATCACGGTTACCGCTGTTTTCTTGCTCGCCATCATCCGACCGAGCTTGAGCGTTACGATGAGGCCTGTGAAGCCTTACGGCGTGAGGAATTTCACCGGTTCAGTGAGTTGCAGACGCTGGGGCTGTTCCTGTATCAACAGGTTCAGCTAAAGGAGAAAAAACTCAGGCAGCGTCGTCGCTGGCTGTTGACCGGGATAGCATTAACGTCGCTGGTGACAGGCGTGTGTTTGATGCTTCACGCTTACGAGGTTGACTTGTCAGCAGTTTATCACTGGCTGACTGCGTTACCGGCCAAAATAGCTCATTATTTCATGCGCTAATTATTTATCCCCCGGGGAGAGACGACTCCCTGTGGAAGGGTCTCTTCCTTAATTTTAGACAGGAAAAATGATGACCCTTTCTTACCTACCGGATGATATCTGCCGGTTAATCACCCGACGTCTTACAGACAGCCTGGAAAGTGGATGGGCACCCTGGCAGCAGCCTTGGCAAGCGGCCAGTGAGTACGGTTTGCCGCAGCATGCGCTGACCGGACAACCGTTTAGCGGTATCAATGTGTTGTTGCTCTGGCAAACTATGTTGCAGCGGCAGTTGATATCTAACCGCTGGTTAACCGGTGATGATTTAAGAGCGTTAGGCGGATGGGTGGTCAACGGTGAAAAACCGACAACCATCGTCCGTTACCGGCCTTCAATGTCGCTGATACGTGTCATTAATCTGGAACAATGTGAAGGACTGCCGACAGAACTTCAACCCGGTTTTCCTTTACCTCCGCGTCCGGCTCCCGGTTTTACCGCTGCTCAGCAACTGGTGACGGCCAGTGGGATCCCGGTGGTTCATCGGTCGGGCATCGTGCCCGTACCGACCATTTCATGACCGTATTGAGCTGCCTGTCCGGCGGGACTACGTTGACGATTCACAATACTGGCATGACTTGTTGCATCAACTGGTTTATGCCACTGGCCATCCGTCCCGGTTAAACCGCTTTGGCCTGACAACCCAAAGTGAGTTAGATGAAGCTCGGGAACAAGGGGTGACAGCATTGGGCGCGGCGTTTGTGGCGGCATTAACCGGTGTCCGGGGTAACCCGGTCTATCCTGATAATACAGTACATTGGGAACACGCTTTGGGTTCAGATCCGTGGTGGTTATTTCAGGTGGCTAATGATGCCCGCCGTGCCGTGGATTATTTGCAAGACCGCAGACAGCAGTTACCGACCCAGGTGGAATTGTGGCAGCAGATGGCTGCCGTGTTGCTCAGTGAGCACTATGGTCTGCCGCTGAATGACACCATGCTGGAATATGAGGAGGTGGTTCAGCGTCATATTGATTAGGGTATCACGCCGCTGATGGCTGTCAGTGCTTTAGCCCGAATATATCACTGGGAACGGCATGACCAGCCAGAAGGCAGGTTGTTTCCGGAAGAGTTGGGGCAGGCCAGCGAGGCATTGGCGTTATTCGCCAGCCAGCCATCGTATCTAAACTATGCTCGGATCCCGGTGACAGAACCCGTTGATACTGGTGAACCGGACAGATCATCACATTCTGAATGGTTGTTGTTACCGCCGGTGGCGTCTGACCGTGGTTATGCGGATGAAGATAATGATCCGCCTGACGATAACGTTGTGGCGCTGCCATTAGCGGCAACTTACCGGGAACCGAATCCACATAAACAGGCTTTTATCAGACTGTTTAACCAGATTGCACTCCATGAAAACCGCTGGCAGGTGTTCTGTGATTTTGTGCATATGGCCGCCTGTTCATTGTATAACGCGCTGTTGCAAAATGAGGAATTTGAAGCTGACTATATGCAGCGGGTTAAACGTTATTCCCGTGAAGATGCATTCCGGCTGAGTCGTTTGCTGAGTGAAGTTATTATGGGTCTGGAGTATGAGGTCGGTGATTTTCTGGGGTCTATTTTCATGGCGCTGGAATTAGGTAATGACCAGGCCGGTCAGTATTTTACGCCGTTTCCTGTCAGCCATATGATGGCCAGAATGCAGTTCACTGAAGGCTTGACGAAGTTGGGATCCGGAGAGCATGAATATATCACGGTGTCTGACCCGGCTTGTGGCGCCGGCGGGATGATTATTGCGATGCATCAGACTCTGCTGGAAGCGGGGTTTAATCCTCAGCAGCAGATGTTGGCGTTTTGTGTCGATATCGACCCGGTTGCCGCGATGATGACATATATCCAACTGTCGTTGCTGGGTGTTCCGGCCGTGGTCACGGTAGGCAATTCACTCACTCATGTCATGTCTCAGCAAATGGTGACGCCAATGTACCATTTAGGCTTCTGGCAGTTTAAACGCCAGCGTCAGAAAGTTGAAGACGAAATAGTGATACGCAAGGCTGGCTGACATCACATCTTTAATTCAAAGTCACCATTGGGTGGCATCACATTAACCCGATAGGGGATATCCCCTACAGGGGGAACCCCGTCAATCACGAGATTTCCCTTATGTCTTTATTACGTTTTTATATCCGTCATCAATTCGCAGAGCGAATGGGGCTGGAGCTGGATGACGACGCTATTTTCTATCTGTTTCATGAGAGCCAGGGAGATTACGTCAATACCCATATAAAGTTTACCAAAGAGTTACTTTTGCCCATCATGACTCATCTTTTGGACAGTTTGTCTGAGGATCCGGCAAACCGGGCCAGATGCAGAAATAGTGAGCGTATCCTGACGTTATGGATACGGGGAATGGATGCGATATCTCATGTTTATCAGGATCCGATGCTGATGCCTTATACCCATCCGGAAAGCGGTGGTCGTGTGGATATCCTTATCCGGCCGGATACCGCCGTGTTACTGAATCTGACGGCAGAGCAGTTTTTGCATCTGACGGCGCAGGACAGACTGCCGGAAGATGAGCAAATGGGGCTGGAACAGTTCAGAAAAACACGACAGTACTGGACACGTTTTATGGACTATTTGGATAAGCAGTTGACAGAAACGTGTCAGTATTGTTTTGAACGTTTGGGGCAATTTCTTCGTTACTTACAGGTTGAACCCCGTTTAATACGGCGTTTTTCCTTCGCTATCGGTTACATCGATGTATTAATGGGGCCGCAGGATTTGCACAATATTGAGGCAGAGGAATTTGAGTCAGGGTATCTCGAAGACTATATCGATGCGGTCTCCGATGGATTTATGACACCCGTCCAGTTTCGGGTTGATGTGGTATACAAAAATGATCGTGTGATAGCGAGTTTTCGATCAGATGTAGACATTGAAGATGTTAACAACCCAACAGTCAGAGATTATCGGGATGTGGTGGATGAGGCAATCACCTGGGTAGATGAGCAGTTTGTGCTGAAAACCCGTTCAGTGAACCTGTCTTCGCCAGTACAGAGGTTGGCAGCATAACTAAAATTTAACCCATTGGGGGAAATGTTCCCTCAATGGGAACGTTTCTCCTCAGGAGAACGACGATGTTACTTTTTAAGGCTAAAGACCTGAAACCCGTGTTGCGGGAAGCGATAGCTCATCAGTGTGACGTGTTGCTGGTCAAGGATCAGGGCATTTATATCATGTCTGATATGGGTACGATGCAAAACGGCAGGCATCTTGTCGCTTATGCGTGCGGTTATCATCCAGAGAAGGACGAAGGCTGGTATGAACGTGCCCGGGAGGCGGTGGGCGGAGATGATTTTGCGGAAAAGCTGGGTTTCTCCGTATTGACACTCAACCGATTACTGAATGACAAATGTGATCTGAAGGTGACGCTGACAGCCACACAAATTATCACACAATTTTACCCCTGATTGCCGGGATGCCGGCAGTCATTTTCACCCTGACGGGCGTTATTTCCCGTCAGGGGATAACGCCCGTTTTTATTTCGGAGCGTTACTGATGAAAAAGATTAAGACCAAAACAGCCCCAAAAATTGTCCGCAAGAACAAAGTCGCCCGTCGTCATGGCAGGCGTTTCCGGCCTGATGTGTACCGGGTGATGACGGGCAGGATTATCGCGGCGTTTGGAAAAAGAAGGCGCCCTGATGTACAGGCCACAAAATTGTGGAGACCGGCTGTCCGGCTATAAATAATTCGGACGGGGCTATCCGAAAGCGGGATAGTCTTTTTTCACACCGCTGAACTTATCACTGGCCTGTGGGGGCATTACCTCCACAGGGTATGCCCTGTTTCAGGTAAAAAAAGAGGATTTTTTACTATGCCGAAGTGGTACGCTAATCGTTTGCATATCACGGGTCAACCTGACCAACTGGATGCCCTGCAACAATGGGGATTGGGAGACAGAATTCCCTATTACGGGCAGGCTATCCATCAAAGTATTAAGCTGTTTGTCGCGGGCTGTGCCGGTCTCCTAAAACCGACTGAAACGACAGATTTCCTGCTTTATCCGGCGCTGGTAGCGAAAGGAACAGGGGGAGACTCACCGGAAAACCGGGCGTTTGAGCAATGGCTGGCCTTGTTAAAAGATAATGTTGCGCTTGATGAAGTCACCAGCCAACAGATTGACAGGCTATACCAACAAAGTGGTCTGGCTGCGCGAAAATGGGAGACGTTGCTCCCGGCAGCGCAGAAAACCATCATAGCGTTGTTTAACCAAAAGTCCTGCGACTGGTTCGGTCTGGTTGACTGGAACGGAGAGCGTGACACGGAAATGCTGTGGTCTCATCTTGATGACCGGCTGACAGAGACAGTTCCTTGTGACTTGTTTCTGCTGATACCGACCCGTCTTGCGAGTGAAATCAATGGATTTTGTGGCGGATTGTTAAAGGATCATGAGACGACTCGTGAGTTGTATATCCGATTGTACGGTATGGCACCGCCGCGAGGTTATGAAATAGCCTGGAAGCACAATGATGATGGCAGTCTGACCGGACATTTTGACAAAACACCCAGGGAGCTGTGGTATGAAAAAATCATAGTGCCTTTATCCAGGCAATATCACTGCCGTATCACCCATTATTTTAAGGAGGTCTGTGGCTGTTGTGGTTACGACAAATACCGGAATGGGCAGTGGGAAGTGGGTATTATTGATGAACTGGAATTTGGTGAGGAAGATGAGGACGGTACCCGTAAAGTGGTCGGACCGGACTACATTCTCGGCAATGTTTCACATGACGGGTGTTAGTGCACTGACAATGTTATCCCGTAGGGGAATTTCTGTGGTGAATTGACATAAAAAAACAGGTTCAGATTTGCCTGAGCATCTGATAACGCTGTTGCCGGCGGATATGACGCCGGCGATTTACCCATTGGGGAATATTTCCTCTGAGGGGGCGTGTTCCCCCCTTTTCTCAGGAACACGTTTTGTCTGTATTGATGAATCATAAAAAAGCTTTTATGGCTTGATTGAATGAAACGGCGCGTTACCCTCATCGCTATCGGGTATTTGGCTATTTTGTGCCGTGTGCGGCGATTAGTCTGCATAATGCTGTTCGCCCAGACCGTAAGTTAGGACAACAGTATTTGCAAATCATAAAACATTATGAACCGGAAGATGTGAGCCGGTTATCTCAACTGCTTGTCCATGTCATCATAGGGTTGGAATGTGAACCCCATGATTTTCTTGGCAGCATTTTTATGGAGATGAATCTGGGTAGCAAACATCTGAAGCAATTCTTCACACCCTGACATATTAGCCGGGTGATGGCAAACATGCAGTTGAGTGACATTCGGCAATTTTTAGCGAAGCATCCCTTTTTCACCTTATCCGGCTCTTGGGCCGGAGTTTTATCCAACAGGACGGAGATGAAAAATAAATCGATTGAAGTTGTTTTGTTTATCCCTGACACGTTTTGGTCTGAATCGGCAGTGCTTCCCAGATGCACTGGACACATTCTATTTCCCTTAATCCTTTCTTGCATGAGCCGCCATGTGCCTTTTGTACTTATCATGATTGATTCAACGAAATAACCGGATACACGCTGCGTTTACCCGTGACGGAATTGGAAACGTTTGAATCATTGCGTGCGGTTTTCATCGATTAATTTTTATTCCCGGAAAAGAGTTTTGCCTTGTCCCTGCCAGAGGATGTATTAGGGTTTTGGGAAAAAAGAGGAGATTAATCGTGTTGAAAAAAATTAAAATCCTGCTGGCGGGAACCTCCGCAGGAAAAAAGTCACTTCCACAACCCACTTCCATCCCAGAAACGGTCAAAGCAGGCTACTTTTTGCCGTCTGAGTCCAGGCTCTTGCTGGATATTTCCCGGCGACGGCAGTGTTTACAGTGTCTGTGGGACAACAGTGCATTACCTAAAACACACTATCAGGCATTGTGGCTGGCCCCGTTACATGAGTGTGTTGCATTGATGCAACAACTTCCGGCAGCGCCGCAGGGGCCTTATGCCCACCCTGGCGGCTTGATAGATGTGACTCTGCAATGTACTGCCTCTGCCGTACGTTTGGCGAAAGGACAGATGTTACCGCTGGGGGTGTCCCCTGAAACGCAGGCAGAACAAAGTGTAATATGGAACACGGTGGTGTTTTACGCTGCGTTATTTCATTTTTTACCTGTTTTGGCCCAGTTTGACGGGGAACTGGATGAAGGCCAACCCTGGTACCCGGGATTGGTTGTGCCGCAGGGGCCGTATCGTTTTCGGTTCAAAATTCCTCCCGTGGAGACGAGGGTTGGCTGTCATTTCGGGGTGTTACTCGCCGGACGATTGCTGCCGGCTAAGGCGTTGACCTGGCTGGCGTCAGTACCTCATGCCTTGCCTGCGCTGTTCTGTATTTTATCCGGTGATATGAAGGAAGATGACGTAATAAATCAGATAATGACAGAAGCTTTGAATAAAGCGGGCGCACCAACAATATCAGAAATATTATCTGTCACGGCGGCATCACCGCAAATGATTGTTTCAGGAAATCCTGATGTCTCTGCTACGCCTTTATCAACCGCAATGGACAGTGTTCTGCCTTCTCAGAGACGGCAGGAAGATAACCCGATGACTGAAATTGTTTCATCAGCCGTGAGGCCGGTTGATGAGATCTCTTCTGCCGTCATGACAGTCGCACCGGAGAAAGGGGTACAGTCGGATGGGAGCACGCAACAGCTATTGTCATTAATGGGGATGAATGCAGCGGGCACAGTGACAGAACAGGTTATGGCCAGTGAAGCGGAAATCGTACCGCCATACACATCAATGCCTTCACAACACGCGGTTCAGGCAACATGGCAGAACGAAAATGCGATTGAGACACCCTGTATTGGAGAGCAATTCTGGGATTGGTTGTCCGCTGGATTAAGGCATGGGGTGATGACCATTAATACGCCGGAAGCCCGGATACATCTGGTCAGTGGTTTTGTGTTTGTGAGTGCGCCGGCTATTTTCTTCCAGTTTCTCGGTGAGAAGAAACAGGCGGATGGCAAAGAGGTTAGTCAAAAATGGAAACGGGTACAAACCGCATTTGAGCGGCTGGGACGACATCGAGTAAGTCGTGGAAAGTGTTTTTGTTGTTGTCATCTTTATGATTCTGCCGATCGGATTGGCTCCTATCAACGTGTTCATGGCTACTTAATCAAAAGTACTTTGCTTTACCGTGGTAGTCCTGTACCCGAGGATAGCCCTTTTCTAATGATTTCCTGAGAAAATATCTTTAATAACAATGTGTTATAATAGCCATGCGTTATTTTTCGCGCCCCGCAATGGGTTTTTAAATTGATGAAGTGAGGAAGTAGAGATGGACAGTATGACTTGGGATAACCTGCTGGATGAATATTTTTTTGCCAAAATCTTGCGACCGGCTACTGAGTCGAGTTATCGCAAGGTGGTGAATACATTCCAGGTGTTTGCAGGTGCCGACAATCGGCCTGCTCAAGTGACCCGACAACAGGTCCTGGCGTGGCGCAGATATGTGCTGCATCAGCACGGACTGAAAGGTGTGACCTGGAACAGTAAGATTGCGCATATGCAGGCGGTGTTTAATTTGGCGATAGAAGAAAAAATACTGCTCCAGGAGGAAAATCCATTTATTGGCGTCAAGGTCAATGCGAACAAAAATAAAAAGAAAACATTGACCAAAAAACAACTGACAGCCTTGTATCTCACGATGGGGCAATTTGAAGAGCGGGAGCGACAGGCAGGGGATAGCCATCGTGCCCGCTGTGCATTATATCCGACCTGGTACTGGCTGACGGTACTGGATACATTGCGTTATACCGGGATGCGGCAAAATCAGTTATTACATATCCGACTCCGGGATATTGACCTGCATGAGCGCCGGATTATTCTTTGCTCCGAGGGGAGTAAGAACCATTATGAACACCAGGTGCCGGTGGTGAAATGGCTGTATCCGCGACTGGAGATTTTGCTGGAGCGTGCCCTGGCCGCTGGGGCAAAACTGAATGATCCCCTGTTCTGTGTGAATTATTTTACCGCCAAAACAGACAGAGGAAACGAAACCAATCAGTTACAAACGATAAAATCATTCTTTCGTCGCTTGTCAAAGGAGTGTGGATTTGATGTGGGCCCACACCGTTTCCGGCATACCCTGGCAACTGAACTGATGAAAGCGCCTGATCGTAATTTGCAAATGGTGCGCGGATTACTGGGCCATCGCAGTATTGCCACAACGATGGAATATATTGATATCAATCTGGATATTGCCGGGCGTGCGTTGGAGCGTGAATTAATGCTGTATATCGATGTTGAGCCAGAGAGAGGAGAAATGTTAATCAGATAAAATAAAATCTCTTCGCTGTTGCCTGGGCTTGTTTTTTCTGTACAAATTCCCTGTTGCAAGATAGGGAATTTTTTTGAGCTGATATAATCACTCATAATTAACTTTCTTCTGATCAATGAGGAAAGTTGAGTAACCAACATACAACATCGTGTTAATTAATTCATTGATTTTGGTTTGGATGGCTTGACAGCTGCAATAGAACTTGTAAGTATTGCATTCCAGCAAAAAATGGACGCCTAAATCCTTAGGCATCCTAGCTTGGTAACCCTTATGTTCAGTTCAATATCGAAATACTGAAAATTTAAACTAACTACAGTTATACATTCGGGTTCTTGTATTGGTCGCCCGTTAAGTTTTTATCTCCCAACAAGCGCACTTTGAATTGGTGCCCGGAGGCGGAATCGAACCACCGACACGAGGATTTTCAATCCTCTGCTCTACCGACTGAGCTATCCGGGCAACGGGGCGCATTAAACCGTATTCGGTAGAGCCCGTCAATAGATTTCTTTGGAAATAGTGATTTATGCTTTGAAATTATTCGATTAGCCAGAAATATAGGCAAAATAATAACGGAGAGTAGAAAAATTACTCTCCGTTATTTTCTTAATATTTTAATGTCTTAATGATGATAGCCTTTCTGGGCAGTATTGACTTTCATCAGGTAATGACGTGATTCTGCCGATGGATGTTTGGTTGTCAGGGTTTCATAAACATCATCCGGCACCATTTTATTGATAATTTGAGCCGCTTTTTTCTTATCGCTGGAAAATACCCGTAATACACTACCAGCACCACCATTGTAAGCTGTTATTACCGCGTAACGGCGAGATGTTGCATTAGTGATGTCACCCAGATAACTGTTTTGTAATATAGATAAATATGCTGTGCCGGCATCGATATTATTTTCTGGATCAAATAGATAACTACGGCTTGGTTGTCCCGATTTACCTTTCATCTTAAAGACATCACGGCCAGCAGTGTGTTGTACAACTTGCATTAATCCAAGTGCATCAGAACGGCTGACTGCATAGGGATTGAAGCTGGATTCTATTTGCATAATTGCCAAAATTAGGGATTCATCTATGCCATATTTAATGGACGCTTGACGAATCAGTGGCAGATATTTATGAGCACGTTTGTCCAAATGGTTTGGGACCAGTTGTATAGTGACAGACCAAATGACATGTAAACCAGATTGGCGTTTTTGTAATTTGTTGGCAATCAGATAATCTGCAAAGTGTGTCGCTCGCCATTCCCAACGAATCGGTTGGCCGTTGTTGTCCATAACTTGTCCGTAAAGAAAGGGTTCTTTACTGATCTGAATATCGTTAGTATCAGAGTAGAGATCAACGGAACCTGGATCATCACCCATTAATAAGGTCGTGATAATGGCCTTGCGTAGATAGGTCGTAGGGTCAATTGAGGAAATTGTCTCAACCGTGATCGTTCCAGCTTCAAAATTGATATGGCTGCGAGTCTGGTATTGATCGGTATACTTTACGTAATCTTTTGGTCCTGCAATTAATACTTCATGCAATCCCCAAATGTTCTCAATGTTATGAGCAAACTGGCCCATCAAAATATCAAAACCATTGGTATCTTTTATATATTCTTCACGGTATTCACGATTTTTGTTGCTGGTACAGGAAACAAGAATTGGGGCAATAACAAACAATGCTAACAGTTTTTTCATCTTACATTGCCATCTGGTATTGAATACAACATCAGAGCCGCTGGCTCTGATGAAAGCTAAATATTATTTTTCTGGTGGGGTATATCCATCAATTTGAATATCATGACCTTCGAATAGGAATTTAGCCATTTCCTGTTCAAGCAATTTACGATCTTCCGGATTCATGGTGTTGAGTTTTTTCTCATTGATCAGCATGGTTTGTTTGCTCATCCATTGTCCCCATGCTTCTTTGGAAATTTCATTGAAAATGCGTTTACCCAATTCGCCCGGATAAAGCTGAAAATCCAGTCCTTCGGCTTCACGTTGTAAGAAAGTACAAAAAACAGTTCTGCTCATAATAAATCCTCAAAATAGTGGGTATGAGATTAGCTTAGTTGCTGTAATAGATATTCAACTGGCGCTGCCAGCCCAACAGCCGCGGGTTGCTGTAAGTTATACCAAAGTCCTTTATTTTCATCCATGCAGGTAGTAAAGGATAAAATATTTATTTTTATCGGCACAATATCTAGATGAAAATGGCTAAATGTGTGGCGGAATGCGGTGAGTTGTTCATGTTTACTGTGAGAAATACCTGATTGCTCTAACCAGCCATTTAGCAAATCCATGCTTTCAAACTGAGGAAACGCAAACAAACCACCCCAGATCCCCGTTGGTGGGCGCTGTTCCAGCCAGACAGCATCATTATTCTGCATCAGCAGGAAATAAGCTGTTTTCTCAGGAATACTCTGTTTAGGTTTTTTACCTGGGTATTTGGTCCAGCTATGGTTAACGTAAGCGATACATCCTTGATTTAGTGGGCAGATTTCACATTTCGGCTTGCTGCGAGTGCAAACCATTGCGCCTAAGTCCATCATCGCCTGATTAAAATATTCCACCTCTTGCGCCGGCGTTACATTGGTGCTGATTTGCCAGAGGCTGCTTTCAACCTCTTTTTTACCTGGCCAGCCTTCCACGGCATAACAGCGGGCCAATACCCGTTTAACGTTGCCATCAAGAATTGGGAAATGTTTACCTTGGGAAAGTGAAAGGATTGCCCCCGCTGTTGAACGACCAACACCGGGTAGGGCGACAACATCTTCAAAAGTTGTCGGGAATTGACCTTGGTGCAACTCCACAACCTGTTGTGCTGCTTTATGTAAATTACGAGCGCGAGCGTAGTAACCAAGGCCGGTCCACAAATGTAGGACTTCATCAAGGGGGGCTGCGGCAAGTGAAGTCACATCGGAAAAACGTGAAATAAAGCGCTGAAAATAGGGAATGACCGTCGCAACCTGAGTTTGTTGCAACATCACTTCTGAAAGCCAGACGTGATAGGAGGTCTTTTCCAATTGCCAGGGCAGAGTTTTACGACCGTAACGATGGTACCAATCCAGTACCACTGTGGAGAATTGCTTTGCTTCCATCATTGGGATAATTATCTTTAGGGAAAATCAGTGTTTCGTGAATAGGATTGCAACATAGTGTAACCTCGCTGTAAACCGGAACTTTGTTTTCGCGGCGCTACGCAATTTCGTATTAAAATTGTACTTGTCACGATCGGACTTGCTAAAATCGCCCATCTTTGGATAATGCGCTCTCTTTAGGTGGTTTGCTGGTAAAGCAGCCATGAACGGCTGAATAAATGCCTTTAAAACTGACAGAAATACCATGATAAATAACGTAATTTCGCCGGAATTTGATGAAAATGGCAGGGCATTGCGCCGTGTTAGGAGTTTTGTTCGTCGTCAGGGCCGGTTAACTAATCGTCAGCAACAAGCACTTGATAATCTCTGGCCAAAAATAGGTGTTGAGTATCAGGCAGAAAAGCTGGAGCTGGCAGCACTTTTTGGGCGAGAAGCCCCTGTGGTGTTGGAAATTGGCTTTGGCATGGGGGCATCGCTTGTCACAATGGCAAGTCAGAATCCAGAAAAAGATTTTCTTGGGATTGAAGTTCATGCGCCTGGCGTCGGCGCTTGCCTGGCTTCCGCTGAAAGTGAAAATATTAGTAATTTGCGGGTGATGTGCCATGACGCGATTGAAGTGCTGGAAAACATGATCCCGGATAATAGTTTGGAAATGGTACAGCTTTTCTTTCCGGATCCGTGGCATAAAGCACGTCATAATAAACGCAGGATTGTACAGCCGCCATTTGTTGAATTGATAAGAAGCAAGTTGAAAGTGGGTGGCGTATTCCATATGGCGACTGACTGGCAGCCATATGCTGAGCATATGTTGGAAGTGATGAATGGCGTAGATAATTACCTTAATTTGTCTGGAAATGGTGATTATGTAGCGCGTCCATCTTCACGTCCGATAACGAAATTTGAATTGCGCGGTCAGCGGTTGGGGCATGGCGTGTGGGACATAATGTTTAAGAGGATTAAGTAATGGCTAAAAACCGCAGTCGTCGTTTGCGTAAGAAGATGCATATTGATGAATTTAAGGAATTAGGTTTTTCTGTTAAGTGGAGTTTCCCATCTAATACATCTGTAGATGTTATCGATAGCACTGTTGATGCATTTATTGATGAGCTGATTGAATCTAATGGTTTAGCATTGGATGCCAGCGGTTATCTGCATTGGGAAGGTTTAATCTGTTTGCAAAAAATTGGTATGTGTACAGAAGAGCATCGCCAATTGGTTGAAAAGTGGTTGAAGGATCGCGGTATGGAAGATGTCATGACTTCCGAATTGTTTGATGTTTGGTGGGATTGATTAATCTATCGGTTATAAAATAGCTTGCATGAATCACAACAGGGGCCTTAGTGATTAATGAGTGCCCCTGTCTGGAGTAAAATCTGTGAGTACAACGTTCTCTAATACGTTATTGTCGGATATTTTGCGACAAGTTCGTCCCCTGATTGGCCAAGGGAAAGTGGCAAATTATATTCCTGCATTGGCGGAAGTTCCTGCTGATAACCTGGCAATTGCTATCTGTACCATCGATGGGCAGATATTTCATGCTGGAGATGCTGAGAAGCGTTTTTCGATTCAATCTATTTCTAAGGTATTAAGCCTGACTCTAGCCATGACTCGTTATCAGGAACAAGAGATCTGGCAACGGGTCGGGCAGGAACCCTCAGGTCAGCCATTTAACTCGTTAGTTCAATTGGAACTGGAAAAAGGCAAACCCCGTAACCCTTTTATTAATGCGGGTGCATTAGTTGTCTGTGACATGTTACAGTCGCGATTGAGTGCGCCTAAACAGCGTATGCTGGAAGTGGTGCGCAAACTTGCTGGTTGCCCTGATATTTGTTACGACAGCAAAGTTTCCCGTTCTGAGATGGAACATTCTCACCGCAATGCGGCGATTGCCTATCTGATGAAATCCTTCGGTAATTTCGATAATGATGTGCTCGCGGTACTGCAAACTTATTTTCATTATTGCGCTTTGAAAATGAACTGTATTGAGCTTGCTAAGTGTTTTATTTATTTGGCGAATCAGGGGAGTACGATAGGTGCTGAACAGCAAATCCTTAGTCCTCGTCAGGCCCGGCAGATTAATGCACTGATGATGACTTGTGGTATGTATGATGGTTCCGGCGAGTTTGCATTCAGGATTGGTATGCCAGGAAAATCGGGCGTCGGTGGTGGGATCGTATGTGTCGTGCCAGGAGAGTTTACTGTTGCTGTCTGGTCACCGGAATTAGATCGATCGGGGAACTCTTTGGCGGGTTGTGCTGCCCTAGAATTGTTAGCTGATCGTGTTGGGCGATCCGTTTTTTAACTCTCAATCCATTTTTTAATTCTCAGGTGATTTTCTTAGGAGAAAACATGTTACGCAAAATTATCACTGTTGCATCTTTGCTATTTGTTGCTCAGGCTCAGGCAGGTTATGAATGCCAAGTAAATCCACATAATGACATTATTATTACTTCTCAATCAGTTCAGGTTGTGGGAGCAAGTGGCAATCTCCAGATTTCACCGGATGGTTCAGTAATCCGCGATGGTAAGAACTTAAGTTTAAATACTGAACAGCGTCAGAAAGCACAACGTTATCAGCAGGCTTTGCGGCAGGATTTGCCTTGGATAAAACAAGAAACCGGAAAACACCTGATAACGGCTCGTAAATCCTTGGATAAAGTAGTAGTAGATACTATCGGTAAGGATAGCAATGTGCGTAATCGGTTGTCTGATCTTGAATCAGGGCTTAATCAGCAAATAAACCGAATTATTGAAACTCGCGCTGATGGTATGGCATTCCACCATCAAGCGATTAAGCAGGTTGAAAAAGATAGCCGTAGCTTAATTGAGCAAAGTCTTGGTGGGGTGTTACAGGACAGTATTAATGAGATTGGCAATAAACAATTTAGCCTAAATGGTGATAACAATCAGGCATTACAATCGTTGCTTGGTAGTTTGGGTGGATTGCAGAATAATTTGAAAGCTGAATGGCGGGCTCAGGAAGAAGATTTCCAGCGTTTTGGCAAAGAGGTTTGCGGTAAGGTCAGTGGCCTTGAGCAACAAAGAATTGAATTACTGAATTCTATTAAATAATTGCTAATAATCACAAATAAGAATCAATTTGAAATTGATTCTTATTTAGATTGACATATTTTTTTCGCTACCTAGAATGCAAATGTTTACTAAATATCCTTTCTTGGAGTGCGATATATGAAAAAGATAATCCCTGTCGTTCTGGTATCGTTATTTGCTGTTGCAAGCCATTCCGCATTTAGTCAGGAATCTTCTGTAGTTACACCAAATATAGTTACCCCAAATGTAGTTACAGCTCAGACTAATGATAAGATCACAGTTAAGCACCTTTCCGGTGAAACTGAAGTCAAAAAAAATCCTCAGAAAGTCGTTTCATTTGATTTCGGTATTTATGATTCATTAGTTAAATTAGGTTTATCAGATAGGGTTGTTGCATTACCTACTGGTAATACGCCTGAATATCTCCGTAATAGCTTACCTAAAGGGGTAGAAAATGCGGGGGGTATGAAAGAGCCAAATCTGGAAAAATTGGCGCAAATTAAACCTGATTTGATCGTTATTAGCGGGCGTCAAACTTCTTCCTATGAAAAGCTGTCAAAAATAGCACCGACAATTAATCTGGGAACTGATAGCAAAAATTATTTGGCTTCAGTTGAAAGTAACATAACGTTATTAGGTGAATTGTTTAATAAACAGAGTGAAGTGAAAGATCAGCTTGCTGAGCTGGAAAAAACCATTGTTAAAGCTCAGGACAAAGCTAAATCTGCTGATGCAAAAGTTTTAGTATTACTGCATAACGCAGGTAAATTAGTGCTGAATGACCAGAGTGTGGTGTATGACGTGGTTAAGGCGCAGAAAGCAGAATTATCTATTCCTGCTGGTGAAGAGAAAAACAAATTTGTTGTAGTGACTCCTGATATGATTGCTAAAGCCAATCCTGATGTGATTCTCATTATTGACCGTAGTGAAGCAATTGGTGCAGGTAAGTTGGACAAAGCGAAATTTGAAGATGATAAAATAAAATCTACCTCGGCATATAAGAATGGAAAAATCACTTACCTGAAATCTGATTTGTGGTATTTATCGGGTGGTGGTTTGGAAAGCTTAACTGCACAAGTTAATGCTGTAGTTGATGCCCTTTAATCAGGTTATGTGTCGTTTTGAATTTGAATAGTGATTGAAGTTTCACAATGGATTGTTTTAGATTTGGTCTGACAGTTATCGGTTATTTTATGCTGGTGACTGTCAGGTTTTTGGTCTAAACCCTGTCCGATGGGAGCATTATTCTATGAGTAGTTGGCTTATTATCCAGCATTAATAATTAAAAAGATAGACAACTATTTTCTATTCGAAACAATGTCTTATTTATTCATAAAATATAACTTTAATCTGTTATAATAGATGGTGTAAAAACTAATTTCTCTATTAAGGAATGATAAATGTATTTCTGCCATATATAATTAAATAGAAAAATTATTTGTAGATATTAATGATGGTTTTTATATTGAACTTTCAAGGTGAAAACATTATTTGTTTTATATTTAAGCGTCTGATTTATTCTAGTTTATAATATGAATAGTGGTATTTATATTGAAAGGGATTTATGATAAATAATAAGTTCATTAATAATTGGATCAGATTGCAGATAAAGGTTTTATAGGCAAATATCAACTGCATTTACAGAGTCAAGTACTAATGTGGCTATAGCAGGACCAGCCAATGCTATTTCTGAAATAATTATATCGTAATTCACATATATTAAAAAATTAATCTTGTGTAGAATATGGTTTTATTAAATTTTAATTAATACTCTGATTGATGGTCGATGTTAACTATTATCTACATGGATAAATATATTTTTAGGGTGGGTGGATTAATAGTTTTTTATATTATTTCTTTTGTATTTTATTTATTGATTTATTTTTCCATATATTAAGTTTTTATCATTGAAAATTAAATTGTGGATTGTTATTTCAATATTAATGCCTTGGTTAATTTGTCACTTAGATATTATTTAAGTTTTGGAGTGTAATCACTCCTCCGAAAGGAACAGAAATCCAACATGGGGCAATCAGTAGCCACCGTCTAATGGAATCCCCACCGAAGTTCAGTGGGGAAAATGTGTTATGAATAGAAACGAAACCAATGGCGGTATCAATTTTATGCAAAGATAATCTTTACGGAGCTGAATTTTCCAAAGGCAATTTCTGTACTAGAGAAATAATTCCAATAATGAATTTAGGAACAGTTTACCTTTTTGCGTGATTTGCCAGTGTGTTGCTGTTTCAGAAAGATAACCTGCGGCTAAGGCTTTCCCTATTTGAGTACGGATTGAGTCCTCAGATAACCCGGTAAAATCACTGAAATCTTGTTTTGGCATCATTTCCAGTAAACGGAATCGGTTCATAAAAAATTCAAATGGTCGATCTTCATTTTCTACTTGATGCTGTTTATCCAGATAGCGTCCTTGCATATATCCACGGGGATGTTTGGTTTTCACTGTGCGCAGAATACGGTCATCTTCAAATGTGATTTTTCCATGAGCGCCACAGCCAATACCAAGGTAATCTCCAAAGCGCCAGTAGTTGAGATTATGTTGGCATTGATAGCCTGGTTTGGCATAAGCAGAAGTTTCATATTGCTGATAACCTGCTGCTGTCAGCAATTGGTGACCTTGTGAAAAGATATCCCATAAAGCGTCATCGTCGGGCAGAACAGGAGGGCGAGAGCCAAAGCTGGTATTAGGTTCAATAGTCAACTGATACCATGAAAGATGCGGTGGTGATAACGCGATTGCCTGACGTAAATCATCCAGTGCCTCGTCAAGGCTTTGGTTCGGCAAACCATGCATCAAATCCAGATTAAAACTGCGTAGCCCCAGACTAGCGGCTAAATGTGCTGCCCGTTTGGCTTCATCCGGCCCGTGAATACGGCCGAGGCGTGCCAGTTTATCCGGGCTGAAACTCTGCACGCCAATGGATATTCGGTTAATACCCGCTTGCTGATAACCACTAAAGCGGTCGGCTTCCACAGTACCCGGATTGGCTTCCATAGTAATTTCAGCTTGTGGCGATACCGGTAGGAGAGCACGGACACCATCCAGCAATTGTTGCATTGCCTGTGAGCTAAGCAGGCTAGGGGTTCCACCACCAATAAAGATAGTGGTAATTTCCCGTCCGTTGACCATTGGCAGATCCGTTTTCAGATCTGCTAATAAATGGTCAACATACTCCTGATGCGGAACATCACCTTTCAATGCATGAGAGTTGAAATCACAGTAAGGACACTTTTGTACACACCACGGAATATGGATATAAAGACTTAGTGGTGGGAGCTTAAGCATTACTGAGTGTATCCAACATCATCTTTAGTGCTTGACCACGGTGCGAAACGGCATTTTTTTGATCACCTGTTAATTCAGCGGCAGTACAGCCTAATTCCGGTATGTAGAAGATGGGATCATAACCAAACCCCCCATTACCGGCAGGTTGACGTGCGATAACTCCCGGCCAGCGGCCATGAAATACCAGCGGCGTTGGATCTTCGGCATGGCGCATATAAACCAGCACGCAGTTAAACTGAGCTTGACGTTGATCATCAGGAACATCTTTCATCGAATCTAGCAGTTTTTCTAGATTTTGCTGATTGGTGCTGTTTTCACCTGCATAGCGGGCTGAATAGATACCTGGAGCACCGCCAAGAATGTCTACGGATAGACCAGAGTCATCCGCAATCGCCGGTAAGCCGGTAATTTGCGCGGCATGACGAGCTTTAAGAAGGGCATTTTCAATAAATGTCAACCCGGTCTCTTCGGCTGAATCTACGCCTAATTCAGTTTGAGCAACAATATCCAGCCCGAAATCAGCCAGTAATTGTGCCAGTTCACGAACTTTTCCGGGGTTGCCGGTTGCCAGAACAACTTTTTGCATTATTTTGAATCCAATTTAATTCTTATTTACTGTATCAGCCATGAAAGAACATCAGCACGAAGATAGTTCAGTGCGTAGAGGATCAAAATGACGATCATTGCTGAAAAATCAAGGCCACCCATTGTTGGGATAATACGGCGGATAGGTGCCATCAGTGGCTCTGTCAGTTGCATCAGAACATAGTCAATCGGATTGCGTCCCTGGCTTATCCAGCTAAGTAGAGCACGTGCCAGCACTAACCAAAATACCAGTTTACCTGCGGCTGTCAGCAGTTCGATTAACCCGATAGGGATGAAAAGTGTAAGGAAGGCGACAGTACCGGTACTGAACCAAAGTTGCATGATTAGTTTAAACAATACCAGAATGTAAGCGACAACAATGGAGGCGGTATCGAGCGAGCCAATAGCCGGGATAATTCGACGTAATGGCCGAATGATAGGTTGAGTTATTTTTACAATAAATTGGGCAAATGGGTTATAAAAATCACAACGAGCCCATTGCATCCATACACGAAGTAATAAAACAGCGATGTATAAATCTAGAACTGTGAACAGAAGAAAGGTTAAAAATTGCATTTAGCAGCCTTGATAAAATTAAAATTGTTTTTCCATTTCCTGTGCCCGGCGAATAGCCGCCTGCATAGCGTTGGATACGATTTCTGGCAATTTGCCTTCATAAAAAATACGTAATGCTTCCGCAGTAGTACCACCTTTAGATGTTACCTGTTCACGCAGGGTTGCAAAAGGGAGATTTACATTTGATGCAGCCAGTGCCGCAGAACCTATTGCCGTTTGCAAAACAATTTCACGAGCTGTTTGGCTATCAAAACCTAAACGTTCTGCTTCCTGTTGCATTGACTCCATGAATAAGAAGAAATAAGCGGGCGCACTGCTTGCTACGGCGATAATGTCATTGATGCCGTTTTCATCTTTTACCCAGTAGGTTTTACCGACACTGTTCATTAATGCTTGAGTGAAATCACGGTCAGATTGGCTGATTTGTTCAGATGCGAATAATCCACTTAATCCCTGACCAATTAATGCCGGCGTGTTTGGCATGATACGGACAATATTGAGTTTGTCTTGTAATAAAGCATCAAAGCGTGCAACGGAAATACCCGAGGCGATAGATAGAACCAGTTTGTTACTGAAATCTACCTTTTCTTGCAGAGGCTGACAAACATCTGCTATCACTTGCGGTTTTACCGCCAGAACAACAACGTCGGCTTCCTGTGCGTAGCGAATATTATCACTGCCGCTGTTAACGCCATACTCTTTTGCTAGTGCATCACGGCGAGTATTACTTGGTGCGCAGACATTAATCAGCTCAGCAGGGTACCCTCCTTTTATTAATCCGGCGATGATGGCGTGAGCCATATTACCTGCCCCAATAAAGGTAATTTTACGTTTTTCCATTTAAATACCTCGTAGTGTTGAAATGGTTAATTGTGATACTGACGCGCACCGAAAATTGCTGTTCCAATTCGTACTAATGTGGAACCACAATTAATAGCGGCAGCCATATCATCAGTCATCCCCATTGAGAGGGTATCTATTTGAGAATATTTAGTTTTCAGGTTAAGGAAGGCTTGCTCCATTCTCCTGAAAACCACCAATTGACGTTTATGGTCAGGTTCCGGTGCTGGGATTGCCATTAAACCCCGGAGCCTTACGTTTGGTAGTTTGTTCACTTCGGCAGCCAGAGTAGGTAGTGCATCAAGTTGAATACCTGATTTGCTCTGTTCATCACTGATATTTATTTGAATAAGAATATTCAGCGGTTCCATTCCCTCTGGGCGTTGTTCGTTCAGGCGTTGTGCTATTTTTAAGCGGTCAATGGTATGGCACCAGTTAAAATTTTCTGCCACCAAGCGGCTTTTATTAGACTGCAATGGACCGATAAAGTGCCATATCAAATCATTATGATTGGCAAAATAAGCAATTTTTTCTACACCTTCCTGCACATAATTTTCACCAAAATGGTGTTGCCCGGCAGCGATTGCTTTTTCGATATCTTCCACAGGTTTGGTTTTACTGACTGCAAGCAAGGTAATTTCTTCTGGAGCGCGTTCGCATTTTTGTGCGGCAATGGCTATGTGGGTCCTGACATCTTGTAAATTTTGTTCAATATTGTTCATGGTGACTCAGGAGATTAAAAAATGAATATGGATAAGCTAGTAGCTCTTAGTGTAAAGCATAATGCTTCAGATCTGCATCTTTGTGTTGGACAAGTTCCCGTATTACGTATAAATGGAGTGCTTTGCCCGCAAACTCAACTGCCATCTGTAAATAATCTATTGTTGGAAGAGTGGAGTAGACAATTTTTATCAGAAAATCAGCGACAACAACTATTAACTGGTGGGCATGTGGATTTCGCGTTGGAGACAGAAAATGGCCAACGATTGAGAGGCAACATCTTTCGTCAACACTCCGGGTTGTCAGCCGTTTTGCGTTTAATTCACGCTCAGTGTTCAACTCTGGAACAGCTAAAAGCACCTGAAATTATCCGTGAAATGGCTTTGAGGGAAGAGAGTGGGTTGATTCTGGTAACCGGCGCTACAGGCAGCGGGAAGTCGACAACGTTAACCGCGATTGTGGATATGCTGAACAGCCACAGTTGTCAGCACATTATTACGTTGGAAGATCCCGTTGAATTTATCCACCACAGCCGCAATTGTCTGATACAACAGCGACAAATTGGATTGGATTCGCCCAGTTATCAGGCAGCGCTAAAAGGGGCGCTCCGGCAAGATCCTGATGTATTGTTGTTGGGGGAGTTGCGGGATAAGGAGACAATACGCTTGGCGTTAACTGCGGCAGAGACTGGGCATTTGGTATTGTCGACTTTGCATACCAGAGGTGCTGTACAGGCAATTGACCGATTGGTAGATATTTTCTCTGCCGAAGAAAAAGGGTGGGTACGTAGTCAGCTAGCAGGCAGTTTGAAAGCGGTGATAGCCCAGCAATTAGTTTCTGCTCAGGGAGGAGGGCGAGTCGCTATATATGAAATATTGGTAGTTAATCAGGCTGTGAGCCATTTGATACGAGAAGGAAAAAATCATCAAATAACAACGCTTATGCAGACGGGCGCTGCCAGTGGGATGCAAACCTACGAGCAAGGCTGGCAGCAGCGTAAATTGCAGGGATTACTGGCAGGGCAAACGGAGAGGAAGATTAAAGAAAATGCTATACCCTATGGATTTCAAGATGCATCGCGACGGCAAAGGAGCGAATCCCGGGGAACATAGATAACTATGTGACTGGGGTGAGTGAGTGCAGCCAACAAAGAGGCAACTTGAAAGATAACGGGTATATCAGTTAATCGCGAATCGTGGTTATACGATTGCTGTTAATTGATCGCTGCTACTGTTAGCTATTGCGCTATTAATAGTGCTGTTCAAACCAGCTTTCCAGAATAATAACAGCGGAAGTAGCATCTACTTTTCCTTTACTTAAGGCTTTATAACCACCTCGGTCAAACAGATGAGCACGGGCTTCAACAGTTGTCAGGCGTTCATCTTGGAGTTGAACTTGCACGCCAAACCGGCCATGCAGCCGGTTTGCAAATTTACGTGCTTGCGCTGTGACTAATTGCTCAGTGCCATCCATATTAAGGGGAAGACCAACGATAACCAGATCGGGTTGCCACTCTTTAAGTAATTTTTCGATTTGTTGCCAATTGGGGATACCCTCTGTGGCTTTAAACGAGGTCAATGCTCTGGCGGTACCTGTGATTTCTTGCCCGATGGCTGCGCCGATGCTGCGGGTGCCAAAATCAAAAGCCATTATTGTACGGTTATTCATCTATGCATGCCCTGCCTGTGGCGCAATATTATAGATATTGATACCGAGCAAAGATGCGGCTTCACGCCAGCGGTCCGCAATGGGTGAGTTGAAAATAATATGTGGATCAGCGTTTGTTGTTAGCCAACTATTCTCCATTATTTCTTTTTCAAGTTGACCTTTTTCCCAACTAGCATACCCCAACGTGACCAATATCTGTTTTGGTTGGCGTGGAGTACCCAAGGTTTCAAGGACATCTTTGGATGTGGTGATCATTGTGTCATCGGAAATTTTGATACTTGAACTGAAACCTGGTTTTGGTGTGTGCAATATAAAACCATGATCTTCAGCCAGTGGACCGCCAGTCATGACAGGTTTGTTTAGACTGATGCTTTCATCCCGATCTTCTGGTGATATTTTCAGCTTTTGTAAAACTTTCCGAACGGAGATTTGCTCAATAGGTTTATTTATCACCAGTCCCATAGCCCCATTTTCATTGTGTTCACAAATGTAAACAACTGAGCGTTTGAAATAGGGATCAGATAATGAGGGCATGGCGATAAGAAAATGGTGCTGTAGATTCATTTTATTTCTAGTAATTAACCTTGCTATGTAAGGATTATTTAGCCCACAGTATGTGGGCTAAAAGTATAAATGACAAACCCTGACAGGCAAATTCGCAAAAAGAATTTTTTATTTCTCTAACCGTTCTTCAATCGCATTCATTAACATGCCGATGATTGAAATATCAGGGAAAGCGGCTTCTATCTCGCGTGCACAGGTCGGACTGGTGACATTAATTTCGGTCAGTTTGTCACCAATAATGTCCAGGCCAACAAAAATTAGCCCTTTTTCTTGTAAAGTCGGAGCGACGGCTCTGGCGATAGCCCAGTCACTTTCTGACAGCGGACGAGCCTCACCACGGCCGCCCGCAGCAAGATTACCACGGGTTTCACCTTGGGCAGGGATACGAGCCAGACAATAAGGAACGGGTTCGCCATCGACAATTAATACCCGCTTATCGCCTTCTTTGATGGCCGGTAAGAAATTTTGCGCCATGCAAAAGCGAGTGCCATGTTCTGTCAGGGTTTCAATGATAACCCCAACGTTTGGATCATCTTTTTTCAGGCGGAATATCGATGCGCCGCCCATACCATCTAGTGGTTTAAAGATGACATCACCATGTTTCTGGTGGAATTCTCGCAACTGAACGGCATTGCGAGTCACTAATGTATCTGGTGTTAAATCAGGGAACCAAGCTGTGAATAGTTTTTCGTTACAATCGCGCAGGCTTTGTGGTTTATTGACAATGAGAGTGCCTTTCTCTTCCGCACGTTCCAAAATATAAGTGGCGTAAATGTATTCAGTATCAAATGGTGGATCTTTACGCATCAGGATGACATCCAATGTTTCCAGTGCCAGATCTTGTTCTCTATCGAACTGATGCCATTGCTGTGGGCTGTTTTCTACCTGCAATAAGCGGGTATGTGCGCGGGCTTCCCCTTGGTGCAGATAGAGATCACTCATCTCCATATAATGGAGCTCCCAGCCGCGGCGTTGCGCTTCCAATAGCATGGCAAAACTGGTGTCTTTCTTGATGTTGATGGATGAAATGGGGTCCATCACTATGCCGAGTTTGATCATTCTTTTTCCTTAACCCAAATCGCCGAAACGCACTTGTAATGCGGTAATTGCGGTGAGCGCTGTCGTTTCTGTTCTCAGCACTCGTGGTCCTAATAGGATATCAGTAAATTGGTAATTAGCTGTCATAGCAATTTCATCTATCGATAATCCACCTTCTGGGCCGATCAGTAAACGTACTTTTTCTACGGGCAAAGGCAGGGTATTGATACTTTGGCTGGCTCGTGGATGTAGATTCAATTTTAAACTGCCATCATCTTCCGCACACCAGTGTTCGAGTTGCATCACTGGGCGAATTTCAGGTATGCGGTTGCGACAGCATTGCTCACAGGCGGCGATAGCAATCTTCTGCCACTGTTGCAGTTTTTTAGCCAGCCGTTCTCCATCCAGCTTTACGCCACAGCGTTCAGAAATTAAAGGCGTAATAACATTGACCCCTAACTCTACAGATTTTTGAATGGTGAATTCCATTTTCTCGCCACGGGATATGACTTGCCCTAGATGAAGATTAAGTGGCGATTCATTATCGGCAAGTTCGCTATTGCTAATATGTACTTTGACGGATTTTTTGCTAGCTTCGGTGATCTGAGCGTTGAAGATCTGATTGCTGCCATCAAACAGTTGTAACGGTTGACCATTGTTCATTCTGAGAACCCGCCCGACATGGTTAGCCGCCTCATCACTCAGATAAATTTCAGTATTCGATGAGAGTAATTCCGGGTGATAGATGCGGGGTATACGCATGTTTTTCTTTCCTTCCTGCGGGGTATAGCTATACATAAGGTAATAAATAATGGAGGGTATGATAAGGGAGGCTTAATCCAATTATCAAGCTATCTCGATACGGATTGTTATCTCTGAATAAATGTTGCGAGTCTGCTCGCATATTTATATTTAATTTGACTATTTTATATTTATTTTGTTGTTTTAAAAGGTCGTTGTTTATTACTATATTTTTATGTCGAAACCATAATTGATATTTGTTTTTTTTATTTAATTGAAATATTCATAATGGAATAATGTTGGAGGTATTTTATTAAATGGATTTTAACATTAAAATCATTATCTTGGCTATTTTTGTCGGGGTAGTGGCAGGGATAATTTTGAATAAAATGATATCGGTATTTCCTAAAATTATTTATGGATATGAAAAAATAGATTTTGGTTATTTTCAGGTTGAATTAGTAACACTATTTATAACTGCTTTTTTTATGATTTGTTTTCCATTGAATTTCAATTTATATTCGGTTTTGATATTTGTTTGGATGCTAATTATAATTTCTTTTATTGATATAAAAATTAAATTATTACCAGACATAATAAATTATTCCCTTTTATGGTTAGGATTATTATTGAATTTAAATCAAATTTTTGTGCCTATTGAACACGCTGTAGTCGGTGCTATTGCGGGTTATTTGATTTTATGGTCGCTCTATTGGTTATTTAAAATAATCTGCCATAAAGAGGGGTTAGGATATGGTGATTTTAAGTTAATGGCGGCGGTGAGTGCCTGGTTGGGTGTTGGCGCAACTCCTTTATTAATGTTCTTATCCTCACTGTTTGGTGTTATTGGGGGCTTATGGATGTGGAGAATACGAGGAAATTATCAGGAGTCCGTTGCTTTTGGCCCCTGTATAGCCATTTCCGCGATTATCATGATCTATCTGAATTTACAGGGAGTTGATGGGTTATCATGGATGGCGCCCAATAGCTGAATAAGGTATGGGCGCCAGTAATTAAATTATGGTATTAAAACTGTGGTATTAAAATTGATAGTGAATCAGAGCATCTTGCCAACGTTTGGGTTGTCCCAAATATTTATCAAGAGAAATAATAGATAGCTCGTTTCTGTTATTTTCTAAAATAAACGTAGGGAAGCCTGAGCCGCCAACGGCTGCTAATAGTTCACGGCTTTTCCGAATGTGTTGGAGACTTTCTGATTCATTATTCAATGTCAGCTCTTGCTGGAACAGTTCTGAATCAAGCTGCAATTCATTTGCCAAATTCAATAATGTTTCAGTTTCACTGATTTTTAATCCACGAACATAATGCGCTTTTTGTACTGCCAGTAACATTTCGACACCTTTACCAGCCAGCTTTTCTGCTGCGAGGATGGCTGATATTGGGGGTAATGAATCCATAATCAGTGATTTATCGTTTAGCAGAGCAATATATTGCTCACTGAAAATTTGCCCGGTCAGGCTTGCGATCCGTTTATCCTGACTAAGGATATAATCACGCCATGTGCTGTCTATTTGGCGTCTGTTATCACCTGTCAGCATTCCGCCGCCATGCAATTCAATTTTCACATTTGCGACCTCTTTCGCTGCTTGTATCAGAGAGGAAACGCCATAACACCAGCCACATAGTGGATCATAGATATAATGCAGAATCATTCCGGGCATATTACTTATTCCTGAAAAAGAGTTAATTTACTTATTGGGGCCACTTCATTTCGCCTTTCAGCACCTTAGCACTTAATTCGAGACTGGATTTGTCCGCAAGTTTTGGATAGTGCTTTTCCATTGCGGCTATTAGCGCTTTTGAATCTTTCGCTTTTGCCAGCTCTTTCTCAAAAATAGTCAGATACTTTTGCGTGAAGTGAACGGATTCCAACGTCATTGGCGTGTTACCAATGAAATGTCCCGGAACCACAATAGTCGGTTTCAGCTCTTTTATACGATCTAATGTTTGCATCCAGTTTTTACGCGACTCTTTAGTCTGTGTATCTGCTATCCAGACATGGATGTTGCTTGAAACGGTGACACCGCCTACTACCGCTTTTAATTTTGGTATCCAAACAAAAGTACGGTCAGCCGCGGGGCCATCAAGACCTTCGACGATTAACTTCTCACCGTCAACCGTAAAAGTGTTACCTTCCAACGGTTGCGGCACGATAACTTTTTTGGGGGCTTGTTCTTTCAGAACACCTCCCCAATAAGCCAGTTTGCCATCTTTGGTCTTTTTGATTTCTTTAATGGTTTCTGGTGATGCAATGACTTTTGCGTTAGGGAACGCTTTGGTCAGTACATCAAGGCCAAAATAGAAATCAGGATCAGACTGACTGATATAGATAGTTGTCAGTTTTCTGCCGGTATACTTAATTCTTCTGGCCAGTGCTTCAGCGTCATTTTTTTGGAACTGAGCATCGATCAGTACAACTTCTCTATCACCGATGATGAGCTCAGAAGAGACGGGAAATACGCTTCTTTCACCTGGATTGAAAACATCCAGTTTTAGGTTAGTGGCTTGTGCCAGAGAAATAGTACCCAAGGAAAGGATACCTGCCAGCGCAATATTTAGTGTTGTTTTGCGAGTCATGATTGAATTCCTGATGTTGTGTCAATGAGGTTCATAATAAGTTGCGTTTTTCGATGAAAAAACCGCATAATTGGCAATTATTTGTTGCATAAATCGAGCTAATTGATGGATAGAGTCACTGCTGCGCAAGTGTTCACTATAATTGTAGAACAAGGTAGCATGATTGCCGCATCGGAACGGTTAGATATGTCGCGGGCAATGGTATCTCGCTATCTGGCTGAAATGGAAAAATGGGCGGGAGTACGTCTGTTACATCGTACAACGAGAAAGATCAGCCTGACATCGGCAGGAGAGATCGCCTATCAGCGTAGTCGTAAATTATTGCAATTGGCGGAAGAGATACCAGTTCATCAACCAGTAGAAGCACAGGAACTGAGTGGTCTTTTGCGGATAAGCAGTTCTCAATCTCTGGCGGTGAGCGCATTGTCTGTGGCGATTCCTGAGTTTATGCAGATTTATCCTCAGATAGCTATTGATATGCAAATGAGTAATAAGGCAATAAATTTGGTCGAGGAGCGGATAGATTTAGCGTTACGCATCACGAATAATCTGGAGCCGAATTTGATCGCCAGGCCGTTATCAACATGCCATTCTGTAGTTTGTGCCGCCCCTTCTTATCTGGCAGGAAAAATGCTTCCGCAAAAGCCTGCTGATTTAGCTTTGCATAACTGTATGACTTATAACTTCTTTGGTAAAAGTCTTTGGTTATTTGAACGCCGAGGGGAAAAGTATTCTGTTCCTGTTAGCGGTACTTTAAGTGCTAATGAATCGGTTGTATTAATGGAGGCAACGTTGCAAGGGGCGGGAATCGCCATGCAACCCTATTATTCTGTTGCTTCGCATTTGGCGTCAGGAAAATTGATTCAGTTGTTGCCAGAATATCGACCTCAGGCGATGGGAATTTATGGTATTTATGCCAGTCGTCAAAATATGCCAGCAACGTTGAGAGCATTACTGGATTTTCTGGTTCAATGGTTTGCTTTTTCCCCATACTGGCAAGCGCTAATGCTGAAAAGCTGATTTTAGTTTTTGAGGAAACAGGGCAATTTGTGCTTTTAGGTGTTCAATAAAAGTATCGACTGGGGCGGAAGAAGGGCGATGAAGGGGTTTTATCAGGCTGACAGTAAAAGGAATATCGATACTGAATGGGCGAGCGCATATTTCATATCTGCCGTGGCTGTCCAAATAATCGAGTACGGTCAGTGGGTTGACAATAGAAACGCCAATGCCTTCTCGCACCATTGCGCACACTGACGCGGCGCTGTGAGTTTCCATAATCATGCGGCGGCGAATATGGTGTTCTGCGAATATGCCATCAATAAGCTGCCGGTAGCTATCCGTTATTGAAAGGCTGATAAAATTTTGCTCGCTGAAATCTTCGGGAGTCAATAACGGTTTATGGCTGAGAGGATGTTCGGCGGGCAGTACGCAAATTTCATTCAGTGTGATCAATGTCTCTCTCCGTGTACCCGGTGGTGTCTGCAAATGTTCTGTCAAACCCAGATCATGGCGTTGAGCTGAGAGCCACTCTTCCAGTAGCGGTGATTCCTGTGGAATGATGGTTAAATTAGTATCAGGATATTGACAGGTGAAGTGATGGCAAACTTTCGGTAACAGTGATTGAGAAAATACCGGCAAGCAGGCGATGGAAAGCTGGGCATGTTGAAATTTACGTATATTGTCAGCCGCGTTCATTATTCTTTCGAGTCCGTAATAAGAGCGCTGAACTTCTTCAAAAAGGCGTAATCCTTGTGCTGTCGGATGCAGGCGGCCTTTTACTCGGTCAAATAATTTGAATTTTATCAGATGCTCAAATCGTGCTAATTCACGACTGACGGTTGGTTGTGATGTTTGTAATAAAATAGCCGCTTCTGTCAGGTTTTTGGTCGTCATTACCGCATGGAAGATTTCAATATGGCGCCATGAACAAGAGGACATAAATTGTTCCTTCGAATGATAATTCTATATCACAGATGAATAGACTATAACGAAATGGATATTTTTATTCCTGTTTTTTGCTGTCAATAATGGGTTATCTGCTGACTTTGTGAGAAAAAACCTGATGAGTACTTTTACCCGCAATTTTACCTGCGATAGTTGTCCTAATCTGATACCGGAGAATTTGAGTCGTCTGCCAGAAACGTACGGTACTCCATTATGGGTTTACGATAGTGAAACAATTATCCAAAAAATCAAATTATTATGTCAGTTTGATGTGATCAGGTTTGCTCAGAAAGCTTGTTCTAATACGCATATTTTGCGCTTGATGCGTGAGTATGGTGTGAAAGTTGACGCTGTTTCGCTAGGGGAAATTGAGCGTGCTTTGTGGGCCGGATTTTGCCCAGGACAAGAAGTGTCAGACATCGTTTTTACTGCTGATTTAATCGATGTGCCGACGTTGCAACAAGTAACCCAATTGGATATTCCGGTTAATGCGGGTTCTATCGATATGTTGGAACAGATTGGTCAATGTAAACAAGGGCATCCGGTATGGCTGCGGATCAATCCTGGATTTGGTCATGGTCATAGCCAGAAGACCAACACGGGAGGGGAAAACAGCAAACATGGTATTTGGTATCAGGATCTTCCACGAGCGATTGAGAAAATACGCCACTATGGATTGAAATTGCTTGGTTTACATATGCATATTGGATCTGGTGTTGATTACCATCATCTTGCCAGTGTATGCAATGCGATGGTTGAACAGGTTATTCTCTGTGGTGAAGATATTCAGGCGATTTCAGCCGGCGGCGGTTTATCGACCCCTTATCATCAGGGTGATGAACGAATCGATATCGCTCATTATTTCGGGTTGTGGGATGATGCGCGTAAAAGGATTGAGCAGCATTTAGGTCATAAAGTTGAGCTGGAAATTGAGCCGGGGCGTTTTTTGGTAGCGGAATCTGGCGTTCTGATGACAGAAGTTCGGGCGGTTAAGCAGATGGGGAACCGTAATTATGTGCTGGTGGATGCGGGATTTAATGACTTAATGCGCCCGGTAATGTACGGCAGCTATCACCATATTTCGGTTTTGCCTGCTGATGGTCGTAAGGTTGAGCAATTTTCATTGCAGGAAACATTAGTGGCGGGTCCGTTATGTGAATCCGGTGATATCTTTACACAGATTGAGGGTGGAGGCATTGCGCCAAGAGCGTTGCCGCCGGTTCGGGTTGGTGACTATCTGGTTTTTCATGATACTGGTGCTTATGGTGCGTCAATGTCTTCCAATTACAATAGTCGTCCGCTGATCCCGGAAGTGTTGTTTGTTAATGGTAAGCCTCAATTAATTCGCCGCCGTCAAACGATTGAAGAGTTGTTAACGCTGGAAGAGGTATCTTTTGTGTCTGTACTGTGAAATATGGGGCGATACTTTGAGGTATCGTCCAGTCTGTTGATAAACCTATCCCTTAATCCTGTCAGTCCGACAGCGTTTCCTTAAAAAGCATTTGATATATAAAACCGACACCACTGTTGATTGCGAATTTATTTGTATCATAAATGTTAAAAAATGAATTTAAATTGTTAAATATAGGCGATAAAACACACTTATTTTTATAACTTTCGGAATATTCCTATATATTTTTAAATTAAATTTGTTGCATTATTAATCAGATTTTAACTGGTTAGTAGTAAGGCCATCTCAGGTAGAACCGACACGATGGGCAGAACCTTGACCGGACAGAATGAGGCTGATGAAAATCTGCAACCGTGCCGGTGGTAACACGCTGGTAGAGTATTATGGGATTTATGGAGAAGTAAGTATGGCAATATCCAATAGCGGCAAAATGTGCCCGGCTGTCACATCAATCACCTGTACGATGGAAATAGGGGTCTTTCCCGCCGATGAAGATCCCTGTTATCTGGCGAGAAAAGCCGAATATGCCCTGCGTCTGCCGGCAATGATTATCACCAAACTGGGGGCTATTCGCTTTCTTAATCAGGTCATTATGAGTGGGTTGATTAAGGTTGAGGAACTCAAACATGACTTCCTGTGGCCCTATAAAGCGGAAGTGGTGTTTGCTATCCGAGGAGAGCAAGATGTCCCCTTACCCATGCTGGCGACCAGCCAAGACTCTAAGCAGCGTTATGGCGATAATTTACCGCAATCCAGTAATCCGTTTGCCCGGCCTTCTGCTGAAGACGCAGAGAAATTTGGGGTTAAACGTATTCGGCGCCCCGATATTATTCTGGTTAAAGATGAGGCTCTTCGCTGGCCGGGCAGAAATGCCACCTACTTCGATGATTCTGTGCACCCGGATAATCTGAAAATGCTAATTGAGGTGAAATTTCCGGGAGATGATCTCTCTGACGATCAAGAAATAGATTATATCCAGATTGCGACCGAAGACCGCTTTGGTGTGATGCGTATCATCGATAACCGTACAGAAGAGCAAAAACAGTATGATGAAGCGTGGCGAAAACATTATCAACCCGGTTCCCAACACTATAAAAATCCCATACCACTAGCCCCTTTACCACCGGGTTCACCTCCTGATGACGAAGATTTACCCATCCCTCCCGCAGAAGGTGTGCCGGGGACCATTCCGCAGCCCCTGACAAAAAATCCACCGCTTCTCAGTACTTCCCACTGGTCGTTTTTACCCAGCTATGAAGACTGGGTTATCCTTGGGCAGGAAGTGGCTAGCCTAACAGAGCAGGGATTGGATTATATCCGTAACAGTACCCGCGAACTCCTTGCCCAGTTTGGTTCATGGCTCAATCAAGCCGGCAAGTGGGTGTGTGAAGAAATTATCGACCCGATAAGCCATCAGGTCAGTTACGCTTTTTCTTGGGTTAATGAACAAACGGGGAAAATCGTGACCTGGACGGAGAGTGAGATAAAAGCCCGGTGGCAGACGGTGCAACAGGGTTCAGATATCACCCTGGAAGAGCTCAAAAACATTAGCTGGATGCAAATATTAAAAGAGGTGGGAGAAGGCATGTTGGAAGTCGTTGTGATTATTGCCGGCGTTTCTGCTGTTATCCTTGTCACCCTTGCCGTCACTGCCGCGCTGATTGCACTGGTGGAAATTTTAGCTGCCGCCGCCGCAGTCAGCGCCGCCGCGTTAGCTGCTGTTCTGGCAATATTGGCGAGTGTGACATTCGCCGCCGCCTCATAATTAACGGAGAAAATATGGAAACTTCAGACTACTTTGCCCAGTTGAAATCACAACTGACCGCGTTTACCTTCCTCAATGGCGATGGGCTGACCGTTTCTCGTCTTGGGATTTCTATCACCCTGTTTTTTAAACAAGGCTACACCTCGGAGAAAAAACAGCGCATTCTGGCCTGCTACCGGCGCTTTCGCGAAGAATTTGGTACCTACCTGCGTTTTCATCGTCATTCGCTGGAGGGATTAAAAAAATATTCCCCAGAAAATATTGCCAAAGTTGAAGAAGGCATTCTTAATCGGAAAAAAAACCAGCCCTCTAGTTGGGTAGTCAGTGATGCCAAAAATCTCTATGAAGCCCCTCGCTATCTGATGCGTTACCTTGATTCCGATGAAGCTGATGGTGACGATAGTAGCTCTTACCTAAGCCTGACATTTCCTTGGGATTACCTAAAAGAACAAGAGGGCATGGCTCGTTTTATGGCCTGGCTGGAGTTTCTATGTGAACAACTCGAACCGGACAGTGGGGATTGTGGCTACAGCCTGGTCATCCCCAGAGATTACCATGATTACTTTCCTTTAGAGTATCAACTGGCGCAACGTTACCCTTCCCTACAAGTGAACTCCGCAGTGCACACAGCTAAATTACAGTATGGACACTCTATCCGGGGCATTAACTGGATCACCCTGCTGTCCAAACGCTTTGTAAACCGACTGGGTGGGGAATACTGGATACGTCAGGTGCTGCGCCCCTACCGGGATGTGGTGATTAGTTCTTACCGTGATGGCCTGATAATCCGTGCCGGTGAATACCCGGACTTAACGCCACTGCCGGGCAGTGTCCCGGAGAGTTATTTTGCCATTAACCAGTTGATAC
>NZ_LOIC01000078.1:39641-62159 GCF_001684335.1 Photorhabdus namnaonensis
GGTGATACCTCGTGAAGGCCATTCATTGCACTTCTATGGTGAGGGTCATTTTAATTCAACTTCCACCCTGGCCTGGTATGCCCGTTATGACCGGGGACCGCTGCAAGTGACTCCTCTGAGAGGCAACCACCCTGCACTGGTCAGCGGGATCTGGCAAACCGATAGCTTGCCGGGCAAACAGTACTTCTTTGCTCAGGGTACGATGTCTTTTGATGTTCCAGGTACAAAACCGGGCACAACCCTCTGGCATTTGATACGGGAAGCGGAAAATATGTGGGAATAACAGATTGTCCACTGCCTGATAATCATAGGTATTTACACAATTTTCATAAAAAATGGTTAAGGAAAGCCATTTTTCGTCTGTCAATATGGTTTTAAAATCTGGAAAACAAAACCAGAGTACCATGAGAAAACAGGTAAAAAATTTAATCATTAAAAGTAAAAAGCAGTGATTAAAGATTTTTTAAAGCGAGTAAAAGATTCGATGCTCTTCTGACATTGGAAGAAAAAACATCAAGAAAAACGGGTTTGAGATTGAATTAATAAGGTGACAAAATAATAACATTAACCCAATAACAAAAACGTGCGATTATATTAAAACATTTAACAGGATTAACCGTATTAAACAAATTATCAGTTAAAAAGCATAAAAACACTTAAAAAAATTAAAGATTATTAAAGAAGTTAACGTTGTTTTTAATACCATTGGTTTATCTGTTATCCTCGCTGGTTTTAAACCTAAAAAAATTACATACAGAAAGGAAAAATGAGAAAACTTAACTATCAGTTTACGGGCATTAAAAAGTTTTCTAGTCGTTATTTTACAAAGTAAGTCATAAAAAAATAGCGCAATAAAGAATAGGTAAAACGGTTAATTTACCCGGGTTTAAGCCCTGAAAAAGATCTGACTATTCGAAAAGATATAAGAGGGTATTTTTATATCATCAGGTTATTTACTGGCTGATTTATTCTCTTCATTCTTTAAATCACTGCTGCGTTGGTTGCTTTCACTTATATTAATCTGTCAGACCTTTCACCCTTGTTAATGCGATTAAAGCATCGGAGAAAGCCAATAAACGACAACACATTATCTGAAATTTTCGATGATGTGAAAACATCCCTTGTTTTTTTAAATGGGTTATCCAACAATCTGGGGCGATACTTTAAGATATCGCCCCATGATTAATTTAGCTCTTAATTCTCTTTAATCGTCAGTTTTAGGCCGCTTTTGTTCTCGGCTTTTCGACCGGGGCTGCGACAGCCAGTACTTCTGGTTCAAACTCATCAACGTTAATAGAACGTAGACGGCTTGCTTCGGCACGTTTCAGAATTTCGGCTTCGTCTGGCGTGATCTTACGTTCTGCGAGTGCGCGCTCTGCCAGTTTATCCAGGCGAGTAAAACCAAGGCGTTTACCTGCTTCGCGACTCAAACGGGCATGGATAGGTTCTGCGGCAATAATATCGTGCAGAGCTTCTTCCAGTAATCCGTGAGGATTGTGCTCGCTTGGTGTCAGATATTGACCTCGGCCAATGCGATCACGGGTAGCCGAAGGTTGTTGTAAGATCTGAGCTAGTTTGTGATCCAGATGGTCGGATGGTGCTGAATGTACACGCCCTAGAGGGAAGACGATAACACGCATCAGACCGGCAACCAGACGATTCGGGAAGTTGCTCAGTAAATTATCTATCGCCTGTTCTGCTTGATATAAGCTATCTTGAACGGCCCACTGAACGAGCGGTAAATCTTCTTTTTGACGACCTTCATCTTCATAGCGTTTTAACGTCGCGGAAGCCAGATAGGTTTGACTCAGAACATCGCCAAGACGGGCGGAGACACGTTCACGACGTTTCAGGCTACCACCTAATACCCCCATTGCCACATCTGATAATAGCGCAAGGTTGGCACTCAAGCGGTTTAGTTGCTGATAGTAACGGCGTGTTGCATCACTGACCGGTGTGCTGCTGGTGCGGCCATTGGTTAAGCCAAGCCAGAAGCTGCGTAACATGTTACTGGCAACGTGACCAAGGTGGCTAAACAGTGCCTTATCAAAGTCTTTGATACGATTATTTTCAGCCGCAGCCATTTCATCAAGAACATAAGGATGGCAGCGGATAGCTCCCTGACCGTAGATAATCATGTTACGGGTCAGAATATTGGCGCCTTCAACGGTAATGGCGATAGGTGCGCCTTGGTAAGCGCGAGCAAGGAAGTTGGATGGACCAAGGCAAATACCTTTACCACCGGCAATATCCATTGCATCAATAACAGATCTTTGGCCTCTGTGGGTGCAGTGATATTTGACGATAGCGGATAACACAGAGGGTTTTTCACCTAGCATGATACCGGTTGTTGCAAGCGTTGAAGCGGCATCCATCAAATAGGCGTTACCGGCAATGCGTGCCAGTGGTTCTTCAATCCCTTCCATTTTACCAATTGGCATTTTGAATTGGCGGCGGATATAAGAGTATGCGCCAATCGCCATAGCGACACTTTTCAGACCGCCGGTTGCATTTGACGGCAGAGTGATACCGCGGCCGACAGACAGACATTCAACCAGCATGCGCCAGCCTTGTCCGGCCATTTTTGGCCCGCCAATAATGTAGTCGATCGGAACAAAGATATCTTTACCGCGAGTTGGCCCATTCTGGAATGGAATATTCAGTGGGAAATGGCGATGACCAATTTCTACCCCCGGTACATTGGTCGGGATCAATGCACAGGTAATGCCCAATTCTTCTGTATCACCCAATAAATGGTCAGGGTCAGACAGTTTGAAAGCCAAACCGAGTACGGTAGCGATAGGTGCAAGTGTGATATAACGTTTGTTCCAGGTCAGGCGCATACCCAGAATTTGCTCGCCTTGCCATTCTCCCATACAGACTACGCCTGTATCTGGGATTGATCCGGCATCAGAGCCAGCTTCCGGGCTGGTCAATGCGAAACATGGGATCTCTTCGCCACGGGCAAGTCCGGGTAGATAGCGGTTCTTCTGCTCTTCGGTGCCATAATGCTGTAACAATTCCCCCGGGCCGAGAGAGTTAGGCACACCTACGGTGATTGCCAGAATGCCGGATGTCCCCGCCAATTTTTGCAGGACTCGCGCCTGTGCATAGGCTGAAAATTCCAGACCGCCATACTCTTTTTTAATGATCATGGCAAAGAAGCGCTGTTCTTTCAGGTAACGCCATAACTCAGGCGGCAAATCAGCAAGTTCATGGCTTATCTGGAAATCATTGGTCATACGGCAAGCTTCTTCTACCGGACCATCCAGAAATGCTTGTTCTTCAGCGGTTAACTGAGGCTTTGGGTAGTCATGCAATTTTTTCCAGTCGGGTTGACCGCGGAATAGTTCACCTTCCCACCAGGTAGTACCTGCATCAAGAGCTTCTTTTTCCGTGCGAGATAGGCTTGGCATCACCTTACGGAAGGCTTTTAAGGCCGGAACAGTCAATAAGGAGTGGCGCATTGGCGCAAAATTCAGTGGGAACAGAATAATGGCCGTTGGTAACAACATCCAGTAGCTCCATGCATCAATAGCGCCCATCAAGACGGTATAGACAAGGAGCAGTAGGCTGCTGAGACTGAGATTGACTTTGTGATAGCAAAGTATCCCAATCAATACTAAGAATAGAATAATACTCAATGTGGTCATAATAAAAGCTCCTGGTTAATCTCAGGGTCAGGTAAGTCATCAGAGGTCGGACCTGTTAGGGTGTTCTTCTCTTTTTAGACCATGAAATTGTTTTTAGCAATATCTTTACATCTTAATTACAATCTAGCTCACAAACTCGTGGTGATCGGCAGCGGATTAATTCTCCAGAAACGTGATGTTGTCTTCTTTCAATTCTCTTGATCCGGTAAACTGCCATCCGGCACAACATTAAAGATTACCTGACCGAAGTGAGGAGCCTATGTATCAAGACCTGATCCGTAGTGAATTGAACGAAGCCGCGGATACGCTGGCAAAGTTTTTAAGTGACGATGCAAATATTGAAGCAATTCAAAAAGCAGCGGTATTACTGGCTGATTCATTTAAAACGGGTGGCAAAGTACTGTCCTGTGGTAATGGGGGTTCGCATTGTGATGCGATGCATTTTGCCGAAGAATTGACCGGCCGTTACCGCGAAAATCGCCCTGGTTATCCGGCGATTGCGATTTCTGATGTCAGCCACCTTTCCTGCGTCAGTAATGATTTTGGGTATGAATTTGTTTTTTCTCGTTATGTGGAAGCGGTTGGAAAAGAGGGAGATGTGTTACTGGGTATCTCCACTTCCGGTAATTCCGGTAATATTATCAAAGCAGTTGAAGCTGCCCGCTTAAAAGGCATGAAAGTTATTACGCTGACAGGCAAGGATGGCGGTAAAATGGCAGGAACCGCTGATGTGGAAATTCGTGTCCCGCATTTTGGTTATGCGGATCGTATTCAGGAAATTCATATCAAAGTTATTCATATCCTGATTCAACTTATCGAAAAAGAGATGATTAAAGCCTGATTTTACAGGCTACAGAGGTGGGCAATGTGTGAGTTACTTGGCATGAGCGCAAATGTGCCAACAGATATCTGCTTTAGTTTAGGTGGTCTGATCCAACGGGGTGGTCATACCGGGCCCCATAAAGATGGTTGGGGGATCACATTTTATGAGGGGCGGGGCTGTCGCACATTTAAAGATCATCAACCAAGTTACAATTCGCCCGTTGCTCGCTTCGTACAAGAGTACCCGATTAAATCTAGAGTGGTGGTTTCTCATATCCGGCAGGCTAACCGCGGTAATGTCGCGTTGGAAAATACTCATCCTTTCATTCGTGAGATATGGGGACGCAACTGGACTTATGCCCATAATGGGCAGCTTCGAGGTTATCGGCAGCTTGAAACGGGTCAGTATCGTCCCGTTGGGCAAACGGATAGTGAACATGCTTTTTGCTGGATTTTGCATCAACTTTCACAAAAATATCCAAGAACCCCTTCCAACTGGCCTCAGGTTTTTCGTTTTATCGCTTCACTAGCAGACGAACTCAGCAAAAAAGGCGTATTCAATATGTTGCTGTCAGATGGGCGTTTTGTGATGGCATATTGCTCAACTAACCTCTATTGGATTACCCGTCGGGCGCCGTTTGGAAAAGCTAAACTTCTGGATCAGGATGTTGAAATTGATTTTCAACAGCATACACAGCCGAATGATGTTGTTTCTGTCATTGTTACTCAACCGTTAACCGGTAATGAAGACTGGAATCGTATTGATCCGGGTAGCTATGCATTATTTCATCTTGGTGAACGCGTATTGTGATTGATGCTGCAAAAGTGGCGATTTGTCAGGTGTAGCATTAACCGCATATTGACCGTTAATGACGCTGATTACTGCCGGTTGGTGATTTTTTACAAAATAGTCATAGGCCGGTTGCAACTGTAGCCAAAACATATAATGGGAGGATGAACGGTGGCGTAACATATTCTGAGGCGTCATTCTGAATGGATAAATACTGATATTAATTTCATATTGCCCGCGCAATAATGCACTTTCTACATAATCGTAGATTTCATCCATGTAACCGTTAGTCATCGCGTAACAACCGACAGATTTACACTCTCCGTGGATCATTAAATAGTTGCCGGAATAGCCTCTGAATTTATCGTATTCATTGGGAAAACCAAGATTAATAGATCGGTAATACCGACTATTTGGATTGAGCTGATGGGTTTTTACACGATAAAAGCCTTCCGGGCTTTTCAGATCGCCTTCTGTGGTTTTGGGACCAAGGCCGCCAGAGTAATTACAGATGGGATAGCTTTTAGACAGTTGGTAGCTTCCATGACTATTTATAGTATAAAGCTCCAGTGTCCGCTCTTCTTTGAATATTTGGATAAAGACAGGAGAGCCGGTCTGTGCAGGGGAGTTTTTCTTTAATGAAACTAAAGTATCCTGAGCATAGACAGGCGTGAGTGAATGAGAAAACAACAATATTATTGCAGGAAAAACCGCAGTTTTTTTCATGTGACTACCATATAGCGACGTAGTGAGCTGACTAAAAATTTAGCTTAAGATTGCCATGAGTCATCGACTTTGTGAATAGAAAATGACGATGATAACTTTATCACTACAAAGTGATTGTTAGGTTAAAATATAATCGGTTGTCGGTAAAGGTGATATAATCATTCGTTTTTTGCGAACTATTAATGGTTCAGCGCCAAGATTATTCCTGTTTGCTTGAACTAAATCACTTGATTAGTCAGACAGCCCTAGAAGGGAGATGTTAAAATTACCGCCCGGAGATTAAAAGAAAATCGTAACAATTTATCGGAGAATTATAACCTGCGCACGATTCGTGACTTAAGGTTTTTTTTATAGAGTGGCTATGTTACCACCAGGTAATCTGTAGCATATGATTTAATTGATAAACTTGTGCAAATCTTATGATTAAAATTAAAAAAGGACTCGACCTCCCGATTGCAGGAGCGCCTGCTCAAGTAATAGAAGACGGTCCGACGATTCGCCATGTAGCATTGTTGGGTGAAGAGTATGTTGGAATGCGTCCTTCTATGTTGGTTAAAGAAGGTGAGCATGTTAAGAAGGGCCAGATTCTTTTTGAAGATAAAAAGAATCCGGGTGTGGTTTTCACCAGTCCAGCCTGTGGGCGGATTGTGGCGATTAATCGTGGTGAACAACGTATTTTGCAGTCAATTGTGATTGAGATAATGGGGGACGAACAGGTTGATTTTGACCGTTATGATCGTTCCCAACTTTCTCAGTTATCCCGAGAACAAGTGGAAAAGAATCTTATCGATTCCGGGTTATGGACTGCACTACGAACCCGTCCTTACAGCCGAAATCCGGCTCCCGGCTCCTCGCCAAAAGCAATTTTTGTAACCGCTATGGATACTCAGCCTCTGGCTGCGAATCCGCAGGTTATTATTGCTACTGAGGAGGAGGCTTTTGTTGATGGTTTGAATGTGCTGACTAAGCTAACCGAAGGTAAAGTCCATGTTTGCCATAGCGCAGGAAGCTTGCCGAGTGTCAGTAATGATGCGCAAATCACTTATAGTCAGTTCTCAGGTCCGCACCCTGCGGGATTAGTTGGAACTCATATTCACTTTATTGAACCCGTCAGTGCGACGAAAACGGTGTGGCATTTGGGATATCAGGATGTGATTGCTATCGGTAAATTATTCACTACCGGTACACTTTATACCGATCGTGTCATCGCTTTGGCTGGCCCACAGGTTGAGAGCCCCCGTCTTATACGTACCTGCTTAGGGGCTGATCTGCTTGAGTTAACTCAGGATCAGCTTAAAGAAGGTGAAAACCGTATTATTTCAGGCTCCGTATTGTGCGGTACTCAGTCAGATGAGGTTCATCACTATCTTGGTCGCTTCCACACTTTGGTTTCTGTTTTGCGTGAAGGTCGTGAAAAAGAGCTATTTGGTTGGATCATTCCGGGTGCCGATAAGTTTTCTATTACCCGTACCACCATTGGTCATTTCCTGAAAAATAAGCGCTTTGCTTTTTCAACGGCAATGAATGGCGGTGAACGTTCTATGGTGCCAATCGGTAACTATGAGCGTGTTATGCCTTTGGATATCATGGCGACGCATTTGCTGCGGGATCTGCTAGTGGGTGACACCGATAGTGCTCAGGCACTGGGTTGTCTGGAGTTAGATGAGGAAGACTTGGCGCTTTGTACCTATGTCTGTCCTGGCAAATATGAATATGGTCCGGTACTGCGTGAAGTGCTGACTAAGATTGAGCAGGAAGGATGATTTCATGGGCCTGAAAAACTATTTTGAAAAAATTGAGCGCCACTTTGAGCCTGGGGGCAAATTAGAAAAGTATTATCCGCTGTATGAAGCGGTAACGACGGTTTTCTATACACCAGGTACAGTAACTTCTGGTCGTGCTCATGTCCGTGACGCTATCGATCTAAAGCGTATGATGATCATGGTATGGCTGGCGGTATTCCCGGCAATGTTCTGGGGAATGTATAACGTTGGTCAGCAGGCGATTCCTGCGCTGTATCATTTGTACAGTGGCGCGGAATTACAGCAAATTCTGGCGTCTGACTGGCACTATCGTGTCGCTCAGTTTTTCGGTGCGTCACTGACGCCAGGCGCTAGCTGGTGTAGCGAAATGTTGCTTGGCGCGACTTATTTTCTGCCTGTTTACATCGTTGTATTCGTCGTTGGCGGCTTCTGGGAAGTACTGTTTGCCATTATCCGTAAACATGAAATTAACGAAGGATTTTTCGTTACTTCGATTTTATTCGCGTTGATTGTTCCGCCAACGATTCCTCTGTGGCAAGCGGCGCTGGGTATTACATTCGGTGTTGTCATTGCGAAAGAGGTCTTTGGTGGTACAGGCCGTAACTTCCTGAACCCGGCACTGGCTGGCCGTGCTTTTCTATTCTTTGCTTATCCGGCACAGATTTCGGGAGATTTGGTATGGACTGCGGTTGATGGTTTCTCTGGCGCGACCCCGTTATCTCAATGGGCGGCTGGTGGTAGTCAGGGATTAGTGAATACCATTACCGGTCAACCTATCACCTGGATGGATGCTTTCATTGGTAATATCCCCGGCTCTATCGGTGAAGTCTCTACGCTGATGATTTTCATTGGCGGTGCGATGATTCTGTTTACCCGTATTGCTTCATGGCGCATTGTCGCCGGGGTGATGTTGGGTATGGTTGCAACTTCCTACCTATTTAATGCTATCGGTTCAGAGACTAACCCATTGTTTGCTATGCCGTGGTATTGGCATATGGTTCTGGGTGGCTTCGCCTTTGGTATGATCTTTATGGCGACCGATCCGGTATCCGCTTCATTTACCGATAAAGGTAAATGGTGGTACGGCATTCTGATTGGTGTGATGTGTATTCTGATCAGGGTTGTTAACCCGGCATACCCAGAAGGTATGATGCTGGCGATTCTGTTCGCAAACCTGTTTGCGCCATTGTTTGATTATTTGGTAGTGCAAGCCAATATTAAGCGGAGAAAAGCCCGTGGCTAATGATAAACCTAAAAATAATGACAGCGTGGGCAGAACATTTATCGTTGTTTTTGTGCTATGTCTCGTTTGTTCAATTGTGGTGGCAGGTTCTGCGGTAGGGCTGAAATCTCAGCAACAGGAGCAAAAATTGCTGGATAAACAGCGTAATATCCTCGATGTTGCTGGATTACTCAAGCCTCAGATGAGTGCCGATGAAGTTAAAGAAACATTCAAAAGCCGGATTAAAACCGAGTTATTGAATCTGGATACTGCAACCCTTGAAAGCAGCCAAGGCAAGTTTAACCTGAACGATGCATTGCGCAGTGATGATACTAGTATTGCATTACCACCTGAAAAGGATTTGGCGAAAATTCGTCGTCGCGCCAATATGGCCGAAATCTATCTGGTGAAAAATGAGCAGGGTAAAACTCGCGAAATCGTTCTGCCTATTTATGGTTCTGGCTTGTGGTCTGTCATGTATGCTTTTATCTCCGTTGATGTGGATGGCAAAACGGCCCGCGGCATCACCTATTATTCTCATGGCGAAACGCCGGGATTGGGGGGAGAAGTGGATAACCCGCAATGGCGTAAAAAGTGGATAGGTAAAAAACTGTATAACGATGAAGGCAATCCGGCGATCAAAATTGTTCGTGGCGGTGCGACTGCCGATGACTCTTATGGTGTTGATGGCTTGTCTGGCGCGACTCTCACCTCTGCCGGTGTCCAGAATATGTTTAATTTCTGGTTAGGGGATAACGGTTTTGGTCCGTTCCTGAAAAAAGTACGCGAAGGAGCGTTGAAAGATGGCTGATAGTAAAGAAATAAAACGAGTCCTTCTTGGGCCACTTTTGGATAACAACCCGATTGCATTGCAGGTGTTGGGGGTTTGTTCAGCACTGGCGGTAACAACCAAGTTGGAAACGGCGTTGGTCATGACAATGGCGGTAACATTGGTTACTGCCTTTTCCAGCTTTTTTATCTCGTTGATCCGTCATTACATCCCGGGCAGTGTGCGAATCATTGTACAGATGGCGATTATTGCGTCGCTGGTTATCGTGGTAGATCAGATTTTGCAGGCTTATGCTTATGAAATTTCCAAGCAATTATCTGTATTTGTTGGCCTTATCATTACTAACTGTATTGTGATGGGACGTGCGGAAGCCTATGCCATGAAGTCTCCACCTATTGAGAGCTTTATGGATGGTATCGGTAATGGCTTAGGCTACGGGGTTATTCTGGTATTGGTTGGTTTCCTGCGTGAGTTGTTTGGTTCCGGCAAACTATTCGGGATTACCGTGATGGAATCGGTACAGAATGGGGGTTGGTATCAACCTAATGGTTTGTTCCTGTTAGCCCCTAGCGCGTTTTTCATTATTGGTATGCTGATTTGGGGTCTGAGGACTTTGAAACCGGCGCAGGTTGAGAAGGAGTAACTGACAACATGGAACATTTTATAAGCCTGTTTGTCCGCGCCGTCTTTATTGAAAATATGGCGTTGGCTTTCTTCCTCGGTATGTGCACTTTTTTGGCGGTATCGAAAAATGTCAAAACAGCGTTTGGTCTGGGTATTGCCGTCACGGTGGTTTTAGGGATCTCTGTTCCTGCTAATAACCTGGTGTATAACTTGGTGTTGCGTGACGGAGCGTTGGTTGACGGGGTGGATCTCAGCTTCCTGAACTTTATTACGTTTATTGGCGTGATTGCCGCGTTAGTGCAGATTCTTGAAATGATCCTTGATCGTTATTTCCCTTCACTCTATAACGCGCTCGGCATTTTTTTGCCGCTGATTACCGTTAACTGTGCGATCTTTGGTGGTGTCTCTTTCATGGCGCAGCGTGACTATAACTTCTCTGAATCCGTCGTGTATGGTTTTGGCTCAGGTATAGGTTGGATGTTGGCAATTGTTCTGCTGGCTTCTATCCGTGAAAAAATGAAATATGCTGATGTTCCGGCAGGTCTGAAAGGATTGGGGATCACCTTTGTCACTACGGGTTTGATGGCATTGGGATTTATGTCCTTCTCTGGTGTGCAGTTATAAAGGCGAGAAGCATTCATGGATATAATAATTTTAGGCGTAGTGATGTTTACCCTAATTGTGTTAGTACTGACGGCGTTGATTTTGTTCGCAAAATCAAAGTTAGTTAACACTGGGGATATTAGAGTTGAAGTTAATGGCGATCCGGAAAAGAGCTTTACCGCTCCAGCCGGTGATAAATTGCTAAATATGTTGTCAAGCCAGGGGATTTTTGTCTCTTCTGCTTGTGGCGGCGGTGGCTCTTGCGGCCAATGCCGGGTAAAGATTAAAGATGGCGGCGGCGACATTTTGCCGACAGAGCTTTCTCACATTAGTAAGCGTGAAGCGAAAGAGGGTTGTCGTCTGGCTTGTCAGGTTAATGTAAAACAGAACCTGAAAATTAAATTACCGGAAGAGATATTCGGTGTTAAGAAATGGGAATGTGAAGTTATCTCCAATGATAACAAAGCAACTTTCATTAAAGAGCTGAAATTGAAGATCCCTGATGGGGAAGTTGTACCTTTCCGTGCTGGCGGCTATATTCAGATTGAAGCTCAACCACATATTGCTCGTTACTCCGATTACGATGTGCCGGAAGAATACCGAGAGGATTGGGATAAATTTAATTTATTCCGCTTTGTCTCTGAGGTGAAAGAGCCAACAATTCGTGCTTACTCAATGGCAAACTACCCGGAAGAACGCGGTATTATCATGCTTAACGTTCGTATTGCGACGCCGCCGCCAAGAAATTCGGAAGCGCCGCCGGGAATTATGTCTTCTTATATTTGGTCACTGAAACCCGGTGATAAAGTGACTATTTCTGGTCCGTTCGGTGAATTTTTCGCAAAAGATACTGATGCGGAAATGATCTTCATCGGTGGTGGCGCAGGTATGGCGCCAATGCGTTCTCATATCTTTGATCAGCTTAAGCGACTGAATTCCAAACGTAAGATTAGCTTCTGGTATGGCGCCCGTTCTAAACGTGAAATGTTCTATACAGAGGATTTTGATCAGCTAGCGGCGGAAAATGAAAACTTTACCTGGAATGTAGCTCTATCTGATGCACTGCCAGAGGACAACTGGGATGGTTACACGGGCTTTATCCATAATGTTCTGTATGAGAATTATTTGAAGGATCATCCCGCTCCTGAAGATTGTGAATTCTACATGTGTGGGCCTCCGGTTATGAATGCTGCGGTGATCAAGATGTTGAAAGATCTTGGCGTCGAGGATGAAAACATCATGTTGGATGATTTCGGTGGCTGATAGGCCATAATATAGTTTGATTTTAATGACCGGCGCCCACAATCTTGTGGGCGCTAACAATTCGGAAAGAGTAATTAACTGTGCGTAAAAAGATAAGTAGCTGGATAGCGTTAATATTTGCCGTATTGCTGCTGGCGGCATGCGATGGTCTGGAGCAGAAAAATATTCGTGGACAAACAATGGGGACTTACTATTCCATTAAATTTGTCACGGGTTCTTCGGCGCCTTCGCCAGAAATGTTACAAAAAGAGATTGATCGTTTGCTGGAAGAAATTAACGACCAGATGTCGACATATCGCCCTGATTCTGAATTGAGTCGTTTTAATCAAAGCCGTCAAATTGATCGGCCGTTCCCGGTATCGCCCGCGACAGCCAAAGTGGTTAAAGAAGCGATTTACATTAATAAATTGACCGATGGCGCATTGGATGTGACCGTTGGCCCATTGGTTAATTTATGGGGGTTTGGTCCTGAGGGGCACGTGACGAAAGCGCCTTCCGCGAGTGAACTGGAAAAACGCCGTGAATGGATTGGGATAGATAAACTGGTGGTAGAAGGCAATAACCTAATTAAAACCGTGCCAGAGCTGTATATCGATTTATCATCTATCGCTAAAGGTTATGGCGTGGATGTTGTTGCTGAATATCTGGAATCGCAGAATATCAAAGACTATATGGTTGATATTGGGGGTGAAGTCCGTACATCAGGTCATAATGGTAAAGATCTGCCGTGGCGGATTGCGATTGAAAAGCCAACTGACACTGGTATGGCACAGAACGCTCAGGAAGTGATAACGCCTGAAAATATGTCGGTAGCGACTTCTGGTGATTACCGTAATTACTTTGAACAAGATGGTGTGCGCTATTCACATACGATTGATCCAAAAACGGGGAACCCTATTTCTCATAATTTAGTCTCTATTACAGTGATTGCTCCGGCTTGTATGAGTGCTGACGGACTTTCTACTGGATTGAATGTTTTAGGACCGGAAAAAGGAATGGAAGTTGCGGAAAACCTGAGTATCCCGGTTTTTATGATCATAAAAACGAAGAATGGTTTTGAAGAGCGTTACAGTAAAGCCTTTGAGCCATACCTACAGAAAAATCAATGAGAAGGGGAAAGAAGTGCTGAAAGTATTTATTGCGGCCTTCGTCTTTTTCCTGCTGGCTTTTGCAGGAATGTCGTTGGGCTATATGATTAAACGTAAGAGCATACAAGGGAGCTGTGGCGGTTTAAGCAGTATTGGAGTGGAGAAAGTATGTGATTGCCCGGAACCTTGTGATGCTCGTAAGAGACGTATGGCTCGTGAGGCTGCGCGGCAGGTTCAATTAGAGAAACATCGGATTATCTGAGTTTAATAAATCTGTGTAATACTCCTTCCTGAATGCTAATTGAGAACAAAGCTAGTTTGAGATAAAGCAAATAAAAAGTAGAGATGTCAGTTTGATAAAATCCCCTTCACATTAAATGGTTTACTGTGAAGGGGGTTTTTCTAGTACATATTTCGTTAATATATAATCACTAAAGGTTTTAAGATAAAGTGCACAATCTGAATTCATATAAGTATGAAATTCAGGTTATTTAATTGTACCTTTTGAAAACTATTTAATTGACAAAAGGCCCTTTACATTGTGAGAGGGGTTATTTTTTAAATAAGAAATTAAACTTACAACTTAAAATGAAAAATATAAGCAGATTTTAAAATTGTAATATAGGTTATGATGATTTAGTAACATTATTACATATTATTTTATATTTCTTAGTAAATAATTTTCTATTTAATAAAATAAAATTCCAATATTTACAGGGTTAAAATAAATATTTTTATAACCTCAGGATTTTGACAAACTTTATAAAGGCGATACACTTAATGTGAAATTTATAAAGCTATTAAAGTTATAAAACTATTAAAGGAGAAATTTTTATGTTTAAGAAATTATTAGCAGTTGGAACATTAGCAGTAGGTATTACATTAACGGGAGGAATTGGGGCTGCATCGGCAAGCGTATATATCCCCTGGGAAAATTGTTATAGCTCGGGTATATCCCATAACAATGGCCTATATACTCAATATATTGCTAAAGATAGTGGCACTTTTACTAATGTATATGATTGGGCTGGAGTTAGATGGTATCTTAAAGGTTATAAATATTTAGATTATTGTGGAAAATATATCGCTTTATATGAAGGTAGAGGTTTATAAAGTTTTACCTAAAAACCTCAATAATCTGGGCCAAATATTATAAAAATTTGGCTCATTATATTATGTTCGATACTTCTCCCTGCGAGGGGATTAGTTTAATAAATCCTCACGAAAAATATATGCTAAAGTGTTACTCCGGTTATAAAGAAATTAAATGAAATAATGTTAATCACATAGCTTAATATCTTTTACATAGGTATTAGGTGACGCCAAGGATATTCTTTTACATATTAAATAATTTTCACTTTTTAATTTGTAATCTACATAGAAAGATAGAGGAAAACTTAAGGGAAATGAAATAATAGCTATAAACCCAAAACAGTTAATAAAACTGTCGTGATGTTTTGGACAGCGATTTGTTATATTAAGGAAAATAACAGAAGCTATAAGGTATGAAAGAAAAGGAAAAAAATATTATAAAAACAGGGCCTGAGAATATTATTTTATCTTTCATTTTAATTAAGGAAAATAAATTTTCTCCAGCCAAAAAGAAACCTGATAGCGCTAAAATAAAAATAAAAATAACAAGAGCACAGATTATTGGGGTAGACCCAACAGCCGTGTCACCAGCCACTATTTCGATCATGGCTGCCCAAGCCATCACTCTTTGAGCCGGTCAGCCAGTCGTGTCATTAGGTCCATGCGTTCATGGAAAATAGCCACGATCAGAGCAGGAGCTCCCTCACGCGGTAGACAGAAGACGTAATGATGTTCGTACCGCCCCATCCGTAGGCCCAGAAAAAGCGCACTCATGTCTTTGAACACACCTCGGCCATCGGCGAGGTTGGCGATACCCTGTTCTAACATAGCAATGTAGCGGCGCACCTGAGCATCGCCCCATTGCTTGCGGGTGTAGCGGACGATGCCACGCAGGTCGGATTCTGCCGCCGCAGTGAGAACGTAGCCGGTCAAGCCCGGCCCTCAGTCAGTTCTTCATCGAGAATTTCGCTGATGCTCTTGGTAGACACATTGCCAGCAAGTCCCTCGTGGATGCGGGTGCCGAGCAGGGTTTTCAGTTCCTTCCATGCCTGATTGGCATCAACATCGCCGGGAAACAGCCTTTCCAGCGCGTATTGCTTGATGGTCTTGCCCTGCAAGGCAGCCAGCGCTTTCAGGCTTTGGTGCTGCTGGTCTGTTATGTCGATGGTTAGGCGACTCATGGGATAATCTCCAAACTCCAAAATTACACATTCCCACATTAGCACATATGTACTAATGGAGCTATATGACAACATTGGCGCAGGTAGCCGGTAAACAGGTGTTTTACGACACAGGCAAAAATGGTCTGGATGTCCTGTGTGCACATCGCCTAAAAACATGCGGAAAACTCTGTCGTTAGGTACAGCATACGAAAATTCAACGTGAGGGGTTTTTCATAGCTCCCCCAGTTATGGAGAAATTAAATAAGATAATATTAATCACATAGCTTAATATCTTTTACATAGGTATTCGGTGACGCCAAGGATATTCTTTTACATATTAAATAATTCTCACTTTTTAATTTATAATCCACATAAAAAGATAGGGGGAAACTTAAAAAGAATGAAACAAAGGCTATCACCCCAAAACAGTTAATAAAACTATAGTGATGTTTTGGCCAGCGATTTTTTATATTAAGGAAAATAACAGAAACTATAAAGTATGAAAGGAAAGGAAAAGCAAAAAATAGCATAAAAACAGGGCCTGAGAATATTATTTTATCTTCCATTTTAACTAAGGAAATTAAATTTTCTCCGCTAGAAAAAAAAGTAAATAACGTTAGAATAATAAAATAAAAAGCTCCTATAATATGCAAAATCTTTTTTTTATTTACCATAATTCCCCCAGTTATGAAGAAATTGATTGAAATTAGCTTCTGGCGTTCTTGGTTTTCTTTCTATTTCTTTTTTGATTAAATTAATCACAGTTTCACTAATTTTAAATTTTTTATCTAATGAATCAAGTATAGATACTGTTGCAATACCTACTAAAAGCATAATACCAGCCACAACAATTACGCTAGCACCAGTAGCAAATGCAGTTGCTGCAAAAGTCCCAATAACCCAAGAAGCAAAAGCCGCTACTGCTGCTTTAGCCATATCTACTGAAATATTGCCTAAGAAATCAGCCAATGTGTATTCATCCTTAAAGATGTATTCAACCGCTCGATAAGCTGAGGAAAATAGTATATTGAATTTAACTCCCTTAACTATGCTACTATTTATTCCCTGTTGCCCTATCCCCATAGAGATCATCTTCATGTTAGAAGCACTGTATCTTGAAGCATTGATGATTTTTCTAAGCCCCGCATGACCTGAGATTTTAATATATCTTTGCCCATTTTTACCAACATACTCTGTGGCTTTAATTCCTAATTTTTTAAATTCTCCTACTACATTTGCAAAGTCAAAAGCATCACGTATATTACCTGCATAGGGTGATATAGGATCGGTAACTGAAAATATTCTCTTTACCCGTCATCTTTCAAGTTGCTTCTTTGTTGGCTGCACTCACTCACCCCGGTCACATAGTTATCTATGCTCCCGGGGATTCGCTCCCTTGCCGCCGCGATGCATCTTGAAATCCATAGGGTATTTATAAATGGGCTTTTTGGTGTTGGCGAATCAATCTCCTCTAAAACAAATTTCGCTTCCTCTAAGGACAGTAGTGCAATATACGCTGTATTCTCGTTTAACTGTTTCTCAAGACCAATAGTATCAAAGGATTGATCTTGAGGTTTTAAGTGATTAATCCCAATATGACCTCTTAGAAAATCCCCCATATAGCCTTCCCAAGAGGGGTTGTATCTTTTATGTGTCATCGTGAAATTTCCTTTAATATTCTTAAAATCAAAAGTCGTCACATCGATATTTAACGGACGGAGTTTCCGATTTGAGTATAACATCGTTGTGTAAAAAAAAGCCATATTGGCTACATAGTAGCAAAAAGTTGGATAAACGCAACGCGTCAGCCATTATATTCCTACTAAAATAATTCCTGATAAAATGGTGCCATAAACTTAAGCTATTTAAATATTCAGGTTTTAATAATGCTTAAAACTGAGTAACAGAACGGAGGCGCCACACCCAAATTTTATTTAACCTGAAAAGACGGGAGTGAATATAAGTGTGGAAATGGTAAAAACAAAGATGCTTAAAATTCTGTTATCCCAACTATCTCTAGCTTAAACGGTTGAGTCGTGCACATCAAGATCATGATGTTATCCATGCTGTCATACGAGGGAGTGCGATTAATCATGACGGTGGCCGTAGCAATGGTATCACTGCACCTAGCAGCATCGCACAAACCGAGGTGATTACGGCAGCATGGCATCAAGCAGGGGTCACAGCTACTGATATTGGTTACATAGAAACTCATGGTACGGGCACTAAAATTGGTGATCCGATAGAAGTGCAAGGTTTAGTCGATACATTCGCCGCTTATGACGTGCAACAGGAGCCTTGTGTCATCTCTTCTGTAAAAAGTAATTTTGGACATTTAAGTGGTATGGCTGGGTTGGCGGGGCTTGTTCGTATTATAGCTCAATTCCGCACTGGTCAGATTTTCCCTACGGCTCACTTCCAACAGTTGAATCCATTGTGTAGATCTACAGAAGAGCTGCCGATACGTGTCTCTTCCTCTTGTGAGCCGTGGCCACGCCAAGGTCAGCGTCCTTACTGCGCGGGAATCAGTGGGTTTGGGCTAAGTGGTACTAATGTGCATTTAGTCGTTGAAGAGGCCCCCTCAACTTTAAGGCACAAAAAATACGAGATAGATGAGAGGTTGGTGCTGATATCGGCACAGACGACACAAGATCTCAGCACTTACCTAAGTGCTATAACTAATGCGTTATCCTCAACCGAAGCATCAATTGACGAGATTGCCGATATATTAATGTTGGGACGGGAGCATTTCCCATATCGTTGGAGCTGTGTGGCTTCATCTGTTTCGCATTTAGTGCAGCAACTCACGAACCACGGTTCAATCTCGCTATCTTCATCTTCACCATCATCTTCGTTATCTGTTGGTCTTATTTTTGATGAATGCTCTCCAATAGATATTCAACTATTGATGAAACGAGGAGAAACATTTCCAGCTTTTCATCGTGTAATAAAACAAGCAGAGAACTTATGTTCAGGGAAAACTTGGACGCTTCGGCAGCGCTGGATTATTTGGTTGTTGGGACATCACGCGGTATTGACAGCGTTTGGGGTGACAATTGACTTATTACTGGCCTACGGTGTGGGGAAATTGGCCGCACAGGTCGTCGATGGTGGTCTTGAATTTGTTGATGCATTGCGTCTTGTTGATGAACTGGTCACTGATTCAACATTTGATCACCAGCGTTTGCAAACCTTGTTGCAAGAACAGGCCGAACTATGCTTGGTGAGATTCAGTCGTTGTGGTGAGCTTGCAACAGCCATTAACACGTTGGGTTATCAGTCATACGATAGTGAAAGATCTCTGTTGACATTGCTTGGAGATTGGTTTGTCAATGGTGCCAATCTGGATTGGCAGCAAGGGTGTGAACGCAAGATAAATCGTCGTCTTGAACTGCCATTTGCTCCTTTTGTTGCCACCTATTGCTGGCCAGAGACTATTGAGAACCCTGCTATGGTTTCTGATGTTGTACCGCACACTTCGATATCAAATTCAGGAGAAAATGTTGAAGAGATATTGTTGACTCAGGTCAGAGAAGTGCTGAAAGAGCCGAAATTAACACTTGACGATGATTTTTTTGCGGCCGGAGGTAATTCACTTAATGGTGAGCAACTTGTGGTTCGGCTGAACGAGGTATTAGGTACGAATCTGAAATTGATGGATTTGTTGGATTGCCTGGATCTGAATGAGTTTTATCAATTGGTGAAAGACAGTGTTCAATTATCCTCCGTATCTACAACACCGGAGATAGAAACAAGGAACAATAAACATATACTTTCTGGTCAGCAATTAGCAATTTGGGCGGCAACGGAAATTGCTGGTGAGTCTGGCGCTTATAATGTTCCCGCTGCTCTGCTTATCAATGCGGAGGCGGATGTTGCCTGGCTGGAAAAAACGCTAACTGAACTTGTCTTACAACAGTTGATGCTGCGTTGTAGTCTGGAATACAACGAACAAGGCGTTAACCCGGTAATCCATCCTCCGATGCAGGTCAAACTGGTTCATAGTGAAGTCGATTTAACAAAATACACTATTGCAACGGGCATACCCGTTCTGACTCAGCGTTTACAGCAGATGGTTGAAGCGCCGCTCTCACCTTATGGTATTCCTCCCACACGATTCGAGCTGTTGCAAGTGAATTTTAGCGATGGAGTACGTCAAGCACTATTGCTGAATTTTCATCACCTGTTTTTTGATGGCTGGTCATGGCGATTGGTATTGGCAGCTCTTAGTGGTGGCAAGATATCCCCGCCTGTGAACGACTATTTAAATTACGCGATGGAGCAATATACCTTACTTGAAAGTGAACAGGGTCGGAAACTGGAGGCTTTCTGGTATGAATATTTGGCAAACATCCCAATTCTGCTGCTGCCTTGTGATGGTGAGGGCGGGACAGCATCTAACCTCCAGGGTGCTAATTTACCTGTGATGATATCGAAGGATGTTACTGAGAGGTTGAGGCAGATGGCGATGAATTCTCGCGTAACAGTGCAAATGATAATGTTGACAACTTGGGTGGCATTACAATGGCAGATAAGTGCGCAGCATGATATTTGTGTTGCTATGCCGGTGGCTAACCGGCAACTGAAAGATGAAAACACCATTGGTTGTTATGTTAATACCGTGATTGTGCGTGCACGGCTTGATCCACACCAGCCATTTCACGTAGTGCTGAATGCGGTTAGGCAGGCATCACTCAGTGCGATTTCACATAGTGCATTTCCTGCTGATCGAATTCAGAAACTGATGGCAAATACTTCCTATCATCTCACAATGTTTGATTTTCAGAATGATGTTGATCCTATTAAGGTATTAGGGGGAAATGGAGCCGCTGTCGAATTGCTGGATGTCGATCCTAATGGCGCAAAATATCCACTCAATCTTACCTGTATTGAATATGGTGATGAACTTCAAGCGCGATTGGAATATTCCACTTCTCTTTTCTCACAAGACACGGTTTCTCGCTGGTTGAATATTTATATAGGTGCACTGACACAGCTAGTGACATTAGGCGAGGAAACCACTCTTTTCGCCTTATTTGATGGTCAAGACGATGTTTTTAGCGATATTCCAGATTTTCAGTTCTAGATGTGGATAAAAAAATGACAACTATGAAGCTGATTGATCGTGAATACTGGCTGATGCGGGTTGGTGATTTAACTAAGGCCGCTGCTGCAACCGCAGATATTTTTCCTCACCATGAGGGATCTTTGGTAAGTGCGCAATGTCCGCTTTCCTCCGTTGTTACTGACCGACTGAAACAAGTAGCGGGCAACTCTGAATTGCTGACATGGGCAATTTTGGCGGCAGTGACTAGTATCGTGTTGCGCCGTATTGGGGGAGTATCCTCTGTTGTATTGCATATTAATACAGAACAAGGCAAGCGTTTGCCTGTCTTATTGACTGTACCTCCTGCTGTGACTTTTCGTGAATGGTTAAGCAATGTTCGCATGGCTGCTGTTGAGGCGATTAATCATGGATCGATAGACAAGGCGCTGTTGATGCCGTTCTTGGAGCATTTCATGCCTATTGTCGTTAATTGCGCTCAGACGGGAACTGGGATAGTTATCGAACTTATTGATGGTGTAGTGAGTGTTAGTGGAATTGTTGCTGAGGCTCAGACGCTTCATCATTTAGCGACAGGTATCGCTACACTGTTAAACAAGGGGCTTTTTGATCTCGACATCTGTCTGAATAATATGGCTATCGTCGATGACGCGATGCAAACAAAATTGCTAGCCAGATTCAATTCACAACCTGATTATAGCTCAGGAAAATCGTTTTATCGGCTAGTGTTGGAGCAAGCGGAAAGTAACCCCCATGCGATAGCTCTCCGTGATAAAACAGAATCGCTTACCTATCGGGAACTATTTCGGTTGGCGTCATCGGTAGCATTGAAGTTAAAAAATGCAGGCATTAGCAAAATCCGCCGTAAACCCTCGCCCAATGCGGGCGGTGATATAAGGCGAAAAGCCCGCAGGGCTTTCAGGTTATTAACCATCACGTTCACTGCCAGCTTGGGGGGGACATGACCAAAAAAAGCGGTTAAAATACATAAACTATCCCGATGAGCGCTGACGATGTTAAGAGCCACAAAAGTACGCATCTACCCGACACCAGAACAGGCAGAATTTCTCAATGCCCAGTTCGGCGCTGTTCGTTTTGCGTACAACAAGGCTTTGCACATCAAAAAACAGGCTTATCGGCGGCACGGTATAAGTTTAAGCCCCCGTAAAGATCTGAAGCCTTTATTGGCTGTAGCGAAGAAATCCCGTCAGTATTCATGGCTCAAAGAGTATGATTCTATCGCGCTACAGCAGGCGATAATCAATCTTGATGTGGCTTTTTCCAACTTTTTCAATCCGAAACTGAAAGCACGTTTCCCAACATTTAAGCGTAAGCATGGAAAACAATCCAGCTATCATTGCGTTGGAGTGAAAGTGCTTGACGGTGCAATCAAAATCCCGAAAGCCTCGCCGATTGCAGCCCGGTTGCACCGTGATATTACGGGTACGTTGAAAAGCATCACGTTGAGTCGCAGCGCGACAGGGAAATACTATGCGTCGTTACTCTGTGATGATGGAGTAGAAGTGCCAGCCAAGTCAGCATTGATAACCAATATCACGGGGCTTGATGTAGGGCTGAGTCATTATGCAATCAAATCAGACGGTACAAAGGTAAGTAATCCACGACACCTAATTAATGCCAGTCGAAACTTACGGCGAAAACAAAAAGCCTTATCCCGCAAGCAAAAAGGGAGTGCCAATCGTCGTAAAGCCCGAATACAGCTAGCGGGTGTACACGAACGGGTAGCTAATGCCCGTGCTGACTTTCAACATAAACTCTCTCGAGCAATTGTTGACGAAAACCAAGCGGTAATTGTAGAGACGTTGAAATCAGTCAATATGATGAAGAACCATA
>NZ_LOIC01000078.1:62169-72623 GCF_001684335.1 Photorhabdus namnaonensis
GGTGCTATCGGCGATGCGGGCTGGTATGGATTCATCACAAAACTGGAATACAAAGCAGCAGAAAGAGGAGTTCATCTGGTCAAACTGGATCAATGGTTCGCCAGTTCGAAAATCTGTCACTGCTGCGGTAACAAAATGACTGAAATGCCACTACACAAGCGTATCTGGCAGTGTCCAGTGTGTGGAGTTGAGCATGACCGAGATATTAATGCGGCAATCAATATCCGACACAAGGGCATATTGGAATTAAAGGCGGCGGGACTCGTCGTAACAGCTCATGGAGACCCGTGTAAATCCGTCATATCGACGGTCGCGGTCTGAGAAGTGGGAAGCCTCGCCGTTTACGGCGGGGAGCAGTCACGGCGTTTCAATACGAAGCAGCCGAATGATGGCTTTTTCAGTGTAGAAGAAGATATTGGAATGCGGCGGGCAGCAACGGGGCACCGTCCTCTGGAATGGGAAATCAATGCGGCCATCGTTGATGGGAAACTGACTATTACCCTTGAATACATCCCTTTCCGTCATAATGAAGCTGCAATTAATGCATTATTAGCCAAGTGGAAGGGCGCACTAACCAAAGTCAGACATGCGCCGAATGAATTAAGTGATTTGGCCCCTTTGACACCAGCTCAGCATGCTTTTTTTGAGCGTGATAATCCAAATGAAAATCATTGTAATCATGGTGTGTTGTTTACACTGAGTCGCACTTTGTCATTGGCGACTGTTGAACAGGCGGCATCAGCGCTATTAGTCCGATTCCCTATTTTGGGAGTCAGCTTTATGGTTACTGCATTGGGGAGGTGGCAAGGAATTAACCCGCAAGCCCGTATCGCAACCGAACAATTTGAATTGCAGCAGATAGCCCCAAATAGCTTATCGCAGAAAATTACTGAGTTAGCGAATATAGGTCATGAGTCGTTAGATCTGCAGAATGGGCCAATTTGCCGCATACAACTTTATCGGACTGCTCATAATTTGCCGGACAAATTGTTGATTATAGTTCATCACTTGGTAGTCGATCCTTATTCCTGGGATTTACTTACAGAAGATTTAGCGGCGTTGCTTGGCGGAGCTGAAGCCCATGAATTAGATATTCCGACAACTTCGTATCTCGCTTGGGCCAGACGTTTACACCGATTGGTGCAGGATGATCCAGAGTTGTTTGGTGTTCGTTACTGGCTTTCACAACCTTATGAACAGGCACAGCAGTTAGTAAGTACGGATGCTATTGGCATTGAGGCGAATATGGTTGAGCAAACAACAGTATTTGATGAAGTACAGACTCAGCAGTTTTTAAAACCATCTGAGCACAGTCAACTTCCCGTACTTGCCCGATTACTGACTCTGCTTGCGCGGTCTTTAGAAAGCCATTTTCCTTCCAGTGCCAACAATATCCTTGTTGAGTTGGGAGGACATGGTCGAGAAGACCTATTCGACGAAGTTGATTTAGGACGCACTATCGGCTGGTTTACATGTGGTTTTCCGTTCCTGTTGCCCTTTTCGATGGGACGCAGTTTTGATGAACATGCAACTGACGTGGCGCGGTTGTTACGTGAGGTACCTGTTCGAGGGTTTGGCTTTGAAGCACTTCGCTATCTTTCTGTTAATCCTAAAATCACCGAAAAATTAAAGGCAATTCCTCGACCACAATTAAGACTGGATTTTGAAGGAGAGCTTTTATTTCTGAATACACCTGATGAGGAGAAAGTTAATCCGATCTTTATTGATATCACCACAGAGGGAACGGGTTACTGGAAGCCTCGGGTAACGCCGATGGATTATTTGCTTTGTTTTAACATCAGTGTGAATGATGGCCAGATGGAAATTCGTGCTCAATTTGCAGGTGATGTCATGCCAAAAGAGCAAATAAAAACGGTCCTATCTGAATTTAATGAACGGATAACTCATAAAAATTAATATGAAGATACAAACGAATATGCAAGGTATGAACTCTCCTAACCCATTAACAGGTTTTAAGTTGCTTTGGCAGAGCGCCCGGACAATGAAAAAAGCCATTATTGGCACTTTCCTGGCATTAATTGCCACACTTGTTTGCGATTTAGTGGGGCCATTTGTGATCCGTCATTACATCGATAAAGCTACCGCAGGTACTTTCGTTTATGAACTGGTCCTCTTGGCTTTGGGATACGCAATCATCTCTTTTGGCGGTGTTATCGCTGGTCTGGTTACCAGTTATTGCAGTACCAGTGCAGGTTGGGGTATTGCCGATGCACTTAGGCGTCAGCTATTTCATCATGTTGTGCACAATCGGTCTATCCTGCAAATTGAAAGTGAAGCTCAGGGTAAGCTCCTTGAAAAGATTGAGGGGAATGCGGACATCATTGGAAAAACTATTGCGGAATCTGGATTCCGGATTATAGGAAATATCGCATTAGCATTAGGTACTTTGGTGATTTTGTTTTCTATTATCCCAGAAGTTGGTATCGCAATTACCGTGTTGGTTCTCGTTGTGGCTTATGTTCTGGTGAAACTTACTAACCTTGCAGTAGTGCGATGGAAAAAAGCCCGTGAAGAGAGAGCCCACATATTTGGTTTTATCGGCGATACTCTTGCCGCGAAAGATGATTTGCATTCATTGAGAAGGAGCCGTTGGCCTGCTTTGCAACTACAGAAGATGCTTTCTGGCTTATTAAAAATAGAACGTAAAGCCTATGTCAGCGGACGCATATTTTGGCCGATTACCCAGCTATTTTTTGCCTTGAGTTTTGGCCTGGGTTTTGGATTTGGGCTGCAATTACTCGGTCATAACAGTATCAGTATTGGTACGTTAACCATGATTTATCTTTATGTTGACCGACTCAGAGAGCCAATGGAAGACATGTCTTCGGAGGTAGATCAGGTACAACAATTGATGGCGACCTTATCACTGGTAGTCAAGATGTTGCGAGATGAGGAGAAAGTCAATCACAACAGTGTAGAGAATCAGCTACCTGAAGGCCCCCTGTCAGTTCAATTTGATCAGGTTGACTTTCGCTATGAAAGTCAGGGTAAGCAAGTCTTACATAACGTGAGCTTCAGTGTGGACGCTGGAAGCAAAGTGGGCATTGTTGGGCGCACGGGGGCAGGTAAAAGCACATTACTCAATCTCATGTGTGGGTTGGCTCAGCCTGATAGCGGACGGGTTACTCTTGCTGGTGTTGAGGTCACTTCCATTCATCCTGATGAATTTTCCAATCGTGTGGCAGTGTTAAGCCAAAAAGCGTATCTCTTTTCAGCAACACTACGCGAAAACTTAACTCTGTTCGATAACAGCATTTCAGATGATGCAATTTGGTGCGCGCTCGAAGAGTTAGAGATCCATAAATGGGCGAAGACATTACCAGAGGGGCTGGATACTTTGGTGGGGGTTGGGGGGCGTTCATTGTCGGAAGGGGAAGTCCAAATGATTGCCGGGGTAAGAACCATGCTTCAAGACGCACAATTAATCATTATCGATGAAGGCACCTCGCTATTAGATCCTCGCACTGAGCAGAGTTGGATGAGATTACTGGAAAAAATTAGCGCTAATCGTACCGTGATCATCGTTGCCCATCGCCTGCATACATTATCCACTGCTGACCAAATCATTATCATGAATGAAGGCCGTGTCGAGGAAGTCCTTCATGGCGCAGGGATCAAAACGTTAACAAAACATAGGGAACTTATATCATGACGGGGTTAACCCACTTTTTCCCATCAAAAATGTTGCCTTCTTTACTGAGTTTAGTGCGCAGATTTTCCTTTCTTTACTTCATCAGCATGGTTATATGGACGCTGATCCACGGCTTACCTTTGGTCGTTGGTTTTGCCATCAGCCGGCTTCTTGATAGTGCTGTTGTCGATCCCGCAGGTTCAGCGGTTTGGTGGCTATTGGTATTGGCGGTAGGCTCGATGGTATTACGCTCAGTGATACTGATTTTTGGCTTACAGATTGATTTTACCCTTATTTTTAAGGTCAGCGCATATCTTAAACAACGCATTCTGGAGGGAATAAATTGCAGTCACTCTGGCGCGGATCTGCGTCTTTCTCAAGGGGATATGCTCAACCGTATTCGTAATGACAGTGATGAAGTAGCCTCTTTTCTCGGCTGGACAGCAGATTTCTTCTACCGGGCGGTACTATTGTTGATAGCACTTGTCGTGTTGCTGAGTACTGACATTGTGACGACATTGGCGCTTTTACCGATGGTTGGTGGTTTGTGGCTGGGTATAGCTCTCAAACATAAGGTCGGAGCATTACAGGAAGAGAAACGTCAATATCAAGGCCAAATTGCGGGTCGTATCACCGACATATTGGCAGGAATCCGTGACCTTCGCCTTGGTGGAAAGTTGGATCTGCATATTGAGCGACTTTCGGCAAGTTTTGAACGTCGTCGGGCGGTGCAGGCAAAGCATCAAATGTTCACTGATCTGCTGTCGGGGCTATTTCGTAACATCGTGATGCTAGGTACCTCTATTGTCTTGATTATTGTCAGTACCCGAATTGTCAGTGGTGATTTCACTATTGGTAAATTGGCTCTGTTTTTGACTTATATCGGTTGGGTCAGTGAGCAGATCTTCTTTTTTGGTCGCGCATTGGCTAACTATAAAAATGCCGATGTCTGCTACGAGCGAATTCAGCCACTGTTACAGACAGAGCAGCCTGTCAGCGAAGCCCCTATTGCTGATGACATACTGAAATCACTGACGGTGAGGGGGCTTTGTTGCAATAGCGATACGCAACCTATTTCGTTTGTAGCTACACCCAATCAACTCATTGTCGTTAATGGAGAAGTGGGTTCCGGTAAAAGTCGTATGCTTCGCGGTCTGCTAGCGCTGGAACGACACTTATCAGGAAGTGTGCTTTGGAATAACAAAGAAGTTTGTGGAGACGTTGATTGGTGGCAAAGCCCTAAAGTTACTTATGCCCGTCAGGGTGCTGGCTTTATTGGCGGTACTGTTCGAGATAACTTGGCACTGGGTAACGACGCTATCAGTGATGAAACTATGGAGTGGGCGTTAACGGCAGTATATCTGAAACCGGGTTCATCTGATCTTCCTGAAGGGCTTGATACTGTGCTGGGTTCCGGTAGTGTCAAACAGTTATCAGGAGGCCAGCGCCAACGTTTGGCATTGGCCCGTATGCTATGTCATTCAGCCGAAGTTTATGTCGTCGATGATTGCGATTCATCTCTGGATACTGATACAGCCAGAGCCATATGGTCAGCACTACCTAAAAAGTGGCCGGGGATCTGGATTGTAGCCTCGCAAAATATTGACCTGCTTGCTCAGGCGGATCAAGTGGTGACTATCAAACGGCGGAGCGAAACATCATGAATTACAGGGTGGTATGTAACAAAGAGGATAAGCACTCCATTTGGCCAGAAGGTCGGACATTACCGGTAGGGTGGCAAAGTGTGGGTTTTTCGGGATCAGAACAAGAATGCCTGGATTGGATAGATACATATTGGAGTGATCCCAAATTGAAAGTTTCCGGAGAGACGTTGGAATGAAACGTGTTCAACTGACGCCAGGATTATGGAATTACTGCGATCAAGAGCAAACGACAATGACTGTTGTGATTGCGCCTTTTGGCGGCGGCAGTGCTTATTCTATGACCGACTGGGTTCAGCAACTGCTGGCAGATAGTTATCGGGTACTGGTGCTTCAGTATCCGGGACGAGGTTCTCGAAGTATTGAACCACTCCCTTTATGTATAAGAGATTTAGCGGCTACAGCGGCAAAAGATGTATTGCTGCATACACAGGGTCCTCTTCTTCTTATTGGTCATAGTATGGGAGCATTGTTATGTCATGAATTGGCATTACTTTTAGAACAAGCTAACCGAACCGTTGAATATTTGGTCTTATCAGCAGCACGTCCACCACATTTGAATGGCATGGTACCAGAAGAGATACTCTGCATGAGCCGGGAAGCTTGGATTGAAGAGCTAAAAACCAATATAGGAAATGAAGATAAGAAACTGCTTCATGAGGATGTGCTTGATCTCATGTTGCCTGTATTGCGTGCTGATTATTTGTTGGTGGCTGAGCACAAACAAGCCAGTGGCAAGGTACATTGCCCTATTTTAGCCATTGGCGGTGATCGTGACCCGTGGGTGAGTCCATATCATTTACAAGAGTGGAAATCGCTGACACATGATTCTTGCCAATTAGTCATGTTCCCTGGAGATCACTTCTATTATCGAGATCAGCTTTACGACATTTATTTGTGTATCCGTCAAACTTGCTTAAAAAAGGAAGTCTGCGCTAATGAGTGATGAAAATACCCAAACACAAATGAAGTATTCATCCAGTTTTGAAGGTTTGACGGATGAATATTTGGTTGTAATAAATGATGAAGAGCAATATGCCTGTGTTCATTCCGAATGGCCTGTCGCTATCGGATGGCGAGCGACCGGTTTTAGTGGGACGCAAGAAACATGTAAAAAATGGATTGAAGAAGTTTGGACCGATATGCGCCCGGCTTCTCTGCGTAATGGCCCACAATCCTTTGATAATCAACCTCTGATAGTGATTTATGATGAAGGCGCAGCCCTTCCCAAAGATATTGTCACTGAATTGAATGGGGTTGCACCACTTGTACTTGTTATCAATTCAAACGAACACACAAGAGAGCGCATATCCTACTTCTCACGATTTTGTCACGTAGTTGATGGTTCTGATATTGCAAGGGCGGTATCAGAACTCGCTCTCCTTAATCCTGCGGGGATTGTGACATTTAGTGAGCGTGCCTTACGTCTTACAGCTACGCTGGCAAAACACTTGAATTTGCCTTTTCACGATCTCGAAACGGTCTATCGGCTTACTGACAAATATAAGCAGCGAGTGGCTTTACAAGAGGCTGGCATTGAGTCGATAAGATTCTACCTCATTAACACTGTGTCAGATTGGGAGCAAGCTGTTGAACAAGTTTGTCTTCCCGCAGTGTTAAAACCATCCTATGGTGGTGGCAGCATCGATACTTATCTTATTGAAGATCCGCAAACAGGAAAGAGACTGGTAGAAAAACTGCTTTCAAATAAGCAGATTGGATTTGATGGTGGTCGTTCACTGGTATTAGAGGAGTTCCTCCAGGGGCGGCTATCGTTGCCTTTTGGCGATTATGTCTCGGTTGAAAGCTTGGTGGTTAACGGAGAGATTAAGCATATAAATGTGACCGGCAAGATGCCACTTAGTCCCCCTTTTCGTGAATATGGTCATATCTGGCCATCAGTCTTAAGTGATAGTGAACAAAACCAAATCTATGCATTAACGTCAAGTGCCATCAAAGTGTTAGGAGTTAATCGGGGGATCACCCATACCGAACTGAAGTTGACTGAGCAGGGACCCAGGATCATTGAAGTAAATGGTCGAGTGGGTGGGGGTATCAACGAGATGGCCAAAATCAGCCTCAATATTAGCCTGCTTGAAATGGCTGCACGATTAGCGCTGGGAAAAATGATTGATTTCCCTGTGTTCAATCCTGAGCGCGTCTATTTCAATATCTGCCATATTGCGCCAACACGTCCATGTGAAATTCTCCGAATTAATGGGGAAGATGAACTTCTCTCTCTTGATGGTGTATCGTCATATCGCCCATATGTGTGGGCAGGAACTACTTTGCCGGGTGGCTCACAAACCAATGAAATTAACATGGTGTTGGGCAAAGTGGATAACCATAAGGCATTTCTGGATATTTATCAGCGTATGGGGCAGTGCTTGCGTTTTCATGTTCGATTTATGGACAGTGAAGAAGTTCAAATTCTTAATGCGCATGAATTGGGGGCGATATGAGTCTTATTTCAAATGTAGCTAAAGTGCCGGATAACATAAATCTCACTGACCCCCTGACTCATTTACGTCCTGATATAGATAACATCTGGCGGCAATTACGTAATGAGTCACCTGTCGCTTGGCATCCATCGGTCAATGGTCAATCAGGATTTTGGGTTGTCAGCACCCATGAGTTAACTATGCGGGTTTACCGTGATAGTCAAACCTTTACCTCTGTTCGTGGAAATGTCATGGCTACACTGTTACATGATGGAGACACAGCGGGTGGTCGCATGCTTGCAGTGTCTGATGGAGACAGACACCGTCAAATCCGCAAAGAGTTGTTAAAGTCTTTCAGCCCTAAGAACCTGATGTCGGTACAAAAAAGAATCAAAAATGCGATGCATGAGCTTGTACATAATGCGGTAGCATCCGGGCAATGTGACTTTGCCACTGATGTAGCTCCACATATTCCGTTAGCGGCTATATGTGATATTTTGAAAATTCCAGAATCTGATCGAGCAAAACTATTTGTCAATGCAAGTGCAGCACTGGCTTCGAACTCTTTGTCAGTTGATAAAGTAGATACCCGACTCGCCAGAAACGAAGTGTTGATGTATTTCTATAAATGTATTCAGACTCGCAAAATCGAGCCATTGGAAGATGATCTTGTCAGTAACCTGATAGCAATGACTCAAAACTCCTTGGCATTAACAGAAGAAGAAATAGTCTTCAATTGCTATAGCGTGTTACTGGGTGGCGATGAAACAACTCGGTTGGCATTGATAGGCATCATAAAAGCATTTGCCGAATATCCAGAATGCTGGGCTCAATTGCGACGTGGTGAAGCAGAAATTAGTAAGGCAGTAGAGGAGTTGTTACGATGGACCACGCCGGCTTTACATGGTGGTCGGACCGCAACGGTAGATGTTGAATTAGGCGGTCAGCAGATTAGGGCTGGTGATGTTGTCATTGTTTGGAATCGGTCTGCTAACTTTGATGAAACCGTCTTTACTAAACCCAATCAGCTTGATCTGAATCGGAGTGATAATCGGCATATTTCTTTTTCATATGGGGCTCATTTTTGCCTTGGTGCCGCTCTTGCCAGAATAGAAATTACTGCACTGCTGGAGGCGCTTGTGGAGCTTGTTGATGAGATCTCTTTGTGTGGAGAACCCAGCCCTATCTATTCGACTTTTCTATCTGGTTACCATCGCTTGCCAGTCAAATTGACTGCTGCACATTATTCATAGGAATAAATAATGAAAGAACGCATAGTGTTGCATGAACGAATAGTGTTGCATGAACAATTTGATGCGATGGTTGAAAATGCTCCTCACAAGATCGCCATTAGTGCACATCATGTAGAAATGACATACCAAAATGTGCAAGACCGTGCTACCCAACTTGCCTATCGACTAATGGAGTCGGGTATCGGGGCTGAAGATGTGGTTGGAATCTATATTGAGCGCTCTTCTGACATGATCATAGCGATGTTGGCTGCGCTTAAAGTTGGTGCTGCTTATTTAGCACTACCACCCGATTATCCGGCTGAGCGACTTCGTTATATGATAACGGACTCGCGTGCAAGGTTGGTGTTGACTCGAACCATGATGAAAGATTCAACGGTCATTGAAAATGTTGCCACTGTTTATATCGATGAAATCCAATCTGTAGTGCCAAAAATCCTGCCACAAGTTACCAGTCAACAGCTAGCTTACGTTATCTATACCTCGGGAAGTACAGGACGCCCCAAAGGAGTGGGAGTGACTCATCATGGTGTTGCCAACCTCGTTAGCCAGAAGCAGCAGTACGTTCATTTCGGACCTAATGAAAAAATATTGCAATTAGCACCGGCGGCTTTTGATGCTTCTGCCTTTGAAATATGGGGAGCATTGACTAATGGAGCGGCATTGGTATTGGCTTCTCCTTCATATCAAGCCATTGATGAGCTGCCGAAATGCCTTGTTGAACATGGTATTACGATATTGCTACTGACACCTGCCTTATTCCACGTATTGGTAGATTATCGCGAAGAGGCTCTGGATAGCGTACCTCAATTGCTTGTTGGTGGCGATGCAATGTCAGTCACTCATGCGTTTAAGTATTTGTCCAGAAAGCAGAAACCAGACAAATACTTTTTATTTAATAACGTATATGGTCCGACTGAAGGAACGACTTTGGTGAGTAGTTACTCTATGTCATCATTAAGTATTGATGCGATAAAATCTCCCTTAGGTAAACCCATCGTCAATGCGGAAATGTACTTATTGGATGAAATGTTGAGACCGGTCAGGCCAGGTGAGCGTGGTGAAATCTATATTGGGGGACAGTCTGTCGCACGGGGGTATTTATATCAACCTGGGCTAACCAGCCTGCGTTTTTTACCTGATCCTTTCTCCACCCAACCAGGAGCCAGAATGTTTGCTACTGGTGATGAAGGAGTATTGTCGAATGATGGACTGATTGAGTTTGTAGGCAGGCTTGATGATCAGGTCAAAGTGCGGGGGCATCGAGTTGAGTTGGCAGAAGTAGAGCATGCAATAAAAAGCTGCCAGGATGTGAGCGCTGTTTGTGTTGTGCTGAACATTGACAGTGATCGCCATGTTGAACAACTAAATAAGATTTCATAATAGTGCTACACTCATTTTTTGTCTTCCTGGCTTTTGCTGTGATGAAAACGATGCCAAAAAGGCATCA
>NZ_LOIC01000079.1 GCF_001684335.1 Photorhabdus namnaonensis
AGGGGCATCGCTGGCAGTATCGTTATGATGCCGACACGCTGCAACTGACGCAGGTGATTAACCCGCAGGGGGAAACTTACACCTACACCCTGGATGCGGACGGGCGGGTTATCACCGAGCAGGATTATGCCGGCACGCAGTGGCATTATCGCTATGACCGGTCGGGGAACTGCATTGAAAAGCGGGACGGGGAAGAGAACGTGACCCGCTATGATTATGATGCCGCGCACCGGCTGACGACGCTGCGCGCCCCGGAAGGGACCACCCGTTATCATTACGACATCCTGGGCCGGCTGTTAACCGTGGACTCCCCGGAC
>NZ_LOIC01000080.1:0-1880 GCF_001684335.1 Photorhabdus namnaonensis
GCAAAGAAGGCATAATCGGACTCCCGTTTTTGCGTCACATACTCCCGTGTGTAATGAAACTCATCCAGTTGGCAATCGAACAGGATGCCATGTTTTTTCAGTAAACTCTTGAGGATCTCCGGCACGCTTTGCCGATGATAAATCCGGCTGTCCTGATTCAAATTCATCCGCCAGAGCGCGGGCTGGACGGTGAGGGAATAAATGGTACGATGCGCATGCGTATCCCCCCGAATAGCCTGTGTGACAATGCCGCTAACCTGACGTTGCTCAACATCGTTGAAAATCACCCGGAATTTCACCGATTGTAATAACAGTGATTCCAGATCAATATCGGCCCGTTTACTGACCAGCGTTAAGGATAGGGTAAATAATTCGGATAACTCCTCCTGTAAAGAAAATTCAGCTACCGCAAAAGTTTTCTCCGGCAAATCGGTAATATGACAAAGAAAGTGTAATCCATCGTTCATATGGACTCCTTATTTTTGATGTTGATGTAAGTTAGTAAATTGCTTGATATGTATCATGGTAAGTTTTCCTCAATTCCTACAGCGTTATTTCATATTCATGTACATGAATCGAAAATCGACTTCTTGATCGCCGTAATCTATCTTGCCTCCGGGGTATTCAACCCATTCACCTTTCTCGCGAGTCACTGTAACCTTTGCCATTTTTGTTTCATCCAGTTTAGGCTTGAAGGTAATTTTCCATTTAGCTCCTGGAGTTAATTTCAGTCGAAAAGGGCGCATTTTTAATACTTCACCTTGTAAGAATACCCGGCTTGGGCGACCTTCAACTACTTTCAAAACAGGATAAATAACCGGGCTAAAATCAATCGTATTCGATGCGGGCATTTCGCTAATATCTGTCCGGGCTGCATCATTGATAAATGCGATTAAACCGGTTGCCGAATATGGAATAGCATCTTTCACCAGATGGTGGACATCGGTATAACTAATCGACACAAAGGCCCGATTAATTTTCCATTTACATCGGCCACCGCCATTGAAAGGTAGTTTTGCCTGAAAGTAACCAGTTTTAGGATCAGCTTTTACATCCTCCAAACGTAATCCGTTATAAGTCGGTACTTTAAAAGGCGACATATTGGAATCCAGACGATACTCAAGGCAATTTTTCGAAATATATTCCGCGGACACATGAGGTTTGGTATATTTTGGCGCTACCCCTTCTACGGTGAGCCATTGATTCTCTTTAGGAGGAGAAAGCGGCTCATTTGGATCAGCACAGCCTGATATTAAAATCACTGATAAGATCGATAAGTATTGCTTGATATTTATCATGGTAATTGTTCCTCAATTCCTACAAAGGTAGATATTATTTTATTTTCCAGTAGTCTATAGTTCGGCGATGGAGGTCAATTCTTCCGTTAGGATACTCAACCCATTCGCCTCTCCCATTAGTTACCGTAATTTTTGGCATCTTGGTTTCATCCAGTTTGGGCTTGAAGGTGATTTTCCATTCCTCTCCTGGAATTAATTTCAGTCTAAACGGAAACGAACCTACCTTGCCTTGTAAGGAAATGCTGTTTGGATATCCCTCAACCACGTTCAAAACAGGGTAAATAACCGGGCTGAAATTTATCGTATTCAATGCTCGAGTCTCAGAGGCTTCAGAATAATTTGTTCGTGCGGCGTCATTGATAAAGGCGGTTAATCCTGTTCCCGAAGAGAGTTCGGCATCTTTCACCAGATGACTAACATCGGTATACCCCACCGCCACAAACGCTTGATTGATTTTCCATTTACACCATCCTCCACCATTGAAAGGCAATTTCGCCTGAAAGTAACCAGTTTGTGGATCTGACTTCACATCCAGACGTAATTTATAATAAGTCGGCACTTGATAAGGCGACATACCTGCAT
>NZ_LOIC01000080.1:1890-3095 GCF_001684335.1 Photorhabdus namnaonensis
CAGGCAGTCTTTTGAGATATACTGCGCAGACACATACGGTTTTGTGTATTTCGGCACGACACCTTCCACCGTAATCAACTGTTTCTTCTCGTCAGGCGAAAAAGGAAAAAGCCTGCCAAAAAGGGTGTCGCCAAACGCCCAGTAAATAAAATAGAGAAATAATAAGGACAGCGTTATCTTCAATATTTTCATACGGACAGTTCCTGTTTATCACAGTAATGCTGTAAGGCCAGCTCCCCTTGTTCTTCCTGCTGGCCCACAGTCAATGGTTTTTACTGGAAACTCTGTTAGCACTACTTTATTTTCCAGTAGTCTATCGTTTGGCGATTAAGGTCGATTCGTCCATCAGGATATTCAACCCATTCTCCCCTTCCGTTAGTGATAGTAATTTTCGGCATTTTAGTTTCATCCAGTTTAGGCTTAAAGGTAATTTTCCATTCCGCTCCTGGAGTTAACCTCAATCTAAAAAAACGTTGTGCTACTTCACCTTGCAAGAGTACTCTTTTAGGAAGTCCCTCAGACATTTCTAAAACCGGATAAATGGTGGGATGGTAATCCAGGATATTCAATATCGCAGTTTCGCTATTATTAACCTGGGTTACATCATTAATAAATGCGGTTAAACCAGTCCCTTCTGCCCCTTCAGATATAACAGCATCTTTCACCAAATGGTGTACATCGGTATACCCCACCGTAACAGAAGCCCAGTTAATTTTCCATTTACACCATCCTCCACCATTAAAAGGTAATTTCGCCTGAAAGTAACCGGTTTGGGGATCAGCTTTTACATCCAAATCCAATCCATAATAAGTCGGTACTTGATAAGGCGACATACCTGCATCAAGCTGATATCTCAGGCAGTCTTTTGAGATATATTGCGCAGATACATACGGTTTTGTGTATTTCGGCACGACACCTTCCACCGTAATCAACTGTTTCTTCTCGTCAGGTGAAAAAGGAAAAAGCCTGTCAAAAAAGGTGTCGCCAAACGCCCAGTAAATAAAATAGAGAAATAATAAGGACAGCGTTATCTTCAATATTTTCATACGGACAGTTCCTGTTTATCACAGTAATGCTGTAAGGCCAGCTCCCCTTGTCCTTCCTGCTGGCTGACAGCCAGTGATTTTATTAACTGCTTATCCATATCCAGAAAATAGAGATTTCGGTAGTAAACATTGTCAGGGATAAGCATCTTATAACTGTCC
>NZ_LOIC01000080.1:3105-6113 GCF_001684335.1 Photorhabdus namnaonensis
GTCCTGATAGACCGTAACCTTATCCGGTTCACATAACTCTCTGAGGCGCTTGTCAATATAACCCGCATATTTATACGAACTATGATTAGAGAAACCGAATCCGCCTTTCAAATCAGCACTTCTGTTTTCAACAAACAGTTTGTCTTTTTCTTGTTGACTGAGCTGATTAAACAACGCGTTTTGCCGCTCACCGGCCAGCGAAAAATCCTTTTCTGTTTCCTGATTTAACTCAGGAATTAAGTAGAGTTTTGTGGTGTTATCCAATATTTTTTCAGCAATACCCGTTATAAGAGAGGCATTCCGGGCGGAAATCAGCCATTCCGGGCAACTGTTGGCTTGAAAAAAATGGACAACTTTACCATGATGCAAATAGATTTCTTTACTGGCTGTCGCCTGTTTAATTGCCTGAACAACCGGTGATGGCGACAGTAACTTCATAACCGCCCAGTCATACCCCGCCGGTGCCCAATAATTGAAAAAAACATTATCCATATCCTGCTCAAATGGCACAGCAGGGATGACATCATCTTCATTGACATGGCGATAGTGGATAATAGAAGACAATTCCCCTACCGCACTGCGGGTTAATGTTCTCGGCATCCCGTAACTGTAGAGACAAGGATTATGTTCTTTCAGTTGTGCGCTGTGCAATAATGCCAGTGCGCCTCCCAGACTATGGCCGCAAATAAATAATCGTTTGTTTTTAACTAAGTTAATGATATCACCGAATACCTTTTTATTTTTATCACTGGGGACTATTAACTCTCCAACCAAATTAAATGCCTCCCAAAACCCTTTATGCACTTTACCATGATGAATAAACTCACTGCACAACGCTTTGTCATCATCGCAACTTAAAGCCAATGGCTGGAAAGTGGCATCAGTCAGATAATTATCCAGGCTAGCGGTTCCCCGCCAACTAACAATCACATCTTTCTCACTGGCAACATAAAACAGTTTGGTATCACCCTGCTTATTGTCTCCTGCTTGTGAATCAATAAATTCCACTCGCTTATAACGTTTACTAAACGGCACATCGTAAACCACAGGTGTTGCCGATAATGCTTCCACTTTATAGGGCAATTTTGAAACATCCACCATTTGCCGGTTAAAAAAGTGTTTCACAGAACCTTCAATATCAACATCCCCATCGGCATAGGCCAGCACACTCATCAAACATTGGTTATAAGCATTCACAATGGAATACTCCTTCTGATGATGTAGCAGTAAAACCCAGGCCCGAAACGGACAGACTTCCAGAACATACCGTCGATTCACCGGATGGACCTGATAGCCTTTTGGCTCCGGGTCCGGGAAATGATAAGGCGGTGGAATATCTTTAGAATCTTTCCAATCTTTAATCTCCGGCAATCCATCACTAATCTGCCCGATAGTCACATAGCGATATTGATAGCCTTCGGCTTCCGCTTTTGGCTTCACCACCGAAGCCTCTTCTCCCCGTTTTTCCCGCAACGGGCGCTGTTCCATCTCATCGGCCAGCGGTTGGGCGCCGATATACAGAGTTACCGGATGGGAAGGCATATCTTCTTCCCTTAGCAATCCATTGCCATCGGTAACCCCTTTACGTCCCAGCAGCGGATTTCCACGGATTTTCAAACGATAAGGCATATTGACCAAGGGTTTCCCCTGTTCATCCACCAACTGAAATTCTATCCAGTTTTTCAGCATGTTTTTACAGTCAATACAATCGAGTGGGCTTAATTTGCTCATTGATACACTTTCCTTACAATTAAATTACAGATAGGCACGCAGCCCAAACATCATGTGGTTAAAATTCCACAGAACTTTTCCTGTGTGGGCATCCATAACTTTCATCATCACAAAAGTCCTCATGCTGATGAAAAGCGTCATCAGGCGTGACACCACCAGACTGAACTGATGCATCTCCCCCTGATTGGTGTAACAATCCGGGTTCAATGTCAGGACGAGTTGATGGCCCCGCACTGGAACCCCTTTGTCCAGACGATCTATTAGGATGTTGTCCAGTTGAACGATACCGTCGATATGTTCCTGGATACGTTTGCTTAATGACTGGTCGTAGGAGAAATCGAATAGTTTGATCAGCTCTTTTAACGAGTCAGTGTGAAACGCCATCCAGGGGGACATGGAAAGGAAAGAGATGATTGTCCAGTTCGATCTATCTTCCTTATCCTCCGTTATTGGTGGGTGGCAGGCAGAAACCGGGGTGATATTGCTGACTTTCAGCCCCGAGGCATTTTCTCCCAGCTGATTGATAGCACCGATACCTAGGTTGGCGGCCTGTGTCCGATAACCGGTAAATTGACAAAGAATGGAGTGTGGCGGCAGGTTATCCGCTGGTTTGCCATTGCAATCAAAGAAGTGAAGATGTTGCAGGGTTCGCTGCGACATATCGCATTCCGTCCTAAGCTGATAATAGTAAAGAAACTCGGCGTCCGGCAGAAAATGAGCGGTTGGAATAAATTTTTCGATAGGCAGATAGCGGTAGGGTTGCCCGCGCTCCTGCTCCGGTTCAGTTGATGTGTAAATGTGGTTCAGCTTGAACAGTCGCTTAGTCGAATCCAATGGGATTTGATAATGATTGGCTTCACTGTTTACCGAGATCTTCGCACTCATCGGCTCCAGATGTCTTACCGGCACGCAATCCAACAGAAAGGTTTGGGAAATATCGTTTAGCATCAGATGACCATCAAACCGAAAAATCAGCTCGAATGTTCGGTCTGCGTTCAACTCCACCAATCGACGACCTTTCTTGATATCAATCGTCACAAAATCATGCACATGGGGCAGGTAATAGTACTCAGTCATCAGTTGCAAGATAGAGTATGGCGTGGTTTTCTGCGTGGGAAGGATAGCGACTTGCCGCGCGGTTCCCCACAATGCCGGCACAGGGTAACTGCTATCAAGCGTGATGGTTTCGTCCTGTGTTCGCAAAAAGACATCACACAGATGAAAGTCAAGCCATAAGGCTAATTCAGCGGCTTGCAGACGATCGCTGCCCAGAAAGA
>NZ_LOIC01000080.1:6123-55702 GCF_001684335.1 Photorhabdus namnaonensis
AGCCACTCTGAGGTATTCTCCGAACATTGCAGTGTTAGCGTTATTTCACTGTACTCTGGGGCTGCGTTCAGTTGCCGGTCAATCACCGTCAGTGGTTCGATATGCAGAGGGCAGCAGGTTTCAAAACGGATTTCCTCTTCGCCTTCCCCGGCAGAAACCAACGTCCCTTCGGGTAGCGTCAGCGCGGCCAGGTGATGTTTCCCCGCGGGTGAAAATTGAACGATGCTGGTGGGCAGGACCGGGCACATGGCATATGGCCAAATATGTGCCATCATCCCTAAGGTGAGTTCGGGAAATTCATCCTCAATCTTTTCGCGAATACGGGCGGCTGACAGCGCAAAGCCCTGTATCACTCGCTCAATATCCGGATCACCGGCGCCCTCGGATAAAAAATCTGCCAGATGCGGATTTTTTTTTGCGACTTCCTGCGCCAATTGCCGTATATATTGCAATTCTTGTAGGAATAGAGACTGTTTTTTATTCATAACACACTGTCCTATAAGGTTTTTATCTGGAAAGATGTTTGTGAGGCGATTGCTGTAGCCTCACAAGGGGCATATTTTTCCCAGAGTTGAAATAATCAATTTTTTGTTAGAGAAATAACCTAGTAAAAATCCCATCATCACAGATAAAAGCAGTGCTTATAGCGTGAATAATGGCGAGCTGAATGAGAGGGAGAGAGAGATCAATCCCAATCAGTTAGTCCCCAAGGATAAGGGGAACAGGGGGTAATTTTTAAATATAGCCCATATAATGGCATTTAAGTAATAATTAAATATTCATCAGATAGCAAGAATTTTTTTCAAATTTACAAAAATATAAATTTGTAAGAAAGTGTTACAAATTCGATATGGAGTCAAAGAGATATTAGCCCATCTCGAATTCGCTAATTAAAAAAATATCTTTATTACAATCTCTTACGATGATTAATGGCATTATCTATTTAGTCGTTGTTTTAATAACTTTGTTAATGCAACCGGAAAGAAGTGGTGAGAGAAGAGAATCTTATATTCATGCTTCATTTTTGCATACGGTTTTTATTTTCTATTGATTGATAAGAGCGGTCGGTAATAGTAATACCTGCTGCGATAGTTACTCTGTTTAATATCAGATGGGTGATGATAATGGTATTAAATACCAGTGCAGTTTGATAGGGTTAATCTCAAAGCCCTCAGAAACTGCACTTGATACTGAGCTGAGTACCACCTAATACCATGAGAAAAGTTAATTCAAATCAAGCTCCAATGTCCATCATGGCGATTCATCCGAAACTTTTCTCAATGATGATAGATTTATCCTGCTGCTAGGTTTATTCCCAATCCCACAAGAGATGGTAACGATCTCGTGACCAGCGATAATAGAGCGCCAGGAAAGCATTGATATTGTTAATAGGAAATTGCTCGAAGTTGAATTGTTCATCTTCATCCAAATCAAGTAATTCACTTATCCATTGCCGCGTTTCTGCGTATTCCTCATGGTCAGGATCATTCAGTATTGCGATTAAATTTTCATAACTGTCAATTCCGCCGGTATCTTCAACAGGACAAGCGCGAGCGCCATCCAGACAATAAAAAGGAAACGGCAGGTCATTTATAGGATAATGACAGTTTTCTAAAGTAATTTCGTGTTCCCATCCATCACCAAAATCGTAGAGATAAGTGAAAGATCGCCCTTTTTGTTTAATCAGGTCAACCAGACGGTATAAATCTTCTTCCTTACCATCAGATGGGCTTTCTGGCGTTTCTGTTAATCGCAGTTTGCCAATACGAAATTCATGTAGATGACTATCCTGCCATCCCATTACGATCTGTATCACGTCATGCAGTCTGTCAAATGAAATAGAGGCTGGCACGACAAATTGCCGCCAAATAGCAGGTTTTGAGTCTATAAGTGTTATTTTTAATTGATAGAATCTTTCATTCATCGCTAATCTCCTCATGGTTTTGAGATGATTCTTTCTGTGTGTGCTATCTATTGTCAATATTTTATTGAGTTTTCCTGGCTGGATTTACTGGAATACCAACATGTTTGGCTATGTATGAAGAGCTTAGGTCATGTCATCAATTTCAGCAGCTAATGTTCATAATAGCTTTTAATAACCAATAATTTGACCTGATTTGCTTTCTCTTTACTGAGTATCGATTACGAGGATAATGTTTCTTTAAGATGTACAGTGTTTAAATAGATATTTTCACTATTTTTCAGTTAGTTACCTTTGTCATCGGATATATGTCTTCGTGCATGGGTTGCTGATTAAGTATAGTTTAAAATCGTGAGCAGGATCGATATAGTCATAGTTTTTGCTATTAACAAAAAAAACGCATATTATTTACATGCTGTTAATCAAATATGGAAGGTTACTAACTGTCCTATCTCAGGAAATTCCTTAACTAAAGTTACAGATATGAGTAAGGTGTTTTTTTATGCGTTAGTTTAATGGCTTAGTGTCGCAATCTGAATGGTGCTGCTTGAAGCTGTATCATGATGGTAGCTGATTAACCACAGATTTTCTTATTGTAAAATCACTCCTATTAATAAGAAATGATTATGAATTTTTGGTGTTTTATTGCATAGATTGAAGGAAATGAGTGAGTATGCTATTGGGTAAAAAAATCAAAGAAAATTTCACTTTGATATGCTTGTTTGGTTTTATTTCATTGGTTCATTTAACCCTTGGATATCAGTTAAAGTTTATATATGTATTTAGTGCTTTTTCAATGCTGATATTATTGTCCAGTTTGAATAAATATATATATTATATTTTGGTATGCATGATTGGATTAATTGGTGTGTTCTATGCTCCCGTAGGATTGAATTATGGCTGTCCCGATATCAATTCAGTAGGGTCTTTAATTTATACTAATAAAAATGAAGCGTTAGAATTTATCAGCGGGTTGCCTCTTTTTACCTATTTGGTGGTGTCGGCTACTATTATATTAATGATTTTATCTTTGAAGGTAAGAGTGACGCTAAAGAGAAAAAGTATAATATTTCTGTCACTGTTTTCTGTATTGTCAGCTTTCTGGTCACCGGTAAAAGGGTATATAAAATCTGATTTCGATCCTAACTTTAATCTATTGGCATCAGGATTACCCGAAATTAGGTTTTTTAGTGATGTCGTTGAGAGCTATAAAGCGGTTAATTCAGAAAGAATTAGGTTCGCTGAAATAATAAAACAGAAAGACTCTTGGCAGCCGGTGATAAAAGAGGATAAATATGAAACCTATATTATGATCATTGGTGAAAGTGTTCGAAAGGACTTTATGAATGCATATGGTTTCCCTTATAACAATACGCCGTGGCTGGACAAGGCGAATGGCAAGATATTTACAAATTACATCTCATCAGCGGCATCGACTCAGTTATCTTTGACCAACTCACTGGCCTTGAAAGGTGAGAATGCGATCAATTTGAATGATAGTGTCATAACATTGGCGAAAAAAGCCGGGTTTTATACCTATTGGATATCTAATCAGGGGATGAAGAGCACTTTTGATTCTCCGGTGGCGTTGATTGGACAACAGGCGGATAGTGTCCATTTCCTGAAAAGCGGCAGCTCTGATGACCGGCGTTATTTGCCTGATGATAAATTGATGCCTTATATTAAGGAGGCATTAATACCAGAACAGAAGAAAAAACTGATTGTTATTCATCTGATGGGATCTCACCCACAGGCGTGCGTCAGAACGAATGGGAAATATGATCTGTTCTTACAATCGGAAGAAATTTCTTGTTATGTTAAAAGCATATCTAATACAGATCAGCTACTTTCTGAAATTGCGGCTGAGACTAATCATCATCATGTAAGATGGACGATGCTTTATTTTTCAGATCATGGGCTTTCTTATGTTGATAAAGGAACCGATCAAGAAAACCTGACACATGATGATGAAAATAAACAGAGTTTTCAGGTGCCGTTTTTTATTACCGGCAGTGATTACTCTTATCGTGAGGAGATAACAGCACAAAGAAGTGGATTGCATTTTCTGACGCTATTTTCTGAATGGCTTGGAATAAGTGAAAAGAATATTCCTGATGATTGTAATATGGTATCTAATAGTCAATGCAGTGGGCAAGATAAGATTATTACCTTTAACAATGAAGTTAAAGATTATGATGAATTAAATGACGATCTCCCCGATACACAATTCTTGTCGAAGAATATCAACTGATAATTTACTTTAGGTAATCATTATAGTGATGATTATTTTATTGATGAATTAATCGTTGAGTAAAATTGAATTAAATAAGAGGGTTTCTTCTTTGAGGAAATCCTTCTTAAGGCAAGTCATAATGTAGAATTTGTTAATATAAAAATATCGATAAGGTTAATATCTTCGAGATTAAATAATACAATCAATTATACCTTAAAAGAGTACTAATCTGTTTATGAACTAATATCGTTATGATATTAATTTGATATAAATTCTTTTTTTAAATAATAAATTATTGGTAGGATTTGGCTGTGTCTAAAAAGATTTCTGATAAATATATAAGTAATTTTTTTATCTAAACTGTGATTTATACCAGTAGTTATTTCAGGTTTAGTAGTTAATTATTAGGATGATAGAGGACTCTTAGTTCAACTTAATCCAATGAGGGTTAATCCAATGAAGGGGTGCAAAAATGAATCAAACTGTAAGTGTTCTTATTTGTGTGGATGTTGATGGTATTATTAATGATTACGATAAACTGGGAACAAATCCGGATAACCCTACAATGGTAGGTAATAAATATTTTCATTACATTACTAATAATGAAAACGCTTATACACCTAAAGATAATGCTACGGGTGGATTGATAGTGAAAATAGGTGTCGACGATACTATCCGGTGGAGAGTCATATCTTTAACGCAACAATTGATACATTCAGTAAACTTATACAAAAAAACTAAAGAAAATAGCTATAAAGCTATAGCGCCGCTAAAATATACTCAGGAAGTAACAAAGGTCACTTACCCAGAACAGAACAATAATCAATTACCCGGTACGCCGTTTAAATATGGCATAGAATCTATAACGCAATCCTATATGGAATCAAAAGGTAAGAAATCAGGTAAAGAAAAATTGACTTTTATAATAAGCATACACTATAACCTTGAGTTAATTGGGTATATTTCTCATAGCTCTTTTGTTCAAGTTTTATAAACTACAAAATTAATATAAGGTAATAGGGCTAACATTATGAATATTGATGATAATGCTGAATTTACTAATAACATAGATATTTTAATCTGTATTGATGTGCAATCTATTTTAAATAAACTGAATAGAAATAAACTAAGTCTTAGCCAAGATTATAAAAAGCCGACTAAAATTGATGATAGTTTCTTCTATTATATTACCACTGAAAGTCAAGAGTATTCTCCTGAGAAAAATTCTACAAATTCACTTAAAGTTACAGGTAAGGTAGGTGATATAGTTAGATGGCAATCTTCTAGCATATCTGCTCAATTTAACCATAAGGTGTTTTTATATCGAGTGGAAAAAAAAGATGCGAATGATTGCGTTTCTCAACCAATGACTGTATATACATTAACTAATGTTGTTGTCCCCAAGCTTAAAAAAGCATTAACGCCTCAGGAAGAAAATAGCATTGAATTGCCACAAGCTCCTTTAGCTGATTTTATCCATGAAAAAAGACATATTTACTATCAAAAATCTACGCTGCGTAAGCCAGGTATAGTTCAATATGCATGGTATATATCTATTTATGATAATTTAAATAAACTTGTTGGTTATTGCTATCATACTCCATTAACTAGTATCGTTGTTTCTGAGGATTAGTTGTAATCTAATTGTTCAACATAATTAATGTAACTCAGTATTTTAGTTTACCGAATTAATATACGTGTTACGCCAAGGATAGGCAGAATTACATTTAATATAAAAATTAAGAGTTTCATTGCCATATTACTGACTAAATATATGAAATTTATTTTCATTTAATTTTACAGTTAAATATCACAAAAGTATAACTTTAACATAAGAGAGAATATTGAATTATTCATGTTTGCAAATAGTAATTCAATACTGAAAATAATAATTTTTTGTTTCAATATTAATACGAAACTTATTTATATATTAAGCAATTATTTCAAATATATAGATAATTTATTTTTTAAAACTATGATTTATATCAGTGGTTTTTTTAGACTTAATTATTAATATAATAGATGATTGTTAAACAATCTAACACTTTATTGTGAAGGAGAATAGATATGAGCGACGTTATAACGGCTTCTAAATATCAAACTGTAGATATTCTTATTTGTGTGGATGTAGAGGCTATCCTTCGTAATTATGATTTAAGTAAATCAAAAACGCTAGGGACGGCGAAATCAATACATAACAAATATTTTTATTATGTAACAAGCAATGGAAATCTTTATACTCCTAAAAATAATGCTAAAGGAGAGCTGGAGGTAGTGGTTAATGTTGCTGATGACATTAGATGGAGGCCGATGTCTTTGACACAGCAATTTGAATATACAGTACTTTTATGCTACATGAGATTACAAGCTGATGACGGTGGTGATGTTTCGCTTATAACATTACCGCAACTTGATTATGGTGATATTTCTATTCCTTATTTAGCTAAAACTGATAATAATAATGTCAATAATGTGGTATATAAAAGAGATGGAGAAGATAATGGCGGATTAATAACAAGATATTATCATCAATCAACAGCTCAGAGGGCGGGACGCGGTTCGTATGTCTGGTATATGAAAATATATCGTAAAAAACAACTCATTGGATATATTGGTCATGATCCTTTCATTACAGTTTTAGATGATTAAATACTTATAAAACCGATATATAAAAATAGGAATAGTATTATGAATAATGTTGAATATACAGATCTGGATGATATAAAACCCATTATTGGTGTACAATTGATTGATGTTCTTGCCGTTGTCGATGTAAAAGCTATCAAAAACGATCTCGGTGATTCTATTAGTAAGGAACCTGGCGCACCAACGATAATGGATGATAAATACATTTATTATATTACCTCTCAAAATAATATCTATGTGCCCAAAAATAATGCTCAAGCTACACTTCTAATTCAAGGTAAGGTGGGGGATGTCGTTAGATGGCGAGCTTCCACTTTATCAGCTCAATTTGATGATCAGGTTTTTCTATATCATATGGCAGGGGTAGATGCTAAATCGATAATTTCGCCGCCAACTCTAACATCAGCGATATCTCAAGTTGCAGCTCCAAGCAAAGAGGCGACATTAGGGACTAATCAAGACTATCCTGTAGTACTGGAAACACGTAATATTTTCAATCAAGGATCTAAATTACGTACTCCAGGTATAGCCAAATATTCATGGTATATATCTATTTTCGAAAGATGGAATGTTAAAGACAACATTGGCAATCTTGTTGGCTATCTTGCTCATTCTCTAAATGTTCAAGTGGTTGATTAAATTTAACATTGCCTAAGAGTTTAATAAATCAACCATGAAATATTAAAAGTTGGTAAGTTATCACTGGAAAACAGAGTATAATTTCCAGTGATTTTACTTTATTTACGATGATTAATTGTAACCTAATATTTTGGCTTACCGAATTGATATACTTATTACTCCAAGGATGGGCAGTATGATATTTAATATAAAAATTAAAATTTTACTGCCATATTGCTGACTAAGTATATCAAATTTATTCTCATTTTATTATTAAACTAAGTGTTTTTATTGTTAGCTATGAAAAAAATAATTTCATAGTTAAATATCAGGAAAGTATAACTTTAACGCAAGAGAGAATGTTGAATTATTTATGTTTACAAGTGGTGATTTAATACTAAAAGTAATAATTATTCATTTCAATATTAACAGGAAATTTGTTTATATATTAAATGATTTTTGTAAATATATAGATAATTTATTTTTAAAAACTATGATTTATATCAGTAGTTTTCTTGAACTGAATTATTAATATAATAGGTGATTGTTAAATAATCTAACGCTTTATTGTGAAGGAGAATAGATATGAGCGACGTTGTAGCGGTTTCGAAATATCAAACTGTAGATATTCTTATTTGTGTAGATGCAGAAGCTATCGTTAGTCATTATGATTTAAGTAAATCACAAACATTAGAGACTGCGAAAGTGGTATCTAACGATTACTTTTATTATATAACAAGTACTGGGAATCTTTATGCTCCTAAAAATAATGCTCAGGGAGAGTTGGAAATAACCGTCAATGTTGCTGATGACATTAGATGGAGGCCACTGTCCTTGACACAGCAGTTTGAATTTACAGTACTTTTATGCCACATGACAGGATCAGCTATTGATGGTGATGATGTTACGCTTATAACATTACCGCAACTTGATTATGGTGATATTTCTATTCCTTATTTGGCTAAAGATAATAATACTATAAGTAGTGTGGTATATAAAAGAGATGGAGAAAGTAATGGTGGATTAATAACAAGATATTATCATCAATCAACAGCTCAGAGAGAGGGATACGGTCAATATACCTGGTATATAAAAATATATCGTAAAAGGCAACTCATTGGATATGTTTGTCATGATCCTTTCATTAGAGTTCTGGATAATTAAATACTTATAAAACCAATATATAAGAATAGGAACAGTATTATGAATGATATTGAATATACAGATCTAGATGATATAAGATCCATTAGTGGTGTACAATTGATTGATGTTCTTGCCATTATTGATGTAAAAGCTATCACAAACGATCTCGGTAATTCCATTAGTCAGGACCCTGGCAAACCAACGGTAATGGATGATAAATACATTTATTACATTACCTCTCAAAATAATATCTATATTCCCAAAAATAATGCTCAAGGTACACTTTTAATTCAAGGTAAGGTCGGGGATGTCATTAGATGGCGAGCTTCAACGCTATCAGCCCAATTTGATGAGCAGGTATTTCTGTACCATATGGAAGGGGTAGGCGCTAAATCGTTAGTTTCGCCACCAACCCTAACTTCGGCTGTATCTCAAGTTGCGGCCCCAAGTAAAGAGGCGACGTTAGGGACTAACCAAGACTATCCTGTAGTACTGGAAACGCGTAATATTTTCAATCAAGGATCTAAATTACGTACTCCAGGTATAGCTAAATATTCATGGTATATATCGATTTTCGAAAGATGGAATGTTAAAGACAATATTGGCAATCTTGTTGGTTATCTTGCTCATTCTCCAAATATTCAAATAGTTGATTAAATTTAACATTACCTAAAAATTTAATAAATTAACCATGAAAGATTAAAAGTCAGAAAGCTATCACTGGAAAACAGAGTATAATTTCCAGTGATTTCATTTTCTTTATTTCGGCGAAAATATCCATTTATGCACTAATGGAAATTATTATTTAAATTATCCTTAACTAGATGTTTTTATTTAATTGTTTTATCAGTTAGTTTCCAAAAAAACTATTTAAAAAGTAATTATAAGAAATAATAGGCAGTGTCTTATGATATGGATAATGGGTTTGTTGTATGAAAAATCCTCACCAATAGGTGGACGAGGATTTTTACCATTGGATGATTAGATGATTTTTTTGTTTCCAAGAGAAATAGTTTCTCATACTACATATCTTACATAAAAAGAGATATTGAAATTAATCGAGTCCTTTTGCAGGAGCCTCCCATATCTTGAAGAATCGTTTTACATTGCTTGCGGTGTAAATAACGGTATGGGATATATTTCGATGACCGAGATAATCTTGAATAAGGCGTGTATCTCTTCCTAAATCAGCGAGAGCATAACCACAAGCATGTCTTAACATGTGTGGATGAGGTGAAATATTAACTAATGCTTGCTTGCCATAACGTTTTAATAAACCATAAACTTGCTGGCGTGAAATAGCTCCTGATTTTTGTGATAAAAACACCCATTCTGTATCTGATTCTCGCCAACTCTTTCTAATATTAAGCCATTGATTTAGCGCTTTAATTTCTTCTGGTATTAGCGGGTGTGTGGTTGATAATCCCCCTTTTAATCGCCTGACATGAATAATTTCTGAGCTAAGATCAAGATCGGATAACGTTAGATTACATAGTTCGCTCACTCTAAAACCATGAATAAAGCACATCAATAACATGCAATAATCTCGCTCGGCGTGACGTCCCTGACGTGCTTTTTCTAAAATCGCATTAATTTCATATCTGGTCAAAAACTTACGTTTCTTCATGAAAATAATTCCTGTGCAATTGGGGCGGATAGTTATAGGTAGAAAAATAATATTAATCTACCGTAATATATCAATGAATAGAACTTTTATAAAATTATTAGCTGGTAACTCTAATTATTTTGACCAAAATCTATAATTATCGTTTTTAGATAGTTATAGATAGCCATTTTTTAATAGAAAATATCAGCTTGTAAGCTTTGTAATTATATATATGGAAATTATTTGACAATAAAAAGAAACTAAACAGAATGCACCAAACTGTAAATATGTTCCTATAAAACGACTGATTAAGTCAAATTTTGTGTAATGCCAAATTGCTAATGTTTAACTATTTATAATAGTTGGTTTTTTTTCATTGTTTTTTACTATTTTTTACACTCTGCCATTAATTTATTGTAAAAAATTAGTAGGTTCATCTGAATTCAATCAAATATTAATCGATTAATTAGATTATAAGTTCAAATTAATATCTTTTTTCGAGTGTTAACTCCGAAATATTATGTACTCTTAGTGTTTTTGACTGAAAAAAACAGTTTGGTGCATTTTGTTTGGTTTAGAAAATATTAATCCGAGATTTTTAAACTATTTTTGCACTGAATATTGGGTGCATGGAGCTGGAGTCCTGCACGGTTATTTTTTTATGGTATTGGGTATTTTATCCTTAAATTCAAGGAATTAATTCACATGATATTGAATAAATTGGTTATGGCCCTGGGGTTAGGCGTAGCTTTGGCTGCGGGTTCTGTAAATGCAGCAAATCCTAGCCAAGGTCACGGAACGGTGACTTTTACCGGGTCTATTACTGATGCGCCTTGTTCTATCACCCCGGAAACGGTTGATCAGGTAGTTCCAATGGGCTCTATTTCTAGCAAATCTTTGCAAAACGGTGGTCGTTCTTCTTCCACGCCATTCAAAATTTCTTTAGATAACTGTACGACTGAAACGATAAGTACAGTCACCACGACATTTGTCGGCGCTAAATCTAGCATCACCGGCGGTGATGGTTTGCTAGGTATCGAAGGCGTTGCTAAAGGCGCGGGTATTGCGATCACTGATGCGGGCGGTAACAAAATCAAACTAGGTACCCCTTCACCGGCTGTAGCTCTGCATGATGGTAATAATGATTTGCATTTTGCTGCCTATCTTCAAGGGGATACTTCACCTGATGCCGTTGTCCCGGGTAATTTCACCGGCATTGCCAACTTCCAGCTGACTTATCAATAAGTCTTTTCATGCATGGAAACGCTGACAGGGAGGCGAGCGTTTCCTAATTAAAAGTTTTGAATGAGTTTAGCTGGAGAGACGTTATGAGTCGATATGCCGCCGTTGTTGTAGTGCCCTGCCTGTTAATGTTTTCCTGTGTTATTGCAGCTGAAACGGCAGCTCCACAAGGAACACAAGGATATGGTCGCGTTAGCATGCAAGGCGCCATCATTGATACGGCCTGTGCGATTGACGCAGGTAGCCGTGACCAGACGATTGAGTTAGCCACGATCCCGGTAAGCCGGATGATACATGATGGACAGGGACTAGCGCGCCCCTTTTCCATCCGTTTGATTAACTGTGTTCTGACTTCCGCCACTTTGGGTAAACCTGATTGGCGCCACTTTCAGGTGACGTTTGACGGCGTACCGGATGGGAACAATTTCCGCTTATTGGGTGTGGCTCAAGGAGTGGCGTTACAAATTACCGACATATACGGCAATCAAGCGTACCCGGGAACTCCACTACCGGTGGGGGACTTACAGGCAGGGCAGATGACGCTTAATTACGCGATGCGATTGGTGGGTAATCACCAGTTATTGCAAGCAGGGCAGTATCGAACCTCTGTTCGGTTCAGGCTGGATTATTACTAATCATCGATCTGGGAATGCTATGGCTTTATTTTTGGGTTCGACCACTGAATATGACAAGGTGGTCTCGGTTCGGTGTGTCCTGAAACCTCTTATTATTTCGGTATTGCTTGCTTTAATAGGTACTCATGCTGTGTATGCGGAAGAGGAAATTGAATTTAATACGGACGTGTTAGATGTTCAGGATCGTTCTCGGATTAATTTAACAGAGTTTTCCCGTGCGGGTTATATCATGCCGGGGGATTATCAGATGGCGATACGTCTGAACAAGAGCGAATTGCCGGAAATGCCGGTCACTTTTATGGTACCACCGGATGATCCTCAAGGCAGCGTGGCGTGTTTGCCGCCTGAATTGGTGAAGCGGTTGGGGTTGCGGGCGGAATGGGAATCAAAGATGACCTGGTGGAACAATAACCAGTGTCTGGAGACTAAAACGCTGCCGGGCATGAAGGTGCGCGGTGATCTGAGCAGTGACACGTTATACCTGAGTATGCCTCAAGCTTATCTCGAATATAGCTCACCCGACTGGGACCCGCCGTCACGTTGGGATGAAGGGATTTTCGGGATGATGTTTGATTATAACGTCAATGCTCAGGTCTCTAAGCCAGCGAAGGGAAATGAAAATCAGAATGTCAGCGCCAATGGTACGACCGGGATAAATTTGGGCGCGTGGCGTCTGCGGGCAGACTGGCAATCACAGTATAACCACACTACGGGACGGGGAGGGGGCACTGAGAAAAATTGGGATTGGAGCCGTTACTACTTATATCGGGCAATACCGCGTTGGCAGGCGAAGCTAACGTTGGGTGAGGATTACCTCAATTCAAATATCTTTGACAGCTTCCGTTTTACCGGGGTCAGTCTGGTGACGGATGACAATATGTTGCCTCCGAACCTGCGAGGCTATGCGCCGGAAGTGACAGGGGTGGCGAAAACCAATGCCAGAGTGACTATTCGTCAGCAGGGACGAGTGTTGTATGAAGCTCAAGTCGCGCCAGGGCCATTCCGTATTCAGGACATCAATGACGCAGTGAGCGGTAAATTGGATGTGCGGGTAGAGGAGCAAGATGGCGGTTTACAAGAATTTCAGATCGATACCGCGAATATTCCTTATTTAACCCGTCCGGGCCGGGTGCAGTACAAACTGGCGGCGGGGAAGCCAACCAACTGGAAGCATCACAGTGAAGGATCGGGCTTTGGTATCGGCGAATTTTCCTGGGGAGTAAACAACGGTTGGTCATTGTACGGCGGGATACTGGGAGCCGGGGATTATAATGCGTTGTCGTTGGGGGTTGGTCGTGATCTGATGACCTTCGGAGCGCTCTCCTTTGATGTCACTGAATCCCGCGCCCATCTACCGGCTGAGGATCAAACGTTGACTGGCGGCTCTTATCGTCTCAGTTATTCCAAGCGTTTTGAGGAGTATGACAGCCAGGTGACTTTTGCCGGTTATCGTTTCTCGGAACGTGACTTTATGAGCATGAGCCAGTATCTGGATCGTCGTTACCACGATGGTGATGCAGAGAGCAATAAAGAACTTTACACCATTATGTTGAACAAGCAGTTCACGCATATTGGTGCCAGTATCTACTTGAATTACAGCCACCAGACTTACTGGAATCGTTCGAATAACGATCGTTATAACGTATCAATATCACGCTATTTTGATATTGGCAGTTATAAGAACATTAACCTGAATCTGTCTGCTTACCGTAATAAATATGAAGGTAAAAATGACGACGGGATGTATATGACATTATCCCTGCCGTGGGGTAATTCAGGAACTATCAGTTATAACGCAATGGCCAACCGGGAAGGTAATTCCCACACGGTAGGTTATTACGATCGAATTAATGAAAACAGTAACTATCGTTTAGCGGTTGGCACCAGTATTGATGGCAAGGCCGCGGCTAACGGTTATTTAACCCATTACGGCGATCGTGCTCAACTGACGACCAGTGCGAGTTATCAGGATGGACGTTATACCACGGCAGCGCTTTCTATCCAAGGGGGCATGACCGTGACGCCGAAAGGCGCGGCGCTGCATCGCATTAATATGCCGGGGACCACCCGTTTGATGGTGGATACCGATGGTGTCGGCGGCGTACCCGTGAAAGGTTTCGGCGCGATTACCCATACCAATATGTTCGGTAAAGCGGTGATCTCTGATGTGAACAACTATTACCGTAACAGTGCGAGTATTGATTTAAACAAACTGCCGGACAATGTGGAAGCAGTACGGTCGGTACAACAAGCAACACTGACGGAAGGGGCGATTGGTTATCGCAAATTCCAGGTGATATCCGGTGAAAAAGCGATGGCCCTGATCCGCTTGCCGGACGGTAGCGCGCCGCCGTTTGGGGCAGCGGTACTGAATAAGGATCAACGGGAGATCGGTATCGTCAGTGATGGTGGGAATACCTACCTGAGCGGGATAAATCCCGGAGAGAAACTGGATGTGCGTTGGGATGGGGAATTGCAGTGTGTGATTGAGCTGCCGCATCAATTACCAAAAGTGGAAGAGATGGCTTCGTTATTGCTGCTCTGCCAACTGGCCGACGGTAATAAACAGCCATGATTTTAATTGACTGGCAGCGTGGGAACCTTGTCGCAGTCACAGAAGTGTATTGCGGTGACCTGAAATGATTATTCTAAGAATGAGTAATTGAGTATGAAATTGAACAATACAATCAATGTAATCACGATAGCTATCTTAAGTCTGTCAGTGATCAGTGAGTCAATGGCGGCTATTGCGCTGGATCGTACCCGCGTTGTGTTTAACGGTGAGGACAAATCCACCAGTATGGATATCAGCAACCAGAATAAAGAGTTGCCGTATCTGGCGCAGGGATGGATAGAAGATGAACAGGGTAACAAAATCAATGGTCCGTTAGTGGTGACGCCGCCGGTACAGCGGGTGGAACCGGGCGCTAAGAGCCAGGTGAAAATACAGTCACTGCCGACAATCGCACAGTTACCACAAGATCGGGAAAGCTTGTTCTATTTTAATTTGCGTGAAATTCCGCCGCGCAGTAAGAAACCAAATACCTTGCAGATTGCGTTACAAACTCGGATCAAACTGTTCTATCGTCCGAAAGCCATTTTTGCCAGCCGTACCGATTTGGATAATCCGTGGCAAGAGAAGATGACTTTGACGCGTCAGGGAGACCGATATCAGGTGAACAATCCGACACCGTATTACATCACCGTGGTGGATGCATCGAGCCAGCTTAAGGGCGGGACGGCGGCGGGCTTTAAACCATTGATGATAGCGCCTAAAAGTAGTGCGGTGCTGAGTGGCGGTGCCGGGGCGTTAGGGAGTGCGCCGGTACTAACGTATGTCAATGATTATGGCGGCCGACCGCAATTGACTTTTAATTGTGCGGGGAACCATTGTCAGGTGACTAAACATTCGTCGTGATGGGTAAAGTCGGGAGGGGCGATGATGAACATCAAGCGGATAAGTTGCGCACTGGCACTGGCGATCTGGCTGATACCGATGACGGAGAGTCAAGCGAGGGAGACGCGGGCAGCAGATATAGACGGGCTGCACGGTGAACTGCATGTGTTTGGTGGGCTGACTGAGGCGGCCTGTCGACTGGACATGACCTCTGCATGGCAGGAGGTGAATTTAGGGAGCACGCCAAACAGTGACTTACGCCAGCCAGGTGATAAAGGGACGCCGATACCGTTCATATTGAAGTTTCGTGACTGTCTAAGAACTAAAGGGGCAGTCAATGACAGTCGGACCGGCAATCTGACGTGGGATCAGTTACAGCCGGTGGTAACGGTCAGTTTTGCGGCGCCGATGGATCGCGATTATCCACATCTGGTGCAGGTGACTGGTGTCACCGGGGTGGGGTTACAGATAACAGATACCGCGAATAATGATATCCGGTTGGGAGAGCGGGGACGCCCACGTTTTGCGGCAGCCGGGCAGGATAGTTTGGAATATTACGTGACGCCGGTGCGGACGCCGAGAGCGCTAGGGATTGGGCAATATCGCGCGGTGGTGGATTTCAGGGTGAATTATGACTAATTCTCTTTGTTCTCTTTTTCAGTGTTCTCTGCGAATAGAAAGACAGTATCGCAGGCAGAAAAAATGGAGCGTATTACTGTTTGGCTGTTTGTTGAGTGTAAATGCTCAGGCTGATTTACTGACAAATTTATCGGCAAGACCGGCCAGTAATTTTGCGGGTAAAACACCGGTCAATATTTACGGCGTGGTTATCGCTCCTCCACCTTGTGTGATTAATAACGGTAATACTATTGATGTGGATTTTGGCGACGTGATGATTACCCGGATTGATGGGGTTAATTATATGCAACCCGTAAAATACACCGTGAGATGTGAAAAAATGCCGGCTAATGCGATGAAAATGATGATATCGGGTAACACTGCCAGTTTTGATCGAACGGTGTTACAAACTAATCACTCTGGGCTAGGTATCGCTGTTATTCATAACGGACGAAAATTGCCCATCAATGACTGGATGAAATTTAGCTATCCTAATTTTCCTGAATTGCATGCGGTGCCGGTAAAAAATATGGCTGCGGTATTGAAAGGCGGCGACTTTGGCGCGGGCGCAACCATGATGGTTGAATACCAGTGAACGGGAGACATGCAATGAACCCTCTGATCTATCGTGTTTTCTGGGGTGCGTGCTTGGGGTTAACCAGTGTGATGCCGGGACAGGCGGCAGATAATATGTGGTTTCACGGCACACTGCTTGAAGCGCCTCCTTGCGTTATTAATGACGGCAATATGATTGATGTCGATTTTGGTCGCAATGTTGGCATCTATCAGGTAGACGGGGTGAATTATACCAAGCCCGTGAATTACCAGTTGGTATGTGCGCCTAATATCTCAGGTTGGAGTTTAGGATTAACGGTGGTCGGCCCGCCAACCTCATTTGATGCTGCCGCGTTGCAAACCAATATTACTGATTTAGGCATTCGTCTGACGTTGGATGGTAAAGCATTCACCCTTAATGAGGGTATTCCGGTGACATCACAGAAACAGCCGGTGATACAAGCGGTGCCGGTGAAAAAACCGGGAAGTACATTGCCGGAAGGGGCATTTGAAGTGACGGCGACATTGCTGGCGGAATACCAGTGAAAGGAAACTTAATGAAATATTTAAAATTATTCGTGTTGCGTGTTGGTTTTATGGTTATTGCCGCCACGGTTTATGGTCATCAAGTGGTACAGGCCGCGGATAATATGCGTTTTCACGGTGCATTGGTTAAAGAACCTTGCTCGATTAAAACGGGTGATGAAGATATCCAGCTCGATTTTGCGACAATTTCTGAAAAATATTTGTATCTGCATGGTAGGACCCATAGCGAACCTTTTCTACTCAGGTTATCTGGTTGCGATATGAGTGTGGGGAAATCGATTAAATTGACGTTCAGCGGCATAGAAAATACGCAATTGCCGGGCTTATTAGCGTTAAGCGCAGGGAGCCAAGCCTCTGGGATTGCCATCGGTATAGAAACGGCGGAAGGCAAACGGTTGTTGTTGAATAAAGAGGGGGAAGAATATCCATTAAAAGAGAGGGAAAACTTGATTGTACTGCAAGCATATGTGCAGGCAGAACCTGCTGCGCTAGCTAACCAGACGATTAAGCGAGGTGCATTTCATGCGATTGCGACATTTAATCTGAATTATGACTAACTTGCACGGTTTTATTAGGTAACTAAATGAAAAAGTTATTCTCTGTTTGCCTGGTACTTTTATCGCTGTTTTCATCAAATGCGGTTGCATCGATATTTTCATATATCACTAAATCCGAGGGGATTCCGACAAATGCCTATTATACTTTTGTCATTGAACGTTGGGACCCAGAAAACGATTTTACGCCAAATCCTTGTTATGGTTATTCTGCGTGTTGGATATCGGTTAACCATCGTCATTTTGTTGATGGTTATTCAGGGCAGCCCTATAGGATATTTAATACTCGCGTGGAAAGATTTAAGACCATGAAACAAGTGCAATCGGAGATATTGAAATATACCAGTTTTCCGATCACCGGAGTTGCAAAACATTTTGGTCCTGCGATTCGGTCTCATCAGGAATGTGTCGGGCTATTTTATGAAACTGATCAAAATGGTTTTCATGGAAGATTATTACCTGGATCTTTATGTGGCGTTGCACCACCGCCGATAGGATTTTGCCAAGTCAGTGAAGGCTCCGTTGAACTTAATTACGGTAGTATTGATGAGGCAAAGCTAGAAGGCGCGACCAAAACGGAAAATATCAATGTAACCTGCAATGTAGACATCGAGATTATCGTGACAGCGACGGGGCCTGATCGGGGATTCGTACCGTTAAGAAGTGACGGTAGTTTGAAAGCTAAATTGCTATTAAATGAGAAAAACGGTGAAGAGGGTGTCACGGTGTTTGTACCGGCTGGCGGAAATGTACCCGTTACAGTGAAATCAATTTTACAGAAAAATGGCAGAGTAGAGGCAGGACCTTTCTCAGGATCAGGGGCAATAATTTTGGCGATGCCATAAAAAGGTGTTTTTTTAATTTAAAGGCTGGGATGAAAATGAAACAAGATCATCTATTAGTAGGGAAGCGGATTCAAAAAAGAAGGAAAGAGTTGGGTATGACCGCCGCAAGATTGGCGGAAAAAATAGGTATTAGTCAGCAACAACTCTCACGTTATGAGAGGGGGATAAACCGAATTAATTTATCCCATCTGGTGCGGATCGCTTCAATATTGGAGACGCCGATAAACTGGTTTTTCCTTGATTGTAGTTATCCTGTAACCAATAACAGCATCAATAAATTAACAGACCAATATATCCCTATTGCGGAGGCTACATTGGGTAAATTTGGATGTTAACTGATCTCGACGCCAATCGGGGGATCTATAAACCCGTTGATGACTGAGTTTCGTGACCGACGGAACGGTCACTTTTATGATTTATTCGTTAACCGTGTTATTACCATAACGTTATTACCACAAATTAAAAAGTCCATTCTTATTTATTTCCCCTTTTGACGAAGTTATTAAAGTTCAGATAGTAATTTAATTGAGGAACAAATACTCACGACACCATAACGTTCAGGAATTAATGTTGAATATGTCGGGGGCTAATAACTCGTTGTCTCAAAAAGAGAACAAACTGCCACTCAATATTTCCCGCTCAAAAATAGATATGTTATCGACGGTTTAACCAAAATTCAGAAGTTAATCAGCAAACAAAATAACTCAAATGACAAGTAAAACGCACCGCGTTAGCAATCTGGTTGTTTAATTTGTCGTGATGTTGTTTTAGGCAAAATGTATCGAATAAATAAAAGGAATCGATGAAATGAAAAAACAAATTTTGCAGACCTGTGCGATAGCGGCGCTGTGTCTGGGGGGGATGTCGCAGGCGATGGCGGAGGAAGTGAGTGCCGGTACTCTGACGGTGAACTCTTCAGTGACCGCGGAGACTTGTAAGTTTGCAGCAATAGAGCCTGTTAGCCTCACCGCGTTGGTATCTGATTTCACTGCGGTAGGAAATGGTGCAATCGTAGCTAACACGCAAAAATTCGTCACGATTAAAACGGAAAAATGCCCTCTGTGGAGTTCCGCGAAAAGCGTTAAATTGACGGTTGCCGGTACCGCATTAGCATCATCCGCTAATTACTTTCAGCTTCTTAACACTGCGGGTAATACTGCAATCACCGACCATGCGGTTGTGCTGACGTTAAACGATAAAGTTGTAGCAGCAAATGCAGGAATTAACCTAAAAGATCCCCAATACGCCCCCGCAGTAGCCGGTGATAATGCCATCACGCTTAAGGTAGGGTTGGCTAAGATTGGTGCGGCGGCGGTAAAAGCAGCAGACTCCAAAGCAAACCTGACCGTGAAAGTAGAGTATGACTAATTCAACGCCGCTAAGCGTTAGAAACAGATAGTTGTGGAATTGGACAGGGAGGTCCAATTCTTACTTATGCAATACCAACCCAGACATTTTCAGGTGAGTCAGTGAAAAGATTGATGACAGCAATGATAGTGACCGGTCTGTTAGGCTGGCCGGTTACTTCCGCGCAGGCGGAAGGGGTGGGGATTAGTACTACCCGCATTATCTATCCAGCGGATAGCCGCGCGACAACCGTCTCAGTGAGCAATACCAGTAAAGAGGCGGTCTATTTAATACAGGCGGCAGTCAGCTCTACTTCTGAGGGAGATAAAACCGCCCCATTTCTGGTGACACCGCCCCTGTTTCGTATGGAACCAGACAGCCAGAATCAGGTGCGCATCATCAAAACTGGCCCGTCGCTGCCTGCCGATCGGGAATCTCTGTTCTGGTTTACGGCGAAGGCCATTCCGTTAAGCTCTGAATCCGATAATCGCTCCCAGCGGAATGTCTCCGGCGGAATACAGTTTGCTATAGCCAACACGATTAAGCTGATGTATCGCCCGTCGGGATTGTCGGTTTCGCCGGAGCAGGGATTTGGTTCACTGCGCTTCAAACCGACAGCCGCAGGAATCACGATAACCAATCCGTCACCCTATTACATCACCTTAACCTCCCTAAAGGTGGGTGGACAGGAGGTGATGACGCAGCAGAAAGCGAACATGGTCTCCCCATTCTCTGACCTCTCTCTACTACTTAAAGGAGGGCATTATCCAGCCAAAGTAAGCTGGTCGGTGATTAATGACCTCGGCGGAGAATCCACCTATCAAGGGGAGATACGGTGATGCGTAAACCGTGGCCCCTTATCAGACGGGCAACACTGGCTTGCTTGCTCTGTATCGCCTCTCAGCCCGGGGGAGCGAACCCAAACACGGCGGAACTGACATTGGCGCTGACGCTGGAGCAGCCAACCTGTGAGCTTTACATGCAGACATCTCATGTCGAGTTTTCATCCGTACCACTCACCCAGGTGCAGCGCAGTACGGAACATATCGCAGCGGCGGGCAGCAAACCCATTATGTTGGCGTTGTCGGGCTGTGCGGGATCAGCCAGAGCAGGCCGTACTCCGGCCATTAAAATAGCCGGCCCCACGTCAGAAGGCCACCCGACGCTATTTCGGGATAAAGCTTCCACGGTGGCGGGAAATGTGGGATTTGGCCTGCGCTATCAATTGCCGGGAGGCGGATTGGGGAGCTACCTAAAAAATGGCGATTATGTGAATTTGGCGCCATCGGGTAACGCCGCTAAAGAGAGTCAAATTACCTTCCTGATGGATATGCGACATGAATCCGGCACGGTTGTGCCGACTCCCGGTGAACTGACCGCGCACATTCAATTTCAATTTGATTATCACTGAGCGCAGCTCGGGCAACAGGTTTCAGGAGACGTTGTGGAAACAGGTCGAGTACGCCCGGCGCGGTGCCGGTTGGCGCCATTGATGTTCTGGCTAGGGCTAGGGATGACCGGCACAGAATTCTGTCAAGCAGCCGGTATCAGCCTGAATAAAACCCGGGTGATTTTTACCCAAGGCGAGCGGGCGCAAACGCTGACGGTGGTCAATACCACACCTCAGGCGTGGCTGGCGCAGGTAAGGATAACGGAAGATCAGGAGAAAACTACTCCGTCGTTTGTGGTGACGCCGCCGTTGTTCAGGTTGGAAGCCAACAGTCAAAACAGCCTGCGTATTTTGTCAGCCTTTAATCAGTCTCCCTTTCCGGCGGATCGGGAATCGCTCGGATATGTGCAGATAAATGCCCTCCCCGCAACTCAGCGGGCGACGGATGAACTTGTTCGGGATCAGGTATCGATGAGCATGGGGATGCGGATTAAGTTTTTCTGGCGACCGCGTAGCCTGCCTCTGTTGCCGGAAGAGGCGTATGGACAGCTTCGCTTTCAGTCGCAACCCGATGGTATTGAGGCGTGCAATCCCACCCCGTATTTCTTGTCGCTGGACAGTCTCATGTTGGACGGACGAGCGCTCGATCTGAACCGCTATCCCTCAATGATAGCGCCGCAAGACTGTGTGACCTATGCCGGGCTGGTGGGTAAAAAATCGGTGAGCTGGTCGATGATTAATGATTACGGCGGGGCTTCAAACCTATTTACGGCCAGAGTGGAGCGTTAAATCCGCCATTGTTTTCTATTTTTCTACTTTTTTTCTACTTTCTACGGAGTTGGAGAATGAAGAGATTCAGTGACCGGCATGGGCGGACATACTGGGGGTTAATGCTTTATTCCCTCGGTTTCGTTCTGCTGTCAGGGAATGTATTTAAGGCGCAGGCGGTTGATAATCAAGGCTTATCGTTCTCCCCGATGCAGTTGTCTTATGTGGCTAAAGATAGCCCGAGAGGCGTGACGCTCAGCATGACTAATCATACGGGGCAGAACTATCTGGTACAGGGATTTGTCAGCCCGATGGACCCTGATACCGGTCGCTTTGACACTAAAGCTAGGCAAGTTCCCCCTTTTATCGTTCTGCCGCCGTTAAAACGGGTTGAGGCTGGCGAGAAATTTTCGTTCCGTATTCGCCAGCTTGGGGGGCAATTACCGTCGGATCGGGAATCGGCCTTTATAGTCTCGCTGCGAGCTATCCCGGGAGTTGCTGTACCGGATACCGAGGAGGCGCCGGCATTAGGCCACCGGACGGACAAAGCGTCGCAGGTGCAGGTCGCCTTACAGATGAATATTCGGCTGTTTTATCGTCCTCAAGGCGTGCCCGCCCGGGATAATGCCACGGTGGCTAAACAGGTGAAATTTTCCATTCATGGGACGCGGTTACGGGTGGAAAATCCCACGCCCTATTTTCTGACCTTTTCTGCCCTGAAAGTAGGTACCCAACAGGTAGATGATCACATACGTCAGGCGATGGCGCCCCCGAAAGGCATACAAAGCTATTCGTTTCAAGCCCATTCGTTTCAAACCCGTTCGTTTACCGCTGGGATACCGGGGCCGCTGGTCTGGCGTTTTCCCGGCGACAGTCAGGATCGCCATGTTTCGTTATAACGCGTCCTCATCTACAGGTAATGACCGGCTCCGCCCTGTATATGTATGTTTGCTATGCTCACTGACGGCGACAACCTTGCCCATCTCCGCGCGGGAATATTTTAATCCCGCTTTCTTGATGGGGGCGACGGGGGAGCAGGAGCATATCGATCTCTCGGCGTATGAAAACGCGGGCTATGTCGCACCGGGACGCTATTTGGTGGATATCTACATGAACCAGAATAAGGTGGATAACCGTGAGATTGAATTTAGATTGGTCAACGACCATCTGCAACCGGTGTTAACGGTTGCACAGCTCGAAGAGTATGGCGTCAACGTTCGTGGATTACCGGCTTTTCAGGGAAAAGCGAGCGACAGCCCCATCACAGATCTGACGAAACAGATCCCACACGCCAACGCGATATTGGATTTCGCCCGTTTGCGTTTGGACCTCAGTGTTCCTCAGGCGGCTATGCAGCCCCATCATTCTGGGATGGTCGATCCGTCACTGTGGGATAACGGGATACCGGCCTTTTTGATGAACTACACCGTTAACGGTTCGGAGGGGCGTTATGAAGGTCAGGAAACTGGCGGCGGATCACGCTCCCGTAACCTGTTTGTCTCTTTTCGTAATGGGTTGAATCTGGGAGCGTGGCGTCTGCGCAGCACGCAAACTTACAGTTACAATCGCCAGCGCAATGGAGGGGCCGCCGGTTTTTCCCCCTCTACCCAGACTCAATGGCAGGTGAGTAATACCTATTTGCAACGTAATGTGCAGTCACTGCGCAGTGAGTTCACCGCTGGTGAAACCTATACCGGTGGGGATATTTTTGACAGTATCCCGTTGCGTGGCATGAAATTGGCTTCTGAGGAGGCTATGTTGCCTGAAAGTCAGCGTGGTTTTGCCCCGGAGATAACCGGTGTGGCGAGCTCCAATGCGCAGGTGACCGTATCCCAGAATGGTTATACCGTGTATCAAACCACGGTGGCGCCGGGGCCGTTTCGTTTCACCGACCTGTACACCATCGGGGATTCTGGCGACTTGACAGTTACGATCAAAGAGGAAGATGGCAGTACTCGTGTCTCTACCCTCGCTTCTTCATCGGTCCCGATGATGCAGCGTCCCGGCGGCGTTAAATATGAGTTAACGGCCGGTCAATATCACGGCGGCAACCTCACCGATGGCAGCCGTTCCCCGGTATTTGCTCTGGGCACCTTGGTTTATGGTTTGCCGCACAATATCACCTTGTACGGCGGGGGATTGGTGGCAGGCAACTACCAGTCGGGTGTATTAGGTTCGGGCGTGTCACTGGGGGCATTAGGCGCACTGTCCGCGGATGTGACGTTTGCTTGTACTCAGTTACAAGGGGCTAAGGGTCAGGAAAATAACCGGCGGCAGGGCCAGGCTTATCGAGTGAAATATGCCAAGAACTTGATCAGTACCGGCACCAGTATTGATCTGGCAGCCTATCGCTATTCCACTCAGCATTATTACAGTTTCAGTGATGTTAATAGCATAGGGTACAACCTGAATGAATATCAGGTCCCGTGGGCGCTTGACCGACGTCAAAGCACCTGGCAGGTGAACCTGCATCAAACGCTGGGACGTTGGGGCGGTCTCTACGTCTCCGGGACGCGTAGCGATTATTGGAATGGCCGTACCGACAACAATCTGAATTTGGGTTATAACGCGATGCTGATGGGGATCAGCTATAACCTGAGTTATAACATTTATCGCATGGAAGGGGCTGGCAATTGGTCGGAGAATCGTCAGGTGTCATTCAATATGCAGGTCCCGTTCAGTCTCTTTGGTTCATCGTCTGCGCTACGGGGCGTTTACACCCGTTATACAGCCTCGCGCGACTCGCAGGGTAACCTCACTCAGCAGACCGGGATCAGTGGCATGTTATGGGATAACCGCTTGAATTATAACCTCCAGCAAGGTTGGGGGAACAGCGGCCGACAAAACAGCCGGGCCTTGTCTCTGAGTTATCAGGGCAGTCAGGGAAACGTTAATCTTGGCTACAATGATAGCGCAAATAGCTATCACTTCACCTACGGGGCTGCCGGCGCCCTCCTAATCCATCCTTACGGCTTGACGCTATCACGTTCACTGGGTGATGAAGCGGTGTTGGTCCGTGCGCCCGGGGCGAAAGGGGTGACGGTCGGCGACGGCAATGTGCAGACCGACTGGCGTGGCTACGCTGTACTGCCGGGTGGATCGGTATATCAAAAAAATACTATCAATCTGGACCCGTCTACCCTGTCGGAAGGGATCGATATTGACCAGACCAGTAAGAACGTTTATCCGACCAGAGGAGCAGTGACGTTGGCGAATTATCAGGTTCGTTCAGGCAGCCAGTTACTGTTGACGTTGATACATCATGGCAAACCCGTGCCTTTTGGCGCTATTGCGACGCTGGAAGAGAACGCCGCTCAGGTCGGCAGCGGCATTGTGGGCGATAACGGTCGGGTTTATCTCAGCGGCATGCCCCCTGCCGGTTATGTGAAAGTTAAATGGGGAAATGGGGCAACACAACAATGCGCCACCCGTTATCAGGCGCCGTCCGATACACCCGGGCAACTGGTACAGGCCGATGCCGTGTGTCTGTAAGCATTACCTTCATGTGGGCAGTCTGACCGGTGTGCCCGATAAGCAATTTGGAGAAAGAAGAATGTTAAACACTGAACGCTTGTGGGGCGGTAGTGTAGAAAATCCCGTGATCGGCTTGGGAGTATTATTGCTCTTTTTATTGGCCGCTTTGCCACTCCAGGCGGCGGAGACTTATCAGGACTGTGAGATTGAAATGGTGCAAATGGTTCGTAATGTCACCGGTTATGCAATGGCGCCAAATAACAAAAATAAGCGTGATTACTCACGGGATGAGATAGTGGGTTATACCACCAGCGGCCCTCTTGATTGGTCGACAACTTGTCGCGTCCCCATTGGGACGCGGTTTATGGCCTACACTGTGGGATTGGGAACGCGTCCATTGATCTCTTCGTCGTCACCGAGTAGTGTCCGGGTAGGAAGGATCGGCGACTTTATGGTTGATATCGGGCAATCTTCACTCTCTTGCCAAACGCATGGTTTACCCGGTACCTATCAATCAGCCAGTTTGGCTAAGGGGAATGCCAGCGTTAACATTCCATGCGTTCCAGATGCCAACGGTCTGGTTGATGTCACTATCCGTACCGTGACAGGGGCAATTTACCCGGACAGTGACGGTAATTTCAATGTGAAAGCCGGAGGTAGTCCCCAGTCAGTGGGCGCGATCGGCTGGACTCCTGCGCCCATATCGGGTTCTAACGGCATGCTGAAATCCCTATGGAGCACGGTTATTCTTTCACCAGTTAAAAAGCCATCCACTTGTGCGGTTGCCCTGACCCCTTCATCGGTGGATTGGGGCACGGTGAAAAGAGCCGGTAAACAGGCGGGAGATCCACTGGCGTCGGCCAGACAGATAGGGGTAAACAGCACATGTTCCGGCGATGACGCTGTATTCCAAAATTCACGCCTACTTTACCGAATCGATGGGCCATTTGTGCCGGGTAAACCGAATGCATTAGCTTCCTCAATAGCGGAAGTCGCCTTTGTGTTTTTCGATTCTGCCAATAAACCCTTATCTCTCGGGACTGGGCGCAGAGGCGAAGGAGAGAACGCAAGATACGTTAAACGGGGAGACGATAGCTATACCGCATCAACACAACTGTCTGTGGTACCGATTTTGTTGAGGACTGATGGCGCCGGAGGGCGAGCCAGCGCCGTAGCGGTTATTTCCGTGTGGTCGGATGTTAATTTTGTCGAACCATCTGCCTGGCAAAGACCGCCGTAAGCCCTTGTATCTTGAACATTGATTACAATGTCAACATGATTAACCTCAGTTTTGTTTAAACTGATTTATTGTGCGGAAAATATCTACAGAGTGTCATTATCATCATCGTATGTTCGACTCGCTTCCTGGATAACAAACTCTTTAACAGATTGAACTTTAGTGGGGCCGTTGGGGCCATATTTGTAGACATTACCAGCCAGATTGCTAACTAAAAACATGACATATGACATTCTATCGCGCTGCCCATTTCTTTCTGTGCGAGCAACGCCATGTATATTGGCCCGAACATTCGGGGTTAAATTCTCAGTCAGCACTTCGATCGAACTACCAAAGTTAATGATTAGGTGTCCTGGAACAGGATCAATAGCTAAAAGTTCATCATTTATATAGGCAAGAAGGCCACGTTCAGTTGATCTTAGAACTGTCACCCATCCTGAATCCCGGTGAAATTTAGAGCCTCGGGTGGCTTTCTCTGATCGGAAGTGGTTAAACGATAACATCTGGTTTTCTAACCCTTCTGAAATACCATTGGTAATGAGTTCCCAGTCACGACGAGGAATGCCAACATAAGTTAACACGGAGCGTAGTACACATATACCGATGTGCGCCATATGGCGACCCAGTGTCGCGACCTCTGATGGCATGAGGTGCCAATGTTTCCGTTCGAGGCGAAAATGTTCCCATTGATCATGTTCTCTGTCGAAATAACCTTCGTAGCTATTGGAAAAAGTAGTATATGATTTGAATCCCGTATAGGGGCGAAGGTCACCTTCTGTGGCGGGTTCAAAGAAATGGTATGCAAATCGATCGCCGTGTTCAAAATCCATGTATGATGGTGCTTTCAGGAGGAAAAAGCCATCCCGGAGGGCTCGATCAAAGCCGTCGTTGTCATCAAAAATAAGGTTATCTCCCTCTAGATAGGAGCGCGCCATATCTACTGATTTATATGTTTTTGAAGCTTCACTTTCCGATGGCATTGGTGGGAGTTTGACTGGAGTTCGCATTGTCGATGATGTTGTCATAATGATAGCCTTTAGATGTGGTAAAAGAACTTTTGTTTATTCTTTTTTATCTCGGAAATGTATATTGCCAATATTACATGTGGTGCTTATTCTTATATTGTTTTTTTATAGTGTATTAATCTATTTTTTCGTTATATTAACGGCTGGGTAATTATATTAACAAGTTTATTTGTTAAAACGTTAAGTAACTATTCGGCAAAGTAATCAATATTGAACGCTAACTATCCTAGCTGACTTTTTGAATATTACAAGAATTCGATGGATTATATATGAAAAATAATAGAAATATAAATGGCGACAATAGAGTTATATTCTTTTAATCTGTTGTTAATGTGAATGTTTTATAAATTATTTGGTGATGTTTTATTGCTTTTATTATTTGTTGTTAAACGTAATAGTTTATCAATGATATTTTTATGATTTTCATTAAGTTTAGTAATTAATGTTTTATCGTGATTATATTGTTGCATTATTTAAATGCTATTTCTTAAATAGCATGTTTAATACTTTAATATGTTGATGGTTAATTTGGTTTTAATGATTTAATTTTTTGTTTATCAATTAGTTATGTGATTATATTGCACTGTTTACCAATTCGTTTGATTCTGAAAAGAATGAGCAAAGGATTATTCCACTCAATATGAAGGAATGGCTCTAAAAGAGAGCCATCTATTATCTTCGTTCAACAATATAATACCTACTGGAAAAGATTTTAAGCTTCATCAGAAAATTCATCGACATAGAGCGTTAACTCAATTCCTGGTTTGATATCTGTTGTTTTTATGCCATCGTTCCAGTTCATTAAATCCTTAATGTTGATACCGTGACGTTTAGCAATACTGGCGATTGAATCGCCTTGGCGTACACGGTAAATAATGGCGTTGTCATTATTTACCCTTAATACTTGCCCAATTTTTAATAGTCTGGCGGTTCTCAGATTATTCATGCGTTGTAATTCACGGGTAGAAACGTTAAACCGCTTTGCAATAGCGGATAATGTATCACCTGAACGAACTTTATATTGGCTTTGTTGACTCAATCGGCGGTTGCTGTTAGCAACTTCCTGACGAATATTGCTTAAAACGGTTTTATTTGCCAGCGAGTGTTTAAATTGATCAACTTTTGCCTTTGGCAGCATGATGTAATGTGGACCGTTAGGCGATGTTACTCCTCGCTTATATCCGGGGTTATAGGCTTTAATCGATGTCAGGGACATGCCAGCCAGTTCTGCGGCTTGAGACAGCGTGATTTGTTGCCCGACATCAACTTGAGCAAGCGCCCGTTGATTATTGGATTTTGGCAGCGTAACGCCATATTTATCGCTGTTACGGATGACATCACTGAGCGCCAGAACTTTAGGCACATAGAGCGTAGTCTCCCGTGGTAGTGATAATGACCAGAAATCCGTTGGCTTACCTTTTATCTGGTTTTCTTTTATTGCACGCATAACACGGCCTTCGCCGCTGTTATAAGCAGCAATAGTCAATAACCAGTCGCCATTGAACATTTTATTCAGGCGTTGTAACAGATTCAGGGCGGCAGTTGTTGATGCGGCGACGTCCCGGCGTGCGTCGTACCATTTATCCTGAGTAAGACCGTAATTGCGGCCCGTATCCGGGACAATCTGCCACAGACCCGCGGCCTTGGCGCGTGAGGTAGCATGCGGGTTAAAAGCACTCTCCACTATGGGTACCAGTACCAGTTCCATTGGCATATCGCGTTGCTTGATCTGCCTGACTATCCAGTACATATACGGTTCAGCCCGTAAAGTTACATCGTGGAGATAGCTCTTATTTTTCAAGTAATAATTTCGTTGTTCACGAACCCTGTAATTATCAGGGATTTTCATCTTCAACTCATCACGGATGTATCCCCACAGCTCACGCTGAGCGCCAGAATCACCCTCTCCCCAGTAGGCAGCAAGCGGATCGGTATCATCAGTTGCTGCTATCTTGCCTGTCTTTAGACTCGTTGAAGACGAATTCTGTACCCGTTGTCCGGCTGTCGTCGACCAATCAGGCCCGGATTGACAGCCAACCAGCAAGACAGATGCGAACAGAATCGCTTTTGTCTTCATAATTAATTTTTATGGTTGCTTAAAAGACGACCAATAATACTTATCTTGGCTTGATATAGCAACTCTCTCAATCAGAATTGATCTTTTCGTCTTCTTAGTTGACAGAAAACGGCGGAAAGCGGTTGAGAGTTGGGGACAATTCCAATATTTCTTTGTAAATCAATATCATCACATTTTAAGAAAATATTAATTTTTTTCTCGGTTTGTAATGTGGTTGGTACTGTTGGTTGATTGTTTTCCCTCATTTGGGTTACTTTTTGCTGATATTCGCGGATAGTCTGATTGGGTAAAACAGCATGAGCAAATTTCATATTAGAAACGGTATATTCATGGGCGCAGCAGATCAGTGTGTCATCGGGCAGCTCAGCTATTTTACTTAGTGATGCATACATCTGTTCAGCGGTTCCTTCAAAGAGGCGTCCGCAACCACCAGAGAACAAAGTATCCCCACAAAAGAGGTAAGGCGCCTGATAAAAAGCAATATGCCCCAGAGTATGGCCGGGAACGTCGATGATCTGGAAAGAAAAATGACCGAAATGGATGCTATCGCCGCCACAGACTACCATTGTCGCACCTTTGCTCTTGGTTTCTTTTGGGCCGTATACTGGTAGTTCAGGGAATCGATCAATAATTCCAGGAACGCCGCCAACATGATCGTGATGATGATGGGTAAGTAAAATTGCATCGGGTATCCAGCCGCGGGATTTTAAGGTATCAAGAACAGGTTGTGATTCTGTCGGATCAACGATGACAACATGTCTATTTTCGTCACAAAGTAACCAAATGTAATTATCCGAAAGGGCGGGAATGCTGATAAGCTCCATTGTATACCTCTTATTAACAGCGGGTTATAAGGAAGAAGCCATGAAATCTGCACATACAATACAGAATATAAATCCCCCGGCTTCTTGGGCTGATTTACCTTGGGGAGAGTATTACCGTGCCGCTTTGGAACGTCAATTACAACCTTGGTGGCCGAAAATATTTGGTTTCCATTTGTTGAAAGTCGGTAATTTGAGTGCTGAAATCGACAGCAAGGAGTGTTCGATTTTTAATCAGATTAATGTGGGTAAGGAAGGAAAGAATATGCAGGTGATTACTGATCCTTACCATCTACCGTTTGAAGGGAAGTCCGTTGATGCTTGTTTACTGAGCCATATGTTGGCTTACAGCGCTGATCCCCATCGTCTTTTACGGGAAGTTGATCGAGTGATGATTGATGATGGTTGGCTTATTATCAGTGGTTTTAATTCATTGAGTTTGCTTGGTTTGGGAAAATTAGTGCCGGGATTATGGCGTCATCAACCCTATTGCAGCCGGATGTTCTCCCTAATGCGCCAACTTGATTGGTTGAGCTTGCTTAATTATGAAGTGGTGTATCGTGACAGTTTCCAAATATTGCCTTGGCGAAATGAAATGGGTTTTGTTAATCGGCGCTTGTCTGTATTGGGTTGTGTCAGTCTGATTATTGCCCGCAAACGCACACTGCCATTAACGCTAAACCAGATAAGAGTAACGTTATTAAAACCTAAATTGGGCAGTGCTGTTGGCGTAACAAAATGTTACCGAAAGCGCAGTTAATCTCTATTTTCGAGATATCCAGCATCGGTTTCTGTTGGTGAATTTGCTGCGGCACGGGCTAATTCATCACAACGTTCATTTTCATCGTGTCCGGCGTGGCCTTTGACCCACAGCCAATCAATGTCATGGCGGCTAATGGCTTGATCAAGACGTTGCCATAAGTCGACATTACTGACCGGAGATTTATCTGCTTTACGCCAGCCGCGTTTTTTCCAGTTATGAATCCATTGTGTAATGCCTTGACGCACATATTGGCTGTCGGTGGTTAAGGTAATTTTGCAAGGACGAGTCAGCGTTTCCAGGCCAATAATTGCCGCCATGAGTTCCATTCTATTGTTTGTTGTACGATAAAAACCTTCGCTAAGGGTTTTTTCGTGTTGTTGATAGCGTAATAACACACCGTAGCCCCCAGGCCCCGGATTGCCGAGACAAGATCCATCGGTGAAAATTTCTACCTGCTTGCTCATATCTGGTAGACTCTGCTTATTCAATTCAAAACCCTAAGTCTGACATAAAAAGGCATTATGAGCACGGCAATTACACGACAAGTTGTTCTTGATACCGAAACTACCGGTATGAATAAATTAGGTGTTCACTATGAAGGGCACAAAATTATTGAAATTGGGGCTGTGGAGGTTGTTAACCGTCGTTTAACCGGCCGCCATTTTCATGTCTATATTCAGCCGGATAGATTGATCGATCCTGAAGCATTTGAAGTGCATGGGATCAGTGATGAATTTTTGCAGGATAAACCGCTGTTTGCTGATGTTGCAGATGAGTTTATTGAATTTATTCGCGGCGCTGAATTGATTATCCATAACGCTCCCTTCGATATCGGCTTTATCGATTATGAGTTTGGCAAGCTGGATCGTGATATTCCACCAACTGCGGATTTCTGCAAGATTACTGATAGCTTACAACTTGCAAGAGGGTTCTTTCCGGGGAAAAGAAATAACCTTGATGCGCTATGTGATCGTTATGATATAGATAATTCTAAACGAACCTTACATGGCGCGTTGCTTGATGCCGAGATATTGGCTGATGTCTATTTGATAATGACAGGCGGTCAGACTTCTCTTGCTTTTTCAATGGAAGGGGAAATTGCTGGTGGTGCGAATGTTTCTGAAATACAGCGCGTTACCCGGTCTCAAACGGCATTAAAAGTTGTTTATGCAACGGATGAAGAACTCGCGGCTCACGAATCCAGATTGGATTTAGTTGAGAAGAAGGGCGGGAGCTGTTTATGGCGTATAAATCCTGAACAGAGTTAACATAAAATTGCAAATAAATCACCTTTTGGGGTGAAAAGTTGATCAAACTCGTCACTTTGTTATAAAAGATATTGACGGAATGATCTTGGATTCGTAATATTCACCTCGTTCTCAACCAGAACGCTGCGCGGTGCGGTAGTTCAGTCGGTTAGAATACCGGCCTGTCACGCCGGGGGTCGCGGGTTCGAGTCCCGTCCGCACCGCCAAAGATTTCGAAGCCCTGGGTAGTTTCCCGGGGCTTTTTCGTTCGTATCTATATCTTTTTTGTTTGTACTTATACCATGTTGTAATCTCTCGATAGACAATATAAATGATAATGAAATTGCATTAACATAAGGCATACAGGTGCTACCAGATTTCTACACAGCTTGTTTCTGCAACTTTTATTAAGAATTTGTTCTCTTTGCCGGGTCTATAGCGTGATGGCCAAATATCCGATGGATGTAAACCTAATTCAGTAGCGATTAATGCTTCTCCCTTCGGCCACGGGCGATGTAATGCGTTACTCAGTGTTGATGACGCTAGGCCAGCTTTGCGAGAAACGGCTGAAAGATTTGTTCCTTGTTTTCTCAGTGCCGCAATAATATCTGCCGGGTGCCAGTCTTGAATACCCATAAATAATCTCCAAGTTTTAATTGTGAGAAAAACATTGATAATAGATAAATTATCAATGTTTTGCTGTTTGGTAGTAATTAGGTGCAGATTATCGATCAAGGTTAATTGAATTGGCTATCGGAGAGAATACTGAATAATAGTATCGATTGTTTTATAACAGAATATTCCCTATATATTGCAGGTGTTTTTTCTTAATGTAAAGATCATTATTATTATCTGTGAAAAATATTCTTAGTTTAATAACTGAAATAACTAATAGTTTCTTATGAATACTTTTTTGTTATTTTTCAGACAATTTATTAACGGTAATTAATATTACATTTACATACAGAGAAATTCCTTGTTTTTTGCAAACTACGACTCTAGGGTTTTATTCCATATATAATCTGGTTAAGTCGTGTTAGAATCATTTTAATAGTTTCATATTTGGTTTTTATAATATTGTTTCCTTTTATAATAATTTTGATATAAAGGTGAGGTTTATAAATAAGGAAATAAAAATCGCTCTGGTATATAAAGGTTAAAATTATTGATACGGCAATACTCCTCAAATTGAGAATCAGAGTCCACTTTTAGTTTCTGGTATGTTTTTTCTATCTGATCTTTCACAGATTGGTAAGAAATATTAAGTCTCTCACTGATCTCCTTTCTGCTATGTTTTGCCAGAAATAGGAAAATAATTTCCCACTCTTGTTGGGAAAATTGTTCCGAGGGAGAGCAAAACATAATGGAAGGTGGCAGTTTCCCTTCGAAAAACTCCTTCAAAGAAAGCGCTTCTGCTTTTCGCCCATGAAAAATAATGCCAATACATTCATTATCTTCACTATAAAATGGGAATTTTTCGAAGTAGTAGGAACAAAGACGTTTTTCTTTGCCAAATCTATGGGTTTCTAATGAGCATATACTTTTTTCCAAATGCATGACAGTTCTGTCATGTCGTTGAAATTGCTTTTCAAAGATTGCTCCTTCCCAGGGTAATTCACAATCAAAACGCCCTTCAACGTCCAAATCAAGCGGGATATCTTGTAGCATAGCCATTGCTGTATTTTCATAAATAAAGCAAGTGCTTTGATCTTTAATGCCCCAAGGATCATGGCTATGTTTTATGGTGTTTATTATCTGCGCTGATATATTATTCATTGTTTTCACCTATTTTATTTACCTCATTATATAAACATTTTACTACCGGGTTTTAAAAATCTTTCAGGAACATAGAGATCAAAATCATTAAGGCGGCAATATTCATCCAATTGTTGACCAGAGTTAATACCAATTTTCTTGTATATCCGTAGCATATGTGTTTCTACCGTGCGATAAGAGATATTCAGTATTCTCCCGATCTGTTTACTGGTGTATTTCTGTAAAAATAGAAAAATGACATCCCATTCCCGTTGAGTAAATAGATTAGAAGGGGGCTGGAACATGATAGAGCCGGGGAGCTTGCCATAAAAAAATCGGGTCAGAGAATAGGCTTCGGCTTTCCAGGCATGGAAAATGACACCCACACATTGATTATTTTCATTATAAAATGGAAACTTTTCGAAGAAATAGGAGGAAAGTAATTTTTCTTTACCATATAAATGGGTTTCTAATGAGCATATCCTTTGCTCTGCTTGCATTACTGCTCTGTCATGGATCTGAAATTGTTCTGCAAAAGCGGCGCCTTCCCAAGGCAGATCATTGTCTAAACGCCCTTCTACATTAAAACCACGGGGAAGATCGCGCAACATAGCCATCGCTTTGTTTTCATAGACAAAACGGGAATTTTGATCTTTTATGCCCCAGGGTTCATGACTGGTTTCCATTAGATTAATGATTTGAGACGATACGGTTAATTTTTTATAGCTCACAACATAATTCCTATGGTTATTGGAAAAATATCTGGATTTTAGATTTAAATGACTTATTTCCACATGTAAATTAATTGCGGAGTGATATTACTTGGTCTGTTTTTGATATTTGACATGAGAATGTCCTAGTTGTTAATTAAGTAGTCATCTGCGTGTCTATTTTATATGTTCTATTTAAAATAACCCGATTATATAATGGATTGCAATAATTAATTCGTTAAAAAATAATATTTTTTATTTTGTCTATATCTGTTAATCAAATTGCTTATTACTTTAGGTAAAAACATCATTATATAAGAAAATATAACTATAAGTATTATTTTATTTTAAATTATTTATTTGGTTATTGATGTTGAAATAACATTGATTTTTGATTGGTGTTTTTTCTATCTATTCACTATTGATAAATCAAATTATTAAGAGATCATTAGCATATAATTAGGATAAATATAAACAATCAATCTAGTCGCTGAAAATTGCCATAAATCAAGAATATGTCTCTGTTTAATGGGTTATTTTATCTGTTGATTGGCAACTAATAGCTGTGTTTAATTCATTTACTCCTTTATATGCGCAATGAGTTTGTTTATTACTCTGATGACGCTGAAATTTATATAGAGCCATAAGGCAAATCAAAGAATTATCGTTCAGATGAAATTAAGATAGTTTCCTGATATTTGGCTTTAAAGATTGCGGTTTGTACGCCGTACTGAGAAAATTATCCCCCTAAACGTTTTTATCCCACTTGGAGTAGAAAATGACCATTCGTAAAACCCTTGCTAATGCTATTCGCTTCCTGAGCATGGATGCTGTGCAGAAAGCAAAATCAGGGCACCCTGGCGCGCCTATGGGAATGGCTGATATCGCTGAAGTTTTATGGCGTGATTATTTGAATCATAACCCAACTGATCCACATTGGGTTGATCGTGACCGCTTTGTATTGTCCAACGGTCATGGTTCTATGCTGATTTATAGCCTGTTGCATCTCACCGGTTATGATGTTTCCGTTGATGATCTGAAAAATTTCCGTCAGTTACACTCTAAAACCCCAGGCCATCCTGAGTATGGTTATACTCCAGGCGTAGAAACTACGACAGGTCCTTTAGGGCAGGGAATTGCCAACGCAGTAGGCTTCGCGATTGCTGAACGCACTCTGGCCGCACAATTTAACCGTTCTGGCCATGAGATCGTTGACCATAATACTTATGTTTTTATGGGTGATGGTTGCATGATGGAGGGCATTTCTCATGAAGTTTGCTCTCTGGCGGGTACTTTAAAGCTAGGTAAATTGACTGCTTTCTATGATGACAATGGCATTTCCATTGATGGTCATGTTGAAGGCTGGTTTACGGATGATACGGCAAGCCGTTTTGAAGCTTATGGCTGGCATGTGATTCGCGGTATCGATGGTCATAGTGCAGCTTCAGTTAAAGCTGCTATTGAAGAAGCAAGTAAAGTTGCTGATAAGCCTTCTCTGTTAATGTGTAAAACAGTTATCGGTTTTGGCGCGCCAACCAAAGCAGGTACCCATGATTCTCATGGCGCGCCATTGGGTGATGCGGAAATTGCCGCGACTCGTGAAGCACTGGATTGGAATTATCCGGCATTTGAGATTCCAGCGGACATCTATGCTGAGTGGGATGCGAAAGAAGCTGGCAATGTGAAACAAGCCGCTTGGAATGAAAAATTCGCTGCCTATGAAAAAGCGTATCCTGAATTAGCTGCTGAATTCAAACGTCGTACCAGTGGCGAATTACCGGCAAACTGGGAAGCTGAATCCAAAGCATTTATCGAACAGTTGCAAAAAAATCCGGCCAATATTGCCAGCCGTAAAGCATCCCAGAATGCTTTGGAAGCGTTTGGTAAGGTGTTGCCTGAATTTATGGGGGGATCTGCTGATTTGGCGCCAAGTAACCTCACGATGTGGTCAGGTTCTAAGCCATTGAACGAAGATCATGCTGGTAACTATATCCATTACGGCGTTCGTGAATTTGGCATGTCAGCCATTATGAACGGTATCGCTCTGCATGGTGGTTTTGTGCCTTATGGCGCAACTTTCCTGATGTTCGTTGAATATGCCCGTAATGCAGTGCGTATGGCGGCATTGATGAAAATTCGCAGCATCTTTGTTTACACCCATGACTCAATCGGTTTGGGTGAAGATGGTCCGACTCATCAGCCGGTAGAACAGCTTGCCAGTTTGCGTGTGACGCCAAATCTGAGTACATGGCGTCCATGTGACCAGGTTGAGTCTGCGGTGGCGTGGAAATATGCTATTGATCGTAAGGCAGGCCCATCAGCGCTGATTTTCTCTCGCCAGAATCTGGCACAGCAAGAACGTACTGCCGAGCAGTTGGCTAATATTGAGAAAGGGGCTTATATCCTGAAAGATTGTGAAGAGCAGCCAGAGTTGATTCTGATCGCGACCGGTTCAGAAATTGAGTTGGCGGTGAGTGCTTACAATCAATTGACTGAGGAAGGTCGCCAGGTGCGTGTAGTTTCCATGCCGTCTACTGACGCTTTTGATAAGCAAGACGCCGCATACCGAGAAGCGGTGCTGCCTGCCGCGGTTTCGGCACGTGTCGCCATCGAAGCGGGTATTGCCGATTACTGGTTTAAATATGTCGGTATAAATGGCGCCATCGTTGGGATGGATACATTTGGTGAATCAGCGCCTGCTGATCAACTGTTTAAAGCGTTTGGTTTCACTGTAGAGAATGTGGTCGCTAAGGCTAAAGCTCTGCTGAAATAGTTAGTCACTTCATAAATGAGCGCACCGGAGGTAAACGTTGAGCGGGTGCGCTCTTTTTCCGCACGATATCATTATCGAAGATAGATCGTGACAGTTTTCCTTGGCTTATGCCACGCAAATTCCAGGAACGGCGACTTTTTGGAACACGTGAGGCGAACCGACAATCCCATCAGGATACTTGGCGAGTTTCTCCTTGAATTCAGGATCTGTGAATGCGGCGCGGAAACGCTCCAGATTCTCCCAAATAGCATAGTTCATGAATGTGCCGCTGCCGGCGATTCCGCGATGTAATTGTGCGGAAATCAGCCCTACCTTAGACCGGAAATATTCTGCGTCTTCCTGCCAGGTTTCTATTAGGGTGTCAGCCATTGAGGGATCAACATGAAATATATTCACCAGCACTATGGAGCCGTCGGTGTTTGAAAATAATTGTTCCCGCAGGGTTACGTGGGTGTCCATTTCTTCTAGTTTGACCATTTCTATCTCCTGAAAATTATGTGTTTATATTTATGTTTGTATTACTGTCCTGCCGAGTCGCGTGATTTACGCGGCTTTTGACGGCAATATGTCAACGTAGAGACAATTGCGTTCCACCAATGCGTGCTGTTTCCACTCATTCAGTTTCCACATTTATCCGTTTCCACATTGTATTTCGTTTAACTGTTTGGTAATTCTTTATCGTTATTAACAACCGAATCTGTAGTGCCATTTGGTACCGGTGACTCTCCCAGCTTCGTTTCTAAGCTGATCAAGATGTTTAATGTCACTTTTAACTTGTTAGGATCAGAGGATTGCATCAGTGATCCGACCCACTTAGCTTCCAGCGATATCGCCGCGTCAAAAGTACGCCAACCAAGCTCGGTCAGTTGATAAAGTGGTGAGCGTTCATGGCGAGGATTAGTGAGGGTTCTCACCATCCCTGAACTTAGCCCGAGATTCAATTGCTTTTGCACGCCTTGGCGCGTGATACCCATTGCGGCGGCAATCTGAGGCGCGGTAGGTGGATGTGGCGCATGCGCAATCGCACCGAGTACTTGCCATCTCGCACTCGTGATTCCCAACGGAGCAACGAGCTGATCCCCTTTGGATAGCAGCAGGGCATTGAGCCGAAATACCGCTAATGTGATCTCAGTGAATACCTCAAACGCCGAAGTTTCCTCGGTTGACACGATTTACTTCCTTTTCCTTAGTTCCTCAAAAAAACGACAACCAGTTTCCATTTATTGAGATTGAATGTCAATGTTTCAACAAATGGTATTGATGATCAATGTCGCAGTTGTGAGTAAATAACGACGGGATTGTTTCTTTCTACTTGCTTGGGGCCGATGAATATGAGCAACGGTCTTTAATTCGAAGGTTGACCACTTTTTACTATTGCTTGCTATCAATCTCCTTTTCCCGTAACCTCGTTATTTGTAGCTGAATCGTTTCATTCTGTTGTCTAAAGCGGTTTTCTATGCACGGTTTTGATAATTTTGTGATAAGCAATCAGTACATCCGTGATTGAGTCGGTTATTCTAAGCGGTTGGGTGGTAATAACTATATTCAGGGAGTAACATGACAATCAAGGTAGCAATAAACGGTTTTGGCAGAATAGGGCGCAGTATTTTACGTGCTCTTTACGAGTCTGGGCGCCGGGCTGAAATTGCGGTTATTGCTGTTAATGAGCTGGCAGATGCTGAAGGAATCGCTCACTTGCTGAAATATGACTCCAGTCATGGCCGTTTTGCTTGGGATGTGCGTCTGAATAATGATTTGTTGCAGGTTGGTGATGATAATATTCGCCTATTTCATCAACCTGATATATCGACGTTGCCTTGGCAAGAGCTGGGAATTGATATTGTTCTTGATTGCAGTGGGATTTATGGCAGCCGAGCCGATGGCGAGGCGCATCTTGCCAGTGGCGCCAAAAAAGTGCTGTTTGCTCATCCGGGGGGCAATGATTTAGATGCGACGGTGGTCTATGGTGTAAATCAGCATTTATTGACAGCAAAAGATCGCATTGTGTCCAATGCTTCCTGTACCACTAATTGCATTATTCCCGTCATTAAATTATTGGATGATGAATTTGAGATTGAATCGGGCACAGTGACAACCATTCATGCCTCAATGAATGACCAGCCGGTGATTGATGCTTATCACAAAGATTTACGGCGTACTCGGGCAGCCAGTCAATCTATCATTCCGGTGGATACCAAGTTGGCCGCAGGGATAACCCGGATTTTTCCAAAGTTCTGTGACCGTTTTGAAGCTATCTCGGTGCGCGTACCAACGATTAACGTTACGGCTATTGATTTGAGCGTTACGGTAAAATCTTCAGTAACTGTTAAAAAAATCAACGAATTAATGCAAAAATCAGCAGCTACTTCATTTCGTGGTATAGTTGATTATACCGAATTGCCGTTAGTCTCAACGGATTTTAACCACGATCCCCACAGCGCGATTGTTGATGGCACACAAACGCGGGTTAGTGGGCAACACCTGATTAAGACATTAGTTTGGTGTGATAATGAGTGGGGATTTGCTAACCGAATGTTAGATACAACGTTAGCAATGGCTGCTACGGGTTTCAAATGATCTGTTGTTGATAGACGGCCATAATAGATTTGCACACGGCGCAAGATTAAATAATTTAGAGAATCAATAAGAGGATTCACCATGTCTGTAATTAAGATGACCGATTTAGATCTGGCGGGTAAGCGTGTTTTGATCCGCGCTGACCTGAACGTTCCGGTAAAAGATGGCAAAGTCACCTCTGATGCGCGTATCCGTGCCTCCTTGCCAACCATCGAAGCAGCATTGAAACAGGGCGCCAAGGTCATGATCACTTCTCACCTTGGCCGCCCGAATGAAGGCGAATACAACGAAGAATTCTCGCTGAAACCAGTAGTAGACTATCTAAAAGAGAAATTATCCTCCCCTGTTCGACTGGAAAAAGAGTATCTGGAAGGCGTGGAAGTTTCAGAAGGTGAATTGGTCGTGCTGGAGAACGTTCGCTTTAATAAAGGTGAAAAGAAAGACGACGAAACCTTGGCTAAAAAATATGCTTCCCTGTGTGATATTTATGTCATGGATGCATTCGGTACCGCTCATCGTGCCCAGGCTTCGACTCACAGCGTGGCTAAGTTTGCTCCTGTTGCTTGTGCCGGTCCTTTATTGTTCGGGGAATTAGAGGCATTAGGTAAAGCGTTGGATAATCCGGCTCGTCCAATGGTAGCTATTGTTGGTGGTTCCAAAGTTTCAACCAAGCTGACCGTTCTGGATACGCTGTCTAAAATTGCCGACCAACTGATTGTTGGCGGTGGTATCGCGAATACGTTTGTTGCTGCGGAAGGCCACAATGTCGGCCGTTCTCTCTATGAGGATGATTTGATCCCGGAAGCGAAAAAATTGCTGATAAGCTGTGATATTCCGGTGCCAACCGATGTTCGTGTGGCAACAGAATTCTCTGAAATGGCCGAAGCAACCTTGAAATCTACCAGTGATATTAAAGATGATGAGCAGATCCTCGATTTGGGAGATGAATCCGCTCAACGGCTGGCGGATATCCTGAAAAACGCCAAAACGATCCTATGGAATGGCCCGGTTGGTGTATTTGAATTCCCTAATTTCCGTCAAGGAACTGAAATTGTCGCGCGCGCCATTGCCGATAGTGATGCCTTCTCTATCGCCGGCGGCGGCGATACGCTGGCAGCGATCGACCTGTTCGGTATTGCTGACAAAATTTCTTATATCTCTACGGGTGGTGGCGCTTTCCTCGAGTTCGTGGAAGGGAAAAAACTGCCTGCGGTTGTGATGTTGGAAGAACGTGCAAAACAGTAATTAAGTCATGACGGGTAGCGGCTGGTTGGTTGGCTACCCGCTCTAAACAGGACCCACGTAACATGTCTAAAATTTTTGATTTCGTAAAACCGGGTGTCATCACTGGTGATGATGTTCAAAAAGTGTTCGCTATAGCCAAAGAAAACAACTTTGCTTTACCGGCGGTCAACTGTGTAGGTACTGATTCAATCAATGCCGTACTGGAAACCGCGGCCAAAGTTCGTTCTCCCGTGATCATTCAGTTCTCTAACGGCGGCGCTGCTTTTATTGCCGGTAAAGGTTTGAAAGTTGAAGGTCAACAAGCGGCTATTCTGGGTTCAATTTCTGGTGCTCGCCATGTTCATCAGATGGCTGAACATTATGGTGTTCCTGTGATCCTGCATACTGACCACTGTGCGCGTAAATTGCTGCCGTGGATTGATGGCTTGTTAGACGCGGGTGAAAAACATTATGCAGCGACGGGTAAACCGTTATTCTCTTCTCACATGATCGATCTGTCAGAAGAATCTCTGGAAGAGAATATTGAGATTTGCAGCAAATATTTGGCTCGCATGGCGAAAATCGATATGACGCTGGAAATCGAGTTGGGTTGTACTGGTGGGGAAGAAGATGGGGTTGATAACAGCCATATGGATAGCTCCGCGTTGTACACGCAACCGGAAGATGTGGCTTATGCTTATGAGAAACTGAATGCTATCAGCCCACGTTTCACTATTGCGGCTTCTTTCGGCAACGTTCATGGTGTTTATAAGCCGGGTAACGTTAAACTGACGCCAAAAATTTTGCGTAACTCTCAAGACTATGTTTCTGAGAAATTCAATCTGCCGCATAACAGCCTGGATTTTGTTTTCCACGGTGGTTCCGGTTCTACCGCGGAAGAGATCAAAGAAGCGGTCAGCTATGGTGTTGTTAAAATGAATATCGACACTGACACCCAATGGGCGGCTTGGGAAGGCATCCTGAATTATTACAAAAAGAACGAAGGCTATCTGCAAGGCCAATTAGGCAATCCAGAAGGCGCGGATAAACCTAATAAAAAATTCTACGATCCACGGGTATGGCTGCGTGCCGGTCAGGTTTCTATGATTGCCCGTCTGGAACAGGCATTCAAAGAATTGAACGCGATTGATGTATTGTAATTAGTGAAAGCGTTCCCTCTGAGTTTTCATTCAGAGGGAACGTTAGCCGCATTCAGTAAATGAGATGTTACATCGCATCTACTCTTTTTATCATTTCCATTGCAACAGCCATAGACATGAACAGTTTGCTCTTTGTCTGAGGAAACTCCTCAAACCCTACGTTCATATACAGTTTTTTGGCTATGTCGTTCTTTGCATCGACGATAATCATCGGGGTAGGAATAGATTGTGACGACTCTATAGCTTTTCGAATTGCATCTATAAGCAAGATTTCACCAAACCCTTGGCGTTGAAATGACTTACTTATAGCTAGGCGACCAATAAGTGCGCAATGTAGTGTAGAAGGGTACTTTTTCGATATTTTCTCTGGTAGTTCGTCTAGCTCTACCGTGCATAGTGCTAGGGAATAGTATCCCTTTATTTGAGATCCATTTTGACTACTTGTAAGGACGAATGTTCTTGATAAGTCCTTTTTATCATGTTGTCCCGATACTGCCTTCAAGTAGTTGTTTAGTGCGGGTTCACCACAGTTAAAATTATTTCTATCGTGTTTGTTTTTATCTAGACGTTCTATCTTCATTTTTTATTGTTTCTTTATGTCTACGAGCAGCACGAAGGAAACGTTCGTTTACCTTGATTGGTTTTTCCAATGCATGAACAAACGCCAATGCATCTTCTTGACACAATTGAATACGCATATTTTGTTCAATGAGTCTTTTTGCCTCTGCTACAGCAGCATTGGCAATAAAGCTATTCAAACTGGCATACCCTGATAGTGATAACGCTCTTTCAAGTAACTCCTTGATCTCTGAACTCACCCTTGTGGTGATTCTTTCATTTGCTAATGTGGCCATAAGCCTTACTCCTACCGCATTGCGGTTATTAGTTCTTTAGTTCACTATAGATATCCACTACTCGTTTACATTATTTATTTGGAGCTAGCGGAACATATTATTTGGTGAAACGCTAAGTTTGTTTCATTGGTTAGTCTAACATTGTTTTTAACAAAATTCAATGAATGTGCCAAAGTGACACCATGTTGTGAGACTAAACAAGCCATAGTCAGATAGAACAAAAATCATCAAAATTCGGACGCAAGTGAATCCGAGTATGCAGAGTTGTTAGCAAAAACCGCCGTAAACTCTCTTTACTGCGGGGGGAAGTCACCGGAGTTGTACTAGCTCGGGTCTGAGCTAGTACAGTTAGCTTCTATTTAAAGTTCTATTACCAAATTTATGAAGCTCTCCGCATTCCTAAATTTTCAGCGATAGCGGCAGAGCGAATATTAATAGCGTCTGTTGATATCTTATTGATCTTCTGGCCTTTCAATGATTTTTTAATGGCTTTCATTGTCAGGAACTTACCAACGCCTTTAAAATTGTATTCTCTATTGATTGCAACATCGGGTTCTGTTGCTTGTAGCTGCGTTCTTTCTTCATTACTCAATTGAGTATAGGGGTGAGCGAGTGCATAGTTGACATGTAATTCTGATTGTTTATTTTTTAAATCATGATATATCTTCACCTCCATTGCCGCATAAATTTTTCTTTCACCGGAATAATCATTTTTTTCACTTTTATCCATTAAAGCAAAAAAGTTGGTTTCTGAATAGAAATCAGGGTGATTGCTTCTATACCTATGCTCTTCGGCATACTCTGATATCGTATCTTGTATGGTTCTTGCCATATAACCGGATATTTCAGATCCTAAAGAAAGATTTGTTTTTGATTTTTCCGAAAGGGTGCTGTTTTCTTCAAGCCGGCTATATATTATTTGGCTTTTTTCTATACCTTTTAGGAACTCTTCATGGCTTAACAAATAACCCGATGGATCGGAGTCACCGACACGAACCACTTTCAATGATTTATTCTTTGTATAACTGCTCTCTTTCTCGTTCCATTTAACAACATGTGAATTTTTAGCGGCCAATTTAAATTTTAATTCATCAAAGAAATTCACCTCTTTGGTATATTTTCCTCTTTCTGGCGCTAATCCATTTTCATCCTGTAAACTCACAGGATTATTTCTTACCATTCGGTATAGATTTAGCCCATCAATGGTTCCTGCCGGGTCCGCGCTTAACCATCTGCCCGCCCACGGTTGGTAATAACGGTAGCCGTAATAATACAGACCGGTGGCGTCCCGCTCTTTGCCGGAATAGCGAATCGTTTTATAGCTGGCTTCTATTTGGCCGCTCGCTGCCCACAGCGCTGTCCCGCCAAATGGATAATACTCTTCCTCACTGATAATCTGCCCTTGATTGTCCAGTTCAAGTTGGCTGGAACCGATCAGATTATCGTAGCTGTAGCGTAGTTGATTATCGTTGACACCTTCTGGCTTACCGCTCTCCCAATGCAACACCCGTACCTGTGCGCGACCGGCTTCACCGAGTGTGATAACGTGTAACTCTTCCGTTGTTGTAGCGTTGCTCTGGGTTATGCGTAGTTCCAGCCCCGGCAAATAGATTACCCGTTGTTGCTGCGTAGTATTCTGGGTTGGCTGTTCACTCACTTTCAGTTGCCTCATGCCGTTGCTGTCGTAGCGGTACCACTCATTTCCCGGGCCATTATTCACCTGCTTTAACTCTCCTCGTGGTGTCCAGATAAGCGTCTGGCCGGGTAATAAACTGGTTTGGTGACCACCGGCATCAAATAACGTATCCACTTGATTAGGATCGGTGGTCAGCGTACTGAGAACACCTCGATTGCTGCGGTTTGAGAGGGTGATAGCCACGGTGTAGTTGTTCTGGGTAGCCGGTGAACTGTGCCGAATTTGCGTCAGATTACCGCTGTGATCATAGCTGTAGCTGCGAGTATAGTTAGTGTAAGAATTGCTGTCAGAAGGTAGCGCAGGGGAGGGCAGTTGGTTACTTTGCTGACCTATATTAGCCATTTCACGCCCGGTGGCACTGATGAGCTGATACAGGGAATCGTAGGTATAGTTATTCTCCGGGACCACTTTCTGATTGCGCCAAAAGCGGGTGGCTTCCGCATCATTACGGATATTGATGACATTGCCTACCGGATCATATTGATAGCGTAAGTCTTGCAACACTTTGGCGTCTGACGGACGGCGGGTGGTAATACCGATAAGCCGTTGGGTTTCTGGTTCATAGCTGTATTCAGTGATAACGCCGTTACCGTGCTCTTCGCGTAATTTTTGTCCGGCGGCGGAGTAGGTCAGCGATTTGATAATCACTTGTTCAGCTTGACCTTTGAGCGTCAACCAACAGCCTTTTAGCTGCCCGGCTACGTCGTAGGCCAGACGCTGGGTGTTGCCTTTAGCATCGGTCTGGGTCAATAAAGCCCCGGTGGCATCGACTTTATTTTGGGTGGTATAGACATCACCGCTCAGTTTTTGCTGCCACAGACTCTGGTCTTCCCCTGTCCAATCAGCATCCTGGTTATCGACAAGCAGTTGTTGAGATTGTGATAGCACGACGCCAGCCAGAGAAAGGCTATTGAGTTGAGTAAGTCCTGCGGTATCGTAATGGCGGACACACTGACCGGCAAGGTTGTAATCTTTTTCTTGCGGCGTATTGCCGGCCCAGATAAGACGTTCGGTCGTTTTCTCTCCTGCCTGTACTTGTTCGGTGATAGCGAGCAGACGACCGGGAAGGGTGTTGTCTTCATAACGATGGTTTTGGCGGATGCCGGTTGCATTGATGATCAACACCGGGCGACCTTCAATATCATTGAGGTTAATCGTTCGACCGGCATCAACACTTTCTTCACGTAAAACCTGACCAGTAAGATTAAAGACGCGAATCAAGTTCGGACCGCTTTGGTTTTTATTCTTACGAGGATCGGTACTTTTTACCTGAAATCCCGGAATATTGAACTCATAGAGCGTAATTAATTCATCACTGTTTTCATCAGCTTGAATGCGTAGATATTCTAAAGTACGGACATTTAATTTCCTGTTATCTAATACCCTAATCGAGGGGGTCTTTTGGTTAATTGCGGAAGTGTAACTGCTCATATTTTAACTCCTTAGATGGTGTTAATCGTTAAGAAAATTTAAGTTATGGCAACAACCAAAAGACCTTATCACTAAACAGGCAAGGAAAGCGATTTATCGTGATGTCATTAATGCAAACGCTTTGGTAATTTTTGAGATTGTATAAATGGAAATTAAAGTTTCAGATAGTGGGCGTGATTAATCAACCATCAGGAAAACAAGTGGTTGGCAGATTTGATATATCGATGATGCTTAATAACCAATCACTTGTATATCACAGTTAAAGATAAAAGAAATTTATTAAACCGCGATAGTCACAATACTTTAAAAACAATACCTTAAAAACAGAGGATGTTATGAGTTCTACATTCGATACAGCGAAGTCAGGAGATGATAATAAGAACATACCGCTTCTATCATGGTTCTGCACCTGTTGGGTATAAGACACCTAACGGGCTGTGATGTAACACAGATGAGGCTAATCCTTCAAATAGATGATGTTATTGGTCGCTTGATAAATGGTAATAAAGGTATTTTTAATTAAAAATTAATATGTTGAATGTTTAGAGTCATGATCATTGAGTGGAAAATCAGTAAAGGCCAAATGGTTTCATACATCGTAGACTGCTATTTTGGGGATGAGTTATTTTTGTCATTGCATCCGCCATTATATTTACAATAACTTAATCATTATTGAATTTGTAACACTTTGTTACAAAGTTTACTTTTTGTAAATGAAAAAAGTGGAAATTTTTTCTTGCTATTTGGTGATGATTTAATAATCATAACTTGAGTTCTGTCATATGGACAATATGAAGGACCTTCCAACTCCTGTTCCCTTATTCAAAGGGATTAATCGATAGGGATACATTTCGTCTTCCTGTCGTTCAGTTTGCTATTACTCACGGCATAAGCGGTGTTTCTTATCTGTGGTAATAGGATTTTTACTATCTTGTTTCCTTAGTGACGCAATCAATCACGGCTATTCCTGACAGGATATTGATGCTGATGAAGGTGATTGATAGCCGGGCGGGGAAATCTTGTGGAATTTTCAACACATGATGTTCGGGCTGTGAGCCTATCTGTAATAATAAGCAAAGGAAACAACACTGATGAGTACATTAGATCCGCGAGAATGTTTCGATTGTAGGCTGTTGAAACACTGGGTGGAATTTCAATTGGTGGATGAACAGGGGAAACCCTTGGTTAATATGCCTTATAGCCTGATAAGCAAGGGGCTACCGAATTATGTGCGCAAAGGAAAGACGGATGGTTTCGGGGTGCTCAGGGAAGAAGACCTGTCAGCTCATCCGGTGACATTGTATATCCATGCCCAATCGTTGGCCGATGAGATGGAACAGCGCCCGTTGCGGGAAAAACGGGGAGAAGAATTTTCAGTGGTGAAGCCAAAAGCAGAAGCCGAAGGCCATCAATATCGCTATGTGACTATTGGGCAGATCAGTGATGGGTTGCCAGCGTTAGACGATTGGAATGATCCCAAAAAAATTCCACCTCCCTATCATTTCCCAGATCCGGAACCCAAAGGGCTTTATTCCCGTCCGCTCAACTGTCGGCATGTTCTGGAGGTATGTCCATTCCGGGCTTGGATTCTGCTGCTACATCATCAAAAAGAGTATTCCATTGTGAATGCTTATAATCAGTGTTTGATGAGCGTGCTGGCCTATGCTGACGGGGATGTCAATGTAGCAGGCTCTGTGAAACACTTTTTTAACCGGCAAATGGTGGATGTTTCAAAATTGCCCTATAAAGTGGAAGCATTGTCGGCAACACCTGTCGTTTACGATGTGCCGTTTAGTGAACGTTATGCCCGGGTGGAGTTTATTGATTCACAAGCGGGGAACAACAAGCAGGGTGATACCAAACTGTTTTATGCCGCCAGTAAGAAAGATGTGATTGTTAGTTGGCGGGGAACCGCTAGTCTGGATAATTATCTGACTGATGCCACTTTCCAGCCGTTGGCTTTAAGCTGCGATGATGACAAATCTCTGTGTAGTGGGTTTATCCACAGTGGTAAAGTGCACAAAGGGTTCTGGGAGGCATTTAATTTGGTTGGAGAGTTAATAGTCCCCAGTGATAAAAAGAAAGAAGTATTCAGTGATATCTTGGATTTGGCTAAGAAAGGGAAGTTATTTATTTGTGGGCACAGTCTCGGAGGAGCGCTGGCATTATTGCACAGCGCACAACTGAAAGAACACAGTCCTTGTCTCTACAGTTACGGGATGCCGCGGACATTAACCCGTAGTGCGGTAGAGGAATTGTCTTCTATTATCCACTATCGTCATGTTAATGAAGATGATGTCATCCCTGCTGTGCCATTTGAGCAGGATATGGATAATGTTTTTTTCAATTATTGGGCGCCGGCGGGGTACGACTGGGCAGTGATGAAGTTGTTGTCGCCGTCACCGATTATGCAGGTAATTAAACAGGCGACAGCCAGTAAAGAAATTTATCTGCATCACGGTAAAGTGGTTCATTTCTTTCAAGCCAACAGTTGCCCGGAATGGCTGATTTCCGCCCGGAATGCCTCTCTTATAACGGGTGTTGCTGAAAAAATATTGGATAACACCACAAAACTCTACTTAATTCCTGAGTTAAATCAGGAGACAGAAAAGGATTTTTCGCTGGCCGGTGAGCGGCAAAACGCGTTGTTTAATCAGCTCAGTCAACAAGAAAAAGACAAACTGTTTGTTG
>NZ_LOIC01000080.1:55727-56619 GCF_001684335.1 Photorhabdus namnaonensis
CAGTCAGCGTCAATTTAAGGCGAAAATGGACAGTTACAAGATGCTTATCCCTGACAATGTTTACTACCGAAATCTCTATTTTCTGGATATGGATAAGCAGTTAATAAAGTCACTGACGGTCAGCCAGCAGGAAGAACAAGGGGAACTGGCCTTACAGCATTACTGTGATAAACAGGAACTGTCCGTATGAAAATATTGAAGATAACGCTGTCCTTATTATTTCTCTATTTTATTTACTGGGCGTTTGGCGACACCCTTTTTGGCAGGCTTTTTCCTTTTTCACCTGACGAGAAGAAACAGTTGATTACGGTGGAAGGTGTCGTGCCGAAATACACAAAACCGTATGTATCTGCGCAATATATCTCAAAAAACTGTCTTAGATATCAGTTTGATGCAGGTATGTCGCCTTATCAAGTGCCGACCTATTATGGATTGGATTTGGATGTAAAAGCTGATCCGCAAACCGGTTACTTTCAGGCGAAATTGCCTTTCAATGGTGGAGGATGGTGTAAATGGAAAATCAATCAGGCTTCTGTGGCAATAGGGTATACCGATGTCCGACATCTGGTGAAAGATGCCGTGCCGTATGCGGGAACCGGCTTAACGGCATTTATTAATGATGCTGCCCGGACAAATATTAGCGAAATCCCTGCATCGAATACGATTGATTTTAATCCGGTTCTTTACCCTGTTTTAGAAATGGTTGAAGGATTTCCGAAAAGCGTATCCTTACAAGGTAAAGTTAAATTGTATCCCTTTAGGTTGAAGTTAACTCCGGGAGCCAAATGGAAAATTATTTTTAAACCTAAACTGGATGAAACCAAAATGCCAAAGGTCATAGTAACCAGGAAAAGTGAATGGGTTGAATATCCTGACGGGCACATTGAAATCA
>NZ_LOIC01000080.1:56629-85743 GCF_001684335.1 Photorhabdus namnaonensis
GTAGATACCCATTACATAAAGTAACGTTCTATAAGGTTGTGTCACCAGTTTATCTAAATGCCAACATGAGAATACTGTTATTAAAAGGAACTATCTGTGTGAAAATATTGAAGATAACGCTGTCCTTATTATTTCTCTATTTTATTTACTGGGCGTTTGGTGATACTTTTTTTAACTGGCTTTTTCCTTTTTCACCTGACGAGAAGAAACAGTTGATTACGGTGGAAGGTGTCGCGCCGAAATACACAAAACCGTATGTGTCCGCGCAGTATATCTCAAAAGACTGTCTTAGATATCAGCTTGATGCAGGTATGTCGCCTTATCAAGTGCCGACCTATTATGGATTGGATTTGGATGTAAAAGCTGATCCGCAAACCGGTTACTTTCAGGCGAAATTGCCTTTCAATGGTGGAGGATGGTGTAAATGGAAAATCAATCGAGCGTTTGTGGCGGTGGGTTATACCGATGTTAGCCATCTGGTGAAAGATGCTGTACCTTCTTCGGGACCAGGATTAGCTGCCTTTATCAACGACGCCGCACGAACAAATTATTCTGAAGCCTCTGAGACTCGTGCATTGAATACGATAAATTTCAGCCCGGTTATTTACCCTGTTTTGAAAATGGTTGAGGGACGTCCAAACAGAGTTTCCTTACAGGGGGTGGTGGATTTATTTCCTTTTCGACTGAAATTAATTCCAGGAGCGGAATGGAAAATTACCTATAAACCTAAGTTAGATGAAACCAAAATGCCTAAAATTATTATCCCATCGGGTAAAGAACCTTCAAGAGTTGAATACCCTGATGGAAGAATTGATTTAAACAGAGATTCTATTGATTACTGGAAAATAAAGTAGTGCTAACAGAGTTTCCAGTAAAAACCATTGACCGTGGGCCAGTAGGAAGAATAAGGAATACTGGCCTTACAACATTACTGTGATAAACAGGAACTGTCCGTATGAAAATATTGAAGATAACGCTGTCCTTATTATTTCTCTATTTTATTTACTGGGCGTTTGGCGACACCCTTTTTTAACTGGCTGCTTCCCTTTTCATCTGCCGGAAAAGGGCAGTTGATTACGGTAGAAGGAGTGGCTCCGAAGTACACTGAGCCATATGTAGCAGCTATATATAAGTCAAAAGATTGCTTAAAATACCAATTTGATGCAGGTATGTCGCCTTTTAAAGTACCGACTTATCATAGCCTAGGTTTGGATGTAAAAGCTGATGCGAAAACTGGTTACTTTCAGGCAAAATTGCCTTTTAGTGGTGGAGGTTGGTGTAAATGGAAGATTGATAGAGCCTTTGTATCAGTAAGTTATACCGATGTCAGTCATTTGGTAAAAGATGCTGTTCCGTACGAGGGAACAGGATTAACTGCATTTATCAACGACGCGGCTCAAACAAATATTAGCGAAATTGCAGCATTGAATACTATAGATTTCAGCCCGGTTATTTACCCTGTATTAAAGATAGTTGATGGGCGCCCAAATAGAATTTTCTTGCAGGGCGTGGTGGATACGTATCCTTTTCGGTTGAAATTAACTCCAAGAGCGGAATGGAAAATTACCTATAAACCTAAGTTAGATGAAACCAAAATGCCTAAAATTATTATTCCACCAGGTAAAGAACCTTCAAGAGTTGAATATCCTGATGGCAGAGTTGATTTAGACAGAGATTCTATTGATTACTGGAAAATAAAGTAGTGCTAACAGAGTTTCCAGTAAAAACCATTGACCGTGGGCCAGTAGGAAGAATAAGGAATACTGGCCTTACAACATTACTGTGATAAACAGGAACTGTCCGTATGAAAATATTGAAGATAACGCTGTCCTTATTATTTCTCTATTTTATTTACTGGGCGTTTGGCGACACCCTTTTTGGCAGGCTTTTTCCTTTTTCACCTGATGAGAAGAAACAGTTAATTACGGTGGAAGGTGTCGTGCCGAAATACACAAAACCGTATGTGTCCGCGCAATATATCTCAAAAGACTGCCTTAAATATCAGCTTGATGCAGGTATGTAGCCTTATCAAGTGCCGACTTATTATGAATTGGATTTGGATGTAAAAGCTGATCCCCAAACCGGTTACTTTCAGGCGAAATTGCCTTTCAATGGTGGAGGATGGTGTAAATGGAAAATCAATCAGGCTGCTGTGGCAGTGGGGTATACCGATTCCATCATTTGGTGAAAAAAGATGCTGTGCCGTATATGGGAACCGGTTTAACCGCATTTATTAATGATGCTGTTCAGACGAATATCAGTGAAACTGCGGCATTAAATACTATTAATGAATGGGTTGAATACCCCGGTGGAAAGATTGATAAGGGTACTCAATTAGTCAATTTTCGGTTCATGTACATGAATATGAAGTAACGCTATCAGAGCAGCTTATAACGCAGTTGGTGCTGATATATCCAGCAAAGCACCACTTTCATCTTTAATCAGAAGGCGACGTTGACCATAGGGCAAATCACGTGGTGGTTCAACGATATTGAATCCAAGTTTCTGTGCTTTCAAATAATAAGGCTCAACATCTTCTACAATACAAGTAATAATAAGTCCCTGGCAAGAATTTTGATATATTTCTGGAATAAATTCACTCGTTCTTAAAAAAGCGGAAACTTGTCCATGTTTTTTAGAAGACATTGAAATAAACCAGTTAGATTCGTATTCAATATTAAAATTCAAGAGGTTGACAAATAAATTCCGTGTACTTATTAAATTATCAGTAAGAATGTTAGTTAGCATATTACGTCTCCTTCTTGAGGGATCTAAAACGTCAGAATTTATAACCAAGTCTTCTGATAAACAAAGATATAGCGAATGATTTAGTATCTTCTAACCCACTTTAACACATCCTCGAAAATGATAAAGTGCTTTGGTCAAGTATCATAAATGTCGCAATTGAACTTTGTTCTGATTGTGCCAGATTAAATTTATTTATTATATCCGCTCGTTAACATTAAACGAGCGAATATTAATTCAATTACAGGATCGCATCAGCGGCCAAATCATTTTCATCTTCACTCACGGTAAACCACGGGAAATATTGGCTTTGGCGCAGCCAGCCTTTTGCAGTAATAACCCGGATTTCTCGCCCAATCGGATCATAAATATGAGTATCCGCATAGGCTTCTTTTCTGGCGCTGTCATCACTGACATATCGCCAGTCGTTGAGGAAATAGGGCTGATAAGTGCGTATCGTTTGCCCTTTATTATCATATTCAGTGCGTCCTGTGACCGCCCAACGCGTTTTGGTATCCGCCATTTTTGTCACCAGAGAACCGTCTTGGTTACGTTGCCAGGCTTCGCCTGCCTCATGCCGTACAGACGCTTGCAGCAGGCGGCCAAAACCATCACTGAATGCGACTTGTTGGCGAATTTGCTGCTCAGAATCGCGGTCGTAACGGTCTGTGGTCAGCGTAAGGTTATGGGGAGGTAAACCAATGCTGTTGGTTAACAGCTTAACCAATGGTGTGTCGGCTTGTTGACTTTGTACCCAACGGCGGCGAGCCAGTGCGCAAATACGCCAATCTTCCGTGATAATTCGCGAATCACGCAGCGTCTTCCGCTCTTCCGGCGTTAATGTGTTGAAGGTTTCCTGACTGAATACCGGCATCCAACTGTCTGGCGCATAGACCAGACACAGAGCGACAGGGAGAGGTCCGGTCAGATCAATGGCAGTATTGACATCGGTTGGCGGAGAGAACGGTTTCTCTTCTGGTGAAGAGTAACCTGTTTTCACACCGCTTTCGATTCCCCAGAAACGTTGCGTGACAGGGCGTCCCAGTGCATCCAAGGTGATGAAATGCATATTATCGTTGATATCAGTCAGTTGCACTGGTGTGAGAAAACGCCAGTCATAATTGGCTGAGACGGTGAAACCGGCAGCATCTTGGGTTTGGGTGATGACGCAATAGTGGGTATCCCATTTTAGCGTCGTTTTCCCGGTTAACAGGGTGTTACGTTGTGCGACAGGACGCCAAAATTGTGCTTCCGTCCCGTAATCGGTATAGCCTTGACGCGCTACCCAGACGTTGTTTTCGCCGGTGCGAGGAAACAGATAAGGTTGTTGTTGGTATCCGGCCTGTGTCAGAATTCCCGGTAATTCATCTGGTGTAATGCCGCCATCAAATGCGGATAACAGAGATTCCGTTAATACCGCCGTTTCGGTAAAGGCGATTAACGCTTGTCGTGTCGGTGTTTCCAGCGGTGTTTGGCTTTTCCCGTCGGTATAGAATGTTCGTTGCTGATTGAGGTATTCGCGTGGTTTATCATCGGCAATCAGGCTATTTTCAGCACATAGGGCTTCCAGATTTAAGCCATCAACAGGCACCTGTTTGGCATCGTAGGTAAAGGCGTCACTGCGTGTACCGTCCAGTAAGCCCAACACTCTTAGCTCATTTCCAATAAGATGATGCCAACTGGATTGTCGGCAGGTTAATCGCAATAGCTGTTGTTGGTCATCATAACTGCTGGCAAACAGCGTATCCGGTAGGGTATCGGGATACGGATTGGTTGTTGGTTGATTGCGGCGGGGATATTGCACGGAAACCTGTTTCAGTGGTTGCCCGAATAGGTCACTGGACAGCGTGATATCCTGATTGCACTGGGGATCACTGATAATACGTTCATAGTGATAGCTACGGCTTTCCACGGCTGAGGCCCAGAGCACCGAGGAAACGGTGGCGCTATCTTGTAATTGGCGCACTTGTGGACGGGATTCAGTCACTGTATAGGGAATTTGTTGCTGTGGGCCGCCATCCAGCCCGTAGAGTTCACTACGCAGTGGTTGACCTTTCAGCGCCCGGTTTAACCAGTACAGATTATGGTCATCTTCCGGTGTCAGCGGAACATCTTTGCCCTCTTTCCAGAGAGTAAAGCGTGGCGTGAAACCGGTGAAAGCTTGCTTATCGCCACGCCAATACCCGGCGGATAACGTATTATCCACCGCAGGTAATCCGGTGGCATACCAGTTTTTGGCAAGTGCTGGTGGTGTACGTTCCGGCGCATTGCCCTGAGCCAATTGATGGCTGTCTGTCTGCTCAACATAACCAAAGCCACGAAATTCCCGCTCACGTCCATCCCAGGCGCCGTGAGCATAACGTAAAGTGGTCACTAACTTATTGCCGCTGATTTCATCCTCTGTTTCTGTTTGCCAAAGGGTATGGACCGGGAAGGGCAGGTAACAGACCGGTGTTTGTCCGGTAGCCAATGCCGCAGCTTTTTCATCCAGCCAGAACTGGACAGAGCTACGGTAATGCAAGGTGTGATTGGCCCCCATATTGTTGTTCATTTTACTGAGTAACCACGGTTTTGCGTTGGTCAGATCGCAGCGCCAATGATGTGGGGCCATATGCGGTACGCTCAGGATCAGGCTGACAACGCCTAACCCTTGTACATCGGCCACCTGTAACTGGCAGGTGTCATCAAAACGCAGGCCGTCAGGAAAGTGGAGTGTGAATGGTTTTGCAAAACCGTTACCACTTTCATTTCTGAAAATATCCAGACCGTCAGCATGAACATAAATCAAATCGGCTGGACCGCTACCATCCAAATCGGCCAGATGAATCCGGTCAGGATTAAAACTAGCGGCGGATTGGCTGAATCCCGGCAATACGATTGGCTGACCAAAACGGCCATGTCCCAGATTTGGCCAGCAAGTGACTTGAGTCGCACTCACTTCAACCAGATGTGCTTGGCCTGAACCCAGTACATCACTAAACGCCACTAACTTACGGGCATCAGCGCCCGGTAGCGGCAGGGTGATATCACCGGATTGCACCACGTCCCGCCCTTTGATAAAACCATCACGGTTATTCACATACAAGCGTACACTTTTGGGACCAATCAGTACTAAATCGGACAGTCCGGCCCCCATTAAATCCGCCAGTTGGGCGCGTGGATGGGTATATTCCACCGGCAGAGCGTTGAGTGGCGTAAAACGTGTCCAGCTACCATCCGGGTGTTGACTGTAGTAGCCCCTTAACCCCGGCCCGGTGATAACCCAGTCCAGTTGTCCGTCACCGTTAATATCCATCAGTGAGGCGTTATCCTGCACAGCCGGTGTGATGGGAAGAAGTTGCATTTTCCCCCAAGTGACCGCGTTCATCTCTTCCCCGGCCTGACGTTGGGCGGATCGATACCACCAGCCATTTTTATCCTGATACAGAATGCCGGGTACGCCTTCTCCTTTCAGGTCAAGCAGTTGCCAGCGCTGAATGGTGTTGAAGTTTGCCAGTACATCCATTGATTGCCAGAGGGCGGTTTGTTCTGGCTCAAAAGGCTGATAGGCCAGTTCCAGTGGCGGCAGCGCGGTGACGGTGCTGTTGTCCTCATGACCTACCCGGCGGACAGAAACGAACGTACTGACCATCGCGTTTTCGTCATAATCCAGTATCAGACGCGAAACTAGCGCAGGTTCATCATCCCCCTTTGCCTGACCAGACAGGGTTTGTAGACGGTGAAACATCAGTATTTGGCGGCATAAGCGGCGAGTACGCAATTCAAAACCGTACTCATAACGGGAAAAACGGTCTTTGCGGCAAAGCCAGTTGTTTGTGGCTTTAAACGGCGGTATTTCAGATAAGTTGTTTTTGCGTTCACCGTAGTCAAATACTAAACAGAACACCCAGCCAGATTTAAGTGGGTCATCTCCGTTTAGCGTGGGAAAAACGTCGCTGGCGGTCAGGTTCCCGTAATGTACCGCTTGCAGGTAGCGCTGGACGGTTGCACTGGGGTGGGCTGTTAGCTCGTCGGTTTCGCAACTTGCTTCATCTTCGGCGCGATATTGATAATAAATCTGTTCACCGTGGGATGATACCGAAGCTTCCAACAGCCATTGCGCTGTTTGGCTAACATTGAGTGGATTGCTAATACGTGCCTGAGGATTTTTGCCCAGTAAATGGACCTGTCCGTCGGGGCTGTATATCAGCCAAAAATCGGTTGCGCCGGTTGTTTGGGGTTGCCAGTATTCCAACCGGCTAAAGTGGCTTTCCAGGCGGGAGCGATAACCGGTAACAGTGAAAGTTGTCCCTAAATTGACGCCTTGCAATGAGGATTCACTGCGGATATCCGCTTGACCTGCCTCATTTAATGCGACGACCAACACTTCGCCTTCCGGCCCCAGAAAAGTATCGGTTTCATCGTAATTCGGTACGCCGGTACTGGTGCGACGACGAATTGCCATGACGCCGCAGTCCCAACCGAGACCAAACGGGCTGTTACCGGTTCCACTGTTGTAATTCAGAGTGAGCGAGGGTGCATAACCACGCCCGGCGGAAATGGGCAATGGCAGGGATAAGGCGGCCATACCATCCGGCCCGGCTGGTGTTAATGTTTCACCCATGCCGGTAATGGCGCCGCCGCCTTTGGGTAATGACAGCTCGGTAACACTGAATGTTTGTGAATTCTGCATAAAAACTCCTTACAAGCCCCGGTTCGGGGCCTGTTTTAGTATTGGATGGTTATCTAATGGTGTAGCGAATATGCAAAATGATATCGTTCAGGGTTTTTAACATAGTGGCTTGTTTACCTTTGTCCGGCATGGATGCATTTGGGAAGCTCAGGGTCAGCGTGCCTTGATCAATGGCGACGCCTTCGAATGGCAGGAATTTGCCATCGTTGAAATCGAGCTGGAACTGGCCGCTGTCATTCATACCGTGAGAAACTGCCAGCGCTTCACAGCCGTTAGCTAATCCGGCTTTATCGCTGTAAGACAATATTGCCTGTACATCCTGATAAGGTCCCAGTAGCGCGGGCAGGGTGACGCTGATCTGTTTGATACGCCGAATTTTGCCAAGTGATGCCGGGTAATCTTCACGAATGTTCAAATCAGCTAATGAGACGGATGCCTGCAAAGCGGTTTTAGTGTCCGTGCCGGCGCCGAACGCCAAATTATTATTGCCACTGCCGGTACTGCCTGAACCTTTACTTACCAGCTTGTCAATTTCCTGAGTCAGAGAGAATGGACCTTTATCTTGCGGTAATCCTGTGTAAACTTCGGCCAGCGACACTGTGCGTTCAACCTCTAACGCGCGTTTATCGCGTTTCAGATGGGCATCTTCCATTTGCGCCAGACTTAGCATCAAGGTTTCACCGGCAAGCAGACCGGCATAGGTTCCTTGCCAGGCGCCCGGTTTAATGAAGCGGGCGGAATCATCATTGAGTTCCCAACGGTAAGCTTGTTCTGCCATCAGGCAACGCGCGACGGCCAAATCGTAGAACTGGAAGTAAATCGCCGCCAGTCGACCACGCAGCCAGTTGTACAACGCCTGATTGCTGAACTTACGTTGCAGGAAAGCAAGTTGAGATTGGGTCTGTTCTTGTTGGGTTTTCAGACTGGTTTTCTGCAATACGGCGGCTTCACGGCGTACTGCCAACGATTTAAGTTGGGCGTCGAGTTGTTTCAGTTCCGCTTCGGCATTATTACGCTGGATCTCCCACTCCTGACGGCGACGACGGTAGGTTTCAGATTGGCTAATTTTATCTGCTTCGGTGTTCATGACATTAGCGGAGAATTCCATCACATAACCTGTCGCCTCAGCGATGGCTCCCCAACGGCTGCCACCACCGGCAAAGCCGAAGATGTTAGGCACCAGATCAGCCGCCGCACCGGCCAGACGGGATGCCTGAACCGCCGTGGTAAGCCCGGCGGCGGACGCTCGTAGTGTCATGGCTTGGTTTTCACCGGCGTTGATATTCTCATCATACAGTTTGCTGTAGCTATCAAAGCGCGATTGTGCCCCCGCTTTGGATTTTTCCAACACCGCTTTCTCGGCGTCCAGTTCTTCAATGGTTTTGTCCTGAATGCTCAGGTTGGTCAATATCAGCTCGGCGGCCTGATTTTGTAATAACGCATTGAGCGCTTCCGCGTCCTGACGTTCGATAATATTTTGTAACGTGGAGCCGAATTGGGTGAGCTGACTAACCATGCCGCGTGCATTTTCCAGCATGTGCGGGAAACGCCACAGGGACATAAATGATTCCGGTAGCTTGCCTCCACCTTGAGAAGTGGCGACGGCGGCGCTGAGTAACGCTTTCGGGTCCGCCGGTGTGGCATAGATTGGCAGATATAACGGTTGGCCGTCGAGAGAGAGGTTATGACGCAGGTTGTATACTCTCTGAGCTAATGTCTGCCAGTAATTCATCATCACTTCATTGATTTGCGGCAGGAAGAGATCAGTCAGGGTATTGGCGCTGCGCAATGATAAAGCTTCCGGTATAGGTGTACTCTGCCGCAGAGCGACTATCGCGCTGTCGTGAGCATTTTGGGTAGTCATATCCGCGGCTCTGTCCAACCGTGGATCACTCCATGTCGTACTCAGCGGTAGATAAGGTTTGTCGCCTAATAGATGCAGCGCTTGCATATACCACATCTTCGCTTCGTTAAGTGTATCTCGTTCCAGTTGGCGATAAGCATGGTCGCCACGTGCTATCAACAGATCAAGGGTGCGCATAAAAGTTGAAACTTTGTAGTGCATTGGATCGTGTTGTGCTACCGCGTCAGGGTCGACAGAATCCAAAGGATCACTGTTCCAACCGGTGTCTTCCAGTAACGGGCGGACGTTCCACTGGTAGTTCTGAATCTGGCCGTGGACAATATAGCCGGATGGACTCCAGACATATTTCAGCCAGCGGTTAGCTTCATCAAAGTTTTGTTCATGTAGCAAACGTTGAGCAACCAACATCGGGGTATAGTAGAACAGTTCCCAGAAATAGAGGCTGTTTGCGCCGCTGAAATCCATTGGTTCTGTGAAAGTGGGTACGACTCTGGCTGATGCAAGACCTGGGAACGTGCCATTCTTATAGGTCGTGTCGAATGTAGCGAGTTCATCATTATCCTTTTTAACAAAGCGGATAGCGTTTGTTTCCTGTTTTTGATAAACCGCATAAACATAGAGATTGTCTTTATTTCCATAAGAGTCATCAAAGCGAGGTAAGAATAATTGGATTTTTGTCGACGCGGTATCGCTTAATGTCCCTTGATAAATAGGGAACTTATCACCAGATTCAAAAATATTGTAATTGAGGAGTGTGAAGGATTTATTGGCGCCGTGGATTTCTGGATCATATTTATCCATAACTAATTCCACGTAAGCCCCAATTCCCATCATAGATTCCTGAATATTCTGAGTTTCCATACTCAGAATCGTATCGATTCCGGTGGTGGCGCGTGCAATCAACTGACGGGCGAATAGAGTATTCAGGCGAATACGATAGGCTTGCCATTGCATATATTGCGCACCATTTTCATTATGGTGCAGGGTCAGGGCATTATCGGTACTTACCTTGCGGGTAACAGGAATACTGAAACTTTCATAACCCAGTTTGCGGCCATCCTCCGCAAATGCGGTAAAGGTGACATCAATACTGGCTGAATTGTTAATAAAATTCAGACCAGAACCATCTATTTCGAGGGCATTAAATGGATAATTCATTTCATCAAAGCTAGGTGATGGCTGAATGGAGACATCTTTATCCGCGGTAAAAGTTTTCTCCTTGCCACCCGCTTTGACTATTATCTGAACTTTTGCTGGAGAAATGGCAGTATTGATCTCTACTGGGCCTGAGACATCAGTAGCAATTCCCATGTGGTCAATCATAAAGATATATTTCTTAAGATCATCCGGTTTATTCAGGGGATCTGTAATATAATCATCACCAATGGCAGCATTGTCTTTGATCAATGAGCGACTTGCATCCCGAATCCAAGCTGATACTTTAGACGAATAATTGGTATCCCGGTGGAATAGTAGTCTTCCTTTATCAAGGCTGCTAGTATTTCCACTGTATTGATAGATGGGGTAAAACAATTGTTTCTTTGGTGAGTGATCTGGATTGACCCCCAAGCTAGTATAAACAATAAATTTATCACCCAGTTTGCCATATTTATTCATCAGGTTGCATTGATTGCGTTGCTGACCTTCATATCCATTATGAATAATTCTTAATTTTGGTGAAATATAAATTTTTAAATCACTTGATGTGGCTTTATAATTGATAATCGGAATATCCCCGTTATATACCATACTGAGGTAATAATCTCCCCAACCATAGTCTTTACGGCTATTTACCGAGGAAGGAATCTCATAATCCTCTGCATAGCGGTTATTCACTCTTCTGACACTATTAGTATCAAATTGTTTATAACTGTTATCTCGATAAACATTGCTCTGTTCTGGGATCATATCTTTGGATGCCATATCAGCAAAGATATATAGCCCTTGCATTGAAGCGTTTTTATAACTATCGAGTGTGTCTTGTTGGTTATAAAACATCACCAGCAACGTATCTTCACCCTGATAACCGGCACAATAGAGCCCTGGCGCTCTATTTTTTGCTAGCTCTAGCTTGGATATTTTTTCATTGACATCAAAGGTGATTGGCGTATTCCAGGTGCCATCATAGCGGATATGCGCCAATTTCAGTTCATAACGATAATCCGTTTCAGTTTGATAGCCATCTTTGCTATTTCCTGTCTGTTTGGTGATCTCCTTTTGTTCCAACCAGAGCAGATACAGGCGGGATTTATATATCACTGGACGGATAGTGCTTTGGTAAGGATTAATTGGACAATCAATTTTGTGCCACTCGCTCCAGGCATTAGCGGCGAATTTACCGTTGCTGAATTTACTGTGATCGACACTGCGCCAATAATATTCACCGGCGTCAGTTTCACTGAGTCCGATAAAATAGGTCAATCCTTGATCGTTGTTAATATTATCGTGATATGCGCTAACAACTTTAAGATTAGCCACCTGTTCAAACGATGTCAGGTAGGACATAAAGGCATCTTCGACGGTATCGGCGTTTAATTGGCTTTGACTGACGGATTGCAGTAATGCGTCCATCATTTTGGTTTGTCCGATACGCATGGTCGGATCAATATAGTTTTCCGGGTAGTAAACTAATTGAGAAACACCAGCCCAAGTGCTGTAGCGTTTATTGTATTTGTCCCAGTCGATAAAGAATTGGCGGCTGATAATTCCTGAATTGGCATTTTCTTCTACATTTTCTAATGCCCGGTTGACGTACAGTTGAATACTGGCAATGGCTTCGGCGATCCGGGTGGTTTTTATCGCGGCGGAAACCTGATTATCAATCAGTAAGTATTGATACAAGTCATCACGGCTTTTAATAGCCGCCGCTGCTTTGGCGACTTGACGGATATAGTAGGTGCTTAATGCGGCACTGCGAGATTCATCCAGAAAAGCGTGTAATGTATCGGCCTGTTGTGAATTCAATCCAGCGGTTAACACCCCTGCCGCATTTTCCCACTGGGTATAGGTTGGCGTCTCTTTTATTGATTGAATATAATCCAGCCCGACCAAAGCAGAAACACCTTGTGGGGCGACATTCAATTGCCGTGCGACATTAACCCATTGCAGGATAGTATCGATAGATGTCCAACAGGAGAACGCATTTTCTTGCGTCACGGGAGGAAGATGTTGATGGTTTTGTGCTTGAGTACTGGCTTGCAACAGCAAATTAGCGTCAAGATTCATGGCATCAGCCAGTTGTTCCGCCGTTAATGTGTTAGCTTCAAATGCCGCTAACACCGAGGAGGCTTTTTCACCTAGTGCGTTCACCCAATCCGCAAAACGCGTCAGCATGATCAATGAAAGGGCGTCATGCGCAGGCGCCGCGCCAGTTGAAGCGCCAAACATCTCTGATTTTGTCACAAACAGACGGAAGGCGTTTTCGTTGATACCGGTGGCATGGTAAACCATTTCCAATTGTGCCAGAGCCTGACAATACTGAACGATCTGTTCCTGCGTTTCTACGGCTTCCGATGAACCCGGCGTATACTTAGTATTCAACCAGTCCCAGAATTTTTCCGCTGTCATTGCGCCGTCGCCGGGCTGTAACTTATCTGCCCAAAGGAGCACCGAGTGGGCGACATTTTCCGATGATAATTGCAAGGTGGCCGCAATATAGGGCGCCATGACATGGAGCAAATCTGCTTTGTCTTTATCAAAACCTTGTAAACCGTGGTAGACGGTATCCAGTAGATTCTTAATTTCAGGCGTTAGCGTTTTGTTATAGCTGGTGGAGGTCATGACAAATAATTGGAACACGCTCCACTTCTGTGTATGTAACCAGCCGGTAATGGTATTGAGTTTTCTGAGCAGGATAGCCAACTGTTTATCACTGATAGCGGATAAATTAGTTTTTCCTTCACCTACGGCAACCAGTAATAAATCTAGTTCATCAATGGTTAATTGATGAATATCTGCCAGTAATTTACCAATATATAAATTGGAAAGATTCTTTAGGTTATTTTTAATTTTTCCGTCTTTATTATCATGGTCGGTAATTTTAAGCAGGCGGTAGAGCGAGACATCATCGATATTAAATGCACGCTTAAGTACAGTTTTACGCCAATCACCGGTGCTGCCGGGATTTAAATCAATCTCTTCATCTCCGATGGAAAAATATTGGCCGCTCAGTAATGGCGTATTAAACAGGCGATCAAATTGGCTAGGTTGATTATCATATGAACGTTGTGAAATAGGTGCATTGCATAGTATTAAGGCAGTTTCAGCATTAATAGCATAACGTTGCATATAATATTTAGTCAGAAAAACTTTACCTAATACTTCTGTGTTGATATCCAGTTGTGGATTAACACTGCGCACAATGCCTTCCAGAATAGTAGGTGACAATTCTGTCGCACGGGATAGACGAATAGCCTTGTTAAGTTTTAGCAGAAAAGAGTATTGGTTATATTCTTCAACGGTAAATTTTGCGGCAGCATATGCCCAAGAACCGGAAGGAAGGACTCGTGTCAGGCCAATTTCAAAAGGTTGACTAATATCAGCGGTACTTAATGTGATATTTGCGGAGTATTCTATATTGACTTGAGGGGCGCCTTCAGTTCGAACAAGTTCTCTTTTATCATTTAGCTTGATGGATAAATAAGAGGCATTATAAAAATTTTTGAATTTATAATCTAACCGATAATTTTCACCACCGAAGGGAAAAAGATCCACGTCCACTTGATAGGCATTTGTTGTATATTCTCGGGTGAGCCGATATACCTTGACTGAGCCGTCACTGCTATTAACTACCGGAATAATAAGTTGGTTATTACTATATTCCTGTTGACCAAAATTGCTGGCTTTACCAATAAACTGGCTGAGTTCTTCATCACTTAAATTGTAATAACGCTTAAGATATTCCGGCATAGCCAGTGAGGCCGGTTCGATATTACCGAAGTTTTTCTTATAAAGTTCCTCTGCGTTACCTTCGGTAATCTCCTCCGTCAGAATATTAAACAATTCAGGTGAGATTGAAGCGTTAATACCTAGTAGGGAAGCTTGATGCATCAGCCCGGCAATTGCCGGTGACGCATTGAATTGCTCAAGTCCGGGATCTTGTAGCTGAATAACTTTACGCACATTTTCATAAGCATCATGATAAGGCGTTGCGCCGGAAGGACGGAAAGTGGAGAACATTTCCATCACTTTAGTATAATTTTCCAGTTTAGATTCAGTTTTAATGTTTTCCAATAACAGCTCATTGGACAACGAGAGGGTGGATAATTCTGTATCCATATTTTGCTGACTGAGCGCCATTGATTTGAGATCTGGGCGGCGGGTATCCAGATAATAAATGGAGTCGCTGGCGTGTAAATTGCGTGCTTCACGATAGAGTTCAGTCAAATAAGCGGCAGGGGAGAACATGGAAGAAACGGTACCCGGCGCAACATATTGACTGGCTCTGTTGCCAAATTGACTGTTATAGCCTATCAATTCAGCATTGGGAGCGAGAATGGCAAGATGCACCGCATTTTGTAATTGGGGATTGGCGCGTTTGAGAATACGCGCTTCGTACAGGCGATTATCCTTTTGTGCCTGTTGTGCATCATGATATAAGTCGTGTGTTTCGGACCAAGAGAGGTGCTCGGATACTTGCTGGCGAAATTCGTTAAAAGAGCTGTGGCTAATATCTGTCAGACAATTAAAACCACACTGGCTTTTTAATACATCAGGTATCTCTTTTACAGACTCGTTCATATTTATTCCTTGTAAATCATAAAGTAAATGAAACAGCCTTGTTGCTTTTACATCATGGATCAATAAGAGAGTGATTCCGTTCCATCGGAAGAAGGGATAATCAAAGATAGGTTTTGAGAAATCGCTGAGATATGAAATAGTTTGCGAGTAACAGATAAACCTAATCTTGATCTCTCAGAGAATCACTATCTCATTGTTTTGTTTAAATAGCTGTTGCAAAAAAAGCAGCTGCAAAATTTGCAACTGACTTTCTAATAAGCGTTGAATGGAAATGGCGCTTTGTTGTTCACATAATGAACTGTGAGAGCAGAGTAAAGTTCAGTGATGGTGAATATAGATTGTATAATTTACTTGATGTTAAATCTGTGATTATTTTATATTGAACATTATGGATGTTTTGTCAACCAATTGAAATATCTAATTAAATGGTTAATATTGCCTGTTTTTTCTTAATAATAACATGTGACATTTATTTAGAATTATTATTGTGATTTAAGGGTGAATTACGTTTATTTTGCAACAATAATAAAAAATGTTTGATAACTGCTAAGAATAAAGATGATAAAACTCAATCTCAGTTAATACACACTTCAATGTTAAATAATGCAAAGAAGAAAAGTTGTTGTAATGTTTCATTGTTAATATTCCATTCTATTTTGGATGGAACAATTAATTAGAATAGAAGGATATATGATGCTATTTTGTTCAAAGCACTTGAAGTATTTTATGGAATCAGCGAAAAAAGAGTCATTCACTTTAGCAGCGGATACGCTTTGTATTACTCCTTCCCCCCTAAGTAGGATCATATATCAATTGGAACAACGTGTGGGCTGTCAACTGTTTGAAAGGTTGCCGGGAAGGACCAAATTGACTGATGAAGGGATGGCCTTATATCAGGAGCTATTACCGTGTTATGAGAGAATTCAACGAGTTGAGGATAATTGGCATTACCGCAGAAGCGAGAAATTAGCAAACGTGGGAAAACTGGTTATTGGGACCAGTGGAGAATATATTAATAAAATCCCGGAAGTGATAAAAAGGGCGGTTCAACGTTATCATTATCGCGATATTGACATAAAAAATCATTTCATTATTGATGATTCGGCAAGAAAAGAGACAATATTTTCTGCTTTAATGAAAGGCGAGATAACCATCTATGTGACCACTGAACATTATCCTGATAACGATGATATTATCAGAATAGACGGAGCTTATCAGATGCTGCGCCTTGCTATCGCGAATGATATTTTAGCAGCGGAAAGTCATGCTGATGATATTATATATACACTGCCTTTGGCTCAACATAATAGTGCTTTCTTTAAACAATGTGACAATTTTATTTCGCTGAATTATCTGCCTGAGTACCGAAATTTAACCTTGCTAACTGTCCCTGATTTTACTCATCGGTTGGATTTAGTGAGATCGGGGGTGGCGATAAGTTTAATGACACCGAATGAAGTACTCTGTTCTACTCACCTTCATCAAGGGATTACCTTTTTGAATTTTAAATCGTGTCCAACGCCGTCAGTGAGATATTGTGCTTATACTCTCAGGCGTAAATATAAAGAGCCATTGAATTTATTGATTTCCGATTTGATTGTTTGAAAGTTATCTTGAATAGTTATTTATTATTAGGTTAATTAAATGACGGATCTAAATTAATGAAATGTTAATGGTGTTTAATACAATAAGAGAAATGAGAAAATGGTGAAATAAATTTCTTCTTATGGTTTGAGGTTAAATACTTAAAGATGGTGGATTGTTAAATCCCCTGAATAGTCGTTCAGGGGATTGTTTGTTGTTATATTAATTAATCACTATTTTCCCAATTTAATTTGCACTGGATGACTTGAAATTACCGGTGTAAGTGTTACGTACATTTCTATGGGTGGCTGCGGATTGGTTAATATCTTGCAATAATACATAGGTATCTCTGCCTTGATGTTTCATTGAAACAACTTCGAACGATGTTTCTCTGGGGAGTAATATTTCCGCCTGTCCCGCTTGTGGCCCACTGACTCTTAGTTTCAATTTTTCAGCAAGGCTTTTTCTTGAATCGTTTAAATCCATTTTAAATACTTGCTCCTCACCGGCATTATTATACTTAGATGCCGCGGAGACATTGACACCCGCATTTGTTAAAAATGCCATTTTGACGTATCGAGTTTCACTGGTTTCTTTTTTGTGAGTGAAGCTCAGAAAACCACGATGGGCCGATGTTGATGAATAAGCGCTATCTGAAACGATATCACCAACGTTGATGCTATTTCCTTCCTGTGGAGAGTGCCAAGGCGATGGCGTGGAATTATCCACATAGGTCATCACCCGATAAGTTACCCTCATTTGTCTATCTTGTAGGGAAGATAATGTGGCGTCTAAACTTTCCACTGCTGGCGTAATACGATTTTCCCTTATCGCGGCATTAATTTGTGAGCTATCTGTGGTGTAGTTTTTAATTGGGCTAATATCTACACTAGGGTTGTTGGTCAATAATTCATGGGCTTCTTGCTCTGTTTGGGCAGCAATAGCTCTTTGGCGTTTGAAAGTTTGAGGTTTAGCCATTTTTTTATAAACAGCTTCTTCCATTCCTGTAAAGGAACCCTGTTTTATTATCGCTTCTTCTGTTCTGTTGGCCGGTGCTAATCCCTGAACATCAAATTGCGTCACCGGATTATTTCTTACCATGCGATATAAATTCAGCCCATCAATGGTTCCAGCCGGGTCTGCACTTAACCATCTGCCCACCCACGGTTGGTAATAACGGTAGCCGTAATAATACAGCCCGGTAGCATCCCGCTCTTTACCTGAATAACGAATGGTTTTATAGCTGGCTTCGGTTTGATTCCTTGCCGCCCACAGCGCTGTACCACCAAATGGATAATACTCTTCCTCACTGATAATTTGTCCGTCGCTATCTAATTCAAGTTGGCTGGAGCCAATAAGATTATCGTAGCTGTAACGAAGCTGATTGTTATTAATATCTGCTGGTTTACCGCTCTCCCAATGCAATACTCGGACCTGTGCGCGACCAGCTTTACCGAGTGTGACAACGTGTAACTCTTCTGTTGTTGTGGCGTTGTTCTGGGTTGTACGTAGTTCCAGCTCCGGTAGATAAATTACCCTTTGTTGTTGCGGGATATTTTGTTGTTCATTCACTTTTAGCTGTCGTATGCCGTTACTATCGTAGCGATACCACTCATTTCCTGCGCTATTGTTGGCTTGTTTCAATTCGCCTCGCGGTGTCCATATTAAAGCTTGACCGGATAGCAAGCTGGTTTGATGGCCTCCCGCGTCAAATAAGGCATCGACTTGAGTTGGATCTGTGGTCAATGTGCTGAGTACCGCGCGGTTGCTGCGATTTGAAACCGTTATATCCGTCGTGTAGTTATTTTGCGTGGCTGGTGAACTATGCTGAATTTTCGTTAGATTGCCGCCACGGTCATAAGTATAAGTGCGAGTATAGTTGGTGTAGGTATTGTTATCGGAAGGTAGCGCCGGGGAGGGGAGTTGGCTGCTTTGCTGACCTATATTGGCCATCTCGCGCCCGGCGGCGCTGATAAGCTGATATAGGGAATCGTAGGTATAACTATTCTCCGGGACCACTTTCTGATTGCGCCAAAAGCGGGTGGCTTCCGCATCATTACGGATACTAATGACATTGCCTACCGGGTCATATTGATAGCGTAAATCTTGCAATACTTTGGCATCTGACAGACGGCGGGTGGTGATACCAATCAGCCGTTGGGTTTCCGGTTCGTAGCTGTATTCAGTGACAACCCCGTTACCGTGCTCTTCGCGTAATTTTTGTCCGGCGGCGGAGTAGGTCAGTGATTTGATAATCACCTGTTCGGCTTGACCTTTGAGTGTCAACCAACTCCCTTTTAGCTGCCCGGCCACATCATAAGCCAGCCGCTGAATGTTGCCTTTGGCATCGGTCTGGGTCAGTAAAGCCCCGGTGGCATCAGTGTTACTTTGGGTGGTATAGACATCACTGTTCAGTTTTTGTTGCCAGAGGCTCTGGTCTTCACCTGTCCAGTCGGTATCCTGGTTATCGGTAAGCAGTTGTTGAGATTGTGATAGAACGGCGCCGGTCAGGGCAAGGCTGTTGAGTTGAGTGAGTCCTGCGGTATCGTAATGGCGGACGCACTGACCGGCAAGGTTGTGGTCTTTTTCTTGCGACGTATTGCCGGCCCAGATAAGGCGCTCGGTCGTTTTCTCTTCTGCCTGCCCTTGTTCGGTGATAGCGAGCAGGCGACCGGGCAGGGTGTTATCTTCGTAGCGATGGTTTTGGCGGACGCCGGTTGCATTGATGGTCAATATCGGGCGACCTTCAATATCGTTGAGGGTAATCGTTCGGCCGGCATCGACGCTCTCTGTTCGCAGGATATTGCCGGTCAAATTATGTCGCCAGATAAAATTCGGTTGTATTGTGTTGCTAGTCTGTTTGGCGTCATACAGGCGAGGATCAATGCTTTGGTTCAAATATCCACCGACATTATATTGATGGCGAGTAATACGAGTATCGGTATTTGCTTCTGCGGTAGTGCGGTGAAAACTAATATTACGGATAGCTAGTCCACGGTTATCGTGAACACTAACGGTAGGCGTATGGTGATAAAGTTTTGGGTCAATGTTTTCCATATTTACTTCCTTTGTTATGTTAATTGAATTCAGTCCTTTTACATAATAGGGATAATTTTTCTATTCAGATACTTGAAATAACAGGGGTATGTAAGATGAATTTTAATAACAGGCCCTGATTAGGACCTGTTACAGGTGATGGTTATTCGAGAATAGTGTAACGAATGTGCAGAATAATATCGTTCAGCATCTGTAATATTGATTTTTGTTTACTGGCGGCATTGGGAAAACTTAGCGTGAATGTCCCCTTGTCATTAATATCGATCCCTTCAAACGGCAGGAATTTGCCATCGTTAAAATCGAGCTGAAATTGACCGTTGTCATTCAGGCCGTGAGAGACCGCCAAGGCTTTGCAACCTTTAGCTAATCCAGCGGCGCCGCCGCCATAAGACAGAACTGCCTGTACATCTTGATATGGTCCTAGCAGTGCCGGTAAGGAGACGCTAATTTGTTTAATACGGCGTGTTTTACCTAACTGCATCTCTTCCGGGTAGTCATCGTTGAGTTTCAGGTCTTGCAGGGTTAGCGTCGCCGATAGCGTATTGTTGGTTAATTTCAATTGATTGCCGTCGTTACCGGCGGAAGTCTCTTTACCTCCTTGTAGTAACGCTTCAATTTTATCTTTTAATGCAAAGCTTTTTTCCCCTAAGGATTGGTACACCTGCGCCAGAGAAACCGTGCGTTCCACTTCCAGTGCTCGTTGCTCTTGTTTCAGGTGCGCGTCTTCCATTTGCGCCAGATTCAACATTAGGGTTTCACCGGCGAGCAGGCCGGCATAGGTTCCCTGCCAGGCTCCCGGTTTAATAAAGCGTGCGGAGCTATCATTGGTTTCCCAACGGTAAGCTTGTTCCGCCATCAAACAGCGGGCGACGACTAAATCGTAAAATTGGAAATAAATGGCTGCCAACCGACCACGTAACCAATTATACAGCGCTTGATTGCTGAATTTTCGTTGCAGGAAGGCTAGTTGCGCTTGAGTTTGTTCCTGTTGGGTTTTTAGGCTGGTTTTCTGTAATACCGCCGCTTCACGGCGTACCGTCAGTGATTTAAGTTGAGCATCGATTTGTTTCATCTCTGCGTCGGCATTATTACGCTGGATCTCCCATTCTTGACGGCGACGGCGCCATATTTCAGATTGCGAGACTTTCTCCGCTTCAATTAACAAACCTTCTGCGGCGATACCGCCACCAATAGCAATAGCATTGGCAATCGCCCCAAAGCGCGTTCCCCCGACGGCAAAGCCGTAGATATTGGGTACCATCTCCAATGCGGCGGCAGCCATGTGCAAGCCTTTCAATCCTGAGGTAATACTTTGGGAAGCTATTCGCATATCCAGAGCTTGACGTTCACCGGCGTTGACATCTTCGTCGTATAGTTTGCTGTAGTTATCAAAGCGCGATTTTGCTCCGGCTTTGGATTTTTCCAGCACGGTTTTTTCAGCGTCTATTTCTTCAAGGGTTTTGTCTTGAATGCTGAGCGTCGTTAATATCAACTCTTTGGCTTGATTTTGCAGCAGAGCATTTAAGGATTCAGCATCTTGGCGTTCAATAATATTTTGCAACGTGGAGCCGAACTGTATTAGCTGAGTGACCATGCTACGGGCATTTTCTAGCATATGGGGGAAGCGCCACAGTGACATAAATGACGCTGGTAGTTTGCCCCCACTTTGAGAAGTGGCAACGGCGGCGCTGAGTAACGCTTTCGGATCGGTTGGTGTGGCATAAATCGGCAGGTGGAGCGGTTGACCATCGATAGAGAGATTATGACGCAAGTTATACAGGCGTAGTTCCAGTTTGTTCCAGTAGCTCAACATGACATCGTTGATTTGAGGTAGGAAAAGATCGGTCAAGGTGTTAGCGGAACGTAATAATAATGCTGGTGTTTGCGTGCCTTGTCGTAGGGTAGTTATTGCGTAGGCGTGTGCTTTTTGTATGGTCGTGGCTGCGGCATTGTCCAGACGTGGATCATTCCATGCGGAACTCAGTGGCAGATAAGGTTTGTTACCGAGCAGGTGTAGTGCCTGCATATACCACATTTTGGCTTCGTTCAGTGTATCCCGCTCCAGTTGGCGATAGGCGTGATCGCCACGAGCCATTAGCAGATCGAGAGTGCGCATAAAAGTGGCTACTTTGTAGTGCATTGGATCGTGCTGTGCCACTGCGTCAGGATCAACGGAATCCAAAGGATCGCTGTTCCAACTGATATTTTCTAGTAACGGGCGCACATTCCAGCGATAGTTTTTAATTTGACCATGAATAATATAGCCAGATGGGCTCCAGACATATTTCAGCCAACGGTTGGCTTCATCAAAGTTTTGTTCATGTAGCAAACGTTGGGCAACCAGCATCGGGGTATAGTAGAACAGTTCCCAGAAGTAGAGACTATTAGCGCCGCTGAAATCCATAGGTTCCGTGAAAGTTGGTATTACTCTGGCTGATACAAGCCCTGAGAAAGTCTTGTGCTTATAGGTAGTGTCGAATATAGCGGGTTCATTATTATCCTCTTTAAAAAATCGAATGAAATTTGTTTCCATTTTTTGATAAACCGCGTAAATATAGAGATTGTTTTTATTTCCATAAGCATTATCAACGCGAGGTAAGAATAATTTTACTGTTGTTTGTGTAATATCGCTTAATGTTCCCTGATAAATAGGAAAATGATCACCTGATTTAAAAATATCACCATACATAATCTTAAATGATTTATTAGTGCCGTGGATATCAGGGTTATATTTATCCATAACGAGTTCTATATAAGCCCCTATTCCCATCATCGGTTCCTGAATATTCTGAGTTTCCATACTTAGAATTGTGTCAATACCGGTAGTGGCGCGTTCAACTAATTGGCGAGCAAATAGCGTATTAAGACGAATACGATAAGCTCCCCATTGCATATATTGAGCGCCATTTTCATTATGAAAAAGAGTTAGCGCGTTATCGGTTTTAACCTTTCGAGTAACTGGGATACTGAAACTTTCATAACCCAGTTTACGCCCATCTTCTGCCAATGCGGTAAAAGTGACATCAATATTGGCTAAATTATTAATAAATTTCAAATTAGAACCCTCTATTTCGAGAGTATTAAATTGGTAACACATTTCATCAAAGCTAGGTGATGGTTGAGAGGAGACATTACTATTCGCTGTAAAAAGATATTCTTTATTGCCAGCTTTAATTGTGACTTTAACCTTTTCAGGAGAAATTGCAGTATTGATATCTACTGGCCCGGAAACATCGGTAGCAGTCCCTCTACTGTCAGTCATAAAGATGTATTGTTTAAGATCATCCGGTTTATTCACAGAGTCTTCAGCACAATCATCACCGATGTTAGCATTTTCATTGATTAAAGAACGTCCTGCCCCAGGAATCCAAGCCGCTACTTTAGATGAATAACTTGTGTCTCGGTGGAATAGTAGTCTCCCTTGAGCAAGGTCGCTAGTGTTTCCATTATATTGATAGACTGGGTAAAACATGAATCTATTTGATGAATTATTCGGATTGATTCCCAAACTGGTATAAATAATGAATTTATCACCCAATTTTCCGTATTTCTTTATTAAATTACACTGAATACGTTCTCGTCCTTCTTTTCCATCATGAATTATTCTTAACTTTGGTGAAATATAGACTTTTAAATCACTTGATGCAACTTCATAGTTGATAACTATATTACCGCCATATACTTGGCTGAGATTATACTCCCCCCAATCATGGCTATTGCTATGATTGATCAATGAAGGAATTTCATAATCCTCTGCATAGCGGTTATTTATTCTTATAACGCTATTAGTATCGAAATGTGTATAACCGTTATTTCGATAAGAGTCACATTGTTCATTGGTCATATCTTTGGAAGACATATCAGAGAAAATATATAACCCTTGCATTGGATCAATTTTATAATCATCCAATTTATCTTTTTTGCTATAAAACATGACTAACAAGGTATCTTCCCCTTGATAACCTGAGCAATAGAGTCCGGGAGCTTGAGATTTTGTCAGTTTTAAAGCTAAGATTTTTTCATTTACATCAAAGGTGATTGGCACGTTCCAGGTACCATCATAACGAATATGAGCCAATTTTAATTCATAGTGATAGTCAGTAATGACTTTATTATCCTCCTTTTGTTTAGCTGTTTCCTTTTGTTCTAACCAAATTAGATATAAGCGGGATTTGTAGATAACTGGTCGGATGGTGCTTTGGTAGGGATTAATTGCGCAGTCAATTTTGTGCCATTCACTCCAGGCATTAGCAGCGAATTTACCGTCGTTGAATTTACTGTGATCGACGCTGCGCCAGTAATATTGATTAACTTCTGTTTTGCTGTGTCCGATAAAATAGGTCAGCCCTTGGTCATTATTAACATTGTCATGATAAGCACTAATGACTTCCAAATTAGCGACTTGCTCAAACGAGGTCAGGTAAGATTTAAATGCATCTTCTACCATATCAGCGTTTAATTGGCTCTGGCTGACGGATTGCAATAACGTATCCATCATTTTCGTTTGTCCGATACGCATCGTCGGGTCGATATAATTTTCGGGATAGTAAACTAATTGTGAAACGCCAGTCCAAGTACTGTAACGTTTATTATATTTATCCCAATCGAGAAAAAATTGACGGGTAATAACATTAGAAACGGCATGGGTTTCTACATTTTCCAGCGCCCGGTTGACGTACAATTGGATACTGGCAATGGCTTCGGCAATACGTGTAGTTTTTATTTCAGCGGAAACTTGATTATCAATCAGTAAATATTGGTATAGATCGTCACGGCTTTTAATTGATGCTGCCCGGTTAGCAATCTTGCCAATATAATAGTTGCTTAATGCGGTACTGCGAGACTCGTCCAGAAATGCGTGTAGATTATTAATTTGTTGGCTGTCTAACCCGGCCGTTAATGTCATAGCTGCATTTTCCCATTGGGAATAAGTCGGTGTTTTTTGAGCCGGTCTTATATAATCTAATGCTATCAGGGGGCAAATACCTTGTGGGGAGATATTTAAATTACTGGCTATATTGGTCCATTGCAGAATAATGTCGATGGATTGCCAATTGGAGAATGTATTTTCTTTAGTAACCTGCTCATAATTTTGTGCCTGAATACTGGCTTGTTCCAGTAAATTAGCATCAATATTCATGGCGTTAGCTAATTGTTCTGCGGTTAAGGTTTTATTTTCAAAAGCAGTTAGAATAGGGGAGGCTTTTTCACCTAGAGAATTAACCCAATTGGCAAAGCGGGTTAGGGTGATTAATGTTGGTGCGTTATGGGCTGGTGTCGCTTTATTCGGTTCATCAGGGATGCCAAAAATAGTTGGCTTTTCGATAAATAGACGGAAAGCGTTTTCATTAATGCCGGAAGAACGATAAATCATTGTCAATTGTGCCAGACAGTGGCAGTACTGAATAATTTGTTCCTGCATTTCTGGCGGTTTTGATAATTCTGTAGTATCTCTATTTTGTAACCAGATCCAAAATTTTTCTGCGGTTATTTTATCTTCGCTTGGTTTTATCTTATCAGCCCAGAGAAGAATAGAATGTGCAATATTTTCAGATGGTAATTGTAGAGCTGCCGCAATATAAGGTGCTATGGCAGCCAGAAGATCTGTTTTCTCTTTATCAAAATTCTGCAAACCATTGTAGACCGTGTTTAGTAAGTTTTGAATTTCAGGCGTTAGCGTTTTGTCATAGTTGGTAGTAGTCATTAAAAATAACTGATAAACACTCCACTTTTGTGTATGCAGCCAACTGCTTAGGGTATCGAGTTTATTTATGAGTTTCTCAAGCTCTTTATCATCAATGTCATATAAATTTATTTTATCTTCATCGATAGTCATCAGTAATAAATACAGTTCATCAATTGTTAATTGGTGAATATCTGCCAGTAATTTAGTCATATAAAGATTGGAAAGATTTTTTATATTATTAACAATTTTTCCATCGGTATTGTTATGATTGGCAATATGGAGCAAACGATAAAGAGAAATATCATCGACATTAAAAGCACGTTTAAGTACTGCTTTGTTCCAGTTATCGGCACTGTTCAAACTTAAATCAATATTGGTGTCTTCGGTAGCAAAATATTGCCCGTTGAGTGACGGGGTATTAAATAGGCGGTCAAATTGGCTAGATTGATTACTATAGGAATATTGCGAAATGGAATCATTACATAGTATTAAGGCAGTTTCCGTATCAATATTGTATTTCTGCATATAATATTTAACCAGAAAGACTTTCCCTAATATTATTGGGGTAATGTTCTGTTCTGGAATGATTTCATCTAACTTTAAAAGCGGTAGATTCACGGCTTGCGATAATAAAATAATTTTATTGATTTTTAGTAAATGTATTTTCTGAGTATTTGGTTCATTATTTGGATATTTGCGAATAAATTGACTGAGTTCTTCATCACTAAAATTATAATAACTTTTCAGATATTCTGGCATTGCCAGCCAGGTAGGTTCAATATCGCCAAAATTCTTTTTATAAATTGTCTCTGCATTAGCTTCGGTAATTTCTTCTGTCAGAATATTAAACAGTTCTGGTGAAATAGAGTTATTAATTCCTAGCAATGAAGCTTGATGTATTAATCCGGCGACAGCCGGTGATTTCTGAAATTGTTCAAGTTTCGGATCTTGTAATTGGATAGCTTTACGTACATTTTCATAAGCGTCATGATAAGGTATCGTGCCGGAAGGACGGAAAGTGGATAACATTTCCATCACTTTAGTATCACTGTCCAGATTAGACTGATTAGCTTTAATCCCTTCCAACAAAATTTCATTAGACAGAGAAAGAGTAGAAAGCTCGGTATCCATATTTTGCTGATTGAGCGTCATTGATTGGAGGTCTGGGCGGCGTTCATCCAGATGATAAACGGAGTCGCCGGCATGTAAATTACGTGCTTCACGATAGAGTTCAGTTAAATAAGCCGCGGGGGAGAACATAGAAGAAACCGAACCCGGCGCCACATATTGGCTGGCTCGGCCACCGAATTCATTATTGTAGCCTCGTAATTCAGCGTGAGGGAGGGTAATACCAAGGTGCACCGCATTTTGTAACTGCGGGTTAGCGAGTTTAAGAATACGCGCTTCATATAATTGATTCTCTTTTTGTTCCTGTTGTGCATCACGATATAAGCGGCTGGTCTCTGACCAGGAGAGATGATCAGAGACTTGCTGACGGAATTCATTAAAAGAATAGTGGCAAATATCTGTCAGACAATTAATACCATATTGGCTGTGTAATACATCAGGTATCTCTTTCACGTATGAGTTCATGTTTATTCCTTTTAAATCATAAGGTAAATGAAACATCCGTGTGTTCTCTGTATCATCAATACAATAAGAGAGTGATTCCGTTCTACAGGAAGATGAGGGTAATCACTATGTCACTGTTTTCTTGAAATAGCTGTTGCAAAAAAAGCAGCCGCAAAATTTGCAATTGTTTTTTGCTCAAAACTGGATGTGAAAAATCAGTAAAGGCTAGATTTTTTTATATATCGTGGACTGCTTTTTTTGGCAATGGGGTATTTTTGTCATTGCATTCGCCATTATATTTACAATAACTTAATCTTTTGTTGAGTTTGTAACACTTTGTTACAAATTCTACTTTTTGTAAATTTAAAAAAATGAAAATTTTTCTTGCTATTTGGTGATGATTTAATAATCATAACTTGAGTTCCGTCATATGGACAATATGAGGGACCTTCCAACTCCTGTTCCCTTATTCAAAGGGATTAATCGATAGGGATACATTTCGTCTTCCTGTCGTTCAACTTGCTATTACTCACGGCATAAGCGGTGTTTCTTATCTGTGGTAATAGGATTTTTACTATCTTGTATCTTTGGTGACGCAATCAATCACGGCTATTCCTGACAGGATATTGATGCTGATGAAGGTGATTGATAGCCGGGCGGGGAAATCTTGTGAGACTTTCAACGCATGACGTGGGGTCTGCGTGCTTACATATGTAACGTTAAAAGAAGGAAGTAAAACTAATGGGTATATCAGATCCACGCTTGTGTCTTGATTGTAAACGGTTTCTGAAAAACTGGGTGGAGTTTCAGTTGGTGGATGAACAGGGAAAGCCGCTGGTCAACATGCCTTATCGCCTGATCAGTCGCGGAACCCCAGGTTATGTACGCCAGGGGACAACCGACGGTTTCGGTGTGCTCAGAGAAGAGGATCTGTTGCCTCATCCGGTGACGTTGTATATCGGCGCCCAACCACTGGCCGACGAAATGGAGCAGCGCCCGTTGCGAGAAATACGCGGTGAAGAGGCTTCGGTAGTAAAACCGAAAGCGGAAGCCGAAGGCTATCAATATCGCTATGTGACTATCGGGCAGATCAGTGATGGGTTGCCGGTGATTAAAGATTGGAAAGATTCTAAAGATATTCCACCGCCTTATCATTTCCCGGACCCGGAGCCAAAAGGCTATCAGGTTCATCCGTTAAATCGCCGGTATGTATTGGAAGTCTGTCCTTTCCGGGCTTGGGTTTTACTGCTACATCATCAGAAGGAGTATTCCATTGTGAATGCTTATAACCAGTGCTTGATGAGCGTACTGGCTTATGCTGATGGGGATGTCGATGTTGAAGGTTCTGTGAAACACTTTTTTAACCGGCAAATGGTGGATGTTTCAAAATTGCCCTATAAAGTGGAAGCATTGTCGGCAACGCCTGTCGTTTACGATGTGCCGTTTAGTAAACGTTATGCCCGGGTGGAGTTTGTTGATTCACAAGCGGGAAGCAACAAGCAAGGTGATACCAAACTGTTTTATGTTGCCAGTGAGAAAGATGTGATTGTTAGTTGGCGGGGAACCGCTAGCCTGGATAATTACCTGACTGATGCCACTTTCCAGCCATTGGCTTTAAGTTGCGATGATGACAAAGCATTGTGCAGTGAGTTTATTCATCATGGTAAAGTGCATAAAGGGTTTTGGGAGGCATTTAATCTGGTTGGAAAACTAACAGTTCCCAGCGATGATAAAAAGAAAGAAGTATTCAGTGACATCCAGAATTTGATTAAAAATAGAAAGTTATTTATCTGTGGTCACAGCTTGGGGGGAGCCTTAGCATTATTGCACAGCGCACAACTGAAAGAACACAATCCTTGTCTCTACAGTTACGGGATGCCGCGAACATTAACCCGTAGTGCGGTAGAGGAATTGTCTTCTATTATCCACTATCGCCATGTCAATGAAGATGATGTCATCCCTGCTGTGCCATTTGAGCAGGATATGGATAATGTGTTTTTCAATTATTGGGTGCCGGCGGGGTATGACTGGGCAGTGATGAAGTTGTTGTCGCCGTCACCGATTATGCAGTCAATTAAACAGGCGACAGCCAGTAAAGAAATCTATTTGCATCACGGTAAAGTGGTTCATTTCTTTCAAGCCAACAGTTGCCCGGAATGGCTGATTTCCGCCCGGAATGCCTCTCTTATAACGGG
>NZ_LOIC01000080.1:85845-86208 GCF_001684335.1 Photorhabdus namnaonensis
CCTGTCAGGACAGTCAGCGTCAATTTAAGGCGAAAATGGACAGTTATAAGATGCTTATTCCTGACAATGTTTACTACCGAAATCTCTATTTTCTGGATATGGATAAGCAGTTAATAAAATCACTGACGGTCAGCCAGCAGGAAGAACAAGGGGAACTGGCCTTACAGCATTACTGTGATAAACAGGAACTGTCCGTATGAAAATATTGAAGATAACGCTGGCCTTATTATTTCTCTATTTTATTTACTGGGCGTTTGGCGACACCTTTTTTGACCGGCTTTTTCCTTTTTCACCTGACGAGAAGAAACAGTTGATTACGGTGGAAGGTGTCGTGCCGAAATACACAAAACCGTATGTATCTGC
>NZ_LOIC01000080.1:86218-87625 GCF_001684335.1 Photorhabdus namnaonensis
GTATATCTCAAAAGACTGCCTTAGATATCAGCTTGATGCAGGTATGTCGCCTTATCAAGTGCCGACCTATTATGGACTGGATTTGGATGTAGAAGCTGATCCACAAACTGGTTACTTTCAGGCGAAATTGCCTTTCAATGGTGGAGGATGGTGTAAATGGAAAATCAATCAGGCTTCTGTGGCAGTAAGGTATACCGATGTCCGACATCTGGTGAAAGATGCTGTACCGTATGCGGGAACCGGTTTAATTGCATTTGTCAATGATGCAGTTCGGACAAACATTAGCGAAATTGCAGCATTGAATACCATTGATTTCAGCCCAATTATTTACCCTGTTTTGGAAATGGCTGAGGGTAGCCCAAAAAGGATATTTTTACAGGGTAAAGTTAGTATGTATCCCTTTCGATTCAGGTTAACGCCGGATGCTGAATGGAAAATTATCTATAAGCCTAAACTGGATGAAACTAAGATGCCGAAAGTTATTATCACTAACGGAAGGGGAGAATGGGTTGAATATCCCAGAGGACATATTGAAATCAATACCCAAATGGTAGATACCCGTTACATAAAGTAACGCTCTACTAAGGTCGTATCAACAGTTTATCTAAATGCCAACATGAGAATACTGTTATTAAAAGGAACTATCTGTGTGAAAATATTGAAGATAACGCTGTCCTTATTATTCCTCTATTTTATTTACTGGGCGTTTGGTGATACCTTTTTCAACTGGCTATTTCCCTTTTCATCTAAGGGAAAAGGGCCGTGGATAACGATGGAAGGAGTCATGCCGAAATACACTGAGCCGTATGTAGCGGCAAGATATATCTCAAAATCTTGTCTTGAATATGAATTTAGTGCGACGATGACACCTCATAAAGTACCGACTTATAATGTGCTTTACCAAGAGGTAACTACTGATCCCCAAACAGGTTATTTTCAGACGAAATTGCCTTTTAGTGGCGGAGGTTGGTGTAAATGGAAAATTGAGCGGGCTTATGTATCGGCGAATTATACCGATGTCAGTCACCTGGTGAAAGATGCCGTTCCCTATTCAGGGACAGGTTTAACCGCTTTTATCAACGATGCCGAACGAGAAAATTATTCTGAAGCCTCTGAGACGCGCGCAGTGAATACCATAGACTACAGACCGGTTATTTACCCTGTTTTGAAAATGGTAGAGGGACGTCCAAACAGAGTTTCCTTACAGGGCATAGTAGATTCGTTTCCTTTTCGGTTGAAATTAACGTCAGGAGCGGAATGGAAAATCATCTTTAAGCCTAAGTTGGATGAAACCAAAATGCCGAAAATTATTATCCCACCGGGTAAAGAACCTTCAAGAGTTGAATACCCTGATGGAAGAATTGATTTAAACAGAGATTCTATTGATTACTGGAAAATAAAGTAGTG
>NZ_LOIC01000080.1:87635-200468 GCF_001684335.1 Photorhabdus namnaonensis
GTCAGCAGGAAGAACAAGGGGAACTGGCCTTACAGCATTACTGTGATAAGAAGGAATTATCAGTATGAAAATATTGAAGATAACGCTGTCCTTATTATTTCTCTATTTTATTTACTGGGCGTTTGGCGACACCTTTTTTAACTGGTTGTTTCCCTTTTCATCTGTCGGAAAGGGGCCGTTGATTACTGTGTAAGGCGTCGCGCCTTAAGTATCCTGCCAGACCGCTTTGTGCTGTGCAGGCTCAATTGGAAGCTAACTTGATTATCGATAACCAGGAGGATGTATGAACACTTCTATGAACTGGAAACAATGGCTGACTACGCCTAATAAGCCACCTGTTTTCTTTATGATCAATTCACTGGCGGAACCTAACCCGGTGGAGCTCTTTTATCGTAATGACTGGGTAGAGCAGGCTTTTCCGCTATACAGCAATACACCAATGGATCACCTGCTGGCGCAAAGCCCTTGGCTGGTTCAGCCTAAGTCAGGCTGTCTGTCAGTAATCGGTCATCTGCTTGATAGCCATACCCTGAGCGATAACAGTTGGGGTTGGGCTTATCGCAGTGAGGATTTATGGGCGCGACAGCTTAATCATTGGCGTTCACGCCAGCAGGTGATATTACAGGAGAAACAGGTGCTCTTACGCAGTATGGATGCGCGTATCCTCGGTCTGTTATTACCGGCAATGATCGTCAGCGATTGGTCGGCATTTTTGACGCCAGTAAGTGAGCTGATGATCGATATGCTCGAGCCGCAGATTTATTATCGGCCTGAAAATTGTGGTCACGGTGGCAGTGAACAACCCTTTGTCTTGGGCGACCATTTAATCGAGGCTTGGTTACATTCTGATTATGCTTTTCAAGGTCAGGTATTCGCACTTATTAGCGATTTATGGGAAAACCACGGTGAATTGGCTGATAAACTGGATAAGCCAGAAGGGAAATTACAGGAACGGATTATTGATTGGCTGAAATCGCGTTTAGAAAGTGGATGTAATATTAGTCACCTGACCAGTGCAGATTATTTACAGACGCTCGATGAACAATATACGGGCATCATTAGCGATTAATGGTCAATATTTTACGAATTTATAAACCTATCATTATGATGGTGATTTAAAACAAGAAGAAATGTAGTTAGTTTCTTCTTGTGAAATATTAATCAATTTTGGCTGGTGTAAATTATATAATTTATTTAATGTTATATTGAGGTTAATTTAATGGAAATGTTTTGGTAATAAATTGAAATATAAAGTATGAATGATGATAAGATATATTTATATTCAATGAAATGATCTGGGTTTTCATTAAAATCATTATTCCAATACAGTGGTAAATTATATTTATTTTATAAATGTAATGTAATTATTAAATAAATATTAAGAATTAAAATGGTGAAATCCAATGTCAATTAATGCATGTCCTAATGTAAAAGAATGCAAAGTAGAAACATAGTTGTCATGTTCTATGGTTAATATTCTATTTCTGGAATGAAAACAAGAGGGTATGTGATGATATTTTGTTCAAAGCAACTAAAGTATTTTATGGAATCAGCTAAGAAAGAGTCATTCACGTTAGCAGCGGATACGCTTTGCATTACCCCCTCTCCACTTAGCAGGCTCGTATATCAACTGGAGCAGCGTGTAGGTTGCCAATTATTTGAGCGATTACCGGGAAAAACCAAGCTTACGGAAGAGGGCAAGGCATTATATCAGGAGTTGTTGCCATGTTATGAAAGGATTCAGAAAGTTGAGGATAACTGGAATTGTCGTCAAAATTATAAATTATCAAATAGAGACAAACTGGTTATTGGCACAAGTGGAGAATATGTTAATAAGATATCTACAGTCGTAAAAAGAGCGGTGCAACGTTATCATTACCGTGATATTTGTATAATCAACAATTTTCTCATTGATGATTTAATAAGGCAAGACGCGGTATTTTCTTCCTTAATGAAAGGGGATATAACGGTTTATGTAACGACGGAATGTTACCCAGATAATGATGATATCATCAGGATAGATGGTGCTTATCAAATCCTGTCTCTTGCCGTATCTAATGATATTTTAGAACCAGGAAGTCATGCTGATGAAGTAATCTATACTTTTCCTTTGGTTCAGCATAATAGTGCTTTTTTAAAACAGTGCGATAATTTTATGCCATTGAATTATCCGCCTGAATACCCGAATTTAGCGTTACTGACAGTCCCTGATTTTATTAATAGATTGGATTTAATAAAAGCGGGTATCGCGATAAGTTTAATGACCCCCAATGAAATTCGTTACTCTGCTCATATTGATAAAAATATAGCATTTTTGGATTTTGAATCACGACCAGCACCATCGGTAAGGTATTGTGCTTATACTCTCAGAAATAAATATAAAGAGCCATTAAATTCATTAATTTCTGATTTGATATTTTAAATATTATCATAATTATGTGATATTTAATGTTAAAGTAATTTATTAACATTCAATAAAATAACAAGAATAATCAAGCCATGAGATAAATATTCTCTCATGGCTTGTGTATAATTATTTCTGGATAAAGTTTATTTTACTGTTGTATCCTTTTCTATAGGCGTGGCGAATTTCAGAGAAAGTTATTGCTTCGGCATATTCATTCGGGCCTTCTTTCCTTCTTTTTCCTGTTTTCCAAGGTTTGTCTGAATTTAGTTGCTCGATAGTCAATTTTTCACCGTTATATCCAGCCATCACAAATCTGAAATCAGGTGACGCTAATTGTTTTATAAACCAATCCATACCTAATTTACTTGTTTGTCTAAAGAATGCTGTTGCAATAGTATTTTTTAGCCATGATTGATCTGCTGTGGATAAAGTGCTTTCAAGCTCTCCCGCACTTCCTGCGGAAGCGAATTTCGTTAATATATCTCTCTGTCTTTGAATAGTGAAATCGCCGCCATCGCTATTTTTGAAAATAAACGCGTCTAATTTCTGGAATCGTTTTTGGCCGGATAACCCACTGAAAAGTCCTTTTGACGGTAGGAGACTTTTTATTTTACTCTGAATATCTAATTTTCCTTTATTATCTATCATATGCAGACCCCATGATTTGGTATAAGCTTCTTGTTGTTCATAGGCTTCCTGTTTAATTTCAGCAGTGGCTGACTTTTCCTGTATATCCATTGCATCGAGGTATTTAAGTGAGTTGGTTGCTATATTTTGCTTATTTAATCTAGGCGGATTGTCTTCTTTAAGATCTTGAGAAATTCTAAAATAATCAGACAGACTTAATTCACCCATGATACCAAGTCCGGCATTATATTCATCGATGGTAACTGGGTTCTTCTTAGCCGCTAATGCTTTGCCTATTTCTGAACCGCGGTGATGACTGAAACCATATATAACCGTGTGTTTGACATCTTTAATTTCAGGGGCTCTACCATCAGTATCATGATATTTAATTGGATTATTCCTCACCATCCGATATAAATTCAGCCCATCGATTGTTCCTGCCGGATCGGCGCTTAACCATCGTCCTATCCACGGTTGGTAATACCGATAGCCGTAGTAATATAGTCCGGTGGCATCCCGCTCTTTGCCTGAATAACGGATAGTTTTATAACTGGCTTCTGTCTGATTCCTGGCGGCCCATAACGCGGTTCCACCATAGGGATAATACTCTTCTTCACTGATAATTTGTCCTTCGCTATCTAATTCAAGTTGACTGGAACCGATAAGATTATCGTAGCTGTAACGCAATTGATTATTGTCGATATCTTCCGGTTTACCGCTCTCCCAATGTAATACTCGTACCTGTGCTCGGCCCGCTTCTCCTACGGTGATAACTTGCAAATCTTCGGTTGTGGTCGTACTGTTTTGTGTTAAACGAAGTTCTAAGCTCGGCAAATAAGTTATTCTCTGTATTTGAACGTTGTTGCTGGCCCGCTGTTCATTGACTTTTAATATCCGTTTCCCGTCGCCACTATAACGATACCACTCCTGATCATCATTGGCGCTGTTGTCCCGTTTCACCAATGTGACTTGTTGCAGCTCACCGCGAGTATTCCAGTTCAGGTTTTGTCCTGGAATTAAAGTGTTCTGATGTCCGCCTGTATCAAACAAAGCATCTACTTGCGCCGGATCTTCGGTCAATGTGCTGAGTACTGCGCGGTTACTGCGATTTGAAACCGTGATATTGGTGGTGTAGTTGTTTTGCGTAGCCGGTGAACTGTGCTGGATTTTGGTCAGATTGCCGCCACGGTCATAAGTATAAGTACGGGTATAGTTGGTATAGGTGTTGTTATCAGAAGGTAGAGCCGGGGAGGGAAATTGGTGACTTTGTTGACCTATATTCGCCATTTCGCGCCCGGTGGCATTGATAAGCTGATACAGGGAATCGTAGGTATAAGTGTTTTCCGGCACCACTTTCTGATTGTGCCAAAAGCGAGTCGCTTCCGCGTCATTACGGATGCTGATGACATTACCTACCGGGTCATATTCATAGCGTAAGTCTTGCAATACCTTAGCGTCTGACGGACGGCGGGTTTTGATACCGATCAGCCGTTGGGTTTCCGGTTCATAACTGTATTCGGTGATAACACCATTGCCGTGCTCTTCACGTAATTTTTGTCCGGCGGCGGAGTAGGTCAGGGATTTGATAATCACTTGTTCCGTCTGGCCTTTGAGTGTTAGCCAGCTCCCGTTTAGCTGCCCGGCCACATCGTAAGCTAGCCTCTGAATGTTCCCTTTCGCATCGGTCTGAGTCAGTAAAGCGCCGGTGGCATTGAAGGTGCTCAGGGTTGTGTAGATATCTCCGGCCAGCATGTTTTGCCAGACAGTTTCGTTATCACCTGTCCAGTTAGCTTCTTGAGTGTCGATCAATAGTTGGCTGGATTGAGATAAAACAGTACCGGTCAGTGACAAACTTTCTAACCGGGTAACTCCCGCCGTGTCATAGTGGCGCACACACTGGCCGGCAAGGTTATGGTCTTTCTCTGCTTCGGTATTGCCAGCCCAAATCAGGCGTTCGGTGATACGGGATGTTGTTTCCTCTGATGCTTGTTCGGTAATAGACAACAGACGGCCGGGCAGGGAAGAAGTTTCATATTGTCGAGTTTGTATGACACCTGTTGCAGTTACCGTCAGCAACGAACGACCTTCAATATCATTCAGGGTGATAGTGCGACCTGCGTCAATGCTCTCTGTGCGTAGGGGATTACCGGTCAAATCATACTGCCAAAGAAAATTGGGTTTGATCGTACTATTGGTTTGCTTTGCTTCATATAGGCGCGGATCGATGCTTTGACTTAAGTATCCGTGAGCATTGTATTGGTGGTGGGTAATGCGAGTATCGGTATCACCATTTGCGGTGATACGGTGAAAATCAATGTTACGGATTGTCAGACCTCGGTTGTCTTGGACGTTGACTGTAGGGGTCTTTTGATAAAGGTTGGGGTCAATGTTTTTCATGAATTACCTCGTTGTTGGGATGTTGTGTGTAATCTTTTCTGCATATTTAATTTTCCTACCATAGTGTAGTAGATAATTTCCCGGTTTAACTGTTGGAGACAGATGGTTTGTTGTGGCAGTAGAAATGCTTTATTGCTTTCCTCCCTGATCTTGATGATGCGTAATGAGGCGGCGCCAAAGCCAGTTCAATCCGGTACTTCCTGTTGTGCCGAATAGACCTGCAATCGCAAAAGTCATATAGATGCCGCCGCCGCTTTCAAAACTCAGCAGCCCTCCCAATACACCGGTAAAGCAGGAGATGATGAGTTGACAGAATACGTTGATCCAACTCCATTTATATTGTTTGTTTTGCATATCAATGAGGTACCTTACTAATCCGCCCCAGGCCGCAATAAAACCAATGATCAACCAGATAATAAGTTGAGTATCTGACGGTATTATGAGCAACACCTTTCACCTCTATCTATGTTTCCCGCCTGTCAGCCAGGCGGGATTGATCACGTTACATCTTTACCTTCTTCACCTCAGCGGCTGTGTCATTTTCATCTTCATTGACAGTAAACCAGGGAGTGAACAAGGTTCGACGGAACCAACCTTTTGCGGTGATAACCTTGATTTCTCGACCTATGGGATCATAGACATGGGTATCTGCATAAGCTTCTTTTTCCTGCCGGGCACTATCATTGCTGACGTATCGCCAGTCATTGAGAAAATAGGGCTGATAGGTACGTATCGGTTGTCCCTTATTGTCATATTCCGTTCGCCCAGTCACTGCCCAACGATTCTCAGTATGCTGGACATTTATAATCAAAGAACCGTCTTCATTGCGTTGCCAGGCCATACCTGCCTCATGTCGGGCAGCGGCTTGCAGCAAGCGGCCAAAGCCATCACTGAATACCACCTGTTGACGGATCTGTTGCTCAGGATCGTGATCATAACGATCCGTCGTCAATGTCAGGCTGTGAGGAGGTAAACAGGGATTGTCGTTCAACAAGTTAAATTGCTGTTTTTGGCTTTGTACCCAGCGGCGATAAGCCAGTGGGCAGAGGCGTCCATCTTCGGTGATGATTCGGGCGTTATATAACTTTTGCCGGTCTTGCTCTGCCAGTCTATTGAGGGTCTTCTGACTTAATACTGGCATCCAACTTTCTGGTGCGTAGACCTGACACTGTGCTACAGGGAGCGGTTTTTTTAACTCAATAGCGGCATTAACATCGGATGGTGGAGAAAATGATACTTTTTCCGGTGAGGAGTAACCGGTCATCTTGCCGTTTTCAGTTCCCCAAAAGCGCAATGTGATTGGCCGGCCCAATGCATCCAGAGTGATAAGATGCTGATTGTCATTGATATCCGTGAGTTGCACAGGAGTCAGAAAACGCCAGTCATATCTGGCTGAGGTTGTTAGTCCAGCAGCATCCCGGGTTTGTATCACAACGCAATAGCTTGCATCCCAGGTGAGGGCGATTTTACCGGTGAGTTGGGTGTTGCTCTGTTTTTGCGGGCGCCAGAACTGTGCGGCTGTACCGTAATCGGTATAACCGTGATGGGCTACCCAGACTATGTTTTCACCAGTAAGAGGGAATAGGTAATTGGCTTGTCGATATCCAGCTTGCTCCAGCGTCGTTGGTAATTTATCGGACGGGATGCTTCCATTGAACGCCGATAATGTGGACTGATTGAATACCGTTGTCTCGGTAAAGGCAATCAGAGCTTGCCGTGTTGGTGTTTGCAATGGCGCTGCATTTTGTCCGTCGGTATAAACGGTTTGTTGCTGGCCGAGGTATTCACGTGGTTTATCGTCCGCGATCAGGCTATCTTTATCGCTCAGTAGTTCCAGATTTAAACCACCAGCAGGTACATTTTCAGCGTCATAAGTAAAGATATCACTGCGGGTACTATCCGGTAATCCCAACACTCGAACGGTATTGTTGGTCAGATGATGCCAACTGGATTGTTGATAGGTGAGCCGTAATTGGCGTTGTTGGTCATCATAGCTGTTGGCTAACAACTTATCAGGCAATGTATCAGGATACAGATTGATTGCCGGTTGCCGGCGGCGCGGATACTGTACCGAAAGCTGTTTTAGCGGCTGACCAAATAGATCACTGGATAGCGTAATATTTTGACTGCATTGCGGGTCGCCGGCGATACGTTCGTAGTGATAGTTGCGGCTTTCAACTACAGATGACCAAAGTACAGGGTATCGGCTGTCGGTATGCTGTAATCGACGTACCTGTGAACGAAATTCAGTGACAGTATAGGGAACGTGTTTATTGGTACTGTCGTCCAATCCGTACAGTTCACTGCGTAGCAATTGGCCTTTCAACGCGCGGTTGAACCAGTAACGACTGTTATCATCTTCCGGTGTTAACGGGACATCTTTGTTATCTTGCCAAGTGGTAAAGCGCGGTGAGAAACCGGCAAAAGCTTGATCATCACCACGCCAATACTCGGTTGATAATGCGTTATCTATCACCGGCAGTCCGGTGGCGTACCAGTTTTTGGTTAACGCCGGTGGTGTGCGTTCTGGCGCGTTGCCTTGAGCCAGTTGATGGCTGTCTGTCTGCTCTACATAACCAAATCCGCGAAATTCCCGCTCGCATCCATCCCAAGCGCCACGAGCGTAACGCAGTGTTGTGACTAATTTGTTGCCGCTGATTTCATCTTCTGTTTCCGTTTGCCATAGGGTGTGTATCGGAAAGGGTAGATAGCAAACGGGTGTTTGTCCGGCAGCCAGCGCCGCGGCTTTTTCATCCAGCCAGAATTGGGCGGAACTGCGGTAACGTAAGGTGTGATGGGCCCCCATATTGTTGTTCATTTCATTGAGTAACCACGGCTTCATGTTGGTCAGATCGCAGCGCCAGTGATGGGGAGACATATGCGGTACGCTCAGTATCAGGCTGGCGACGCCTAACCCTTGTACATCGGCCACTTGTAATTGACAGGTATGATCAAAACGCAGACCATCCGGGAAGCGCAATGTCACCGGTTCAGCAAAGCCATTGCCGCTTTTGTTCAGGAAGATATCCAGACGGTTGGTGTGAATATAAATCAGATCAGTCGGACCGCTGCCATCCAGATCAGCCAGATAAATTTGAGCTGGATTGAATTCAGCTTCTGGCTGGCTGAATCCCGGTAGGGTAATGGGTTGACCAAAACGTCCGTGCCCCAGATTAGGCCAGCAGGTGACTTTAGTCGCGCTCACTTCAATCAGATGGGCTTGACCTGAACCCAATACATCACTAAACGCCACTAACTTACGCTGATCGGCGCCCGGCACTGGCAGGGTGACATCACCGGATTGCACCACATCTTTCCCTTTGGCGAAACCGTCGCGGGTATTGGCATATAAACGCACACTCTTAGGGCCGATCAGCACCAAATCGGATAGCCCGGCTCCCATTAAATCGGCGAGTTGTGCGCGCGGATGGGTATATTCCACCGGCAGAGCGTTGAGTGGGGTAAAACGTGTCCAACTGCCATCCGGGCGTTGACTATGATATCCCCGTAATCCCAGCCCGGTGATAACCCAATCAAGTTGGCCGTCTCCGTTGATATCTATCAGCGAGGCGTTGTTTTGTAAGGAAGGGATAACCGATAAAGGTTGTATTTTTTCCCAAGTGACGGCATCTGAGCCAATTTCGCCTTGACGCTGCGCGGAACGGTACCACCAGGCGCCTTTATCTTGATATAGCAAGCCGGGTAATCCTTCGCCTTTAAGGTCAACTAGCTGCCAGCGCTGAATGGCATTGAAGTTTGCCAATACATCCATCGATTGCCAGTCAGCGTGATGTCGCGGTGAAAAATCCTGATATGCCAATTCTAATGGCGGCAGGGTGACGGCAGTACCGTTTTGCTCGTGTCCCACTCGACGAACGAATACTAGCGTGCTGGCTATCGCGCTTTCGTCATAATTGAGTATCAGACGTGAAACCAGCGTTGGTCCGTTGTGTTCTGTTATCTTATTATCCAACGCTTGCAGGTGATGGTACATCAATACCTGACGGCATAAGCGGCGGGTACGAATCTCAAAGCCATATTCATAACGGGAAAAACGGTCCTGACGGCAAAGCCAGCTACCTGTAGTCGAAAATGCTGGTGGCGTTTTCAGGTTGTTACTGCGTTCGCCGTAATCAAATACCAGATAGAACAACCAGTCTGCTTGTGATGGGGCGCTGCCATCCAGACCGGGTAATGTTTCGCTGGCTGTACGGTTGCCGTAATACACCATGTGTAAATAAAATTGTGCTGTAGCCTGTGAATGGTGCGTAATTTCATCTGATTCACAACCCGTGTCATCTTCGGCGCGATATTGATAATAAATTTGTTCGCCACGTGGTGATACAGAGGCTTCCAGCAGCCATTGTGCTGTTTGTGTCGTTTGTGTCGTTTGTGTCGTTTGGGACGGGTTGCTAATCCGCGCTTGCGGTGATTTACCCAGTAGATGTACCTGTCCATCTGGGCTATATATCAACCAAAAGTCTGTTTCGCCTTCTGTCTTAGGTTGCCAGTATTCCAACCGGCTGAAATGGCTTTCCAGACGGGAACGGTAATCGGTAACGGTAAAAATTGCATTCAAGTCGGTATTTTTTAAGTAAGGATTTTCTGATATGGGTTCATCACGAGGTTGATCCGCTACCACCAGTACTTCACCTTCTGGCCCCAGAAAGGTATCGGTTTCATCGTAATGGGGAACGCCAAAATGGGTGCGGCGGCGGATAGTCATAACGTTGCAATCCCATCCCAGACCAAATGGGCTGTTACCGGCGCCGCTGTTGTAATTCAGTGTGAGTGCGGGAGCATAACCGCGTCCGGCTGAAATAGGTAAAGGCAGAGACAGAGCAGACATACCATCTGGTCCAGTGGGGGTTAATGCTTCACCCATTCCCGTGATAGCGCCTCCCCCTTTAGGCAATGATAGTTCCGTAATACTAAAATCTTGTGAATTTTGCATGAAAGACTCCTTGCAGGCCCCATTTAGGGGCCTGTTTTAGCACTTAGTTGAAATCGTTATTGGCGAATGGTGTAGCGAATATGCAGAATAATGTCGTTCAGACTCTCCAGCATGGCTTGTTGTTTGCCTTTTTTGTCTTTTTCTTTATCAATTGCGTTCGGGAAGCTTAATGTCAACGTACCTTTATCGATTTCGATTCCTTCAAATGGCAGGAATTTGCCGTCGTTGAAATCCAGTTGAAACTGACCGCTGTCATTCATCCCATGAGAAACCGCCAATGATTTGCAACTTTCAGCCAATCCGGAGGCTTCTCCGCTGTAAGACAGAATTGCCTGTATATCCTGATAAGGTCCTAACAGAGCCGGCAGGGTGACACTGATCTGTTTAATCCGGCGAACGCTACCGACTCCACTGTTTTCTGGGTAATCGTTACGAATTTGTAAGTCAGCTAACGAAACGGATGCTTGCAGAGAGGCTTGGGCGTTTCCTGTACCAAAAATCAGGGTATTACTTCCGCTACCGGCAGTGCCTGATTTATGCTTCACCAATTCCGCAATTTTCTCGGTCAGGGAAAATTGGCCTGTCTCTTTATAGAGATCGGCGAGTGAAGCGGTACGTTCTACCTCCAATACACGTTTATCTTGCCTCAAATAGGCATCTTCCATCTGTGCCAGATTCAGCATTAAGGTTTCACCTGCCAGCAAACCAGCATGGGTTCCTTGCCAGGCGCCCGGTTTGATAAAGCTTGCGTTGGTTTTATTAGTCTCCCAGCGATAGGCCATTTCGGCCATCAAACAACGCGCTACTGTTAAATCATAGAATTGGAAGTAGATGGCGGACAATCGGCCACGCAGCCAGTTGTACAATGCCTGATTGCTGAACTTATGTTGTAGGAACAGCAGTTGTGCCTGAGTTTGTTCCTGTTGGGTTTTCAGGCTGGTTTTCTGCAACACGGCGGCTTGGCGGCGTACTACTAATGATTGAAGCTGAGCGTCAATTTGTTTCAGCTCCGCGTCAGCGTTGTTACGCTGGATTTCCCACTCCTGACGACGCCGACGGTAGGCTTCAGACTGGCTAATTTTATCCGCTTCGGTGTTCATGACACTGGCGGAGAATTCCATGACATTACCTGTGGCTTGGGCGATCGCCCCCCAATGGCTACCGCCATCAGCGAAGCCAAAGATGTTGGGGGCCAGATCAAGTGCCGCGCCCGCCAGATGTGACGCTTGAAGGGCGGTTGAGAGGCCAGCGACGGAAGCACGCAACGCCATCGCCTGTTTTTCGCCCGCGTTGATATCTTCATCGTAGAATTTGCTGTAGCTATCAAAACGCGATTTAGCTCCGGCGCGGGTTTTTTCTAGCACAGTTTTTTCAACATCCAGCTCTTCAATGGTTTTGTCCTGTATGCTGAGATTGGTCAATATCAGTTCCGCCGCCTGATTCTGCAACAGTGTGTTTAATGCTTCCGCATCCTGACGTTCGATAATATTTTGTAATGTGGAGCCGAATTGGGTTAGCTGACTGACCATACTGCGGGCGTTTTCTAGCATATGTGGGAAACGCCACACCGATATAAATGATTCTGACGGAAGGTTGCCGCCACTTTGTGAGCTGGCGACAGCGGCGCGGAGCAACGCTTTTGGATCAGCTGGTGTCGCGAAAATCGGCAAGTGTAAAGGTTGACCATCAATGGAGAGGTTATGGCGCAGGTTATACAGCCGTTGTTCCAGTTTCTGCCAATAGCTCAGCATCACTTCGTTGACCTGTGGCAGGAAAAGATCTGTGTTGCTTCCGCTTGTGGGCTGGCCTTGTCGTAAATCTGCTATTGCTTTGGCATGTGCCTGTTGTTTTTCAAGATCTGCGGCCTCTTCTAGCTCTGGATCACTCCATGTTGAACTGAGAGGTAGATGAGGTTTATCACCCAAGAGATGCAGTGCCTGCATATACCACATTTTAGCTTCGGCGAGAGTGTCCCGCTCCAATTGGCGATAGGCGTAATCTCCCTGTTCGATCAATAGATCAAGGGCGCGCATAAAGGTGGCGACTTTGTAGTGCATCGGATCATGTTGAGCTATGGCATCGGGATCAAATGTATCCAACGGATCATCGTTCCAACTGGTATCCTCTTGTAATGGGCGGACATTCCAGTTGTGGGGATGCTGCTTTTGACCATTGGCAATATGGCCAGATGGGTTCCAGACATATTTCAGCCAACGGTTAGCCTCATCGAAGTTTTGCTCGTGCAGCAAACGTTGAGCGATCAACATCGGGGTGTAGTAGAACAGCTCCCAGAAATAGAGGCTGTTGGCGCCGTTGAAGTCCATTGGTTCCATTGCATCAGGGGAACTTTCTGCTAATTTAGGTTCCTGAATGTTCTGAGTTTCCATGCTCAAAATAGTATTAATCCCGGCGTTGGCTCGACTAATTAATTTACGGGCAAACAGGGTATTAAGGCGAGTACGATAGGCTCCCCATTGCATATATTGTGCCCCGCTTGGATCGCTATGAAGGGATAAGACATTATCAGTCTCCGATTTTTTGATAATACGAATACTGAAATGTTCTTCGCCTAGATTACGTTCTTTCTGACCACTTTCAAATGCATCAGCAGATGCTGTAAAGGTGATATCAATACTTGCTTCATTATTATTATATGTAAGCTTGGAGACATCTATTTCTTCGAGAGCTTTAAATTGATAATACATTTCTTCGAAGTTAGGGGTTGGCTCAATAGGCACATTGTTGTTCTCTCTTGCTATAAATGTTTTTTCTTCGATACCGGTAGCCTTTATTATGACTTTAACGTTAGAAGGCTGAATTTTTGTATTAATAAATATCGGTCCAGAAACATCAGTATCAATACCGCCGTGGTCATCCATATAGAAATATTGTTTAAACGGATCTGCGGTATTAAGAGAATTTGTAATATAACCATCGTTACCATTGCTATTACCACCATTGTTGGCTGTAGATATTTCTCGTGCTGGTTGAGATCCAGAGGAAGGAAGCCATGCTCTTGCAAAGTTAGTGGCACTATCCCGATAAAACAGGAGCCTTCCTTGACTAAGCTGGCTGGTATTTCCTTCATATTGATAAACAGGATAGATAAATTTTTTATTTGATGAATTATTTGGGTTAATACCTAACGTGGTATAAATAATAAATTTATCACCGAGTTTGCCGTATTTTTTCATTAGATTGCACTGATTACGTTGTCGACCCTCATATCCATTATGAATAATTCTTAACTTTGGTGAAATTTGGATTTTTGAACCATTTAGTTGGGGACGGGTAATCAGCACATTCCCACCATACACCATACTCAGGTAGCCTTCTCCCCAATCATAACCGTTATTACTGTTTATTGATGAAGGGATTTCGTAGCTTTCTGCATAGCGGTTATTGACTCTTATAACGCTACTATTTGTAGTATGGGTATCAAGCTGTTTATAGATATTAGTTTTATAATTATCAGGCACCATCTCTTCTTGTGACATATTAGAGGAGATATATAACCCTTGCATGGTAGCCTGTTTATAGTCTGCTTGTTCGGGCCGCTTTTGATAAAATATGACCAGCAATTTATCTTTACCTTGATAACTTGCACAATAGAGCCCTAACATTTTATTCTGTTCTAGATTTAGATCAGATATTTTTTTATCTACATCAAAGGTAATTGGTGTATTCCAAGTACCGTCATAACGAATATGTGCCAATTTCAGTTCGTAATGATAGTTTGCGGTTGTTTTGTCTTCTTGTTTGACAGTTTTTCCTTCTGCTCGATTAGTTGTCTTCTTCTGTTCCAGCCAGGTAATATACAGGCGGGATTGGAAGATTACCGGGCGGATAATATCTTCGTAGGGGTTAATTGGGCAGTCAATTTTGTGCCACTCGCTCCAGGCATTAGCGGAGAATTTACCTTCGCTGAATTTATTGTGATCCACACTACGCCAATAATATTGATTCACTTCTGTTTTACTGTGCCCGATAAAGTAAGTTAATCCTTGGTCATTATTAATGTTGTCATGATAGGCGCTGATAACTTCTAGATTAGCCACCTGTTCGAATGATGTCAGATAAGATTTAAAGGCATCTTCTACGGTATCGATATTTAATTGGCTTTGGCTGATGGATTGCAGTAACGCATCCATCATTTTTGTCTGGCCGATCCGCAGTGTTGGATCGATATAGTTTTCAGGGTAGTAAAGGAGCTTAGTAATACCAGCCCAGGTGCTGTAGCGTTTGTTGTATTTATCCCAGTTAGTGAAGAATGAACGGCTGGTGACACTTGTGTCGATATCCCCCTCCATATTTTTCAATGCGCGGTTAATATACAGTTGGATACTGGCGATAGCTTCAGCAATTTCCGTGGTTTTGATGGTTGAGGAGACTTGGTTATCAATTAGTAAATATTGATACAGATCATCACGGTCTTTAATTACCGTATGTTTTCTTTCTTGTCGATCTTTTTGGTTATGAGAATAAATATAGTATGTACTTAACGCGTCGCTGCGAGATTCATCCAAAGACGCATGTAGGGCATTAGCTTTTTGGGTGTCTAGCCCGGCGGTTAATATCGAAGCGACATTTTCCCATTGGGCATAATTAGTAGAAGATTCTATGTCTAATATTTTCGTCAGTTCAGAAACACCTTGTGGAGAAATGTTCAATTGACGTGAGATGTTAATCCACTGCAATAGGCTGTCGATAGATGGCCAATTGGATAAATTAGTTTTTGCTTGAGTCTTGGCTTGTGACAACAGCTTTTCATTAAGATTTATGGCGTTAGCCAATAGTTCTGCTGTTAATGTTTCTTTTTCAAACTCGGTCAGTACAGAAGAGGCATTTTTACCTAGTGAGTTAATCCAGTCAGCAAAACGCGTTAGTGACATGAGTGTTGATACGTTATGTGCCGTTGTCCCGGTTGTTTTAGTTGCTTTGGTTTTAATAACAAAGTGTTGCGGCTTTGTCACAAACAGACGCAAGGTGCTTTCGCTAAGGCCAGTAGAACGGTAAATCAGTGCTAGTTGTGCTAGACACTGGCAATACTGGACAGCTTGTTGAATTGAGTTATCTGATGCAGTTGTTCCTGTTGGTTCCGATGATTGAGTTCCAAAAGGATTTTGCCGCAACCAGTCCCAGAGTGTGTCTGCCGTCATTTTGTCTGCTTTGCCAGAGTTTAGTTTATCTGCCCAGTTCAGCACGGAGAGAGCAACATTCTCAGACGGTAATTGCAGAGCTGCGGAGATATAATGAGATAGTGTTTTTTTCAGATTCTCCTCAACCTCTTGCAGATTCTTTTTGGCTTTGTTTAAATTTTCTTCCGATTTTGGCTGGCTTTCTTCCGCTTTTTTTAGCTCTTCTTTGGCTTTTAGTATTTTCTTGTCAAAATCTTGCAGACCGTTATATATAGTATCCAGTAAGTTTTGGATTTCTGGTGTCAGGGTTTTGTCATAGTCAGTGGTGGTCATCACAAATAGCTGATATACACTCCACTTCCGTGTACGCAGCCAATTGGTAACGGTATAGAGTTCGTCAATCAGGGTTACCAGATCATTATTATTGATGGTAGATAAGTTGATTTTTTCTTTACCTATAGCAGTCAGTAGAAAATCTAATTCATCAATAGTTAACTGATGGATATCCGCGAGTAATTTTGTTCGATAAAGATGAGAGAGATTCTCTATATTATTAGTTATTATTCCAGTAGTATTGACCGGATTGGTAATCTTTAGTAGTTGGTTTAATGAGGTATCATTGACATTAAAAGCACGTTTAAGTACTGTTTTGCTCCAGCCGTTGATATTGTTTAGGTTTAAATCAATCTTCTGAGTGCCATTGGTAGAAAAATCCTGCCCGCTCAGTTTTGGGGAATTAAATAAACGATCAAACTGGTTTAGATGGCCGTCATTGCTATGTTGGGAAATTGGCGCCTTGCACAGTATTAATGCAGTCTCAGCATCAATACTGTAACGTTGCATATAGCCTTTAACACGTAAAGCTTCTCTTAATACATCTTCGTCTATATCTGGTTCGTCACTAAGGTCAAGGTCTTTAAAGCTTTCAAGGTAATCAGAATCGTCCTTAAAAGGGTTGTCAGAGTCATCCTCTGGAGGTGTTTTTTTAAGGATATCGATGGCAATGCTGTTAAGGATTATTGGTGATAGCTCGGTTACTCGAGATAGATTAATAGCTTTATTGAATTTCAATAGATAGTATTGGGTAATATTGTCTTCCATATTCCACAGGCTATCTATTTGTTTAATCTTTTTACTAAACTGGTTAAGTTCTTTGTCTGTCAGATTATAATAACTTTTCAGGTATTCTGCCCTTGCCATTTGAATAGATTTAATTTCACCAAAATTCTTCTTATAAAGTTTTTTTAGTTCATTAGTGTTATCAGCATTGGTTGCTGGTTTTATCTTTTGCGTCAGAATAGTAAACAGCTCCGGTGAGACAGAGGCATTAATCCCCAGCAAGGAGATTTGATACATCAGTTTGGTGATTGGCGTATCTGTTAATGTACTGGATTGTTCAAACACAGGAGCTTGTAATTGAATAATCTTACGTACACTTTCATAAGCATCGTGATATGGCATTGAGCCAGAAGTGCGGAAAGTTGATAACTTTTCCATCACTTTAACATGGCTGTCCAAATTAGTCTGAGTCTTAATACTGTTCAGTAACATGTTATTAGACAGAGAAAGTGTGGAAATCTCCGTATCCATATTTTTCTGGCTGAGTACCAATGATTTTAGATCTGGGCGGCGCGTATCCAGATGATAAATGGAACTTTCCGCATGTAAATTTCGTGCCTGACGATAAAGTTCAGCCAGATAAGCCGCGGGAGAAAACATGGAGGAAATTGCGCCAGGGGCTGCATATTTGCTGGCGCGATTGCCAAATCGGCTATTATAACCTTGTTGGTCAGTATGAGGTGTTGTCAGGGCAAGATGGACCGCACTTTGTAATTGAGGATTGGCGCGTTTCAGAATACGGGCTTCATGCAGAAGGTTATCCTTTTGCACCTGCTGTGCTTCAAGATATAAGCTCTGGGTCTGTGACCATGAGAGTTTATCCTTCACTTTTTTGCGCAGTTCGTCAAAAGAGAGATGGCAAATATCGGTTAGATTATTAAAACCTGCTCCTAACGCTCGTTTATATTCGGATTTGAGGGTGTTCATGTTTATTCCTTTTAAATGTTGAGTCAATAAAACATTTACGCTGGCCTGAGTATCGTGGAGATAAATAAGGTTATTTATCTCTATCAAAACAAAGACAACACAGGTAACGTCTGATAGCGGTTTGAAATTAGGTTGAAAATAACAGTCAAATGAAAAACACCATTTAACCATCAACTATTTCGTAACGTTATTATTTATTTAAATGGCTGTTGTGATGCAATAACAAAAATTATAATTACATCGCAAGTAATATAATTGATTTACAATAACTAAATGAAATAATTGCCTTTGTTACATATGGCATACTATGAAAAAGAAGAGGGTTGATATTTTATAGTAGGCAATCGGACGCATGAGAAAAGGAAATACCGCTGTTATAACCAGCGCTGGACAGGTTAATAGGGCAGATTTGTATATTCATGAAAGGTTCAGGCCCCGTTTAGGAGCCTGTTTTTACCATTTGATTGAGATAGTTATTGGCGGATGGTGTAGCGAATATGCAGAATAATATCGCTCAATGCTTGCAACATGGCTTGCTGTTTGCTGGTCGCATTCGGGAAATTGAGTGTTAATGTGCCGGTATCGTTAATCGCTATCCCTTCAAACGGCAGGAATTTACCATTGTTGAAATCCAACTGGAATTGACCACTGTCATTAACCCCATGAGAAATTGCCAGTGATTTACAGCTTTCAGCTAATCCGGTTTCATTTCCACTGTAGGCCAAAATGGCTTGTACATCTTGGTATGGCCCTAATAGGGCTGGCAGGGTGACACTGATCTGTTTAATACGTCGAATGTTGCCTACGCCATTGCCTTCTGGGTAGTCGTTATGTAGTGACAGACTTGACAGAGAGATTTTGGCGCTTAGTTGGCCGTTTTCTAATGTAACGGAATGATTGCCAATGGGTTCAGTTGTACTACCTGCTAGCAGGGCAGAGATATGTGTTGTCAAATTAAACGGTTTTTCTGGCAGTGTTCCATAAAGTTGCGTTAGTGAAATAGTACGTTCCACTTCCAGAGCGCGTTGATCCCATCTCAAATAGGCATCCTCCATTTGCGCCAGATTGAGCATCAAGGTTTCACCGGCGAGCAGACCAGCGTGCGTCCCCTGCCAGGCGCCGGGTTTGATAAAGCTTGCCGCGGTATTATGAGTCTCCCAACGATAAGCCATTTCTGCCATCAAACAACGAGCTACAGCCAAATCGTAGAACTGGAAATAAATAGCCGCTAGCCGACCACGTAACCAGTGGTACAACGTTTGATTACTGAATTTACGTTGCAGGAAAGTCAATTGCGCCTGAGTCTGTTCTTGCTGGGTTTTCAGGCTGGTTTTCTGCAACATCGCGGCTTCATGGCGTACTGCCAACGATTGAAGTTGGGCATCGATCTGTTTTATCTCCGCTTCGGCATTATTACGCTGGATTTTCCACTCCTGACGGCGACGGCGATAGGCTTCGGACTGGCTGATTTTATCCGCTTCGGTATTCATAACACTCGCGGAGAATTCCATGACATTACCTGTCGCTTCGGCAATTGCTCCCCAACGGCTGCCGCCATCTGCGAAACCGAAAATATTGGGCGCCAGATCAAGGGCGGCACCTGCCAAACGCGATGCTTGCAAGGCGGTGCTGAGGCCAGCGACAGAGGCATGCAAGGCTATCACCCGGTTTTCACCCGCATTGATATTTTCATCGTATAGCTTTTTGTAGCTGTTAAAGCGTGATTGCGCTCCAGCTTTGGATTTCTCCAGTACGATTTTTTCCGCATCCAGCTCTTCCAGGGTTTTGTCCTGTATGCTGAGATTAGTCAATATCAGTTCTGCCGCTTGATTCTGCAATAGCGTGTTTAAGGCTTCCGCATCCTGACGTTCGATAATATTTTGTAACGTGGAGCCGAACTGTGTTAACTGGCTTACCATACCGCGCGCGTTTTCCAACATCTGTGGGAAACGCCACAGTGACATAAATGACGTTGGTAACTTGCTTCCGCCTTGTGAGCTAGCGACAGCAGCACTGAGTAACGCTTTTGGATCTGCCGGTGTGGCGTAAATAGACAGATACAAGGGCTGGCCGTCAATGGAAAGATTATGGCGTAGGTTATATAGCCGTTGTTCCAGTGTCTGCCAATAGTTTTGCATCACTTCATTGACCTGTGGCAAGAAAAGATCTGTCGGGTTGCTGTGCCGACTAATATCACCTTGTCGCAGGGCGGCCATTGCTTGGCCATGTTCCTCTTGATTCTCGATTTTGGCCGCGTCGTCTAAATTCGGATTACTCCACGCTGAACTAAACGACAAATCAGGTTTATCGCCTAATAGATGCAGTGCTTGCATATACCACATTTTAGCTTCGTTGAGCGTGTCCCGCTCTAACTGACGATAAGCGTAATCTCCACGGTCCAGCAACAGATCAAGGGTACGCATAAAAGTAACGACTTTGTAGTGCATTGGATCATATTGCGCTATCGCATCGGGATCGACCGAATCTAAAGGATCATCATTCCAACGGGTATCTTCCAATAATGGGCGGACGTTCCAGCGGTAGTGCTGAATCTGACCATGCTCAATATAACCGGATGGGTTCCAGACATATTTCAGCCAACGGTTGGCTTCATAGAAGTTTTGCTCGTGTAGTAAACGTTGAGCAATCAGCATCGGGGTATAGTAGAATAGTTCCCAAAAATAGAGGCTGTTAGCACCGCTGAAATCCATTGGTTCCGTGTGCTGATCGATAAGAATGGAAATATCAAGAAACCCCTTATATTTCTTAACGATTGTCTCAATATCATTTATCACGACTTTCTTATTATCAGCATCATTAACCAATATAAATTTCTGGTTAGCCAAATTAAACTTGAATAAGGCTGTTTCCCAGTTTTGTTGATCCTGATAAAACTTATTCTGATATTCTACTGCTATTTCGACGCGTTCTTGTGTATTAGCCCAAGGGATGAAAAGAGTAATGCTCGTTTCGGTATCAGTTAATATTCCCTTGTGATACAAGTTCATCAGTTTGTTGTCATTTCTTATATGAATTTTAAACCAACGTTCGCTGCCATGTACGGTTTGATCATATTTAGGAAGAGTGAGATAAGTAAAAAATCCTTCCCCTAACTGAGATTCTGGCAATTTCTGCGTTTCTATACTTAAAATAGTATCGATTCCGGCCGTGGCGCGATTAATTAATTTACGGGCAAACAGCGTATTAAGGCGGATGCGATAGGCTCCGCACTGCATGTATTGCGCCCCGTTTTTATCATTGTGAACAGTCAGGATATTATCGTCGTTAATCTCATGGGTAACAGGATTCCGGTTATTCACCCTTATGACATTGTTAGTATCAAATTGATTATAGGTGAGTTCATAAATAGTTCTGTGTTGTTCAGGCTCTATATTTTCAAATAACATATTAGAGGAGATATACACTCCTTGCATTAACTCTTGCATTAACTTTTTTATTAATGCTTCTAATCTTTCTTTTTCTAATTTTTCTAATTTTTCTAATTTTTCTTTTAATTTCTTTTCTATTTCTCTAGCTTTTTCTACTGTCAGAAGATCTGTTTCTACCTTTGTTTCTACCTCTGTTTCCTCCCCTTTTTCTGCTATTTCTTTTACTTTTCTTTCTGCTTCTGCTAACACTTTTACTTTTCTCTTATATTCATCCAGTTCATCTTGTTTGCGATAAAACATTACCAGCAACTTATCTTTGTCTTGATGGTTTATACAATAGAATCCTAGTTTTAATGACTCTGGTGACTCTAATAATTCTGAAGTTGCTGGTGGATTTGACATTTTTAAAACAGCAGATACTTTGTCATTGACATCAAATGTTATTGGTGTATTCCAGGTACCATCATAACGAATATGTGCTAATTTTAGTTCATAATAATAATCTTCGATGGTTTTATTATTATCTGCCTGTTTAGCAATTTTCTTCTGCTCCAGCCAGATCAGATACAGGCGAGATTGGAAAATTACCGGACGGATAGTGCTCTGATAGGAATTTATTGGACAGTCAATTTTGTACCACTCACTCCAGGCGTTAGCAGGAAATTTACCGTCATTGAATTTATTGTGATCCACGCTACGCCAATAATATTGATTCACTTCTGTTTTACTGTGTCCGATAAAGTAGGTTAATCCCTGATTGCTATTGATGTCGTCATGATAGGCACTGATGATTTCCAGATTAGCCACCTGTTCGAACGACGTCAGATAAGACATAAAGGCGTTTTCTACTGTATCGGTATTCAATTGGCTCTGGCTGATGGATTGCAACAACGTATCCATCATTTTTGTTCGCCCGATGCGTATCGTCGGATCGATGTAATTTTCTGGGTAGTAAACAAGCTTAGTTATGCTGGCCCAGGTGCTGTAGCGTTTATTGTATTTGTCCCAATCGGTAAAGAATGGTCGGGTGGCAACCTGCGAGACTGAGTTTCCCTCCATGTTTTTCAGTGCCCGGTTAATATATAGCTGGATGCTGGCGATAGCTTCTGCAATCGGGGTAGTTTTGATGGCGGCGGAAACTTGGTTATCAATCAATAAATACTGGTACAGGTCATCACGGTTTTTAATTTCTGCATCTTTATCTTTGTTGGCTATATAGTACGCGCTTAACGCGGCGCTGCGAGATTCATCCAGAAAAGTGTGTAGGGTATCGGTTTTTGGGGTGTCCAGTCCGGCGGTTAATATTGCCGCTACGTTTTCCCATTGGCTATAGTCAAGTGGAGATTCTGCGGTCAGCAATTGAGCCAGAGTGGAAACGTCTTGTGGCGCGATATTCAATTGGAGTGTGATGCTAACCCATTGTCGAATGGTGTCGATAGATGCCCAGTTGGAGAAATTAACTTGTGCTTGAGTGCTGGCTTGCGACAGCAGATTCTCATCAAGATTCATGGCGTCAGCCAACTGTTTTGCTTCTAATGTTCCCTTTTCAAATGCGGTCAGGACAATAGAGGCTTTTTCACCCAGAGAGTTAACCCAGTCAGTAAAACGTGTCAGCTTGATCAGTGATAATGCATTGTGTGTTGATGCTGATCCTGGGGTAAGACCAAAGTGTTGTGGTTTTGTGACAAACAGACGTAAGGTACTTTCGCTAAGGCCAGTGGAACGATAAATCAGTGCCAGTTGTGCCAGGCATTGGCAATATTGGACTGCTTGTTCTTCTGTTACAGCGGTTGATTGCTCTGAATTATGTGAAGCTTGCAACCATTCCCAGAACTTTGTTGCTGTCATTGCACCAGAGCCAGGTTTTAGTTGATCTGCCCAAGTGAGCATATAATAAGCGGTATTTTCAGACGGCAATTGCAGAGCGGCGGCGATGTAAGGCGAGATCTTCAACAGAAGATTTGCCTCGTTTTCACTGTTAAAGCCTTGCAAACCATTGTAGACAGCATCTAGCAGGTTCTGGATTTCCGGCGTCAGGGTTTGGTTATAGTCGTTGGTGGTCATCATAAACAACAGGTACATACTCCACTTCTGTGTACGTAGCCAACTGGTAACGGCATAGAGTTTGTCAATCAGAGCAGCCAGGTTATCATCACTAATCTCAAATAAACTGGTTGATTCTTCACCTATGTTAACCAACAGTAAATTCAGCTCATTAACAGTTAGTTGATGGATATCTGCGAGTAATTTGGCCAGATAGAGATAGGAAATATTAGTTAAATTATTGATTATTTTTCCATTGTCATTGTCAAGATGGGTTATCTTTAGTAATTGATAAAGTGAAATATCATCGACATTAAAAGCCCGTTTAAGTACTTCTTTTTGCCAGCTATCGGCATTATTTGGGCTTAAATCAATCTCTTCATCATCCCAAATATGGAAATCCCGATCATTCAATGGTGGGGTATTAAATAAACGACTAAATTGATCGGGGCTGTGGCGATAGTAATTGTGTGAAATTGGCGCATTGCATAGTATCAATGCAGTTTCAGCGTTAATATTGTAACGCTGCATATAGTATTTAACGCGAAAGATTCTTTCTAATATCTCTGTGTTGATATCGGGGATATCACTCAATTCATCGTATATGGTCGGGTCATATTCTAGGGTGATTTCTACAGGTTGAGATATTTTCTGATAAGTACTGCTAAAGGCAATATCTTTAAGGATTGCTGGTGCCATGTCTGTGGCCCGTGATAGAAGAATAATCTTATTGAGTCTGAGTAAATAATATTGAGCGGGTTGTTGGCTACCATATTCGGAATTCATTTCCTCATGTATTCGTATAATATTTTGTTGGTCAATAAACTGGTTAACTTCTTCATCAGTTAGATTGTAATAACTTTTTAGATATTCTAGCGTTGCTATTAAAGGAGGTTGAATATCGTCAAAGTTTTTTTTATAAAGCCTTTTAATTTCCTCTTCGTCATCTGTGACCTTCTCCGTTAGGATATTAAATAGTTCTGGAGAGATGGAAATATTAATTCCCAGCAGGGAAGCTTGATATGTCAGATTGGCGATTGTTGTTTCTGGGGAGGTATTGAATTGCTCAAATATCGGAGCCTGTAACTGAATAACCTTACGTACATTTTCGTAAGCATCGTGATATGGTATTGAACCAGTAGGGCGAAAGGTTGATAGCGCTTTCATCACATTAGTGTGGCCTTCCAGTCCGGCCTGCGCCTTAATCCCTTCCAGCAACACCTTATTAGATAGAGAAAGTGTAGAAACTTCATCATCCATATTTTGCTGGCTGAGTGTCAGTGATTTTAAATCAGGGCGGCGTTTATCCAGATGGTAAATGGAACTTTCTGCATGTAAATCCCGTGCCTGACGATAAAGTTCAGTCAGATAAGCGGCGGGAGAGAACATAGAAGCAACTGCGCCGGGGGCGACATACTGGCTGGCGCGGCCACCAAATTTACTGTTATAACCTTGCTGATCAGCATGAGGTTCTGTGATGGCGAGATGTACCGCATTTTGTAATTGGGGATTAGCACGTTTGAGGATACTTGCTTCATGCAATCGGTTAGTTTTTTGTTCCTGTTGTGTCATTTCAGGGCGTTCTGGTGTAATTGTGCTCATGTTTATTCCTTTTAACTATTTAATAAATAAAACATTTATGCTGACTTGCACTCATGAATACGTAAAGAGATTCTTAATATTCATTAAAAGAAGGCAGCAAATAGGGTGTCTGATAACGGGTTGAAATAGGCTGAAAATAATGGGTAGATAAAACGGTATCATTCGGACATTAACTATTTCATAACGTTATTATCTATTTTTTCTCTAAATACCTGTGGCAATGCAATAACAAAATTTATAATTACATTAATAATAATTAATTTTGTTAATGATAAATTTATGAAATAATTACAATTGTTTTGAATGGTGTTTTATGGAAAGTAAAGTGATTAATATTTTGTGATGAGCGAAGAGAATAATTATAAAAAACATTATTTCGACTGTTTTTCGGCTGTTTTTAGGTAATTATCAGATGGCATTTAGTGAATTTTTTTCTTTTTGGTTATTATTGTAGTAATTATCGCGACTGTATATTATTCTTAAAAACTATTTTTAGCATGATAATATACCGAATTAATTTTAAAGCGCAGGACTCAAGTTGATTTTAGATATATACAAGAAACCTCCTGTAAAAAAATGAATATTGTGACTGGACTCAATATATAGATAATATTCATATACACATAGTTGTATTTATGTCATTTTGATGTTGAATTTATTTCATGATGGGGTTCTGGAGGGGCGTGATCAATTTAAAGAAAAAACAATATTGTTAAATATGGTTTAGGTGTTGTAAAAACCAATTTATTATTTTAGGTCCTGTTAGACCTGTTTATTTAACTCAGTTATGTTTTTTTAGCAAAAACCTCCGTAAGCCCTTGTATCTTTAAAATTGATTGCAATATGGCCGAAGCGAGTGAATGCAGCCAACAAAGAGGCAACTTGAAAAATAACGGGTATAGTCCTTTTTTGGTTATTACTAAACATACATGAATATGAGATGACAAATGAATACTGATTGGATGAATGAAGAGGTTTCAAACTTATTCGAACAATATGATGATTATTTGGAAGAGAGGCTTGGGTACACGCCGTTGATTGAGGATCTTAAGGAGAGCTTGGGGCAAAACATATCGGTTCTTGATTACGGTTGTGGTGATGGGAAAGTGTCACGTCGGTTAATTGCTGGAGGCATAAAGACGGTAACGGGAGTAGATATCTCACAAACTATGGTGGATAAAGCCTCCAGCAACATCAATCGTGGCAATAGTTCTTATCATCAAATCAAAACGGGTGTCCTTGACTTCAATGATAATACTTTCGACGCAGTTATATGCTGTTATGTGTTCATCGGTAGCAGTAAAAAGTCTGATCTTTTAAAAATCGCCAAGGAAGTTCATCGAACATTAAAACCTGGCGGCATTTTTTACGTATTGGATAATAATCCGGATTCTGCTGGGATTAAATTCAGTTCTTTTATGAGCGGCGATCTAAATAAAAAATACAATGATGGAGAAATTAAACCAGTGTATTTAGATCTGCCAAATGGAACTATTTTTAAGATTTCAGATACGCATTGGCATAAAGATACATATTACAAAATCTTGAGCGAGGCCGGGTTCAAAACTATTGAGCTTTTTGAATACAGTGACGCAGATGCTTTAAAGGATAATGAAGATCTACGATGTTACCCACCTTTCGCCATGTTCAAAGCGACTAAATTCTAGATGCACTATATTCTGACCGATGGAATTCCTTGCTTATGACAAAAATGTCAGTGAGGGATTCCACATGACTAGTTTCGAAGGTGAAAAGTAAGCTGATCTGGGAGAGTTTCACTGAAAAACCGGAACTTAAGTGAGTCCTTTTCTTCCTGCGCCTCTTTTTCATTCACTTACTGTTTCTCGCTTGATTAATTCGCTCATGACAATCTGTTTAAGAAAGCGAATGGTGCCCTGTTTAGTGAAAATTATTGCCGGCAGCCGCTGGGCATATTCAGCTTTTCTCGCCAGATAACAGGGGTCTTCATCGGCGGGAAAGACTCCTATTTCCATTGTGCAGTTAATTGAGGTGACGGCCGGGCACATCTTGCCGCTGTTGGATATTGCCATATTTATTCCTCTCGTTACATGATCTTCTGATGCCCAGGTATCTTGTAAAACTCCCAGCATTCATTGGCGCCGTTATTGATGAGGTTTGTCAGCGGTTTCAGGCCCCATTTTGGGGCCTGTTTTCGAGTTATATTGAGTGGTTATTCAAGAATCGTGTAACGAATATGCAGAATAATATCGTTTAACGTTTGCAACATGGCTTTCTGTTTGCTGGTGGCATTTGGGAAACTTAACGTCAGTGTACCCTTATCATCAACGGTAATCCCTTCAAACGGCAGGAATTTGCCATCGTTGAAATCGAGCTGGAATTGACCGCTGTCATTCATGCCGTGAGAAACTGCCAGCGCTTTACAACCTTTGGCTAACCCGGCGGCATCTCCGCCATAAGACAGAATTGCTTGTACATCCTGATAGGGCCCTAACAGCGCCGGTAGAGAAACACTAATCTGTTTGATACGACGGGTTTTACCAATAGATGTTGGGTAATCGCTACGAATGTTCAGGTTAGATAATGAAATGGACGCTTGTAGTGAGGTTTTGGTATCGGTACCGGTGCCGAATGCCAGCTTATTACTGCCGCTGCCGGCACTGCCTGATCCTTTACCCACTAATTCGGCGATTTTCTCTGCAAGATTGAATTTATCGCTGGATAATCCGGCATAGAATTCGGCTAGAGAAACAGTACGTTCCACTTCTAACGCGCGTTGATCCTGTTTTAAATGGGCATCTTCCATTTGTGCCAGACTCAGCATCAAGGTTTCACCGGTGAGCAGGCCGGAATAGGTTCCTTGCCAGGCTCCGGGTTTAATGAAGTGCGCAGCGGCGTCATTAGTTTCCCAACGATAAGCCAATTCAGCCATTAAACAGCGGGCTACCGCCAGATCGTAGAACTGGAAGTAAATGGCGGCCAGCCGACCACGTAGCCAGTTATATAGCGCTTGGTTGCTGAATTTACGTTGCAGGAAGGCCAGTTGAGCTTGAGTCTGTTCTTGTTGGGTTTTCAGACTGGTTTTCTGCAATATGGCAGCTTCACGGCGCACTGCTAGCGATTTAAGTTGAGCATCGATTTGTTTTATCTCTGCTTCGGCATTATTACGCTGGATTTCCCACTCCTGACGACGACGGCGATAAGTTTCAGATTGACTAATCTTATCCGCTTCGGTGTTCATGACATTAGCGGAAAATTCCATCACATAGCCTGTCGCTTCCGCAATGGCACCCCAACGGCTGCCACCACCGGCGAGGCCAAAAATGTTAGGCACTAAATCAGCCGCCGCTCCGGCTAGACGCGCTGCCTGAACCGCCGTAGTGAGTCCGGCTGCGGTAGCACGCAGCGTCATAGCGCGGTTTTCGCCTGCGTTGATGTTTTCATTGTACAACTTGCTGTAGTTGTCAAAACGTGACTGTGCTCCGGCACGAGCTTTACCCAGTACGACTTTTTCGGCATCCAATTCTTCAATAGTTTTGTCTTGAATGCTCAGGTTGGTCAGTATTAGCTCTGTGGCTTGATTTTGTAGCAGGGCGTTTAATGCCTCAGCATCTTGGCGTTCGATAATATTTTGTAGCGTGGAGCCGAATTGCGTGAGTTGACTGACTGTATTGCGGGCATTTTCCAGCATATGAGGGAAGCGCCATAGCGATATAGACACTTGCGGAAGATTACCGCCGCCCTGAGAATTGGCAACTGCTGCACTGAGTAACGCTTTCGGATCTGCTGGTGTTGCATAGATAGGCAGATTCAATGGTTGACCGTCAATAGAGAGATTATGACGCAAGTTGTACAGACGCTGTGCCAGTGTTTGCCAGTAGTTCATCATAACTTCGTTGACCTGTGGCAGGAAAAGAGCGGTCAGTTTGTTGGCGGTGCGCAATAATAAGGGGGTTGGGGCACCTTGCCTCAGAGCGGCTATTGAGCGGGAGTAGAGTTTTTGCGTGATAATGTCCGCAGCTTTATCCAGACGCGGATTATCCCATGTCGGGCTGAGTGGCAAATAAGGCTTATCACCTAATAGATACAACGCCTGCATATACCACATTTTGGCTTCGTTGAGCGTATCTCGCTCTAGTTGGCGATAGGCGTAATCTCCACGTGCCATCAACAGATCAAGGGTGCGCATAAAAGTTAAGACTTTGTAGTGCATTGGATCATGTTGTGCCACCGCGTCAGGATCGACGGAATTGAGAGGGTCGTTATTCCAACTGGTGTCTTCTAGTAACGGACGAACATTCCAGTGATAATCTTGAATCTGACCATGCACAATATAACCAGCTGGGCTCCAGATGTATTTTAGCCAGCGGTTGGTTTCATCAAAGTTTTGCTCCTGCAATAAGCGTTGGGCAATCAGCATTGGGGTATAGTAGAACAGTTCCCAGAAATAGAGGCTGTTAGCGCCACTGAAGTCCATCGGTTCCATATAATCAACCAGAACAGAAACATCAAAAAAGCCTTTATATTTTTTGACGTTTTTTACCTCCCCTGCTTGCGTCATCGCTGAATCATGATCAGCATCGTTAATTAATATAAACTTCTTTTGAGTTTCATTGAAATAGAAAAAAGCGGGTTCCCAAGGGCCATTATAAAATATTTTCTTATATTCAACAGCGAGTCTGACGCCTTCATGAGTATAAGATCCTTTTTCATAGGGGATAAAGAGAGCCACGTTAGTTTCGGTATCGGTCAGCATTCCCTGATGATATAAATGTGTTGCAGTCTCGCCATTAATGTTTCCTATATGAATTTTAAACCAGCGCTCATTGCCGTGTATGTTTTGATCGTATTTAGGCAGCGTGAAGTTAGCAAAGAAACCTTCTCCCAACCGTGGTTCTTGAATATTTTGAGTTTCCATACTCAGAATAGTATCAATGCCAGTGGTAGCTCGATTAACTAATTGGCGGGCAAACAGGGTGTTCAAGCGAGTGCGATAAACTCCCCATTGCATGTATTGCGCACCATTTTCATTATGGTAAAGCGTTAAGGCTTCATCGGTACTTACCTTGCGGGTGACGGGGATATTAAAACTTTCCCAGCCCAATTTACGGCCGTCCTCAGCGAATGCCGTAAAGGTGACATCAATATTGGCTGAATTATTAATAAAATTCAGACTTGAACCCTCTATTTCAAGGGCATTAAATTGATAATACATTTCTGCGAAGCTGGGAGGCGGTTGAGTGGAAACATCTTTATCTGCTGTAAAGGTTTTTTCCTTGCTACCGGCTTTCACAATTACCTGAACTTTTGCCGGAGAAATTGCTGTGTTGATATCTATTGCCCCTAAAACATCAGTCGCCATTCCCATGTAGTCAATCATGAAGATATATTTCTTAAGATCATCCGGCTTATTCAGAGGATCTGTAATATAGTCATCACCAATGGTTGCATTATCTTTGATCAATGAGCGACCAGCATCCGGTATCCAAGCTTCTACTTTAGAAGAATAATTAGTGCCCCGGTAGAACAGTAGTCTTCCTTTATTAAGGCCGCTGGTGTTTCCACTATATTGATAAGCGGGGTAGAACAGTTGTTTACTTTGTGAGTGATCTGGGTTGACACCCAAATGGGTATAAATAATAAATTTATCGCCCAACTTGCCATATTTTTTCATCAGATTGCATTGATGACGTTGCCGGCCTTCATGCCCATTATGAATGATTTTTAATCTTGGTGAGAGATAGATTCTTAAATCACTTGATGCAGCTTTATAACTAATGGCTGGAATATTTCCACCGAATACCATGCTGAGATAGTAGCTGCCCCAGCCGTAACCTCTGCGTCCGTTGATTGATGATGGGATCTCATAATTCTCTGCATAACGGTTATTGACTCTTCTGATATTATTGGTATCAAACTGTTTATAACTGTTATCCCGATAAGCTTTGCATTGTTCATCGGACATATCTTTGGATGCCATATCGGCAAAGATATATAACCCTTTCATTGTAGCCGTTTTATAGCTATCCAGGGTGTCCTGTTTATGATAGAACATGATTAATAAGGTATCTTCACCTTGATAATTAGCACAATAGAGCCCGGGGGGTTTATATTCCGCCAGTTTTAAATCGGATATTTTTTTATTTACATCAAAAGTGATTGGCGTATTCCAGGTACCGTCATAGCGGATATGTGCCAGTTTTAATTCATAACGATGGTCGGGGGCGGTTTGGTTATTATTTCCTTCTGATTTTACGATCTCTTTTCGTTCCAACCAGATAAGGTACAAACGGGATTTATATATTACTGAACGGATAGTGCTTTGATAGGGATTAATGGGGCAATCAATTTTGCTCCATTCGCTCCAGGCATTGGCAGCGAATTTACCGCCGCTGAATTTGCTGTGATCGACACTGCGCCAATAATATTCACCGGCATCAGTTTCACTGCGCCCGATGAAATAGGTCAACCCTTGGTCGTTATTGATGTTGTCATGATATGCGCTGATCACTTGCAAGTTTGCTACCTGTTCAAACGACGTCAGGTAAGACATAAAGGCGTCTTCTACCGTATCGGTATTCAATTGACTCTGGCTGACGGATTGTAGCAGCGCATTCATCATCTTTGTTTGTCCGATGCGCATGGTCGGATCGATGTAATTTTCTGGGTAGTAAATTAACTGGGAAACACCGGCCCAAGTACTGTATCGTTTGTTGTATTTGTCCCAATCAATGAAGAACTGACGACTAATAACGCCTGAGTCGGCATTTTCTTCCACATTTTCCAACGCCCGGTTGACGTACAGTTGAATACTGGCAATGGCTTCGGCGATTCGCGTGGTTTTTATTGCAGCGGAAACCTGATTATCAATCAACAAATACTGGTACAGGTCATCACGGCTTTTAATTACGGCATCTTTGCTGGCAACTTTACGGATGTAGTAGGCGCTTAACGCGGTACTACGAGCTTCATCCAGAAAAGCGTGCAGAGTATCGGCTTGTTGTGAGTTCAGTCCGGCGGTTAATACCTCCGCGGCGCTTTCCCACTGGGCGTAGGTCGGTGTTTTTTGAATCGATTTAATATAATCCAGTGCGACCAGAGTTGAAACACCGTATGGGGAGATATTCAATTTATGCGCAACGTCAACCCATTGCAGGATAATGTCGATAGAAGTCCAGTAAGAAAAAGCATTTTCTTGAGTGACCTGTTGATGATGTTGTGCCTGAATACTGGCTTGTAATAATAAATTGGCATCAAGATTCATTGCGTCGGCTAATTGCTCTGCCGTCAATACTTTACTTTCAAAGGCTGTGAGTATATTGGAAGCTTTTTCACCCAATGTGTTAACCCAGTCAGCAAAACTTGTCAGCATGATCAATGAAGAGGAGTTATGAGACAGTGTAGCTTCGATCGGGACGTTAAAACTCTCCGGTTTTGTGACAAATAGACGAAAGGAATTTTCGTTGAGACCAGTAGAATGATAAATCAGTCCCAATTGTGCTAGTGCCTGACAATATTGGACGACTTGTTCCTGTGTTACAGAAAGTTCTGGTTGCTCTGAGCCGTGATGTGCTTGTAACCAAGCCCAGAATTTTTCTGCTGTCATTGCTCCATCGCCAGGTTTTAACTTATCTGCCCAAAGGAGAACAGAATGTGCGACATGTTCAGAAGGTAATTTCAGGGTAGCGGCGATATAAGGGGACATAGCATCCAATAGATCTGTTTGCTTTTTGTCAAAACCTTGCAAACCATGATAGACGGTATCCAATAGATTTTGGATTTCTGGTGTCAGGGTTTTATCATAGCTTGTGGTCGTCATGACGAATAGTTGATATACACTCCATTTTCGTGTGCGTAACCAACCGATAACGGTATAAAGTTTATTGATTAAAGTAGCCAGCTTGTCATCATCGATTTGATATAAGCTAGTGGTTCTTTCCCCCATTGCGATTAGCAATAAACCCAATTCATCAATAGTTAATTGATGGATTTCCGCCAGTAATTTCCCCATATATAAGTCGGAAAGATTCTCTATATTATTTTTAATTTTTCCGTCTTTATTATTATGGTTAGTGATCAGGAGAAGGCGATAGAGTGAAATATCATCAGCATCAAACGCGCGTTTAAGAACTGCTTTGTGCCAATTGTTCGCGCTACCTGGATTTAAATTGATTTCCTCTCCTTCAGCCGAAAAATGGTGATCATTTAATGGCGGGGTATTAAATAGACGATCAAATTGGCTGGGTTGATTATTGTATGAATGTTGTGAAATGGATGCGTTACACAGTATCAGAGCAGTTTCAGCATTAATACCGTAACGTTGCATATAGTATTTAACCAGAAAAACTTTTCCTAATACCTTTGCGTTAATGTCTAATTCTTGGTTAACGCTAAGGATAATATTTTCTAGGATCATGGGAGACAGTTCTGTTGCACGGCACAGACGAATAGCTTTATTCAGTTTTAGCAGAAAGATTGCCGGTGAATATGCCTGAATTTGGAATATGGCATGAGAATTGTCGTGTATATTTGAAGAGCTATTTTCTTTATAACGATAACTTAAAAGAGTAAATTTATCTTGGATATCTTGACTGGCTAATTCAAACTCAGGGGAAGAATAATTCGTATTTTCTAACGTTGGGCCATTTATACCTGCGAGATATAAACTCCGTGGCTCACTGAGCCTAATGCTGACTTGTCCAGCTCTTACTTTATAGCTAACATCAACATAAAAACGGTTATTTCTAACAGGATATAAACACATGTAATTAAGATTATGGTAACCTTGACCCGGAGTTCGCGTTATGCGAGTTAATTGTATTTCACCTGAGGTATTAACAGTGATATTAATAAGCTGGTCATTTTTATAAGTAGAATTACCCTCTATTGGTAAGTTATTAAAAAACTGCTCCAATTCTTCATAGGTTAAATTGTAATAGTGTTTTAAAGCGCCCATGCTGAGAAGTTGTTCTGGATCAATATCGCCGAAGTTTTGTTTAAATTTCTCTTCTGCGTTTGCTTCTGTAATCTCTTCCGTCAAAATATTGAATAGTTCTGGCGAGATAGAAGCATTAATTCCTAATAGTGAAGCTTGATGCATTAATCCTGCGATTGCTGGTGAGGCATTGAGTTGTTCAAGTCCTGGATCTTGTAGCTGAATAGCTTTACGCACATTTTCATAAGCATTGTGATAAGGCGTCTCGCCGGAAGGACGGAAAGTGGATAACATTTCCATTACTTTGGCATGACTGTCTAGCCCAGATTGAATTTTTATCCCTTCCAATAACAGCTCATTGGACAGGGAAAGGGTGGAAAGTTCTGCATTCATATTTTGTTGACTGAGGGCCATTGCTTTGAGGTCTGGGCGTCGTGTATCTAGATGATAAACGGAACTGTTTGCGTGTAAATTGCGTGCTTCACGATAGAGCTCGGTCAAATAAGCAGCGGGAGAGAACATGGAGGTAACCGAGCCCGGAGCGGCATATTGGCTGGCACGGCCGCCAAACTCATCATTGTAGCTTCGCAATTCGGCATGAGGGAGGGTAATACCAAGGTGCACTGCATTTTGTAATTGAGGGTTGGCACGTTTAAGAATACGTGCTTCGTACAGTCGATTATCCTTCTGTGCTTGTTGTGCGTCACGGTATAAGTTGTGGGTTTCTGACCAGGAGAGATGGTCGGATACTTGCTGGCGGAATTCGTTGAAAGAGTAGTAACAAATATCTGTCAGGCAATTAAAACCACATTGACTTCTCAATATTTCAGGGAGTTCGGACATTGTTGAGTTCATGTTTGTTCCTTTTAAATATGAGGTAAATGAAACATCCTTAAAAATGGGTAATAAATATAACTTTTGATGGCTAGTTGAGGTGTATTTAGAACTAACAAAATAATAAGTGTCTGTTTAATCTGGTTTCTTAGAAAAAATATGACTCCGCTCGAATAAAAATATTTAAACGAGCGGTATTTCCTCCTTTGGCGAGGTTTTTTTATTTTAGATCAAATCATATTTTTTGTTTTTCCTGCATCATACGGTTCAGCAACGGCACGGTGGCCGCCATAATGATTGAGACGATAAAGGTAGCAATGCCGATTTTGCCGAATACGCTGGTATAGACTGGCAATGTTTGCAATGGGTCCGTAATACCTTTCGGTGCGGCGGTAAGGGCTGCGACATAGCCGCCAAGTAAGGAGGAAGTCGCTTGAGTTAAATACCACATCCCCAGAATAAAACCCATCAGGTACTGAGGAACGAGAGCCGCAATCATTGCCAGGCCCAACGCACTGATCATCAATTCACCGACGCCTTGAAAGAGGTAAACCAGAACAATAAACCAGGCGGAAGTTAAACCTTGTTCATCTGCAAACCACAAACCGGCAGCGGCGGCGGTCAGGAAACCTAAAGAGCATAGGAACATACCAACCGCAAATTTGGCTGGCATCGTCAGGTCCTTACCTTTAGCGCCCCAGTGAGTGTATAGCGCGGCGAGTATCGGGCTGGCGACAACGATCCAGAATGGGTTAAGGGCCTGGAAACTGACTGGGTTGATATTAAAACCAAGCAACTGATGGTGAACGTTGTGGATAGCGAAGAAGTTGAGAGAAGTCGGCATCTGAGCATATAGGATGAAGAACACAATAGCTTGAAGCATCAAAATGAAAGCGACAAACATTTTGTTACGGCTAATTTTATCCTGTTTGAGTGCTTCCCGGAAAAAGATAAACACTACGATGACAGATAGAGTAATCAGCATAATATTGGCTATTTTCACGTTGTGCATCAGCCATGCACAGACGTAAACCATCACAACACTTCCTGCTACGACCAGAAATAGGTTTGTGTAGTTGATTCGTTGATGGTCGGGTTCGGAACCAATATTACGCACGGTATTGCGACAGAAAATATAGACCAACAACGCGATAATCAGACCAATACCACAGATATTGTAGGTAACGGCGTAGCTAAATTTTTCCGCAATAACGGGAGCGAGAGCGAGTGAGAACAGCGAGCCGAGGTTGATTGACATGTAAAATAGCGTAAAAGCCCCATCCAGACGAGGATCTTTGGGGGGATAGCATTTAGACAGCAGGCTGGCTGGATTGGCTTTGAACAGGCCGTTACCAACGGCGATCGTTCCCAATGCGTAGAAAATTAAATTAGGGTGCAGGATAGAAAGGCCAGTCATAAAGTAGCCAATTGCCAGCACAATGGCACCCAACACAATGGTTCGTTTAGTTCCCAGTAAGTGGTCGCCTACATAGCCGCCAATAGAGATCAAACCAAAAACCAACGCGGCAAATGCCCCGAAGGTAATAAACGCTTGTTCTTGGGAAAATCCTAATTTTTGTACAAAATAGACAGTGAGAACCCCTTGTACGCCGTAGTAGCCGAATCGTTCCCAAAGCTCGACGAAGAAAATCATAAAGAACGGCTTGGGTTGTTGTAATAAACCGATGGATATGGGTTTATTCATAGTTAATTGCCTCTGATTGGTTGAAATACACTCGGTAAATGTACAGTGACGTTCAGTGACATGATTTGTCGCTAAAGTGGTTTTCTTATGTACTTTATTCAAGTGATCGAAAGGCAGTAGATTATTATATGGTTAAAATATGTTCCTGGTGGCCGATCACACTAACATAAAGATATTTATATTGAATTTAATAGTATATTCATCAGGTAAATGCTAAAAATGATCAGGGAAAGGGCTGAATAGAGTTGTTGACAAAGGAATGCTATTCAGGCCGTTCAGGGCCTGAATAGTGGAAGAACAATCACTGCCAAGAGGAGAGGCAGTTAAACTGCGGCAGCTTCAATTTCCAACATAACTGGGCGGAAATTACGCTTGAAATAGATAAGGCCGTGGCCTTGTTCGCTTGCCGTGATATGTCTAATCTGAACCAGATACACGTTATGCGTCCCCACTTCTTGGACCTGTTCGATTTCACCTTCAAGGCTCGCGAGGGTGCCGGTTAACACCGGTTGGCCTAATACCCCTGTCTGCCAGATATTCCAGCGAAAACGCTCTTCCATGCTGACTCCGGTCATACCGGCAAAGTGGCGTGCCATCAATTCTTGTTCGTGGTTTAAAATATTTACACACAGGCGGCCATTTTCCTGAAAAACGGTATTCATAGCACTGTTTCGGTTAATGCATACCATCAGCGTGGGTGGCGTATCGGTGATCGAGCATACCGCTGTGGCAGTGATACCACAGCATCCCGCGCGGCCATCGGTGGTGACGATATTCACCGCTGCTGACAGACTCGCCATCGCATCCCTGAAACGCAGGCGATGTTCATTTTCTACAGACATATTGGCCTCCTGCTACCGATTATTTCAGCAGCTTATCTAACTGGTTGATATCGTTATTATTGTATAAGTGTGGTCTACGCCAGCCATGCTGATCATAATCAGCAAGGCAGCGATCAACCATATCCATCATTTTTTTCATATTACCGGAGCCATGAGCATGGCGCAGACATTGCATCCGAATTTCATCCTGGCTACCGGCATAGTTGATTTCGTACAGCTCGTGACGGCCGCCAAATTCACTGCCAATGGCGTCCCACATTAGTTTTAAAATCTTGATACGCTCAACGTGATCGATACCGTTGGAACCCCGAACATACCGGGCCAGATATTTATCAATTTCAGGGTTGTTCATATCACGTACACTAGATGGTAGATAAATTAGGCCACTGGTGACGTTACTTTCAATAATATTCTTAATCTTAGTGTAGGCCATTGGCGCCATAACGCGATAAGTTTGTATTGCCTGAGTATCCGGCATATAAGCGCCGCCTTTCCACGGTTTGGCTTCTGCCCACATCGCGTCGCTCAGTGACCAAAACAGGTTACGCCAGGCAACCACTTCGCCCAAGTTAGCTTGAACTCCCCGGAATTCGATCACTCCGGTACATTCCAGGCTCCTCTGTAGCAGGGCAGTAATAAAATCCAGCTTCACCGCCAGCCGTATACAAGCCTGTAATGGGAACAGGCTGGTGAAACCCGCTTGAATCGCCCAGTTGCGTGCGCGATCGAAATCACGGTAAATCAGGATATTTTCCCAAGGGATAAGTACTTTATCCATTACCAGAATTGCATCGTTTTCATCAAAACGGCTGGATAAAGGATAATCGAATGGGGAACCTGTCGCGCCTGCTACCAATTCATAAGAACCGCGGGAGATCAGTTTCACGCCTTCCGCATCCATTGGCGCGACAAACATCAGGGCGAAATCAGGGTTATCCCCCATGACTTGTGCGGAGCCAAAACCGATAAAGTTATAGTGGGTCAGGGCTGAGTTAGTCGCTACCACTTTTGCGCCGCTGACGATGATACCGGCATCAGTCTCTTTTTCTAGCTTAATATAGACATCACGTGTCTCATCAGCGGGTTTATGACGATCGATTGGTGGATTAACAATAGCATGGTTAAAGTAAACGCCTGTTTCCTGAATACGTTTGTACCAGGTACGGGCATTATCCGCGAATTGACCATAATATTCAGGAAATGCGCCGAGCACATTGCCGAAGGCCGCTTTATAGTCAGGTGAGCGACCCATCCAGCCGTAGGTTTGACGCGACCACTCAGCAATAGCATCACGTTGTTGGCGCAGATCATCCGCACTGGTAGCAAAGCGGAAGAATTTGTGGGTGTACCCGCCATTACCGGTATCGGTATTCCAACACAGGACATCATGAGTTTCCGGGGCATGCAAGGCATCGTACAACTGACCGATTGAAGCAGCAGAATTACGGAATGCGGGATGTGTGGTGACATCTTTTACGCGTTCGCCATAAATATAAATTTCGCGGCCATCTTGAAGGCTTTTCAGGTACTCTTCACCGGTGAAAGGACGTTTTTTGTCGGCGCGAAAATCTTCTGGTTTCATGTCTACCTCACAGTCGTCATAAAAGGCGCCGGTCTTGATATAATATAATCAATATTGGCACGGAAATGTTAATTTAATGTTTGTTTTGTGTTTCTTAATTGAAGCTTTAGAACGGCGTTTCTTGAATAGATTTTCGGAAGGTTCGCTGGTACTTTTCGTTGGGAAGGATGATTTATTATTTAAAGTGTGATCCAAGCGAGATTTTGGTGATTGTTATTTTGAGGTCTGTTTTTTTGCTGGTTTGGTTAATGAAGATGAGCCGGAGATTTCATACCTACAGAGCAACAGTTGTTGACCTGTAGGTATTTTCATTTTAATGGGCTCTTTTTATTCAAGAAGCCATGCCCGATAAGATTGTCTGCGGTTTGAACCTTGAGGTTCAGTAAGTCCACCTAATTGAGTGCGTCTTGGATGGATTCCAGTATTATTTCCTTCGTAGTGGGTGTCTAGATTAGAATACATCAGAGAAAATGTTTGCAAAATCATTTCGCCATTGCGTTCAAAACCGATAACCCCGATATTATTTCGTGTTTGATCAGTGGTTGAAATAAGCCTTGAATATAATTCCCTCCAGTTATCTCCTGATATTTGGGTAGGACCTCTGTTAAATATATGGTAGCTTTCGTGCCATTGGCCTTCCGGTGGAAAGTTTTCGTGTAACCCGGTTATTTGCCCGCTTTGATAATCAAGAATTGTTAATTCAGACGAGTGTTGGGGTTGATTACGTCCGACAACGACCATATGACCGCCACCAGGAGAAAATAAACCATTTTGCTGTTGAGATGGCGGCCGAGTATAAGCAAGACCTGCGAATTGACCGGGTTGCAAACTATTTTTCATAAAATTAAATGCTTCATGCCAGCGTAGCTGTGCATCCGGATGATTGGAGTCTGTTCGAATGGGGTTGGTTCCTGCCGCTCTAAATAAGTTTTCAATCTCAGTCAAATTAGCCGTATCCTGTTGCATAATTTCTGTATCGCGAACAAGTTCATTTGTTGTTGTATTTGTGAGAGCTGAAACTGTGCAGTAATAGCAATTCTGATTGAGGCCATGAGGATTGACTTCTGCAAGTTGCCGTTGTTGTTGAAAACCGTTAAATCCATATGCACTATTGAATCCTAACGGCCTTATTGGCGAATTTAATGCTTGAGCAAAACGTCTAAGACCTTGTTCCCATTCCTCTTCTGTCCATAGACCACGATTATCATAATTGACGATAGGATTATTTTTCACCATTCGATATACATTAAGTCCATCAACTGTTCCAGCCGGATCAGCGCTTAACCACCTACCAACCCACGGCTGATAATAGCGGTAGCCGTAATAATAAAGCCCGGTAGCATCCCGTTCTTTACCTGAGTAACGGAGGATTTTATAGCTGGCTTCTATTTGATTTCTCGCTGCCCATAATGCGGTACCGCCAAATGGATAATACTCTTCCTGACTGATAATTTGTCCTGCGTTATCCAGTTCAAGTTGACTGGAACCAATCAAATTATCATAGCTATAACGAAGCTGATTGTTGTTGATACCGGCTGGTGGCGTAGTTTCCCAGTGTAGAACTCGCACTTGTGCGTGGCCTGCCGCTCCCACGGTAATAGCATGCAGGTCTTCTGATGTAGTGGTCCCATTTTGCGTTGTGCGTAGTTCTAATCCGGGAAGATAAGTCACTCGTTGCTGCTGAGTGCTGTTGCCAGTCTGCTGTTCACTGACTTTTAACCGTCGCATGCCGTCGTTGCCGTAACGATACCATTCCTGATCGCTGGCGCTCTCGCGACTGATTGGCGTTACCTGTTGTAGTTCACCTCGTGTATTCCAACTCAGCTCTTGCCCCGGTAACAATTTTATTTGATGTCCGCCGGCATCAAACAGTGCATCCACCTGTGTTGGGTCTGAGGTTAGCGAACTCAGCACTGCCCGATTACTGCGATGCGAAACGGTAATATCTGTGGTGTAGTTATTTTGGGCGGCGGGCGAACTGTGCCGGATTTGAACCAAATTGCCGCCGCGATCGTAGTTATAGCTGCGAGTATAGTTGGTATATGAGTTGTCATCAGTAGGAAGAGGGATGATTGGCGAAGGAAGTTGGTTGCTTTGCTGGCCGATGTTAGCCATCTCACGTCCTGTCGCACTGATAAGCTGATACAGGGAATCGTAGGTGTAGGTATTTTCAGGGACTATTTTCTGATTGCGCCAGAAGCGGGTGGCTTCTGCATCATTACGGACACTAATAATATTCCCTACAGGATCATGTTCATAGCGTAGATCTTGTAACACCTTGTTATCTGATTGACGGCGAGTGGTGGTACCGATCAATCGTAGAGTTTCCGGTTCATAGCTGTATTCAGTGATAACGCCGTTGCCGTGTTCTTCACGCAATTTCTGGCCTGCGGCGGAATAGGTCAGGGATTTGACAATGACTTGCTCACTTTGGTTTTTCAATGTCAGCCAGCTACCTTGTAATTGTCCTGCCACATTGTAAGCCAGACGCTGCATGTTGCCTTTTGCATCGGTTTGGGTCAGTAAAGCGCCGGTAGCATCAAAGGTGCTTTGTGTCGTGTAAGTTTCGCTATTGAGTTTGGTCTGCCAGCGGGTTTCATCGTGACCTGTCCAGTCTGCTTCCTGACCGTCGGCCAATAACTGACGGGATTGAGATAAGATGTTTTCTGTCAATGACAGGCTTTTCAGTTGAGTCACTCCTGCTGTGTCGTAGTGGCGCACATATTGGCCGGCAAGATTATGATCTTTCTCCGCCTGTGTATTACCAGCCCAAATAAAATGCTCAGTAACGCGGGGAGTCTGTTCTCCGGGGGCTTGTTCACTTACGGACAATAGACGGCCGGGCAGGGTATTGGCTTCATATTGTCGGGTCTGAATGGCGCCGGTTGCGGTTACCATCAACACTTGACGGCCTTCAATATCATTAAGGGCAACGGTACGGCCGGCATCGGCACTTTCTGTCCGCAAAGTATCGCCGGTGAGATTGTATTGCCAGAGGAAGTTGGAGTTTATCGAGCTATCAGCTTGTTTGGCGTCATACAGCCGTGGATCGATGCTTTGGCTCAAGTGTCCTCGGACATCATATTGGTGGCGGGTAATACGAGTATCCGTATCGTCTCCCGCGACAGCGCGGTGAAAGTCGATGTTACGGATGGTTAAACCACGATTATCGTAGACGTTAACGATGGGCGTATGTTGATAAAGTTTTGGGTCAATGTTTTTCATGATTTACCTCTTTGTTATATTTAAGAATTTCTGTCATCACAGCTTTATTTGCATTAAGCTGAATAGGTGTTTTGACATAGATAACAGTGATCATCACTGCTATGGATATGCTAGTTCACCTAAGTTAATAATAGATGCTAAATAGTGATTTAAAATGATTGAAAATATAGAGCGTCTTTTATTTTCTGATCTCCTTACTTTATGTATTGGTAAATTCAGCTTAATTTATACTTGTTTTAAACGTTATTTCCCTCCGGCCAGATCGATAAAATTTCCTGTTACATATGAAGCTTCATCCGACATCAATCAGGCGATAGCCTGTGCAACTTCTTTCGGTTGTCCACCGCGTTTCATTGGTAAGGAATTCTTCACCCGATCAACTCGATTTGGCTCGCCGCCATCGCTATGCATATTGGTATAAATAAATCCGGGGCGAACGGCATTAACTCGAATTCCCTGATCTGCCACTTCCAGAGACAGGCCAATAGTCAAAGTATCGATCGCTCCTTTCGATGCGGCATAATCTATATATTCGTGTGGTGATCCCAGTCGGGATGCTGCGGATGAAACATTGACAATTGATCCACCGTGACCACCATGTCGGAAAGACATTCTTTTAACTGCTTCCCGTGCACAGAGAAAACTGCCTACAACATTGGTAGTAAAAATATCATTTAAGCGATGAGCGGTTAATTGTTCAATCGATGCTTGTGGTTTTAATATCCCGGCGTTATTTACCAAACCGGTGATGCATCCGAGTTCGGCATCGATTCTCTGGAAGAGTTCCACAACTTGTTTCTCATCAGCGATATCGGCCTGAATAGCGATAGCTTTACCACCTATCCTCCGACGGATAATTTCGATGACTTCCAGCGCTTGATCTTGATTGGAGTGGTAACCAATACCAATGTGATGCCCTTTCTCTGCCAGATAAAAAGCGGTTGCTCGACCAATACCACGTGATCCACCGGTAATTAATGTAATTTTTTGCATAATATTCTCATTTAAAGTTCTATATTAAGAAATTAAATATCTAACGGACCGATATTAATAAAGTAAAACTGAATAAAAATCAAATTATTGCATATGGCATGGGAATATTTTCAATGTCTTTATTATTATTTATATAATTTTTTAGTTAAGAATGAAATAATCTATTTGTTATGCTATGGATTAGCATTGAATGACGCCTTTGAAGTATAATATATAATTAATCACCTTCAAAAGCGTTTTTTATTTGAATATCTTATGGATTCAAGGTTGATTTATTTATCCTTTCCATGGTGTTTATTCATATAATTTTGCATTATTTTAGATGATTCATGCAGATGTTCTAATACGGCAGAAATAGTTTCCCATAACTGTGGATTAGCTGAGCCATAATAATGAGTTCTAAAACATCCTCTTATATTTTTAGCGCTAAGGATAAGATTATTAATATTTTTTAATAACATTAGTGGTGCAATATTAAGATAATTCCCTTGCAGCTCATTGAATATTTTTTGAAATGATTCATAATCATTCTTATCAACAGCATTTTTCATCTTATCTATGTACAGCAATTTTTCTCTCATATCCATTATGTTTAACCTCTTTATTTGCTATCACATTAAAAATTACTATGATTAGTCATCTTTATCCAAATATTCTTGTGCTCTTTTGGATACATGATTTAGAAAATCTAATGCGGTAATTTCCCATAAATCAGGATCAAAATCAGAATCAGAATAGACAAGTTTAAACTCTTCTTCTACATTTTTTGAGTTATGGATAAAAGAATCAATTTCTTCTATTAATTCTCTTTTCATCTTGTCATTTGCAGTGTCAAGATAATCATTTATGACATCATCAAGCTCAGGGCCAGATATTATGTCATAGTCTTGATTGAAATAAGCAAACATTAAGCGATTTAGTTCCATTTTCTTCTCCATAAATTTTAATCAAATTTTGGGAATGCTGTTAGTATATAGTATTGTTTACCGTTAAATTCAGAATGCCTTAATTATTCATCTTGTTCAGTATGCTCGTTTAAATAATCTTGTGACTTATTTGACACATGCGTTAGAAATTCAAGTGCTGTCATATTCCATACTTCCGGGAGAACGTCAACATCATGATAATGATAATTAAATGTGTTCTCTACATCTTCAGAAGAGTCAATAAGATCGTTGATTTCTTCTATTAACCCTTTTCTCATTCCTTGAGATGCGTCATTAAGAAAATCATTGATAACATCATCAAGCTCGGGACCTGATATTATATCGAAGTCCTGATTAAAGTAAGCATGCATTAAAATATCTAGAAATGGATATTGTCCGGTCATTTTAATTGTAGCCTTTCATATTATTGCGATCTCCTAGTAACCGAAATCAACAGAATTACTTGAAATATATAAACTATTCTTATTTATTAAACTTCCTTGTTTATTTTTGAATTAAAAATACTGTAATTATTTATTTTTATCTAGATAATCTCGCGCTCTTTTGGATACATAATTTAAAAAGCCAAGCGCTGTGGCAGTGTCCCAAAAATCTGGGTCAAAGTCACTATAGTAGAGAGCATCAAAGTCCTTCTCTATATCTTCTGAGGTGTTAATAAAAGAATCAATCTCTTCTATTAATCTTTTTATCATTTCCTGAGTTGCAACATTAAGAAAGCAGTCTGTAACTTCATCCATAGTTTTTCCATACAATAAGTCATAATCTTGGCAAAAATAAGCGCCTACTAAGATGTCTAAAAATGGATATTGTCCGTTCATTTTAATTTTGGGCCTTTCATATTATTGTGATCTCATGGTAAAGCTAATGGAACTTCTTGAAATATATAAATTATTCTTATTTATTAAACTTCCTTGTTTGTTGTTGCGTGAAAAAATTTTTAGTTACTCGTCTTTATCTATGTAATCTTGTGCTTTTTTTGACACGTGCTCTAAAAATTTAAACGCTGTGAGTCCCCATATGTCAGGAAAAACGTCAGCATCAGAATAGATAAAGTAAAATTCTTTTTCTACATCTTCGGAATTACATATGAACGTGTTAACTTCTTTTATTACTTCTCTTTTCATTCTATTGCTTGTGTTACTAAAAAAATCATCTATGACATCATCAAGCTCAGGTCCAGATATTATTTCATAATCTTGATTGAAATAGGCGTACATTAAATTATCTAGCAGTGGATATTGTCTTTCCATTTTTATTTCCATCAACTTCAATTGAATTTGGGGTATGCTGTTAATATATAATACGGTTGGCCATTGTATTCGGAAGTTAAAAAAACAACTCTGGCTTTATATAATTTTTCTATATTTTGAGATCCTTTAGTGACACCAAAACCAATAGGTGTGTTTGAAATGTAATCAATAGTGAAACTTTTTTCTTTGGGAAGATGCTTCACTAAAGTGATTATGCGTGTTTGATTCTCACTTATAGCTTTTGAAATTACTTTCTCTGCCACCTCTTGACTGTAAAAAGTACTTGCTCGAGATATGTTTACTAGCCTAGCCCTTAACTCCTGTTCCGATAACCCAACATGTTTAGCCAAAGTATGTCCACCTGGTTTTAACCCTGTAGGCGATTCATGTTCAATTAACTTAATTCGGCCTACTCGTACAGAGGCAACTCTGACAGCACCCACCATTGAAGCAAATGACAACGGTACAGCAATATCAACGGTGAGTCCTATTTCAGAAGCGGTATAATCATCAGCACCAAATTCTTTTGCTAATTTTACCGCCTCGCGATAAGTTTCTGTCATGGTTTCTCTGCCAGTAATTACTTGACTGGCAGAAGCATTCATTACGTCAAGACTGTGCGCGCCGATAATAACGCAGGCAGCTTTAGTTAGGGTTGAAGGATCGGGCGCCAGACAAAGAGCGCCGGCGCCAATGAGTTCAACGACTCCTGCCGCTAAACCCGCGCCACCTAATATTCTATTACTCCAGGTCTCTTCCTCGGTAATAGTATTATCTGACAGAATTGCCGCTAGCTGGACCGGAGATAAAACAATGCGTAACCCATTTTCAGATTCTGAATCAACAGGGGTATCAGTTAAATAAGTGGCATTATTCATCGTCAATAAATCCTGTCATCCCAGAAGCTATAAGAACTGGTTGAGCAGGCCAGATTGTTCCACGTGATATTTTTATAAGTGAAACAGATAATCTCTTGTGGTACGCCGGCATTATTATCTCTGGAATGCGGAAGATTGCATTTTATGCTGGAGATAAAGGCATAGCCTAGTCTGATGGAATAATTTTTTTCTAATCCCCCGGTTAGTGATGTTCGATAATTCTCAAACAGGCATTCCAGCTCTTCATTTTCATCGAAGCTTCGCGCCAGTAAAGGCGAAGATTTATCGATGGGTTTTATTACCATAACCGGATGATGGGATACGTGTTGTTCCCTCGTCATTAAATGTTGAAGCGAGTAAATAAAAATTTCATTCTCATGGCCGTGCTGGTAATTATTTCCTATAGAGTTTAAGGAGCCGCAGCCAGCGGAGATCAGTCCCTGTTTTTTGCCTTTCAATGTTAGATAAATGATATTTGACATATTAGTTTCTCCTAAATGAAATTTTTTCGACTCTATTGTAGGGTGTGTATAAAAGTCAACCAAAAATTTATAAATTTGGAATAATTTACATTTGTAAGGGGATAAAATAATAAAACCTGAATACTTATAAGTATGGCGTCAAAGTATTTAAGAGGGAGATTAAAAATCCGGTATCCAGATGGCATGTTTGTAATAATCGAATAGCGGAAGCTGACATTCAGGTAGCTACTCAGTAGCCGCTACCTGAATATCTGAGATTATTTTAGGTACATACTATTAATCTGATGAAAAAACGCCATATCCAGTATCCTAGCAAGGCGAATGTAATGATATTAAGAGAGAGTGATTTGAATCTTTTTTTTACAGTTGCATAAATTAAGGGGGACATAATCAGTAAACATGTTGGAGCAAATACATCACGGTTATCATCTACCAGCTCTCTGTAAACAGTACAGAGATTATCTGTATCCTGACCACCGATATAATGCTCTTCTTCTAAGTATGACATCATATATATAAATAATGCACAAAAGATAGCATAAGTGATATTTAAAACTATGGCTGATTTGCTCATTCTCGAATTCTCATGATTATATGAAGTCTATGACATCAAAAGGTGGGAATCCGAATTCGCCTGTCATATAGTAAGGATTTTGCATATGTTGTGTTTCCTTTTATTAAATTAATTTATTTATACCGGCACTCCGGTTGCCATCATTTATCCTTCACAAAGCTCCAGTGGGTTACAGAGTCTCAGTATATTCAGAATTTTAATTCTTGGAAGAGATTTTGTAATAAAAATGAATCAGTTTAGCACGAATTAATAGCATGAGATTTGCTGAACAAGCAAAATAAAATGCCGGGCTTGATATAATTAGCATGGATATTTATTTTTCGTGAATATTTCTTTCTCGCCAATGACTAGGAGAACAGCCAACTAATCGATTAAAGAAGCGGGCAAAATAGGCTGGATCTTTAAATCCGAGCTGATAAGCAACTTCAAATACCGGGCAATCACTGAATAATAATAGCCGTTTGGCTTCACGCAGTTGACGGTCGAAGATGAGTCGTTTCGGTGGACGGTTGGTGAATCGACGGCACATATCTTTTAATCGCGATTCTGTAATATCTAACTTATGGGCATATTCCGGTACGGAAAGATGATGATGATAATAATTGTCTATTAATTGGTTAAAGCGCTGAAATAATTTAATCTCTCCTCGCACGCCATTAATCGGGTGATCATCAAGAGGAATATTGCGTAATAACAGGGTAAATATAGCTTGTGCCAGGAATGTCAGCGATTGCTCTCGACCAATAAAGTGATTAGATGATTCGCGGGCGATTAACGCCCAATAGTGATTAAAAGCGGCCAGCTCTTCCGGTTTATCGGCGACGGATAAGCAAATAGCCGGAATATCAAGAATATCTTTATTGGCCGGATAGAGCGATTCCAATAACGGTAATATCAGATCTTGCCGTACGGTAAGGACATATCCGTCACTGTCATCTTGAGTGAAAAAAGCGTGAGGAACGGAGGGCGGAGTGAGAATAAACAGCGGTGCTTGTACAGAATAGTGTTGAGCATCCAACTGTAATTCAATATGGCCGGTGATCAAAAAATGAAGTTGGAAGAAACCATCGTGACGATGAGCTTGCATATTACGACCAAAAAATGCCGCCATTCGGCCAAAGGTCTGATAATGCACATCATCGGTGCCTTGGGTTTCATCATAATCCTTGCTGATATCAATATTGGCAATGATAGGCTCAGTCATGATGGTTGTTCCTTTTTATTGAAATTGCCGCGCTGTTCTCTGTCTGGCGTGTTTCATCGGGATCAGACAGATAATGGCTGCGCCAATGACCAGTAACCCGGCAACGAAATAGAGACCGGTATTAAAGCTCCCGGTCTGATCTTTCAACCAGCCGATTAATAACGGGCTGAGTGCTGAACCTATGTTACCTGTAGCGCTAATAACCGCAATGCCGATCGCTCTTGCGCGTAAACTGATAGCTTGATCCGGCGTGGTCCAGAAAACCGCCATCGCGGTAAATGAACCGGTTGAAGCCATAATAATCCCAATCAGTTGAATGACGCTGTGGTGGGTCAATGAGGTCAATATCCAGCCCACGGCGGCGAACAGATAGGGTAGAGCCGTATGCGTTTTACGCTCTTGTAACCGGTCTGAACGACGACTCCAGTACACCATTCCGATGATGGTACAAAACTGAGGAATAGCGGTCAGAATACCGATCATGATGTTACTGCTGCCTTGATTGAAGCTTTGCACAATCTGTGGCGTCCAGATATTAATCGCACTCAGAGTATTAGTTAGGCAGAAGTAGGCCAGGGTATACATCAGCATGATCGGTGCGAAAATCTCACGCCATATACTGTGTTTTTGCATGGCCTGATGAGTTGATGAACTTGCCGGTTGAATCTGAGCGAGCTGGTCGTTATCCATCATCTCTTGTAAGCATTTTTTGTCTTCATCTGTCAGCCACTTAGCACGCTTTGGCGAATCATCAAGATAGAACCAAACGACAACTCCTAGTAGTACAGAAGGAAAACCTTCCAACAGGAATAACCATTGCCAGCCGTGAAGGTTCAGGAGGCCATCCATTTCCAGAATATAACCGGAAGCCAGAGAACCAAACGCCATCGTCACCGGCATTGCCACCATAAACAGCGCATTGGCGCGGGCGCGATAGTAAGCCGGGAACCAGTAAGTCAGATATAACAGGATACCCGGCACGAAACCTGCTTCGGCGATACCGACCAGCATACGCAAGATATACAAACTGGTTGGTCCGGTGGCGAACATGGTGGCAGTGGAGGAGATCCCCCAAAGCACCATGATAGTCGCTATCCAGCGTCGCGCCCCGACAATGCTGAGCATGATATTGCTAGGAATACCGAAAATGACATAAGTGACATAGAACAGCGTTGCCGCCAGACCGAACATGGTTGCGTTCAGTCCAAGATCTTTACCCATTGTCAGACCGGCAAACCCGATATTGATTCGATCCAGAAACGAGAATACAAATAAGACGAATAGGAAAATAATCAGGCGACGGAATAGTTTGTTAATGACGGATTGCTGTTGTGCCTTGAGTTGCTTATGTTGCGCAGCGGTTGATGAATCGCTCATTGTCATTTTCCTTAATTGCTTTTTTATTTGTATTACATGGTCATTGCAAATCAAAAGGTTGTCGGGTAAATCGGTTGTTAATGTGGTATTGGTTGAGATTAATAAACACCGGATGAAGGTGCTGTCGGCAGTTCTTTATCCTTGATAAATCGTGCTGCCAGCGCTTCCGCTGTACGAGCCAGTAAAGTGGTATCAATACCAACAGCAACAAACAGTGCGCCGAGTTTCAGGTAATGCTCGGCGACATTGGGGGCTGACATCAGAATGCCCGGCGCTTTACCCGCTGCTTTGATTTGGCCGATTGCTTGTTCAATCGCCGCTTTCACTTCGGGGTGATGCGGATTATCGGTGAAGCCCATATCGGAACTCAGATCCGCCGGGCCGATAAAGACACCATCCACACCGTCTACTTTGAGGATCTCCGGCAGGTTACGCAGTGCTTCACGGGTTTCTACCTGCACCAGAACGCAGATCTCATCGTTGGCGCGATGGAGATAATCAGGCGTTCTGTTCCAGTGGGAAGCTCTTGCCAAAGCGCTACCCACGCCACGGATACCCTCCGGTGGATAACGGGTTGCGCGAACCGCTTCATAAGCCTGTTCGGCGTTTTGTATCATGGGGATTAATAAAGTTTGGGCGCCGATATCCAGTAGTTGTTTAATGATGACCAGATCATTCCAAGGCGGGCGCACAATGGGATGGCTTGGATAAGGGGCGATGGCTTGCAATTGGCTTAAAATCGTCTGAACATCGTTCGGTGCGTGTTCGCCATCAATAAGTAGCCAGTCGAAACCGGCTCCGGCCACTAATTCAGCACTATAGGGGCTACAAAGCCCCAACCATAGACCGATTTGTGGCTGGCCTGCTTTTAATGCCTGTTTAAATTTATTGGTTAATCGATCCATATTTTTCCTCCTTAAACAAAACGGCAACTGATAGCGCCGATGGGGCCGTAATCCACATGGAAGGTATCCCCTTTATTGGCTGGAACCGGGCGGGTAAACGATCCACTGAGAATGATTTGTCCTGCTTCAAGTTGAACGCCATGTGGCGCCAGTTTGTTTGCCAACCATGCGACACCGTTAGCGGGATGATTAAGTACCGCGGCCGCGACGCCGGATTCTTCAATCACGCCGTTGCGATAGAGCAGGGCGCTGATCCAGCGCAGATCAAATGCATCAGGTTTAATCGGCCGGCCGCCCATAATGACGCCGCCGTTGGCGGCATTGTCAGAAATCGTATCGAATACTTTGCGTGGACGCTTGGTTTCCGGATCGATGTTATGGCAACGGGCATCGATCAGTTCCAACGCGGGAATGATGTAATCGGTCGCATTGTAAACATCGAACAGGGTGCAGTTCGGGCCACGCAAAGGTTTTGCCAGAATAAATGCCAGTTCAACCTCAATACGGGGCACAATAAAGCGATCGCATGGAATATCACTGCCATCAGGAAAAAACATATCGTCCAATAGCGCGCCATAATCCGGCTCGGTGATTTGTGAACTGGCTTGCATCGCTTTTGAGGTCAGGCCAATTTTATGGCCTTTGAGTACCCGACCTTCGGCGATTTTCAACTCCACCCAGTGACGTTGAATAGCATAAGCATCATCGATGGTGATTTCAGGGTAATCCAATGAGATCTGGCGTATTTGTTCACGACTTTTTTCTGCCTGATGCAGACGATGTGCAACCTGTGATACGACTTCTTTCTGTAACATGCGGTTAAACTCCTGTGTCCTCGATGCCGCCAAAGCAGAGGTATTTCACTTCCAGATAATCTTCGATGCCGTAACGTGAACCTTCACGCCCCAGGCCCGATTGTTTAATGCCGCCAAATGGGGCAACTTCATTAGAAATCAAACCTTCATTGATCCCGACCATGCCGCTCTCCAGCGCTTCCGCCACACGGTAGATCCGGCCGATATCGCGGGAATAAAAATAAGCCGCCAGACCAAATTCAGTATCATTCGCTAGATGGATGGCTTCCGCCTCATCACGGAATTTGAAGAGAGGAGCAATAGGTCCGAATGTTTCCTCTTGGGAGATAAGCATGGATTCGTTGACATCAGCCAGTACGGTAGGTTCGAAGAATAGACCGCCCAGAGCGTGTGGTTTACCCCCGGCCAATATGCGTGCGCCACGAGAAACGGCATCGTTGATATGTTCTTCTACTTTATCGACGGCGGCTTGATTGATCAGTGGGCCTTGTTGTGATTTGGCATCGCTGGCCGGGCCGACCTGCAACTTATTGACCGCTTGTGCCAGACGTTCGGCGAAGGCGTCGTAAATGGTTTCCTGAACCAAAATTCGGTTAGCGCAAACACAGGTTTGACCGCTGTTGCGGAATTTGGCTATCAACGCTCCCTGTACAGCGGCGTCAATATCGGCGTCATCAAAAACAATAAATGGCGCATTGCCGCCCAATTCCAGCGATAGCTTTTTCACGGTGTCGGCACTTTGTGCCATTAATAGTTTGCCGATACGGGTTGAGCCAGTAAAAGAGAGTTTGCGAACAATCGGGCTTTGGGTCAAAACACCACCGATGGTTTTTGCATCGACGCCAGCCACCACGTTGAATACCCCGGCGGGAATGCCTGCTTGTTCCGCTAGTGCGGCCAGAGCCAGAGCGGAAAGTGGGGTTTCTGAGGCGGGTTTTAAGATTACTGTGCAGCCCGCAGCCAGCGCAGGGCCAACCTTGCGGGTGATCATCGCATTGGGGAAGTTCCACGGAGTGATCGCCGCCACAACGCCGATAGGTTGTTTGATCGTGACGATCCGTCGGCCTGGCATCGGGCTTGGGATCGTTTCACCGTAGGTGCGTTTACCTTCTTCCGCAAACCATTCGATGAAACTGGCGCCATAAGCAATCTCGCCCATAGCTTCTGCCTGTGACTTCCCTTGCTCCCGGCTCAACAATTCAGCCAGTGCCGGTTGATTTGCCATCATTAACTGAAACCAACGTTGCAAAATCTGGCTGCGTTGTTTGGCTGTCATTGCTCGCCAGGCAGGCAGGGCTTGTTGAGCGGCTGCAATTGCACGTTCTGTTTCAGCCGCACCCATATTACTGACGCGGGCGATAACTTCACCATTTGCCGGGTTAGTCACCTTAAACGTTGCTTGGTTGTCGGCATTAACCCATTGCCCGTTGATATAAGCTTGTTGACGCAGTAATTCTGTATTTACATTATTTGTCATGATTTTTTTCTCCTAAAGACACTTGTGTGAGAGGTTTTCGCTGGTAGAAAGTTACTAGCTGCTGGCATAACCAACACAATCCAGCGCAAACTGCCATCACAAAGGCCATAGCAAAAGGGGTTTCATCTTGTAGTAAAGAGACGGCGACGCTGGCAAACGCTGCCATACCGAATTGTGCGGAAATAGCGAGCGCGCTGGCGCTACCGGCAAGTTGACCTCGATGTTGAAGTAATAAAGAGAGGCTGTTAGTACCAATGGCATTAACCAGCGAGATAAACAGTACGACCAAAATGACGATCACCGTCAGACTTTGCTGATAAAAGATAACCAGTAAAATGCCGAACAGCAATTGAGCACTGGTTTGGATAAATAACAGACGAGAAAGATCGTAGAATTTCAGTAAACGGACATTAAGCAGCACTATTGCCATCATACCTAATGCGTTACAGGCAAACAGTAAGCCGTAGTAATTCGCCGGAACCTGAAAATAATTGATATAGACGAAAGGGGAACCACTGATAAACGCGAACATAGCGGCACAAGTAAATGCCAATGTGCCGATAGTCGCCATAGCTTCACCGTCAGTCAGTAATTTGCCGTAATTTTTAAACGCGGTGATAAGTTTTCCATCGTTACTCTGAGCGGGCAGCGTTTCTGGCAATAAAAATAGTAATAATATTCCGCTGATACAACCGAACAGGCTCAATAGGGTAAATATGGCCTGCCAATTGAAATAGGTTAACAGTAAGCCACCAAGTAATGGGGCGATAAGCGGCGCTATCATGGTCACTAAAGTCATGAGCGATAGCACGCGTGGTAATTCCTGTGGACCATAGATATCACGGGCGATAGCTCTGCCCATGACCACCGCGGCGCCACTGCCGAATGCCTGTAATGCGCGCAGTAAAATCAGGTGTTCAACTTGTGTCACCAAGGTACACAACCCACTGGCAACGACGAATAATGCGATACCGCTAAGTAGCAGCTTTCTTCGCCCTAAATGGTCGCTCAGTGGGCCGTATAACAGCATGCCAATACAGAAACCAGCGAAAAATACGCCTAAGGTATGTTGCATCTGCCCTTGTGTCGCCTGTAATTGCCTTGCCATTTCCGGCAAGGCTGGCAGGTACATATCAATCGACAGAGGCCCGAAGGCCACTAGCGCGCCTAATAAAGGGATTAACCAACGAGGAGGATGCTGATGAAAAGATTTCGGCATCACTACTCCTTACGAAACAAGGCATGGACGTTATTTTGTTTGTAGTTCAATACCGGGTCTAATTCTTCCATTGTAAAAGAGAGAGCAAGGTAACGTTGGGCCATCAGCGAGGCAAAATGTTGTTTGATCAGAGGAAATAGTATCTCACCAACCTGTTGACGGCTTTCAAGGCTGCGTCCTGCGCCGATTTTTAGTGTCATATGGACGAATGCGTAATCATGTTGACCGTCGGCCATTTGCCAGGTATCCAGCCAGATGGCGCGGCTGCGTATGCCTCCTAATGGGAAAATACCGGTATCTGCCAGCGCCTGATTCACTTTGGCGAACAACTCTGGCAGATTGGCTTGTTCACGGATGTTTTCTGTACATTCAGCGTAAAAATGTGGCATAGGTTGCTCCAAATCAGGCGATGGCGGGTTTATTGGTGATGTAATCAGGCAGAGGGAATACAGCGTTGACTTGCCCGGTGCCGGAACTGGCAAACAGTTCAGTCAGAAATTCCACTTTACCGTCATACTTATCCCAACCGAGTAAGCCTAATAACATCACCGTGTCGTGCATATTGCCTTCGCCATAGCAATAATCTGCATATTCCGGCAGCATTTTGCAGAACTCTTTGAATTTGCCCTCTTTCCAGAGCTGAACCACCCGATGATCCATCTGTTCGTCGAATTCTCGGGTATAACTGTTCATGCCCTCTTCGGCACGCTGATCATCAATAAAACGGTGAGAAAGGGAACCGCTGGCGAATACCGCCACGGTGCCGTCATATTTCTCAATCGCTTTCAGAATCGCTTCCCCAAGACGACGACTATCTTCAAAAGCATGAACGGTGCAGAACGCGGAGACAGAGACAACTTTAAAATGTCGGTCACTGTTCATATAACGCATTGGTACCAGCGTGCCGTACTCCAGTTTCAGGCTTGGGATTTCATGCGCTTGAGCACGCACGCCGACATTGCGCGCCTCTTCTGCGATCATTTGTCCCAATTCAGGGTTGCCGTCATATTCGTAACTCATATCCCGGATGAAGTGGGGTAATTCATTACTGGTGTAAATGCCGGAAAAATGGTCGGCGCAATTGATGTGATAGGCACTATTCACCAGCCAGTGCGTATCAAACACAATAATGGTATCGACCCCCATTTCGCGACAACGGCGGCTAATCTCTTTGTGACCATCAATGGCTCCCTGACGGCAACCGTGATGCTTTCCCGGTAATTCAGACAGATACATGGATGGCACATGTGTAATTTTGGCTGCTAACGCTAACTTACCCATAAAATCCTCATTTGATATCAGGACGGCGAACCGGAATTCGCCGTGGTTAACGCTGATGAAACGGTTAGACTCCCCAACGCGGGATATGATGATCCCCCATAGAGATACAGACGTTTTTCATCTCAGCAAACACTTCAAAGCTGTATTCACCGCCTTCACGGCCGGTGCCGGAAGCTTTCACGCCGCCGAATGGTTGACGCAGGTCACGGACGTTCTGGGTGTTGACGAATACCATGCCGGCTTCAATATTACGGGCCAGACGCAATACCTTGCTGACATCTTGCGTCCAGATATAAGAAGCCAGACCGTACTCCACGTCATTTGCCAGGCGCAGACCTTCTGCTTCATCTTTAAATGGCAGCAGGCAGGCGACAGGGCCGAAGATCTCCTCCTGAGCAACTCGCATACGGTTATCAACATCTGCCAAAACCGTTGGGCGTAGGAAATTGCCCTCTTTTAGGTGCGCTGGTAAATCAATCGGTTTATCTGGGCCGCCAGCCAGCAACGTTGCTCCTTCTTCTACTCCCAGACGGATATAATCGGAGACTTTCTTCCAATGCGGTTTGCTAATAAGTGCGCCGATCTGAGTGTTTGGATCTTGTGGATCGCCTACCCGTAAACGATTAGCGCGTTCAGCAAAACGCTTAATAAACTCAGGGTAGATACTTTGCTGAATAAAAATACGTGAACCTGCGGTACAACGTTCACCGTTGATAGAGAAAATGGTGAATAGGGCGGCATCCAGTGCTCGCTCAATATCTGCATCTTCGAAAATCAGAACCGGAGATTTTCCTCCTAGCTCCATTGAATATTTTTTCAGGCCGGCGTTTTTCATAATCTGACGACCGGTTACGGTACCGCCGGTAAACGAAACCGCGCGTACATCGTGATGTTTCACCAGCGCGTCACCGGCGGTAGCGCCATATCCCTGAACCACATTCAGCACACCGGCAGGGATACCGGCTTCCAGGGCCAATTCGCCTAAACGGTTTGCGGTTAATGGGGAAAGTTCTGACATTTTCAGCACCGCGGTGTTACCTAGCGCTAAACAGGGGGCAACTTTCCAGGTGGCGGTCATAAATGGCACGTTCCACGGAGAAATCAGCGCACAAACGCCGACGGGTTGCACCAGCGTATAGTTGAGCATCTTGTCATCAACGGGATAGGTATGGCCGTTCATTTGCTGACAAATTTCAGCAAAGAAGTTGAAGTTGTGAGAAGCGCGTGGAATCAGGACATTTTGTGTTTGATGAATGGGCAGGCCGGTATCTTTGGTCTCCATTGCGGCGATTTCAGGCACATTTTCATCGATCAACTCACCCAAACGGCGCATCAGGCGTGCACGCTCTTTCATCGGCAGATCTGCCCATTTGGGGAATGCTTCCTTGGCGGCGGCGACGGCTTGATCAATCTCCTCTTGACCACCGGCAGCGACTTCAGCCAGTACTTCGCCGGTAGCAGGATTTGTGGTTTCAAAATAGGTTTTACTGCTGATGTTTTTGCCGTTGATCCAATGGTTAATCATAGTCATTACAGGCTCTCCTCATACTCTTGCTGGCTGACAATGCGGTTGACCAGACGCCCAACACCTTCAACTTCAACAATAACTTCATCTCCCGGCACCACATCGGATAATCCTTTTGGCGTACCGGTGGCGATCATGTCTCCCGGTTGCAACGTCATAAAGTCACTTAGATAAGCGATCAAGAATGGAATATTGAAGATCAGATCAGCGGTTGTACCGCGTTGACGCAATTCACCATTAACCCAGGTGCTTAGTGTCAGATTATGTGGATCGGGTACATCTTCTTTATCGACGAACCACGGACCGATGGGAGTCAATGTATCGCGGCTTTTTACCCGGAGATTAGGGCGATAATAATTTTCCAGATAGTCACGGATTGCGTAATCGTTACAGACGGTGTACCCGGCAACGTAATCCATCGCCTGTTCTTTGGTGACTTTGTGGGCGGCTTTGCCGATGACAACAACCAGCTCAGCTTCATAATGCATGTATTCCACATTATCAGGGCGAACGGAAACCTGACGATGACCGGTCAGCGTATTGGCGGCCTTGATAAAAACCAGCGGTTCTTTGGGGGGCTTAAATTCCAGCTCGGTGGCGTGATCAGCATAATTCAAACCGAGGGCGAACAGGGTGCCGTTTGCGGGGGGCAACCATTGGACGGATTCGCCGCTGATTTTGCTGCCATCTGTCAGACAGACATTTTCCTGTTCATCGACAGTAACAATCAAATCGCAACCTTGATAGTGAACTCTTGCGTGTTTCATGCTTTTTCTCCCGCTTGCACAACCTGATTTTCCAGTGATGGGAAACCTGCTGCCCGAATAACAACTTTATCGCCCGATTTGATAGCGACACGTTGGTGTGGCGTTCCAAGCAGGATCACATCCCCCTCTTTGAGAGTTGCGAAATCACTTAACGCTGCGACTAATTCCGTGGCTGAACGCACCAGATCGGCGGTTGACCAGCGATCGACTTCCTGACCATTGATTTCGGTGATGATATCTAACGCATCAATTGATTCAGGATGAGCCATTTGGCCTATGGGGCAAAAACCATCACGACACTTAGCTTTAATTGCCGGACGATAAAAAGCGGTTTCAGGCAGGCTGACTTCATTCGCTAATGCATAACCTGCGATATACTCGGCTGCGTTTTCGATAGCAACTTTGCGGGCGGTTTTACCTATTATTAATGCCAGCGTCGCGCCGCTTTGAACCTCTTCACCTACCGGATGGGGAATCGCTTCACCGGAGGTGATAACGGTATTCCGTGGTTTAATAAACCACACTGGAGTCTTAGGTAAAGTGCTATAAGGTGCTTGCTGAAATGAGTCACGCCAGAAATCTACCTGGCTCTGATGGTTGAGGGCTACGGCGAAGACAGTGCCTTTCATTAACGATTCCTCATGAACTTAAACTGGTGGTTTTAAGACGCATTTATTAATATATTAATAAACCACAAGGCGCACTGTTGCAATATGTTAATGTGTTTGTTAATTTTAATTGTGATCTCAGTAACAATATCTCTACTAAATTTATTTTTTATCGTTATTAATCAATATATTAATATTTTTTTGGATAACGGCATTACTGTTGCATTAACTTTTTATTAACTTTGTTTTTAGGGCTTATTTTTGTTTACTTATTAATATTTTTATGATTTTTTCTTTGTGGTTGATTATGGGACGTGCTAGTCTTTTTATTGTGATTATAGAGCGAGATAATACTTTCAACAGAGAGTAAATCAGTGATTAACTAAAAATAAGAGCCTTCATTACCCATGCATGAATCTCTGACAATTGCATTACTTCAAGCGCGAGAAACCGCGATGGGTTTTTTCCGCCCAATCCTTAAGAGTCATAATTTGACTGAACAGCAGTGGCGTATTATCCGCGTACTGTCTGATAATCGGTCGATTGATTTTTATGATTTATCTTGCCAGACCTGTATTCTTCGCCCAAGTTTGACTGGGATATTGACTCGCATGGAGCGTGATGGCTTGATCTTTCGTCTTAAACCGATGAATGACCAACGAAAACTTTATGTTTCTTTAACCCCGGATGGTCAGAAACTTTATGAAAAGGCGAAAGAGCAGGTAGAACAGGGATATCAGGCTATTGAAAAAGCCTTTTCGCCGGAAAAACTGGTTCAGCTTTCAGCCTTGTTGGAAGAATTAATTGCTGTGGGCAATAACTCACAGATAAATACGGAAAAGGATATTAAGAGCCTATCCCAATAGGCGTAATTGTTGCAGGCAGTTTGAACACGGACAGCGCGGAAAAACCGGAACGTACACGTAGTACGTGAGGATTTTGAGCACTGCCCAGGTTCAAAATGGCAAATAAAATAGTCCTATTGGGATAGGCAGTAAGTAAATAGAGTTTTTATTGAAAAAGATGTGTGAGAGTTTCCCTCAATCGTAATGTGATTTCATTATTCTTGAGGGATAAGGCAATAATTTCCGCTGGTTAAAACCCAAAGGGCGGTTTTACTTATTAATAGAGAACTGTTGTTTCCTTTTTAACTAAACTCTAAATAGCGTAATAAGATAAAATTATGCATTTTGTTTTAGTTCAATGCCGAATAAGGAGATATCCTCCGCAATACAGTCGGATATACCGCTGTATCAATAGTTGGATAGCAATATGTTGTTACATTCTTTTTTCCTGAGTTTTTCGGCATTTCCTAGATTATCGGAATTCTTTAAATCTATAGGCTATATAATTATTTGATTTTTTTTAAATTTAATGAAGTAATAAAGGATGACTTGAAGCACTATTTGGCGGATTAATTTGGATTTTTTAAGAAAATTAATTCTATTTTAGATGAATTCGAGGCTTAAATTATATAGGTATCTAGATACGATTTACGCAGGACACCTCTTCAACACTCAATATATTCAATACAGAACGGTTTTAATACCGCGTAGATTGAACATGATGGTTCAAAACGAACCTGATACCAGATCTTAACCAATTCCCTCAACACTGAAATTAATAAGAAAAATTAATGTAATGCTTTTTCGATTCTGGAGATTCGCATCTTTACGCAATGGTGGGAAAGGGTAAGAGTGAGGAAAAGGATTACTCAAAGTTGCGGCGTAGCTTTCAATGACATCAGTTTCTGATATGGAACAAAAAACCGAACATTTAGAGTTATTTTGTTCGGTTATCGTCAACCGCCGGGGCAGTATACGGAAAATTTCATCACTTAAAAGAGATTTTTTGTATTTTTTTGTAAAAAGTTATGCATTCTTTTGATTACAAAAAGAAATTATTTCTTTTTGTACGAATATTCTCGATGTCGAAATGTTGTTTTTTTGAGCGATTTAATATTCATTTTCTTATGCCAAAGGCAGAAATCCTGAAACAAAATGGCATAAGTCAGAAGTGATTTTATTATGTGAATATTTACATTCATATATTTCATCAAGTTAATAACTGAACAAAATAACTCTAAATGACCAGTAAACGCACCGCCTTGGCGGTCCGATTGTTTAACCTGTCATGGTGTTGTTTTAGGCAAAATGTATTCAGTAGATGTAGATAAGGAATAGATGAAATGAAAAAGCAAATTTTGAAGACTTGTGTGGCAGCGGCATTGTGCTTGGGGGGAATGTCGCAGGCGTTGGCAGTTGATGTTGCCGCTAATGGTCATAATCAGCTGGTGGTGAACTCTACCGTGGCTGCTGCCGCTTGTCAGTTTGAAGCAATACCCGTTGTCGATCTTAATGCTTCAGCAGCAGCCTTTTCTCAAGCAGCGGTGCCGGGCGCACTGGCAGGTGGATTACGAGATGTCACGATTAGAACGAGCGGCTGCCCCCAATTCAACGATGTTGCTAACGGAGCTCAGTTGACTATTACAGGCACACGAGTAGGACCAGGTGACAATTTCTTTAGCCTTACTAGCAATGCTCATGGTAATCCCGCAGTCGTAGACCATGCGGTTAGTTTGACGCTGAATGGTCAACGAGTGCAATCAGGTACAGCAATTGACCTACACGATGTCAATACCCGAGCCGCAGTAACCGATGATAATGTCATCACGCTTAAGGCAGGGCTGGTGAAGCTTGCTGCTGGCGGTACCGCGGTACTACCAGCACAGTCCACAGCAAACTTGGTCGTGGCTATAGCGTATCCATAATCAGCGCCGTTAGGCGTCAGGAACATCGTAACAGTGGAATTGGACAGGGAGGTCCAATTCTTGCTTACACATCACCAACACAGACACATTCAGGTGACTCAGTGAAAAGATTGATGACAGCGATGATAATGACCGGCCTCCTGTTAGGCGGAGCAGTCACCGCCGCGCAGGCTGGGGGGGTGGGTCTTGATACTACCCGCATTATCTACTCGGCTGACCGCCATGTGGCAACCGCCTCAGTGAGCAATAGCAGTAAGGAGGCCGTCTATCTGATGCAGATGACGGTCAGTACCACCCCAGGGGGAAGTACGACCGCGCCGTTTCTGGTGACGCCGCCCCTGTTTCGCCTGGAGCCCGGCACTCAGAATCAGGTCCGTATCATCAAAACCGGCCAGGCGTTGCCCACTGACCGGGAATCTCTGTTTTGGTTTACTGCGAAGGCTATCCCGTTAAGCCACGAAACCGACAATCCTTCCCGTCAGCAAGTCACCGGGGGTATACAGATTGCTATGGCTAGTACAATTAAGCTGATGTATCGCCCGTCAGGGCTGCCGATTGGGCCGGAAAAGGGCTTCGGCGCTTTGCGCTTCAAACCGACAGACACGGAGATAACGGTCACTAACCCGTCACCGTATCACATCACCTTCACCTCCCTGAAAGTGGGCGGACAGGAACTGATGACGAAGCAACAGAAAGAGAACATGGTTTCCCCGTTCTCGGCCCTGTCTTTCCCGCTCAAAGGGGGACATTACCCGGCCAAAGTAAGCTGGACGGTGATTAATGACCTCGGAGGATCATCATCCTATCAAGGGGAGATACCGTAATGTTAAAACCGTGGACTTTTATCAGGCGGACAACCCTGGCCGGTTTGCTCTGTACCGCCCCCCTGCCCGGGGGCGCGAGCCCCAACTCGGCAGAACTGACGCTGGCATTAACACTGGAGCAGCCAACCTGTGAACTTAACGTGCAGACATCCCGTGTCGAGTTTTCATCCATTCCTCTTAACGAAGTGCAACGCAGTGTGGAACATATCAAAGCGGCGGACAACAAGCCTGTTACGCTGGCATTGTCAGGCTGCGCGGGATCAGCCCGATCAGGCCGTACCCCGGCGATTAAAATAGCCGGCCCCACACCGGAAAACCACCCGACGTTATTTCGGGATAAATCTTCCTCTGTGGCGGAAAACGTGGGATTTGGCCTGCGCTATCAATCACCGGGAGGCGGGCTGGGAAGCTACCTGAAAAATGGCGATTATGTGGATTTGGCGTCACCGGGTAGCGCCGCTAAAGACGGTCAAATCACCTTCCAGATGGATATGCGACATGAACCCGGCGCGGCTGTCCCTACCCCCGGTGAACTGACTGCGCACATACAATTTCAATTTGACTATCACTGAGTGTCGCTCAGGTATCAGGAGGCGTTGTGGAAACAGGTCGGGTACGCACAACGCGGTACAGGTTGGCGCCACTACTATTCTGGCTGGGGTTAGGCGTGATCAGCGCAGAACCCTGTCAGGCCGCCGGTATCAGCCTGAATAAAACCCGGGTGATTTTTACCCAGGGCGCGCGGGCGCAGACGCTGACAGTAGTCAATACCACGTCTCAGGCGTGGCTGGTTCAGGTGAGAATCACGGGCGATCAGGCGAAAACCGCCCCGGCGTTTGTGGTGACGCCGCCGCTATTCCGGCTGGAGGCCAACAGTCAGAATAGCCTGCGTATTTTGCCGACGTTTAATCTGTCTCCCTTTCCGGTGGATCGGGAATCGCTCGGGTATGTCCAGATGAACGCTATCCCCGCCGCCCATCAGATGGCGGAGGAGCACACTCGGGATCAGGCGTCGATGAGCGTGGGCATGCGAATTAAGTTTTTCTGGCGACCGCAGGGTTTGCCGATGTTGCCGGAAGAGGCGTATGGACAGCTCCGCTTTCAGTCGCAACCCGATGGCGTTAAGGCGTGCAATCCCACGCCGTATTTCCTGTCACTGGACAGCCTCACGCTGGACGGACAGGCGCTCGATCTGAATCGCTATCCCTCCATGATAGCGCCACGGGATTGTGTGACCTATGCCGGACAGCAGGACAAAAAATCGGTGAGCTGGTCGATGATTAATGATTACGGCGGGGCTTCAAACCGGTTTACCGCCAACGTGGCGCGTTAAATTCGCCCTTGTTTTATCCAGAGGTAGAAAGTGAAGAGAGTCAGTAACGGGCATAAACGGGCGCATTGGGCGGTCATGATGTCCCCCTTTTGTTTCGCTCTATTGCTAGGAAGCCTGTTTAAGGCGCAGGCGGCTGAGAATCAGGGGTTATCGTTCTCCCCGATGCAGTTGTCTTATGTGGCTAAAGACAGTCCGGGCGGTGTGACCCTCAGTATGACCAATCACACGGCGCAGGGCTATCTGGTACAGGGATTTGTTAGCCCGATGGACCCCGATACCGGCCGCTTTGACACCAAAACCGGGCACGTTCCCCCTTTTGTCGTCCTGCCGCCGTTAAAGCGGGTTGAAGCCGGCGGAAAATTTTCGTTCCGTATTCGCCAGCTTGGCGGGCAGTTACCGCCGGATCGGGAATCGGCGTTTGTGGTCTCGCTGCGGGCTATCCCCGGCGTCGCCGTGCCGGAGACCGGAGCCTCTAAACACCAAACCGGCAAAAACTCGCAAGTACAGGTCGCCTTACAGATGAATATTCGGCTGTTTTATCGTCCTCATGGGGTACCGGCTCGGGATAACGCCACGGTGGCTGAACAGGTGAAATTTTCGATTCAGGGAACACAGTTGCGGGTGGAAAATCCCACCCCCTATTTTCTGGCCTTTTCCGCCTTAAAAGTAGGAACACAACAGGCGGATGACCACACACGCCAGGCGCTGGTGCCGCCGAAAGGCATACAGACCTATTCATTTACCGCCGGGGTACAGGGACCGTTGGTCTGGCGTTTTCCCGGTGACAGTCAGGATCGCCACGTCCCGTTATAACCCCGCCGCATCGGCGGACGGTGTACCGGCAGAGTGACTTCAATATCAACAAGCACAGGCTTAATTAGAAGCAGAGATGAGCTATGGCAATAAACACTTTATTTCCGTCTGCACTGCGGGCGGGTAACCAACGCGCGTCCGGTCAACCGGGCGGTTTCCGGCCCCGTCCGGTCTACCTATGTCTGCTGTGTTCACTGACGGCAACGGCCCTGCCCGCCTCGGCGCGGGAATACTTTAATCCCGCATTCCTGATGGGCGCTGACGGTGAACGCAGCCATGTCGATCTCTCGGCGTATGAAAACGCGGGCTATGTCGCCCCCGGGCGCTATCTGGTCGATGTCTACCTGAACCAGAATAAGGTGGACAACCGCGAGATTGAATTCAGGCTGGTTAACGGCCGTCTCCAGCCGGTATTCACCGTCGCACAACTGGAAGAATATGGGGTCAATACCCGCGGATTACCGGCTTTTAAGGGTAAAGCGGACGACAGCCTCATCACGGATCTGGCGAAACAGATCCCGCACGCCAGCGCGACACTGGATTTCGCCCGGTTGCGTCTGGATCTCAGTGTCCCGCAGGTCGCCATGCAGCCTCATTACTCTGGAACGGTTGACCCATCACTCTGGGATTCTGGAATCCCGGCTTTTTTAATGAACTACACTGTCAACGGTTCGGAAGGACGTTATGACCGTCAGGGAAACGGGGAAGGATCACGTTCCCGTAATCTGTTTGCTTCTTTTCGTAACGGGTTGAATCTGGGGCCGTGGCGTCTGCGCAGCACGCAAACTTACAGTTACAATCGTCAGCGCAACGAGGGCGCCTCCGGTTTTTCCACGCCGGCACAGACCCAATGGCAGGTGAGTAATACCTATCTACAACGTGATATTCCCTCACTGCGCAGTGAGTTCACGGCGGGTGAAACCTATACCGGGGGCGACATTTTTGACAGCATCCCGTTTCGGGGCATGAAACTGGCTTCGGAGGAGGCGATGTTACCCGACAGTCAGCGCGGTTTCGCCCCGGAGATAAGTGGTGTGGCGAACTCCAATGCGCAGGTGACGGTATCCCAGAATGGCAATATCGTGTATCAAACCACGGTGGCGCCGGGGCCGTTTCGGTTCACCGACCTCTATACCACCGGGAGTGCCGGCGACCTGACGGTGACCGTCAAAGAGGAAAATGGCCGCACCCGCGTCTCGACAATAGCCTCTTCATCTGTCCCGGTGATGCAGCGTCCCGGGGGCGTTAAATATGAATTGACGGCCGGTCAATATCACGGCGGCAGCCTTACCAATGGCAACCGTTCCCCGGTATTTACGATGGGTACGCTGGTCTATGGTTTGCCCCACAGTATCACCCTGTACGGCGGGGGATTGGTCGCCGGCAACTACCAGTCGAGTGTATTAGGTTCGGGGATTTCGTTGGGCGCGTTCGGCGCACTGTCTGCGGATGTGACGCTGGCGCAGGCACAGTTGCAGAAGATCAAAGGGCAGGAAGAGAGCAAACAATTCGGCCAGTCTTATCGCGTAAAATATTCCAAGAACCTGATCAGTACCGGCACCGGCATTGATCTGGCCGCCTACCGCTATTCCACTGAGCATTACTACAGTTTCAGTGATGTTAACAGCATGGGCTACAGCCTGAATGAATATCAGGCGCCGTGGGCGCTTGACCGGCGTCAGAACACCTGGCAAGTGAACCTGCGTCAGACACTGGGACGCTGGGGCAGTCTTTACGCCTCCGGGACGCGCAACGATTACTGGAATGGCCGTACCGACAACAACCTGAGTCTGGGTTACAACGCGATGCTGATGGGGATCAGCTATAACCTGAGCTATAACATTTCTCGGATAAAGGGCGAGGGCCACTGGCCGGAAAACCGTCAGGTCTCATTCAATATGCAGGTCCCGTTCAGTCTCTTTGGGTCATCGTCGGCGTTACGGGGCGTTTACGCCCGCTATACCGCCTCGCGCGACTCGCAGGGCAACCTCTCTCAGCAGACCGGCATCAGCGGCATGTTATGGGATAACCGCCTGAGTTATAACCTCCAGCAAGGCTGGGGGAACAGCGGCCAGCAAAACAGTCGCGCGTTGTCGCTGGGCTATCAGGGCAGTCAGGGAAGCGCCAATCTTGGCTACAATGACAACGCAGACAGCCAGCATTTGACCTATGGCACTTCCGGCGCCCTGCTGATCCATCCTTACGGAATAACACTGTCACGCTCGCTGGGGGATACTGCGGTATTGGTTCGCGCCCCCGGTGCGAAAGGGGTGACGGTCAGCAACGGCAACGTACAGACCGACTGGCGTGGTTACGCTGTGCTGCCGGGCGGATCGGTCTACCACAAAAACACCATCAATCTGGACCCGTCCACCCTGCCGGAAGGCGTGGATATTGACCAGACCAGCCGCAACGTTTACCCGACCAAAGGGGCGGTAACGCTGGCCAACTATCAGGTTCGGCTGGGCAGCCAGTTGCTGTTGACCCTGACACATAATGGCAAACCCGTGCCCTTTGGCGCCGCCGCAACGCTGGCAGGAAACGCAACTCAGGCCGGCAGCGGCATTGTGGGCGATAACGGCCGGGTTTATCTGAGCGGCATGCCATCCGTCGGTCATGTGAAAGTTAAATGGGGAAACGGGGCAGATCAACAATGCACCACCCGTTATCAGGTGTCGTCCGATACCTTCGGGAAACTGGTGCAGGCCGATGCCGTGTGTCTATAAGCGTGACCCTCATATGGGCAGCCTGATCGGCGCGCCCGGTGAGATATCACCGATATCGCTTTAACATCCGGGGCGCTACCCAAAGCGAGGTTAGCCCCGGCAGTGAAAGAGCGATGTGAACAGATAAGTAATTTGGAGAGAGAAGGATGTTAAACACTGAACGTTTGTGGGGCGGTCATGCAGCAAACCCCGCGCCAACTATCATGGGGCTGGGGGCGTCGCTGCTCTTTTTATTGACCGCGTTACCCCTCCAGGCGGCGGAGACTTATCAGGACTGCAAAACTGAACTGAATAAGGTTAGCAATGTTACCGTCACCGGCTATGCCATGATGCCGAACAACAAAGATAAGCGTGATTATTCACAGGATGAAATAGTGGGATATACCACCAGCGGCCCTCTTGACTGGTCGACAACCTGTAGCGTCCCCGCCGATACGCAGCGGATGGCCTACACCGTGGATTCGGGAACCGGCTCATCGATCTCTTTGTCTCCATCGAATAGTGTCCGGGTAGGAAAGGCTGGCGACTTTATGGTTGATATCGGGCAATCTTCACTCTCTTGCCAGACGCACGGTTCACCCGGAACCTATCAATCAACCAGTCTGGTCAAAGGGAATAACGACGCCAGCATTCCCTGCGTCCCGGATGCCAACGGTCTGGTTGATATCAGTGTCCGCTCGGTGACCGGGGCGATTTACCCGGACAGTGACGGCAATTTCAATGCGAAACCGGGCGGCAGTTATTTGTCCGTGGGCGCGATCGGCTGGACTCCGGCGGCAATATCCGGTTCTAACGGCATGCTGAAACCGCTGTGGACCACCGTCATCCTCTCATCCGTTAAAAAACCGTCCACCTGTGCCGTTGTCCTTACCCCGTCATCGGTGGATTGGGGAACAGTGAAAAGAGCGGGTAAACAGGCGGGAGATCCACTAGAGTCAGCGAGGCAGATAGGGATAAGCAGCACTTGTTCCGGCGATGAAGATGTCTTTCAAAATTCACGCCTGCTCTATCGGATCGATGGACCCTTTGTGCCGGGGAAACCGAATGCCCTGGCCTCGTCAATAGAAGATGTCGCTTTCGCGTTTACTGATGCGGCCAACAACCCCTTATCACTCAGTACCGGGCACAAAGGTGAAGGGGAGAACGCAAGATACGTTAAACAAGCGGGCGATAGCTACACGGCATCGACACAAGTGTCTGTGGTACCGATTCTGTTGAAGACTGATGGCGCCGGCGGGCTAGCTCGAGCGGTTGCGGTTATTTCAGTCTGGTCGGATGTCCAACCCTCCGCTTAAGTTGTTGCAATTGTTGCAGCGCCAGTCGGCGCTGCATAAACCCGCCTTATCCAGCAAGTTTTTATAATAATTCGAACTATCTTCTTTTATTATTTCGATGTTGTCGCAAAGTTTAGCTATTTGTAAATCAATTTGGTGAGCTATTGGTAGATAATAGAATGATTAATCAATTAATCTACGGCTGTTCTCGATTTCATTGGTTAAATTGCAGATCAAGGTCAGCATCAGAAATTATTGTTTTAACTTATTGAATAATTAACGTTAATATTTCCTGTGGGTAGATAATAAATTGCCCACGAAATATTGTATCTGTTGGGTAATGATGAGTGAGAGTTTCCCGCAACGCTAATGTTATTTCATTATTTTCAAGTGATATGGCAATAATCTCCGCCGCCTCAAAGCCAAAGAACCGTTTTACTTGTGGATATAGCGCTTTATATAAGCTCTCTTTTATAGAAAAGGCAAGGGTAAATGCTTGTTCAAGTGGTAAATGACAATGTTCCAGAAGTTGAATTTCCCTGTCATTGACAATCATTCTTGTGATTTCATCCATATTTTGACGATCGACGATAGCTTCTACATCGACACCAATTAATCGGTTATGAATTTGCGGTGCAGCCAGCACAATTGCACAATAAGTTGAATGAGAAACAGAACCGCAAATACCTTCCGGCCAGATTGGAGCGCGATCATTACCGGAGATCAAATTAAATTCCGGTTGCCCTAATTGCGATAAAAGTTGTCTGGCGCAGTAACGTGCCGCCAGATATTCAGCCCGCCGCTTCTTGACAGCTTTAGCTAATGTGTCAGGGAAGGGGAGATTTAATTGATTGAACAATTCATCGTGATAATGTGAAAGTTCAAAACGAGCTTGCCAGAAATGCACTTGGGGATGTTTAATAACTGTTCCATACTCGATTTGAGTGATAAATTCGTTGTCATATTCTGGCAGTGGCGCTTGGGTTGTGTGTATAACTGTCTGTTCCATGTTGATTATCCTGATAATAAAATATCCTACAGTCTATACTTAATATCACTCATATTGAACGGTAAAATGTGCTATTGCGTTAGCTTTTCCACCGGTTATTCTATCATCGGTTTGGTAATAGCGGGCAGTGAAAGGTAAATTATAACGAGCATTCCTGTCAGAATGACCGACGACAAATGGTTTTCCAATAGGAACGGGTGTTCCCATATATAAGATTTGCACACCAACCCCTTTTGCTGTATTCGCTGCATTAGCTCTGTTTAATTGAATAATACTCTCTGGGGCGCCATTGATTGTTCTTGCTGAAAATGTAATGGTAGGTTCGATTTTTTCTGTACATTCAATGCTGATATTAAAATCAGCATGGCCGGCAGTTGTTCCTTTTCCTTTAAACGAAGAACTATAAACATCATGAAATCTAACGGTTTGATCGCCAGATAGCGCCATGCAGCCTTGAGCAGTAACATGATATCTTGTTTTGTTTCTTATTGTTATTAGACGGATGCCGTTCGATGTTTGTAATAGGGAAATTATTCCAGCATGTAATGATCTTCCCGATTTAATTGCGCCTTCTTTATAGAGATAAACATCAATATCACCGATATCTTTCCAGGTGATTTTTTTCTTTTCTGGAGGATAATAGATATAACTTCTGCCATCCATTGTGGGATATTTCATATTATTTAAGTTACCGGTAGAAGCAACAAAATATAAATAGAGATTATCTATACCTGTTGTTAATTTTCCGGTCCCATGCTTTGTACTACCGGCCATGCTAGGATAAACACTTTCACCAAAAACCAAATATCCGTTGTCATCACATGAAAAAATAGGATCATTTATATTTAGCCCCATACTGCTAGCTAACTGTTCAGCACTAAATCTGGCGACATGAATACTTTTAGTGTTTGATGTATTTAAGTTTAATTTAAGTGAATTTAAATCAAAATATACAGTGCCGCTACTCGTTGTGGATTCTGAGATGCAAGCAGCATGTACTTTATTGATATTAAACAGTAAAACAGCAGAAATTAATAACCGTAAATAAGATTTCATATCTATGCCTGTTGAGATTTATTCTTAATTACTGACATCGAAATTTACTAATAACGCAATTTATTAATAATACAACGAAGCGAGAGTAGCGCCATTATCTTCCCGATATAATTTATTAGTGAAATTAATATGGCAGCTTTGTTTAGTGTCTAAATCAGGCCTTAATTCTGCTGTATTATTAACATCACTGAGGAAAATGTCTCTTGTTTCTCATGTTATCGTGATGTTAATAATTTAAGTTAAATTATGTGGTTTGTAAAGCTATTTGTATTCAATTGTGAAATGAATTGTTGCATTAGCTTTTCCGCCGGTTACTTTATCATCTATTTGGTAATAGTGGGCAGTAAGCGGTAAATAATAAAGATCTTTTTGACCTGTCCATTCAGTTATATTAAGAGGTGTATCCATATCAACAGGATTATTGTTATGTAACAATTGAACGCCAATACCTTCGGCTGTTTTTCCTTCGCTGTATTGATGTAGTTTAACAATACTATTTAGGCTTGGGCTTACTACTTCTCCTGTGAACTTAATCGTGGGGATATTTTTATCTTTACATTGAATGAGAATATCAAAGTTATTACGACCAGCAGTAGAGCCTCTCCCTTTAAATGAAGAAGTATTAATCCTGCCAAATTTTATTTCTTTATAGGGTGTGGATGTCATACAGCTTTGACTGCCAATTATATTTTCCTTATTATATTTTATATTTATTAATTTTTTACCATCACTTGTTGATAAAGAAGATATAAACCCTCTTTTTAGTATGGAGCCTGATTTGATATCACTCTCTTGAATAAGATTAATTGTTATTTTACCAATATCTTTTAAAGTTATTTTTCTATTGATGCCATCATGAGAGCTACCCTTCATATCTCCATCATAAGATATAGAAAAATATAAATTATCTACACTGGTTTTTATCCAACCACTCTCTTTGGCGAATCCTATTCTCCCTGATGTTGTTTCGAAAGATATATCTTCATTATTATCACAGTTAGCAATGGGTGAATCGGCTTTAATTCCTATTTTGTTAGCCAGCTCCATAGGACCGTATTCAGCGATGATAATAGGTCTTCGAATATTAAAGTCTGCATTGATAATTTCATTTATCTCAACATTTAAATCAATTGCTTTAAAATTCTTGCTTAATTTACATGAGGCAATTGATTTTGTAACATTGAATAATGTTAATAATAATATTGCTAATATAATTAGTTTGTTTCTCATACTTTCCCTGAATAAATACTACTTTAATTACTGACAATGCAATGAAGTCAGAATAATACCATTAATTTTTTGATATAATTTACTATCAAATTGAATATGACAGTTTTGTTTATCGCCTAAATCGGCTGTTAATTTTGCTGTGTCACTCACACCACTGAGGAAAACTTCTCCCTTTTCATTCACCATACCATTAACGCCATTTGGACCCGTAATGATTGTGCCGAATGGAAGTTTCTTACCGTGATGTTGTAAAGTTAAAAATACTCGATGACCAACACGAATAGAATAATCCGCCAATACTAAAGCCCCCTTGGTTGGAATGACCTTAGTGGTTGGATTATCAATATCTACGTCATCACCGAATGTATTGGTATCAAGAGATAACATATTTTCCCGATATTGCGATATATAAGGCACAACGGTATATCCTCGCCAATCTGTACTGATAGAGGTATTATTCAGTACCTTGGCATTGGTTGCTCCGGGGGCACGAATTAAAGCACTGGCGCCGCTTTCGCTAATATTTTGCGCCAGGGTAACGCCATAGGGATGGGCAATAATCGCTCCCTCTAATCCATAATTAACCCGCTGATTTTTTCTATGATCAGTAGTGTAACCTACATTAATTGAACCATATGAACCTCGGTAATATAAACTGGCGGCATTACCTGATTCTTTTTCTTTCTCAGATTTTTCATAACTGTAATTTTGAGAAATAGTATAGTTCAGATTCTGTTGTTCCAGTAAAGAGCCGGATAATGTCATTGAATGCTGGCTGCTACCATTGGTGTTATAAGAGGTATCATAATCTACCGATGCACTATGATTATTTGATGGCAGCCATTTATCCAGAGGAATACTGATATTGAATGATAACACTTGATCGTTATTAATGTTTGAACGATTACGGTGGTAATTATAGCTCAATGACAAAGAGATATCACGAATATTAGTATTATAGGACATAGAATATGACTGATTCTTACTGGTTTTATCTTGCCAGTAATCTTGTTGCCAGGCCGATAATGAAAGACTTCCATATTGCCCTAAGCTTTGGCCCATTGTTATTTGCATCCGGTTTTTAGGCGCGCTATTTCTGTTATTATCCGTAAATTGGTGGTTATTATTGGTATAGTTATTATAGGCATAGTTATTAGCATCGCTAAAGCTGTAATAACCATTGGTATTATAGCGATAACCCGCCAATGTCACCGTTGTATTAGTTTCAGTAAAACCTTTACTGTAGCGTATTTGATAAGATTGCCCGCTTTTCTTTTCTCCATTTGGGAAATGAGTTTCTGCATTGGTGACATCGATTGATACCGCGCCAATTTTTCCTAAATTATGTCCTAAACCTAATGCATGACTTTGATAGTCAGAAGAAACAATAACTCCACCATAAATGGTGGTGCTATCCCATAACCCATAAATAGCTTCTGTCTGAATAAATCTTTTTTTACTCGCCTGTTTGCCACCGCTGAATTTACCAATATTAGCAAAATATTTTATTTGGCCGGAACGGATCATCAATGGTGAGGCAGCAAAGGGCTGAGTAAATTTTCTGACATTGCCATTCTCTTCATAAATGGATATTTCCAGATCACCATTCAGGTTACTGGGGTAAATGTCAGTAATTTCAAAAGCGCCGGGTGGAACAAAAGTTTGATAAATAATATTATCTTTCTGGTGCACTTCTACTCTTGCGTGAGTCATCGCAATACCGCGGACAACAGGTGCAAACCCTTGTTGGCTATCTGGCAACATTTGGCTATCAGACATCAATTTAATGCCATTAAAAGTGAAACTATCGAATACCATGCTATCGGTGGATGTTTCGCCTAATACCAGTCGAGATCTCAATGGACGAATATCCCGTTCAGCATAGGCTTTAAGCGATTTCCATTCAGATGTTGTACCGGTATGGTTGTAGTAACTATTATGGCGAATTCGCCACGGACCTAAATTAAAGCCACTACGTAAATTCAGATATTGATTCTGTTCACTTTGATTTTTATTCCAGGATTGCATTCCTGTTAAATGATAATTGGTGAAAAACATAGGCAGACCATCGTCCCATTGATCAGGAGAGATATCTCCCCTGATTTGCGATCGCATGGCAGCTTGCGGAAAATTCAACATCAGCGTCAGAGCGCTTAAATCCAGTTCTGCTGACGCCTGTTTAATATATTTCTCAGGTTGAGAAATAATCTCTTGTTCAGCAAGGGATGCTAATTCAGGGAAGCTTTCGATTTTTACCCCAATTTCTTTCAGTAAACTGATAGATAATTCAGGGCAAAGTTTTTCGCCACAGTCAATAAAGGATAGGCTTTTAATACCAAGATCCTGTTTGTTGACGATGACGTTAACTTTATAGACGCCTGGAATGTGAGAATCTGTTTTTGCCAAACTCTCCAGATTAATATTTTCTCTGTCTTCGTCTGATAATTGTAATGCATTGATATCGAAATACAGCTCTGCATATGCCGGCAACGATAAACAACAAATCATTAAAGCAAAACTAATTACTCTTTTCACAGTACACTCATCAGACAATATAATTAGAAATTAAACCGGCGCTCTTCTGTTGTGCCACCGTAATCATTGATAGCAGTCAGAGTCACGCTTTTTATGCCATTTTGGGCTGAAAATACCTTATGACTAAAAGGGGGAATAAATCCGGGTCTGGGTATTAATGTTCCGTCAATTTTCATCTCATTAAGATTAACGTAATAAGCCGTGGGGTTAGTTAATTGGGCACCATTGGCATGACGTGATGCTTCCAAACGATTAATGGCATCATTCGCATCGTTATCAGATAGCCCGGATGGACGATAAATCAATTTAATAATGTTTTTTATCGTGATGATCATCTTGCTATTATCATTTTTTTCAACTGCCGGAATCGCATTGACATTGAGTAGAAATATCGATTCCCGATCCGCTGGCAGATGATTGCCGATATATGAAACACGAATTTGGTGTTCGCTCTCTTTCGACATTTTAAACAATGGCGGGGTAATAACGAACGGTACTTTATTTTGACTGGTATCGGTATTATCTACCCACGACTGTACAAGATAAGGTCTTTCTGTGTCCGAATTGGTGATAGAAATTGTGGCTTCTTTTTGTGAGCCATTATAGATTAGGCGAGTTCCACCTAAAGTAATCCCTGCTTGTACTTGTCCCATAAAAAGGACAAGCAAAAAGGGAGTAATAAAGCGAAGCATTTTTACTCCTTTAGTTGTAAAAATATATAATTATATTAAAGATGTTTACTCTATGATTATGGGTATACGATTGTGAATTTGATATCTTTATTTATCTTATTTGGTGTAATACTAGTATTTGTCGAAACTAGTTTTGCTATGAATTGCATATCGGTATCAGTATTTCTTGTTGCTGTTACAAGTCCTGTAGCATATTCTTTTGGTCTTATTTCAGTTGTACCATCTGCTCTGAATATTTTAATACCTACACCAGAAACTCCTGAACCGAAAACATTATTATTATTGGTATCACGATCCCCATCAAAAAAGATACCTAGGGAGCCTGCTACCTGACAGTTTTGTAAGGATATAGAAAAATTTTTACTTACAGCAACTGTATCTACAGCATTTCCAAATGCGCTTTTTGACAACGAGCCGAAATTTACTTCAACTTCTTTACCTGCTGTTCCTGCGGCTACTGTACATCCTTCATTAATAATAGTACCTCGGAATTTAATTGTTCCATCATAAGATAACGCACTGAAACTACTGAAAATTCCTAATGCTGCTACTAAAGAAACCAAAATAAAATTCTTTTTCATTTAAAAATACCTTACCTTAATAAATATGTGTTTTAGTCCTGTCTATACAATAGAAATATACATCCAACCATTATTATAGTTTAATGGTTGATGATATCATTAAAGTCATTTTTATCATGGTAATATAATGCAATTGCATTTTTAACCATTTTTTATATATATCTTTAATTTATCCTAACTTAGTCACTGTTTCTCACCATGTTATAGTCTGCCTCATCTATATTCATATTATTGATAATAATGTCTGATATTAATTTCTTTCCAGAAAAGAGTTGTTTTATTCTCTAAAATATCATTTATCGTTATAAATCTATTATTCGTGTTGTTAATAATGATTCTTATTTTTATTAAGATATCTAAAATCCTACGACACGAGAAGTCCCGCATTAATAGCAAAATTCTTCTAATGTATTGCTAATAACGTAGTGAAAAGTGCTTATAGGCAAGGTGCATAGTACATATGGATAAATTCATCTTCACTATTTTTGTTGAAATGGGAATTCAATCGATATTAATAAAAGTAATCTATTGCTACTCAACGCAACACACTAATATCTTACTCAAAGAAAGTGAATATTCTGATTGGGCAAACCGTAATATGTAATGCTGCCGCACTAATGATATTAATACGATCGTATAAACTGCCATCTTAACCACAGTTAAGACAGCGAGAATTTCTTCTTATTTTTCTTAGAATTCCAAGTTGATTTCCAATCCAGAGTTTAGAGTTTCTTCTTTGTTTTTGTTTTAGGTCTATTTCTCACTCGACGGAAAACAGTATTAACTAAAATATGATCTTTTTCAACAACTTAAACAAAAAAATAGTATTTTTTTTGCAATTAATTAAAATTTCTTTCTATTTCATTGTGTTATAAGATTAAATTAATCGATTGATTAAGTTAATTCAATCAAGAAATAGTAATGATGTTTATTTAATGTCTTATTTTTCATCATGATATAAATTAGACAAATTGATTCATTTTTGTCTTATTATTAGTTCGGATATTCCATTGCTATTAATGTGACTGTATATTTCATCGTCAAAATCATTAATCACAGTTTTAGTCATGGAAGAAATTAACCGGGATTAAATCGCGGCGTTAACAGATGTCAATCTATGTGGTGTATACATTTAGCGTTTCTGTCTGATGGATTGGCATCGAAACAGTTAACAAGTTACTGTGCATTCGCATGAGTAAATGCAAATAACTTTACCTACAACTTGATTCGGATAATAAGTGTGTTTTTTCTGAGGAGAGCAATTTAAAAACTGCCTGATAGATATCTTTCAGAGGAATATTGTTGACATTTTGGGGATCATAAAGTGTCACACATTGGTTTTCAGAAGCAAGGGGAGCCCAATTCTCCGGCTTAGTGACACCATAGAGAGCCACCAGTTTTTTGTCTAATGCGGCGGCTAAATGGCATATTCCACCATCACCAACAATGATCAGATCTGTGCTGTTGAGAAGTGACAAAAAAGAGTGTAGTGATTGACATTCGACTATCTGAGTTTGGTCTCCTATCATTGCAAGTAACTTCTCAGCATGTGATCTGTCATGTCGAAGAGTGGAGATAATAAATCTCACATCTGGAAAATGATTTCTAATTTTCTGGGCAATTAATGCTATCCGTTCATGAGTAATACAGCTACTTTGCCGATTATTTGAGACAGAAAATAGGATAGTGGGAGAGCCATGCTGTTTGATTGGTGACAAATATTGAGATGAAATTTTAGGGAGTAACTCAGAGGACAATTTGTTTATTTCAGAATCAAATGTTTTTAATATTTTGAGTGATTGATGGTATCCCTTAATATATTGCGGGTAGGTTGAGTAATTGATTAGCTTTCCATGCCATTGATGTGATTGTGTTACAGCATAACGTTTTTTGGCCCCTAAAAGCCATAAAAATAGGTTATTCAGTTTCATGGGAGTGGGTTTTGCTGAAATAGCGATATCAAAATGTAATTTACGCCATTTCAACGCGGTTCCCAGAGTAGTGATATATTTATTTCCTTTTGGAATAATGTGTGTAATTATTTCTGGACAGAGATAATCGGCTAATTCATTGTTGTTAGGTTCGATAAATAGCTGAATCTCAGCTATGGGAAATTTATATTGTAAATATTTGATTAATGGCTGAGTACAAATTAAATCACCAAGACCATTACGGCGTAAAATTGCAATTTTCATTTGTTGTTAACTAACATATGGACAAATAGTGCTAATAATATTGTAATTTTCGATACCTTGAAGTGATTATGGTAACTTTTGTATCCGCGAATTGCATACCGTAATTAATACGGAAATTCTTGGAATCGCTTACATTGAACTCGTCATAATTGGGGAACAGCGTAATTTGCTCTCCTTATGGATATCCACTTGTTGATGGGTGATTCGATATCGATTATCTCTGTTTTCTGTTTTCTGTTTTCTGTTTTCTGTAGGCTATTGAGGTGTCCAGAATTACCGAATCATCACAGCCTTCTGATATAGATTTCAGAAATAACAAACCGGTTGTGCATGAAGCGCCAACCGGAAAATAGGCTTTTATTTTACTAGTTTCGGGATATCACCGCTGAAATCAATCCACGGGTTGGTGCCCAGCATCTCTGTATCATCAACACTTGGTTCGTCATAGCGCATAACGAAATGCTTCGGCCCGTGGGCAAATGCCACGAGTAGTCCATCCTTAGCATCCAGGAAGCCAGCATGCATTCCGAGTCCGGGATAGCTAAGACGCCAGGCGGGATCGCCAGTTTCCACGCGTCCTATCGATAGCTTTGCAATCTCTCCGTCCGGCAGACGGAAGAACCAGGTCCACGGGCCGCCAGCCACAACCGTCATGACTTCATCAATACCCATCCCGTCTTCAGAGCTGTTCACGTGCAGTTTGCCGAATTTTTCGAGAACGGTTTTTCTGGCTTCAACCGAAATTGCTTTCATATCGTAGACCTTGGGATAAGGTGCGACACCTATTTCCGATATCGACAGAAAACCGCCGCGGTGAGCTTCCGGCTGGCGGCCAGCCAGACGGATTTGCTCCAGAAGTTCTCCGCGGTGTAAAGAAAATAGCGAAATCAGTTTCTCGCTCTCTTCTCCAGTGAGCGCGCGCGTTTTTGACACTTCAAGAATCGGTTTGGCTTCTTTAGGGATCGGAGCTGTACTGACTCGGACGCCGACGGAAAATAAAATCTTGTTGATATTCTCAATGCCAACGGTTGGTTGACGTCCATCAAGATAAGACAGGACAAGATTTTCTGATGCTGAAATAACGGAATTGTTCATATCTACACCCCAATTTTGATGTAACCGGTAAATTCATCTGCCAAACCGAGTATAGGGAGATGGATAGTTTATTAAAATGCCTATTATGTGAAAATATTGTGCACTGATAGTAAACAATTTTAATCCCTCGCTGATAGGGCCATTACTTTTCATGACCAGTTTGCTTGGCGTTTATTTCAATCGGAAATTTGCTACTTAAGAGATTGTCGGTATTCAGGAAAAGTAAAAATGAAGATAGGGCGAGTGCTGTGATTTTGTAATCAAGCGTCCGTTAAAATCACAAGATATTCAGCAAGTTTCATCCAGTGCATTGACAAGGAAGTCGATAAAAGCCCTTGTCTTGATAGAGCGTTCTTTATGAAAGGGTTGTATGGCATACAGTGCCTGTGTGTCCGCTTCCCATTCAGGAAGCAGTCTGACGAGTTCGCCTGACTGTAGCTCATCAATGACCAATAATTCAGGCAGTAAAACTACGCCGTGTCCAGAAAGGGCTGCCTGTTTGAGCGCAAGTCCGTTATTCACCACATAGGTTCCGGGCTTAAGGTCAACGACTTTCACATCATTTTGATTGTGAAACATCCAGCGTCGTGGAGAAGAAGATAAACTGTAGATAAGGCAGTTATGAGAAGCGAGATTTTCAGGGATGAGTATTTTTTCAGAAGCCTCAATATATGCCGGTGAGGCGCATAAGACTCGGGGCACTTTTATCAGCTTTCTGGAACGAAGGCTGGAGTCGCTCAGTTCACCTCCCCCACGTATCGCAACATCTATTCCATGCTCAATAAGATCGGTATATTTATCGCTCATGACAACTTCGACAGAAATACCGGGGTGAGCATGTATAAACTGGCATATCAGTGGATTTAATACCTTGAGTCCTATAGACATTGGAATACTCACTTTTATCGAGCCTGTCAGAGTGTGAGAAGTTTTCATAACTGATAAGTCAGCATTCTCAAGTTCATCCAAGATGTTGCATACCTGATGATAGTAATTCCTGCCACTTGCGGTTATATGCATGCTTCGGGTCGTTCGGTTAATCAGGGGGCTTTTAAGATGCTCTTCAAGCTCATTGATGTTCTTACTGATAGCAGCCTTGGATAAGCCTAGATCTTGGGCGGCGGCTTTGAAGCTGCCTAATTCCACAACACGCCGAAAAACGTTGATTGCTCTTAACTTGTCCATAAGCGCCACTGTTGAATGAGTTTAACTGACAGGTGTATTAATAAACAGAGATAAACGATTGTGTTTGATCATATGTTATTTTATGTCATTCTGTTATCGAAATATGCAACTCACCAAATGTTAACCAACGAAATTTAGTCAAGTCGTACTCTCCAGTGTTGATAAACCAATTTTATTGATGTTTACAGGCGGAGAAGTATCTCCCCGCCTTCATGTTACTTAGCAATGAGTATTGTTGATTAAATGAGGGAATAAATATGAGCACTCAAGATAAAAAAACTGAGATAAAAGCCTTAGAAGATAATTTAGTAGTAGTACCAACACCTGAATATGTTAAAGATTCAATCAAAAGCGCGATTGAAGAGCACGCACAGAGCAGGAGCCACCCTTACGCAACATTGGAAGATAGAGGGTTTGTTACTCTAAGTAATGATGTTTGTAGTGATAGTGAAACTCATGCGGCAACATCTAAAGCAGTGAAAGCAGCATATGATCTGGCAAATATAGCTAATCAAAACGCCATTAGAAATAATGCTAATTTCTTGGAGAAAAAGCAGAACGGGGCGGATGTTCCTGATAAAGCGGAGTTTGTGAAGAATCTCGGATTACGGGAAACTGTGGAACTGGCGAAAAATTCGGTGCCTAATAGCAGGAAAATTAATGGAAGGGCACTGACTAATGATGTCTCTTTGAATGCTGCTGATATCGGAGCAATGAATGCTACCAGTTTGGGAACCATTGGAAACGGTAGTCGGTTTAGTGATTATGTATTGAGTGGATTCTATAACGTAACTGTTTCAAATCCGTCTTCCGTCCCAGATTTTCCGCTGCTTTCCGCAGGATATTTATACGGAGATGGAATTTTGGAAGCATTGAATGGAGGTAACGTTATTTTCCAGCGTTACACATCTCATCATGGACAAGAAGCCGTTCGGCAATCTTGGGATAAGGGAAACACATGGGGTGGGTGGGTTAGCCAATTGGTTAGAAGTTCAACACTTTTGGAACCGTCGGGATGGATTCAAGATCATAACACTGGGGTCATTACGGCATGGACGACAGGTGAAATCGCGACAGCAGAACTTTCAATGCAGGTTCCGTTACCAATAACTTTTCCAACAGGTATTTTAAATGTTCAGGTGTCAACCAAAGTACCTAAATACGACGTCTACTCTGACGGTTTTTGGCAAGTTATTGATTGGGATAAAGCATCAGTCACTGTGGAGCTGCAATTAGTTGCATCTGGTGCATATAATCGTCAATATCAACCTATGATTTATGTTGTGGGGTATTAAATGAGGTATATTTATAGCCCAAAATCAAATTCATTTTATCCGGTTGAACTAAAACAGCGATATATGGCTTCTGACTCATGGCCTGAAGATGGTATTGAGGTAAGTGAGAAAATTTATTTAGAATTCGCGTCGAATAGTCCACCGGTAGGAAAGCGCCGTATTGCCGGCTCTGATGGGTTACCCGCATGGGGTGATATTCCTCCTCCATCTCAAAAAGAACTGCAACGTTCGGCAGAACGAAAAAAGCAGCATCTGATGTTACAGGCCGCAAATACTATCGCACCGTTACAGGACGCCGTTGATTTAGAGATTGCTACGGATAAAGAACAAACCACACTAACTGAATGGCGTAAATACAGAGTTCTGCTCAGTCGAGTTGATTGCTCAATTGCCCCTGATATCGTATGGCCGGAACAACCAAAGTGATGACAGGGGATGTAATCGCAAACGTCGTTGTTATTGATCTCATACTAACTCTAGGCATGGATATGTGACTGCTCCCTGCCGAAAAAAACGTATTGCAGGGGAAGCGAAAATAGCACTCTGTCGGGGAATTAAACGGGGTTAATGATTATGATTCATGATGAAAGGAACAAACCCCGTTATTTTCAACGAAGTTTGTCAGCGGTCTGAATGGTTGTGATTTCTCACAGCCATTGTTTTTGCATCACGTTGTCAACTCAGTGCGGTCAGCTTGCCGCGCTGCCTGCAAGTTTCTTCAGCTCTGCAAGGATTGCGTTATACAGCTTCCCGACGGTAGCAATATCAACCAGCGCCGCGTCGACAGGGGAAGCGATCTTCCTGTCTTCCGGCTCTCTTTTTCCCCCTCCATAATGGATTGTCGCCACAGTTTTACTGTCCGGTGAAAGGCGGTTGCACTTGCGAAACGTATAGTGATCGCCTCGCGCAGCTTCATTATTGAACAGGTACCGTTCAGCGGTGGGAGGCGCTTTTGTTACCAGGAGCACTGTACCCGCGGCGCTCAATGTGACGATCAATCCACATGAGTTCCACAGTCGGTTGTGCCAGCGGGGCTCATAAGCGGGCTGGCTAGGATCTCTAAGCCAACTCATGATTACCGGGTTTGGAGGGATCATCGAACCTCCATCTTTGCCTTCCCCTTCAATGTCCATGAAGGCGTAGGCCGCCCCCCCAGTCGTAGTGCCGTAGCGGCACCCGAGATTATTATTATATATGTATTGAGCTTCTACGCGTGTTAGTGACATGACTGTTTCCTGATTGTATGAAATGGACTTTAGCTGTGTTAGTGGTTTTAATGTTAACTATTATTAATACTATGTGTCGTCGACATCTCTCTTTAAGATTGCTCCCGCTCCCTGTTTGCTGTTGGTATTAGGCTGATGAATGCCCATAGAGAAAGATTTGGTCACTCCGAAAAAGGGAATGGCCGCACTCTATTTCAGGTCTCTTATAACATTACAAAAGGTATAGGATTAAAAATAAAATACGTCAATGTTTATAATGTATTTATTTGATGTAAGCATACCGGCTACGCCGTATTGGCGATAATTGAGCGGTGAGAGACACGTCCTGTAGCAGATGTTTGCCCATTGCTGGTTTTGCTGAAAACATCCTAAGTTCCTCAATCATTGTTTTTTGTTGAGATCAGCAAGACAAGCAAAAGTTCGAAAAAATCCCTCGAATAGACCGAGAGATTTGTATAGGAAAGATAGGTCGCAAGATGGGGAATTTTTTTAACTGATGTAATTTCCCATCACTGATCCTTTGCTGATCAATTGGGAAATCTAAGCAACCGATATACAACATCGTGTTAATTAATTCATTGATTTTGGTTTGGATGGCTTGACAGTTGCAATAGAACTTGTAAGTATTGCGCTCGAACGAAAAATGACATCCGATTTTTCAGATATCCTGAATCTAGAATCCCTTTAATTAACATCGAAATATTGCATGATTGAATAATGCCACGCGATGCATTTTTAGGTCCCAGTATCGAACGCTCATTGAGCTTTTTATCTCTCAATCAACGCGTTTTGAATTGGTGCCCGGAGGCGGAATCGAACCACCGACACGAGGATTTTCAATCCTCTTGCTGAGATGTTAGTGTTTTGTAATCAATGCGAGAATTTTGTAATTAAGATACTGGGTTAGTACTTTTCATATTTCGAATTACTTAAATTCGAGTGTGCAAAATGAAGATACTTCCCGTAATTTCTCCTAAAGGTGGCGAGGGTAAATCCACACATGCTGCCAACTTAGCCGGTTTTCTTGCTGATGCCGGATTCAAAACTCTCCTTCTTGACGCTGATTATTCTCAACCCACTTCAAGCAGTATTTTTGCACTTGAGTACGAAGCCCCTGCTGGTTTGTATGAGCTTCTTATGCAGACTGTTGACCTGGGTCAGAAAGACCAGATTATTTCCCGTTCGATGATAAATAATTTGGATGTCATTATTTCCAATGATCCTGATGAACTCCTGCCTACGGCCATGCTTCATGCTCCCGACGGACGTTTGCGTCTGAGAAATATATTGCAGCACCCTCTGTTCAGCCAGTATGACGCTATCATCATTGATTCAAAGGGCGCTACCGGTGTGATGGCGGAGCTGGTTGTGCTGACGGCCACTGAATTTGTGTTAGGTGTGATTAAGCCTATTCTGCCAGATGTCCGTGAGTTTCTACGGGGATCGTTGCGTATGTTGACGCGACTACAACCGTTTGAAAATTATGGTATTCGATTACCTTTAATTCAGATATTGGCGAATGGTATTGAAGGCACTAATCTTGACCGCGATACGTTGAATGAACTGGCCCATATTATCGAGCATAAACGTTACGATACGTCCTCTCTCGGTGGGCGAAGAGTATACCAACTGCTGAAAACCCGTATCGATCTGTTGGATATTTATAAGCTGGGTCACGTACGTGCCCAACCCGTTCACCGTCTTGAATACAAAACCTCCCGTAAAAGCCCCGCTGCCGCGCAAACAATGTACTGTCTGGCCTGTGAGTTGTTCCCTGAGTGGCATGAACAGTTTGATGCACTGATGGCGAATAAGGGGGCGAAGAATGCGTAACCCTTTTTCTTTACCGGATGGCATTGAACAACCGTATTCTTGCGATGCTGAACAAGCCGTTCTTGGTGGGCTGATGTTGGATAATGATCGATGGGATGAAATCGTACTACTGATACATGCTGATGATTTTTTCCTGCCCGCTCACCGACGGATTTATGGCGCTGTTGCAACCATGTTTGCGGCCAATTTGCCTGTTGATGTACTAACGTTGTCTGAAATTTTAGAGCAAAAGGAGCAGCTAAAACAGATTGGGGGATTTGCCTATTTAGCTGAACTTGGCAAAAACACACCGAGTACGGCAAACATTGTTGCTTATGCGGAAATTATTCAGGCGAAAAGTCGCTTGCGTCAGTTGATAATGCTGGGAAATGAGATGAGCGCTCAGGCTGGCCATCCTCGTGCTGATTTTACTGACATTACCGAAATGGCTGAGCAGCGTTTATATACGCTGTCTGAGCAGAAAGCTGTGCGCCAAGATATTAGCTTGAAAGAAGGGCTGGGTTTGCTGATTGAAAAATTAGAGCAGGCCAATGGCGGTAATGGGATAACGGGTACGCCGACAGGTTTTAGTGAACTGGATACAAAAACCTGTGGTCTTCAGCCGGGCGACCTTATCCTGCTGGCCGGTCGGCCTTCTATGGGGAAAACCGCACTGGCACTGGCTTTCTGTCTGAGCGCACTGGAGAGTGCCCCTGATGCTGTTGCTCAGATTTTTAGTCTGGAAATGCCGATGGATCAATTATTGATGCGTATGGTGTCCATGTTAGAGCGTGTTCCGCTTGAACGCCTGCGCAGTGGATTAATGGATGATGAAGATTGGGCACGGGTCAGCAGAGCAATGGAGACGCTAATTCAATGGGAAAATCGGCTGATAATTGATGACAGCAGTTATCAGACTCCGGCTTTATTACGCGCCCGTGCTCGCAGAAATGTGCGCAAATACGGTCGACCGTCATTGATTATGGTGGATTATCTGCAACTTATCCGAAGCCCGGAGCAGGAAAACCGAACCCAGGAAATTGCAGAAATTTCCCGTAGCTTGAAAGCACTGGGTAAAGAATTGGGTTGCCCAGTACTTGCGCTTTCACAACTTAATCGTCAACTAGAGCAGCGTACAGATAAACGTCCTAATAACGGTGACTTACGGGAATCGGGGGCGCTAGAGCAAGATGCTGATCTGATCTTGTTTGTTTACCGGGATGAAGTGTATGACGCCAATACATCGGATATTGGGGTAGCTGAAATCATTATTGGTAAACATCGCCAAGGATCGATTGGAACAGTCAAGATCCAGTTTGATGGCGCCTGTACCCGGTTTAGTGATCTTACAGAGAGGTATTATGATCTTGGTGCTGGAAGGGGAAATATATGAGTAAGCATAAAACCTCTCTCAGTGATGCAATACTTCAACGTGGCAAAACACCACAATCACTAACCAGTACTGTTGTTTTGCCTATGGCAGAAATGCCAATGGTATTAACGTTGGATGAATTACAGCCAAACCCGGATAATCCTCGCCTCAGCCGTAATCCCCGTTTTGACGATATTAAAGCTTCTGTTCGTGCCAGAGGACTGGATTCTGTACCGAAAGTGACGCGAGATCCGGAAGACAGTGGAAATGTTTACATTTTCAGTGATGGAGGCAATACCCGTTACCAAATCCTATGTGAATTATGGAAAGAAACGGGTGAGGAACGTTTTTTCCGAATCCCTTGTTTGTTTAAACCCTGGCCAGGTCGATTGCAGTGTGTCATTGGGCATCTGGCAGAAAATGATGTTCGGGGGGATTTAACGTTTATAGAGAAAGCGCTTGGTGTTTTTAACGCAAGTTCTATGCATGAGAAATGTTTGGGAAGACCGGTCTCACAACGAGAATTGACAGATTTATTAAAACAAGAAGGGTTTCCAATATCACAAACCAGCATTAGTCAGATGCATAACACGGTGCAATATTTATATCCTCATATGCCTAATTTGTTGATATCGGGTATGGGGCGTCCGCAAGCAGTAAACATATTGTCTTTACGAGTTGATGCTCAAAAAACCTGGAATAGTTTTTCTTCGGAGGCATCGTGTGGGAAGGACTTCGATTCAGTTTTTGGTGAGGTATGTCAGCGCTTTGATAATCCTGAACTCTATTCTTTTGACATGTTACGGGATGAACTGATTGGGGAATTAATAAAAGCTTTGCCACATCCTGCCCTTAATTATGATCGCTGGTTATTGGAGCTCGATCCTAAAGAGCGAAACCGTCGTCAGTTATTTGGTGAGCCCCTCCTATTGCTGAACATTTGCGCGATGCGGATAGACAAGCCGCTGAAGTGCCTGAAAAGTCGGTACCTCTTGTGACTAAAAGCGCTGCCTGCGTTTCGGCAGTGGAACCTGGGTCACATGGGGATGTTATCGAATGTCAGGAAGATAAAAAGACTGAGGAATATGAAGCTTGTCCGCCCAAACCGCCCAAAGTTGAAGTTCAGCTTGATGTGTATGAAACTCGGCCAACTTTATCCAGTGAGTTATCGACAATACAGGATAAGGAAGATATTGCGCCTTTAGTATCAGCACCTTTATCGCAGATAGTTCCCTCTACTTTTAGTGAATTGAATCACTGTCTTCCAACACCACCACAGACTTCATTATTAACAGAGCCTACGCCGTCTGATGGATTGAGTTTTGCACAAACTGGTCTGGAGCCAGTGAGTGATATCTGGTCTATCTCACCGGTACGAGATGATATTGAGCATTTACAAGATATGGCGTTTCGTTTGGCATTCGAGTTAGCCGAAGAAATGGGAGGAGCGGATGAGCTTGAGGAAGCTAAAGATACGGCCTGTGAAGTGGGTTATCGATTAGCTTATTCCCATACGGCATCACGTTTTGTACAGGTGCTGTTGTCGTTGACGGGGGAGAGTGACCATAACGGTGAATTGGCAGATACAGGTATAAGCATGTTGGGAACCTGGTTTGTCGGGTCTGACAAGGATACTCCAGTATTGCCTGATGTCGCGGTAGTGAAATTTATGCGTCTTATTCGGGTGTTGCGCCGGTTACGTGAACTGCAACGTGAGTTGTCGGTAGTCTCAGCAGAAGGGAATTGCAATGTCTGATGATATTGATGACACGAGGGCTCAGGTTGTTACCGCGATGTGGCTGGAAGAGCAGATCGCTGTTGTACGGCGTGAGATGCATACCGGTAGGGTGTCACTGAAATATTGTGAAGGGTGTGGTGATCGGATTGATGAGCAACGTCGGCAGATTTTGCCGGGGGTCCAGTTGTGTGTTGGATGTCAGGAAATTGCTGAGCATTGGGAACAGGTCAGACGTATTACCGGAGGTCATCGTGGTGGGTAAGTTCAGATCTTATGTGTTTCAATTTTGTTCAGACGTATCGTATTGCATTGAGAGAGGTGCCTTATGAGCCAGATATCCCAGGTAACCAACGCCTTGTTAACTCAACTGGTCATGGAGTTGAAATCGGGTTATCTCCGTCGCTGTGAAGCACTGGGTTTGATGGACGAAGAAATGCGGATGTTACACAGTTTGACTGTGGAAGACTTGCATTATTTGATGAATAGCCCGGTGTCAGTCCTTACGCTGCGTATCCATCATGAAAATTTTGCGTTAATGCTGCAACAAGCCCGACGTGAACAAAAACGTCTGCAACGTCTTGATCGGGCATTGATGTTAGGGGGCTCAATTGAATTGATGCAACACTACTTTGGGTTGACTTCTGTTGAGGTGAGTTCCCGTCGTCGTATGTTAGGGATTGAAGCTCGCCAGGGTCGATGCCTGATGCTGACAGATAAAGACAGTGCTGAGGTCTGGCGACTGTGGAAAGCGCATGTCACTGATCTGGATAGTGCGGATGGGCTGGGTGTGATGATGCAGGCCGCTGAACAACTGGCAGTGTCACTGACGGCAGTCTGGAATGCTGTACGTGGCTGGATTGAAGACGAAAAGAACACAGTAAAACCTGAAGTTGGTCAGGGACGGCAAGACAGGTGAAAAAGACAGAGATCACTCAGGGGTTGCTGGCCCCCTGTTCTGTACCACTCGTCTATAGAAAGAAAGCGGTAGAACAATTGAAACGTTATCGACAGGGTAGCAAAAATTACACTCGGATCAGAGCGAAAGGCAAAGGTAAAGTTTCTCATCGTTGCTTAAAAATTGATATTGGCATGTTTTGGCGGTTGTTAAGTCGTAACGGAGGACGAGATTGGGAAATGATGACACATGAGCGGTACAACAATGAAATCTGGAAATAACACACGGAAGGCGCCTTTGTCCTCTGATAGCCTCATTGCTTTTACGTTGGAGCAGATGAATGCACGACTGGCAGCGCAAGCTGAGGGTGATGAAAAAAAACAGTTGCGCAGTGGGCTGTTGTATCTGGGGAACGTGCATGATGCTATTCCCCGTCAGTTAATTCTGGATACCCGATTATCTCCGCTCGATAAGATGGCCTGGATAATGATACGGCTGTATGCACAACAAAATGCGGGAGCGGTCTTCCCTACCTATGATGAACTGCAATTGCAACTGGCCTCTCCATACAGCGGTAAAGCCTCCCGGGAAACCGTCAGCCGGGTATTGTTGATGTTGCGAATAACCGGCTGGCTAAGTTTGTGCAAACGCGTCAGGGATGAAAAAGGGCGTGTGAAAGGAAACATCTACGCCCAGCATGATGAGCCTCTGACATTTCATGATGCTGAAGCGCTTGATCCCAACTGGCTGGACACGGTGGGGGAGGCGTGTCGCCACAAAAACCGGGTGATTAGTCAGACTGCCTGGTCAGTATTGATGGAAGTTAAAGATGATCCGATGATGCGGCATCGCCGTTCCCGAATTGCTTTACTGGAAAATCGGTTAGGTCAGGTACAAACGCCGCAGCAAATGGCGGCGCTACAGGCTGCATGTTTACCGGGTTCGGAAACCGAACTTAATCAAAAAGGTCGGAACAGACCGGGTTCGGGATCCGAATTCAGTACAGGAACAGGAGATGATAACCCGAATTCGGCAACCGAACTCAGTCTAAAATCAACGAGTTACGACAGAGTTCGGCAACCGAACGGTTACGTACGTTATTTCACACACAGTGTGAATAAAAATACGTACGTAGCCCCATCGGATGGTGACAACCCGATTGTTGAGCATTTGTTGCCTGTAGCGTTACGAAATCAGCTCTCTGATGACGACATCAGAATGCTGACGGAACAACTCCAGGCACTTCCGTCTGATCAGAGGCATTTGGTGTTAGATAGCCTGCGAGTTCCATTGAAAAATGGCTCGTTAAAAAATCCGGTGGGTTACCTACTGACACTGATGAAACGTGCCAGACAGGGGGAGTTGAGAAGCCCCGGCACAGCAAATCAGGGGGAAAACCCCGGCATGAAAAAGCCTGTGCCTGCCAGCCGTCAGAAAGACAGACCTGTTTTGCCAGAGGTGCAAAGAAAGGCCAATCCTGCCGTGATGAAAAAAGTGATTGCTGAAATCCGGCAGAATTTTATGAAGAATAAATAAGCGGATACGATATCCACCATATCACTATGAATATGTCGCAACAGTCATGCAGTGAAGGAATAAGCGATTTTTCAAATTATGGTTATGTCAATAAATATGAATGAATTTCAATGGGATACTTTTTTGTGTTGTTGAACACTGTGCTGAGCAGACTTTCCCATGTTATCGGATTGCCTGACAGAACGACGGGCACAAAAATGGCTACTTAGGTCGTGATTAGAGTCTAATCATTATGGTTATGGGATGTTAATCAGGTTTTTGGGGTGAGCAAAAAAGAGTTTTGAATTGTGGTCACAGCCTGATAACGCAACTATCTCAGCGATATCCTTATGTCACAGAGAGAATGTACCATGATTGAAACTAAAGAGACACATGCTGTTCGCTCAGGCGCACTGCATTCCTCATTTACCATTGAGTTGCATACTCATTACGCTATTAGCCTGTGGAATGGCCGCCGGGATGAAAGCAGCAAAAAGAATAAACCGGTGATTATTAGCATGCCGCGATTTTTCTCACTAGCCGGTCGGATCAGCCAGGATTCCCTGATAGATAATCCGTATGCCGATATGGCGATGTTGGCACTGGAAACTAAGCTCGCTTCTGCTCATGACCAGATGCAGGCGGCGTTAGCGGAACTGGCGGCTACACTCTCGGGGATACCTGCTCAGATCCATTTATCTGAGATTGCCTCTGTCGCCCCGCTCAATATTAGTGTCTACAGTCGCACGCCTTTAGGTTACCGCTGTGTCTGGTTATTAGTAGGCTATGATCAACTGGTGATGAAAGCCTTGCAGGCGCACCACTATGCGCTGATTTCCCGTCAACAATGTGACGGGTTTTTAAAAAAGGGGGGACATTGGGTACGCCAAATCTACGGTGCTGTCCAGCCGTACCGTAGTTTTGCTGTTACTCGTGACGATATCCTTTCCCAAACCCCTGTCGGCAGGGAAGCTATTACCCGTTTGGGGCTACCGGATGAGGCTGTTATGCGGGGCGAAAAACGTTCTGTTTTTTCTCCTGCATTAAAAAGTACGGTAAAGCAGAAATAAGCGATGAAACTGTTTCTGTGTGAAAAACCGTCTCAGGGGCGGGATATTGCAGCGATATTAGGTGCAACAAAGCGCGGGAAGGGGTATTTAACGGGTCCGGGGGTGACAGTAACCTGGGCAATCGGACATTTACTGGAAACGGCCAGCCCAGAAGTTTACGGGGAGCAATATGGCGCTCCCTGGCGGGCGTCAGTGTTGCCGATATTGCCGGCCTCCTGGCAAATGGTGGTCAAAAAGGAGACGGCTGACCAGTTTACTGTTATCTGTCGTCTGCTGAAACAGGCAGACGAAGTGGTGATTGCCACTGATGCTGACAGGGAAGGTGAGGTTATTGCCCGGGAATTACTGGATTATTGCCAGTTTCAGGGAAAAATATCCCGTTTGTGGTTGTCTGCTCTGGATGAGGTGAGTATTCGGGCGGCGCTTGCTAATATTTTGCCCGGTGAACAAACGGCATCGTTGTATTTGGCGGGACTGGGACGAGCCAGAGCTGATTGGCTCATCGGCATGAATTTTACCCGACTCTATACCGTGAAAGCCCGTGAATGCGGATATAGTGACATTTTGTCTATTGGACGTGTTCAGACGCCCACTTTGGCACTGGTTGTCTTTCGAGATCAGGAGATTATCGCCTTTACGGCTAAACCTTATTGGCAGGTGGTGGCTGACCTTCAGTTTGACGGACGAATTTTCCGGGCGGATTGGGTACCCGCTGCGACCTATTGTGATGAAGAAAAACGCTGTATTCATCAGAATGTGGCACAGACAGTGGTTAAGTTATGCCAACAAACTGGTACGGCTACGGTCCTGGAAATCAACACTAAACGGGAAAAGCATGCGGCTCCGCTGGCATTCGATCTTGGCAATTTGCAACAGACGTGCTCAAAAAAATGGGATATGGGAGCTCAACAAGTACTGAACATTGCTCAAAACTTGTATGAGACGTATAAGGCTATCACTTATCCCCGCACAGATTGTGGCTATTTGCCTACGGTTATGCAGGCGGAAATCCCTCAAGTATTGGATGCTGTGGTTAAAAGTGATCCGGCTATGCGGATTGTGGTAGATAGTCTGGACCGGACGTTGATTTCGCGTATCTGGAATGACAAAAAAATTACGGCGCACCACGGTATCATTCCGACAAAACAGCCCTGTGATATGAAGAAGATGACGGATGATGAGCGTAAAGTGTATCAGCTTATCCGTCAACATTATTTGGCACAGTTCCTTCCTCTGCATGAAATGGATATAACTGAAGTGACTTTTGATATCGGTGGGCAATTGTTTCGTACCCGGGGCAATGTAGTGATTGTTCCTGGCTGGAAGATATTGTTTTCAGCGGGTAGAGATGAATCGGCATCCATCGGGAAAGACGATTCTTTGGGAGAAAGTTTGCCGTCGATGGTCAAAGGCAGTCAATGTCAGGTTAATGAGGCTACTTTACGCATGTTGCAAACTCAGCCACCCGCTCACTTCACGGAGGGCACATTGATTGCGGCGATGAAAAATGCCGCTGCTTTTGTCAGCGACCCGCAACTTAAGAAGGTATTGAAGGACAATGCCGGGCTGGGAACGGAGGCTACTCGGGCAGGGGTACTGGATACGTTGTTTAAACGGGGTTATCTGACGAAAAAGGGCAAGTATATCCACGCTACGCAGATTGCCAGCGAGTTGATAGCCGCGTTGCCTACCGCGTTGACCAACCCGGGATTGACTGCCTTGTGGGAACAGGCGTTGGATGATATTGCTCAGAGACAGGCGGAGTTGCCGGATTTTATGGCTCGTCAGATACAATGGACCCAATATTTAGTGGAGCAGGTTCAGGCGCAGAAAGTCGTGATCACGCCGCCGCCTTCATTGCCTTGTCCGGTGTGTGGAGGCGTGACGCGTCAACGCCAGGGAAAAAACGGTGTTTTCTGGGGGTGTATAAAATACCCGGAATGCAGTGGGGTAGTCAGCACCGTCGATGGAAAAAGAAAAACCAGATCTACCCGGCATAAGAACGTACCGAAAAAACCGGCAATGACAGGGTGAGCTGATTTTTTGTTGTGTACCTAAGCTGAGATCTGGAACGGTAAACTGGCTTTGATACATTGCACCCCACGATTGCGGTTTGACAGGCAAGTCGTGCATAGATTTTCTCTGTTGTCAGTCCGGTAAACGGCATCCTTTGAAGGGTTGGTAAATAGCCGCGTCGGGATAGTTGAATGTCCTTAGAGTTTGTTGAGACTACTTAACTTCCATTTTGTACCACATGCCAGTGCAGATTCCTCGCCGTCCTTTGGGCGGCGCTATTTTTTATCGCTTCCCAAAAATCATTTTCCTCGTTGACAGTCTGGCTCCCTGATTCAAAAATGCGCGGGATAACTTGTTGTCTTCGGACAATCGCCAATATTCCCGCAGTCTGAGAGGAATGCCTTTGGGTGACTGCTCTCAATGTCAGAAAGGTCTGAGACTGACGCTTTCGTGTGACCTGTCACAAAGCCATTGTAGCCTGAGAGGTGGCGCCTGCGGGCGGTAAACCCGTTTATCCTTTGGAAACGGGTATCACTGATAACAGTGATGAAGGTGTATTTTTAACTTATCAGATAGCCTGTGTTTGACACTGGCTTCCCGACGGGAAACATCACTTCCCGCCGTGGGGTGATGTGTTCTCCGTCGTTTCTTTTTTTCACTTCATGGAGAGAACATCATGTCTGCAACTACCACTGAAAATAAATATTTCAACCTGAATATCAATGGATTGGGGTATCTCAGCAATGTCCGCAAGGTGAATGGTCAGAATAGCAGTTTTTTCAGCGCGGTCATCAATGCATTGAGTGGACCAACAGAAAATCCGTCTTACGTTCGCTTTGATGTCACTGTTGCCGGTAAGGAAAACAGTGACTTAATCAGCCGCTGTCAGAAAGCGGTTGATGAGGACAAAAAAGTCTTACTGGGTTTCACATTAAGTCAGCCGTCTACCGGGATTTTTACGTTGAACAAGGGTGAGCATGCCGGTGAACAGCGTGTCAGTTTAAGAGCGCGGTTGATTAAAATTGACTGGATCAAAATCGGGCAGGAGATGGTTTATAAAGCTGAAAAACCTGAATCCGTGCCGCCTGTACAGAATAAGTCTTCGCAAAAGCATTATGCAGAGAATTCATTTTGACTGCCCCTGAAGTCTCTCCGGAGTGCATTTTTTCGGGGAATTTTTTTCATCTACATTTTGAAAGGGAAGTTACATGGCTTCACGCGGCGTGAATAAAGTGATACTTATTGGACGATTGGGACAAGAACCAGAAGTGCGTTATCGGCCAGAGGGTGATACAGTGGCGGTATTGTCACTGGCAACATCGGAAACCTGGCGGGATAAACAAACCGGAGAGCAGAAAGAGCGTACCGAATGGCATCGGGTAGTCATTTTCGGCAAACTGGCTGAAATTGCTGGTGAATATCTGAGAAAAGGCAGCCAGGTGTATATTGAAGGTCAGTTGCGTACCCGTAAATGGTTTGACAAGACGAGTGGGCAAGATCGGTATAGCACGGAGGTGGTGATTAGTCAGCAAGGTACAATGCAGATGCTGGGTGGTCGCGGTCAAAGCGAACCTTCTCGTTCAAGTGACCGGGGACAATCGCAACCCTCTTCTCCAATGCCGTCCCGAGGAAGTGAACCACCAATCGATTTTGATGATTTGATCCCTTTTTAGGATTTACCTAAGAGTGAAAGTGTAAAGAAATTAAACCAATGCCCTTATTTATAAGGGGCTCAGATTATTGACAAAGTGCTGGTTTTTTATCCGGCACTTTGTTTTAATTAAGTTCCGTTCACCAAACGGAGCTTGCCGCTATGTTAAGAACTTCCCTTCCCCAGACTTTCCCGCCAGAAACGCTCTCGCTTGATGAGCTGGTGCCCAAAAATCATCTGGTCCGTAAAATCGATGCCGCCATTGATTTCGAATTTATTCGCGAATGAGTCGCGCCTTTGTATTGCCACAATAATGGCCAACCAGTCATCGATCTGGTCAGGCTGATTAAAATGATGTTACTCGGCTACTACTTCGGGCTCCTCAGTGAACACCGTTTGGTACAGGGAATTCAGGTGAATGTGGCTTACCGCTGGTTTCTGCGCCTCGGATTGATGAGAAGGTTCCTGATGCTTCAACCCTGAGTCAGAATCGCCGCCGTCGTTTCAATCATACTGCCGTCTTCCAGCAGATTTTTAACCACATTGTTGAACAGGCGATGACCAAAGGATTGGTCGGCGGGTGGGCACTCTATACTGACAGCACCCACCTGAAATCCAGAGCCAATCTGCATAAATCCAGGAACGAACAACGTGCTGTGCCCTCTGGCACCTATTTTGACGCACTGGATAACGCCTGCGGGCGGATCACACAGGTGACGGCAAAGTCGCTTCCCATAAGTAAACGCTAGGTGTGGGAAGCCTACAAACGGGTAAAAGCCAATAGCGGTGCGACAGGTGCCAATGGTCAGATGTTGGAGGAGTTTGAAGATATCTCTAATGTTGTTGACTTCTAGATGACTGGCCCACGGACACTAGGCTGACATGGGAGGGGTGGTTAACGCCGTAGAACACAATTGTAAACTTAAAACCACTAGACAAGCGTTACAAAAACAAACTCGCATTAAAACAACTTTTGCTGAAGTTAAAGTTCTGGTGTCTGGAAAAACCTCCAAGGCTACTCCTAAATTTAAGTATCCCCTTAGTCTTAAGGTCGCAGCAGAACGTTTGAAAAAGTTGGGGCATAAGGTTGCTTGTCTTGAAGCTGAAAATAAGAAATTTTTGGAGCAATTTCACGTTTGGTTGTATAACGCGAATATCAATAATATCTCAATTGAACCTCCCCTTACAAAAAAAGGAAAATGGATTTTGGTGGACCGCGTAGGTTCCATATTTACCATTATTTGTATCAATATGCGTTAAGTTGTACAGTATCTTAAATCCTCTTATGTACTAGGAAGCTAGTATAAGCCAAGTCAGCCATATCTCTTAAGTTAGGCTTTGTCTGGCGAGTTAAATAATAAAGGGGCAAACAGTGAAGCTCGATAAACTACGACTCTCTAATTTTCAAAGCTATGGTTTAACACCCACCGAACTATCTCTTGATGAACTAACTTTCCTTATAGGTCCAAATGGCTCAGGAAAAACAGTTACGCTCCAAGCGCTTTGTAGAATGTTTGCTTTTGATCCCTCTTTGAGGAGAGTCAAAAAGTCTGATTTTCACGTACCTCAGAGCGAAACTGAACTACCAGAAGAAAGAAGTCTTTGGATTGAAGCTGATTTTCTTTTTCCAGAATTATTTTCTGACGAAGATAACACTACGGTTCCGCCTCACTTTGGGCACATGCGATTGACTGATGGTGAAGTTGTACCCAAAGTTAGGTTCAGGCTTGAAGCATCAATGGGTATTGACGGTGATATCGAAGAATCACTTTTGTATGTTCTTGAGCTGGATGAAAACCAGCATCCCAAAAGCACAGCAAAAGTTTCTCGCTTGGAGCGAAGCCAGATCTATGTGCACTACCTTCCCGCCAGACGAGACCCAGCAGAACACATTGCATTTGGCACTAATGCGCTGCTAGGCCGAATGTTAAGAGCTGTTAATTGGGAGTCTGAACGTGAGCTAGTAAAGGAGCATACTGAACAAATCAGCACAAGTCTTTCAATGAATACATCAGTAAATGCCCTCAGTAGTAGTATACAGAGCACATGGTCTAACTTTCACAAGGGGCAGTTTTTCACTCAGCCACAGATTACCTTTGTGGCTAGCGAGATTGAGTCTTTATTGCGACATCTTTCCATCTCTTTTACTCCTGGACATGATGTAGCTAATGTCGATTTTTCACGACTAAGCGATGGACAAAAATCGATGTTGTATCTCTCTTTGGTTCTTTCCTCTCAAGCAATAGGGAGAGCGGTGTTGCGTGGTGATGACTCTTTTGACCCAGACAAACTCAAACCACCTGTATTTACTTTGATTGCAGTGGAAGAGCCAGAAAACAGCTTGTCCCCCCATTACCTTGGAAGAATAGTCAGCTCCCTCCAAAATATAGTTACGGAGGGAGATGCTCAGGCTCTTATCGCCACCCATGCACCTTCAATGCTTAGACGTATTGAACCAAAGCAAATTCGTTACTTACGTTTAAATCAGGAAAGACAGACAGCAATTGCGACAATTGAGCTGCCTGATGAACACAGCTCATGCGATGCTCATAAATTTGTAACGCAAGCAGTGAAAGCATTTCCTGAAGTTTATTTTTCGCGTTTAGTGGTTTTAGGGGAAGGAGATAGTGAGGAGATAGTGATTCCAAGGCTTTTAGAGGTAAAAGGCGTACCTGTAGATGCATTTGGAATTACAGTTGCACCGTTAGGGGGAAGGCACGTAAATCATTTTTGGAAACTACTCGAAGGATTAAACATTCCCCACATTACACTTTTAGACCTTGATGTAGGCAGGCATCAGGGAGGATGGGGGCGTATAAAAACAACTAATAAGCAACTAGTTCTACACAAACCTTCTCTTCAATTAGAAGGAGATTTTGTAACCATACCTGAGTGGGATAATTCGGATTGTAAAGTTAGAGATGACCCCAATTACTTGTCTGAACTGGAAAAGAGTAACGTTTTCTTCTCTTATCCAATGGATTTGGATTTTGCAATGTTAAAAGCTTATCCAACCGCATTTGACATTAATGATAACGACCAAGTGGAACCAAATGAAAGTCAAATCAGAGCTGTTTTAGGTAAATCTCGAACAGATGCATCTGAATACACAGAGGAAGAGCGAAAGCTATTCATCACGTATCACAAGCTATTCAAAGTAGGTAGTAAACCAGCTGAACATATTGCTGCTCTATCCAAATTATCAAATGAGCAAATATTGGAAAGTATTCCAGCTTCTCTGGATAGATTAGTAGAGGCAGTGAAAAAAGAAATCCAGGGGCTTCCAGAATGATTAAACCTGATAATTGGAAGCCTGCCGATGGGCTTACTCTAGAACCCAATGCATACATAGCAGCTAAAGAATGCGAACGCAGTTTAGCTTTAACCGCAGGTCCCGGTGCAGGTAAAACAGAGATGCTTGCTCAACGTGCTGACTTTTTACTGCGTACTGGTACATGTCGTTATCCGAAACGAATTCTAGCCATTTCATTTAAAGTAGACGCAAGTGATAACTTAAAACAACGAGTCAAACGTAGGTGTAGTTCCGATCTATCCTCACGCTTTGATAGCTATACATTTCATGCTTTTGCTAAACGAATTATCGACCGATTTCGTCCTATTTTAACGGGAGATGATGCATTGGAAGTTGGGTTTACAATAGGGCCGAAGATTCCTCACAGGCAAGTAGATTTTGTAGAGCTTGTTCCTTTGGCCACACAAATCTTAAATGTATCTCCCTTGGCAAGAAATGCTGTGCGCAAAACCTATACAGATGTGTTTTTAGACGAGTTTCAAGATTGTACTAATCAACAATATGAACTTATTAAAGCAGCTTTTCAGGGGGCAGGTACCCGGCTTACAGCAGTTGGAGATACAAAGCAAAAAATCATGGGTTGGGCTGGTGCCTTAGATGGAATTTTTGACACCTTCAAAGAAGACTTCAATGCCCTTCCACTCAACATGTATCGAAATTTTCGTTCAAAGCCGGCGCTTCTTCGCCTGCAAAATGAAATCATTAGACATCTTGACCTTGGCTCTGTAATGCCAGATCACCAGATTTCTGGGGAGGAGGGAATTATTCAAATTCACCCTTTTCAAAATTGCCAAGAAGAAGCGGATTATCTCGCAAATGAAATTGAAAGCTGGATAAATGATGAAGACATACCGCCCTCAGAGATTGCTATTCTCATTAAAAATCAGCCTGAGCTGTATGCAAATAGAATGATGGTTGCTCTTCAGGAAAAAGGAATACCATTCAGAAATGAACAGCAGTTACAGGATATCTCTGTAGAACCTGCAGCACGCTTAATTGTGGACTTCCTACTAAGCACTTTCGGTATCCAAGAACCAGCTGCATGGCGTCGCTTAATGGAGAAATTAGTGCCATTTAATGAGGATGAAGATGAAAGAGGGGAGTTATTGCAAGATTGGCAGCGCTTCATACAAACAGAGAAGAGAGCAGCCAGTGAAAACCCTATTAAATCTAGTAATCCGAAAAGATGGGACTGCTTAAAGCGTTTCATAAACAAAGTCGGTTTTCAATTTCTTGCCTCTCTCTCACATGATTATGAAACTGAATCGTACTTACGCCAAGTTTTAAAGGATACATGTTCTAAAATAGATGAGCTTATGCGAACGGGACTTCCTTTAAATGATGCACTAAAACGCTTTGAAGATGACCAAGCTGTTCGAATCCTTACTATTCATAAAAGTAAAGGGTTAGAGTTTGACTCCGTGATTATGCTAGGTATTGAGGATGAAAGTTTCTGGGGCGATCCCGATGAAAACCTATGTGCTTATTTTGTTGGAGTATCAAGGGCTAAAAGAAGATTATACCTAACGTACTCTAAATTTCGCTCAAGACCTGCTGGGTATACTCGAAAGTGGAAGAATCAAAGGAATAGGAAAAAACTATATCTGGAGTGTGTGAGACAATATTGACAGGGAATTAGCATTTAATAGTATTTCTGTCTGAATATTATTTTTCCTAATCCAAACCCCGCGAGCTAGGCAAATGCTCTAGCTTGTTTCTACCTATTTCTGTGTCGTTAGAAGACCGTTCTGAAGACCTTTGTTTTATTCCAATATAGAGCTGTGTGTATTATAGTCCAGCTATGGGGCTGCTTTGGGCTTTTTGTAAAGTTTTAAGCCGCTCATGCTGTAAATTTTACAAAATTCTTAACGAAAAAGGTTTGTTTAGTAGTTTATCCTTTATTCGGTAATGGGTTTGGTCGAGCGCTTAGTCAGTACGGTCACTATAACCGTTTTGAGCGGTTCGCTAAGTTGCTCAGTATCTTGTAGGTGAAAGGTCTGCTGCAGTAGTTGATTAGTTTGACTGCGTAGCGATGGTGTATGTGTGGATGGTGACTAAAGATAAACTAAGATAGGAATTATTTGATTCGGCGCACTGACTTCGATTGGTGCGTTTTTTTTGATTTTGCAAAAAGAGTTCTGTATTGAGCTCAGTCCCGGATCCCCGCACAGTAAGTCGCATTTAGGATCACCTGCATGGGAACGCTCATGAAAAACCCTGTTTTTTTCTCACTCAGTTGGTTGTCCGTCATGATGCTGGCTGGGTGTACCGGACAAGCTCAGGAGACTACCGCATCCGGTGTAAGTTTTCACCGTTCTCATCAGGCACGTCCCGCCGTATCCGATATCTATTCTCCGACACCGGAAGTTACACGCTATGATCGCTATACCTTGGTGAGTATAGGCAGCCAGGCTGCGCAACGTGAACCCCTCAATCAAATCATCAATATCACCATGCCAGTACCATTGGTACAACGCATTGGTGATGGATTGCGTTATTTGCTATTTGGAACCGGTTATTCGCTGTGTGATACCGCCGCAACCCATTTCGTTAAATTAATAAGCAGGCCATTACCGGCTATTCAACGCAAAATTGGGCCGATACGGCTCAGTGAAGCGTTGCAGATTGTTGCCGGGTCTGCATGGCGTATCCGGGTAGATGAGGTGAATCGTGAAGTGTGTTTTGTTTTACGTGATGAATATCGTCAATTTTCCGAGGCAACGGTTGGCCGGATGACACCGCCCAAAATGCAGGTACCGTTGCAGAGATCTTCTTCACCGGCGTTATCGGCACCTACATTGTCCAACAGCACATTAGCCGCTCCGTTACCAGCGAAGCCCCTGATAGCTGAAAGACCGAAAACAGATACCCCTAAAATTCCTGTGACAGGAGGAAAACCTATTGCCATTTCTTCTGTATTACCCACTCAGCCTGTTAAATCCTTACTCCGCGGTAGTACGCCAGTGACAACGATACCGATAGGCAACATCTGGCGTGCGGAAACAGGAACCACTTTGCGTGGAACTTTGGAACGGTGGGCCAACGCGACTGATTGTCCGACAGGGGGACATTGGGTAGTCGTGTGGTCGTCACTGACGGATTACCGCATTGATGCACCGCTGACGTTCAGAGGCAACTTTGAGTCCTTGTTGGTACAAGTGTTTGATCTTTACCGACAGGCTGAGAAGCCGTTGTTTGCTGAAGTCAGCCGCTTTCAGTGCCTGATTTCAGTCAGTGATAAACCCCTAACCCGGTAAGCCTCGATGGGGTACGTCATTAGTGCGTTTGCGTTGGTTTTTCTGTTGATTGCAGGTGGTATACAGCTGCGACAGGCAGAACAACTGCACGTCGATGGTGACAACGCAAGGGCTCGAATACTGGCAGACCAAATGTTGCTGTTAGCCAGTGCCATTAATCACTGGCGTGGCGGCTCATCTAAAAATGGCACGGTGGATCTGCGTAAGCTCATTCTGCCTTTTCAGCCTGATGCCCGTATCCGGCATGTTATCAGCCAAGATCGGCTCTGGGTGTGGATGCCGGAAATACCCGGTCTTGTAACCGCTCTGCGCGAACGCACTAAGGGGTCAATGTTGATTGGTGAAGTCCGGCAGGGACGGTTGTATGGCTTATCTGGTCAAGAGACAGGACTCACTCTCCCTGACGGGATTAGCGATGGTGATGTGGTGTATTTCAACTGAAAAAGCGAACAGGATTTGATGAAAAATAAACTGTATTCACTCAGGCTTTGTACTTGCCTTGTTCCACTGGCGGCGGTAACAGGCATGGCGCTGATGTCCGGTTGCACCTTGCGGGCAGTGGATAATATGGCGCGTGAGGCTAGTATGCAAAGTCGGGTAGCGCAACAGTATTTGCATCAACAGCATAGCCTGAAACAACCGGTGGTAGCCTGGGTAGATAAACCCTGGGTGAATCTGAAACCGGTAGTTCAGCCTGTCGCGTCGGTAAAGTTACCGTCCTGCCAGATAACGATTAACAGTAAAGTCGGGCTGACATTACCGGAACTGGGACAACGCATTACCCAACTTTGTGGTATTCGGGTCACGGTAGCCCCCGATGTTTTATCACGAGTACCAACCACGGCGGGTGGGTTGACGCGCCAGACGAATAGGGCATTACCGACAGCTGATGATAAGGGGCGTATGCCATTGGATTGGCTGGATGATCGAGATATACACTCAATTAATGCTGATGAGCGTCGAGAGCCAGAAGTCCTCACGGGTCTCAATTGGCAAGGGGAGCTAACGGGGCTTTTAGACAATATTGCCAGCCGGTTAGGGATTGCATGGAAGATGGATAACAGGGCCGTCGTGTTTTATCGATTCGAAACCCGGACATTTCAGTTGAATGTTCTCAACACCCGTACCAGTAGTAATGCCAGTGTTGCCTCAGGTTCAACCAGTAGTATGGGGACATCAGGGGGCAGTGGTAATGTCAACAATTCTGTCTCTGGGGAGGCCAGCTCTTCACAGAAAACGACGGTTGATCTGAACAGTGATTTATACGAAGACATCCGTAAGACAGTCGAGAATATGTTGACGCCCGAGCGTGGTCGGTTCTGGTTGTCAAGCTCCAGTGGAACGCTGATGGTAACAGACACGCCGGCGGTACTGGATTCGGTATCCCGTTATGTGGAAGAACAAAATACTGTTCTCAACCGTCAGGTTTTGTTGAATGTTCAGGTGCTGAGTGTCAGTACTACCCGTAAAGAGCAAATGGGGTTGGACTGGGGATTAGTTTATAACTCATTGCATAATTTGGGGGCTACGCTGTCTGGCAGTTTTAGCGGTATGGGCAGTGGGGCAACGTCTGCGGGGGTCAGTATTTTGGAAAGCGCCACAGGGAAAGCGGCAAAACTCTCCGGTTCCAGCCTGCTGATAAAGGCGTTGAGCGAGCAAGGTAATGTCAGTGTGGTGACCTCTCAAGGAAGTGCGACCACTAATTTGACCCCCATTCCGATACAGATGGCTGATCAGACGGTGTATGTGGCTCAAAGCAGTACAACGACGGCTACGGATGTGGGAGCCACCACAGCTCTGACGCCCGGGATGATCACTACCGGGTTTAATATGACTTTGTTGCCGTTGATACAGCGTAATGGGGATGTTCAGTTACAAGTGGCTTTTAACCTGTCTGATCCGCCGACTATCCGTTCATTCACATCTAAAGAAGGCAATTCTTATATCGAGATGCCGTATACCCGGTTACGTTCACTGAGTCAGAAAGTGAATCTACGTGCCGGGCAGGCCCTGGTACTCACCGGATTTGAACAGGCTGATACTCGGGTGACTAAGACGGGAACCTTTACACCAGGTAATTTCCTGCTTGGGGGAGGACAGTCCGGAGAGAATCAGCGCAGCACGTTGGTTATTTTGATCACCCCCGTATTACTGGATTGAGGAATGAAAGGCTGCATGAATCAATGAAAAGCATCGATTTAGAAATACCCGGTGAGATACCCGAAGTCACGGTTGTAAAGGCCGAACGCCATTGTTGGATCGGTGGCCTACGTTGGTCACCGTACATGAAGGTGAAACGGGGACCCCGCAGAAGGCAACGTGTTCGTCCGGTAGCCAGTCGATCTCAATACACCGATGTACATCTGGTTGTGGGCAATCGTTCGGGGAGACGTCAGCAGACTGCTCGTATGATGGGGACGGGAATAATCAGGAAATTGTATTGCCGTCACACACCGTATTCTTTAGCCATCGCTTTTTTATCGCATTCCGGCCCAAACGGGTACGGGATCTATGATTTGGGCGAAGGGCAATGGTTATTTTTGGCAACACAGAATGGTTTGCCGTCCGTGATGGCCGATATTGTCGGAACCCGCGAGAGTGTCAATGCAGCACTGTCCCGTTTTTTAACGTTTAACCCGGCTCCAGATAAAAGCTGGCGGGTGGTATCTGACCCTGATAATCCGGCCCACTGGCGCTCAATAATTTCTGCTTTGTCGGCTCATCAGTATCGGATGTGTCGCCTGCAACGGCGGTGGCGGACACCATTATTGTTGATGGCCGTATTTATCATGTTGTTAATAGTCGTAGGAGTGTTGTTGCAGTCAGGAAAATCTCCCGATGAGAGATTACCGATGACTGAAACCGTTCAAGTCAGGGCGTCACGATTGTTTGAAGAAACGCCAAAACCTGTTGACTTACCTCATCCGTGGGCCGATAAGCCGTTGTTACCCGCATTTTTGGCACGTTGTGTCATGACCAGTCGGACGATCCCGGTGTTATTGGCGGGTTGGCGCTTGACGGCAGGTTCATGCCGAAAAGATGGCGTCCGCCTTCACTACGAGATTATGCCTGGCGGTACAGCAGCGCATTTTGTTCAGCGTGTACAGAGTGTATTTAAGCAGTCACCGGTTTTTGACCTGGTTCAGGGCGCAAAAGAAGGCCGGGTATTCCTGCCGTGGAAACCTTTGCCGGTTCGCAATGAAGCGGTGCCTGCTGTTTCAGTACAGTTGATGAAGATGGTGTCGAATTTCCAGCAATGGCAGATCCCTCTGACGTTAAATGAACTTACTCCAGCATCGGCATTACCGGGAGACGGGCAATCTATACCTTCCCAGGATTGGCGAGAATACCTCTTCAGCTTCAGTAGTCGGGTGATGCCAGCATGGCTATTTGCTGAACTGGATGATACAGGGCTGCGACTGAACAGCCTCACGTTTACCCTGACCTCACAGGGACAGTTAACCTATCAGACCGAGGGATACATTTATGCCCGGAAATAATACGGCCTTGTGTATCAGCGTGTTAAGTGGGCTAATTTTTATCAGTTCACCCGTATGGTCAACAGAGGATAGCGCTCTTTCGGCAATGGGGATTACAGAGGCATCTGCGGGTGTGACTGTGGGACAGTTAGAGCATTTACACGCGAAAAATCTGTTGCTGGAAGCGGAATTGCAGCGGGCTAAATTACAACGCCAACTGACAGAAAGTCAGCCTTTGGGGTTGACGGGCAGTAATGATATTGGTCTGCCGGTGACCGTATCGCCTGTGATAACGGCGGGACAACCTGTGACCCGTCCGGTGGTTCAGGCGATTTATGGTCGGGGGAAGGCATTGCGGGCTAGCGTAAGCCTGCCGGTCCGCGGTGTGATGGAATTAGCTGTCGGTGACGCAGTGCCTGGCACTCAGTTCAAAGTTAAGGTGATCACGCTTTCTGCGGTTACGCTAAGTGATGGTTCGGTACTCACGTTCTGAGGGAAGACAGGGAATGAAAGAAAGTATCCAGGTTAATGATGCTGTGTTGCTATTATGTGAAGAACAACAGGCTACGGTATTAATTGACAACCATCGTCGGGGCGATCCCCAGGTTCAGACGCGGGTCATGCAATTACTTGAAGCCACGCCAGAAGCAGAAATTCGCTTTGTCAATTTGTCAGAATTGCAGGCGAACCGCCAGAAACAACATCAGCGGACGAATGAACAGGGCGTGTGTCTGTCGGACCTAACTGATGTGAGTGAACGTCAGAAGCAGGTACTGACCTGTTTTGAACTGGCAAAAAAGCTGAATGCGTCAGATATTCACCTGACCATCAGTCCGGGATTGACCCGAATTGAAATGCGTATTCACGGTGAGCTGGAAGTCGTCAATGAACTGTCGGAAGAGGAGGGAATGGCACTGGCATCCACGATCATCCTGTCGATGTGTGATGTCACTGAAACGCAATTTTTTCCCGGCCGTCAGCAGGACGGGAGGATTAAAGCGGATTTTCTGCGGCGGGTACATTTGTATGGCGCCCGGTACAGCCATACGCCAACCGCAGATGGTTTGTATGTTGTGATGCGTGTGATTGCTGATGATGGTGACAAAGTGCTGACACTGACACAATTAGGTTTTTTGCCGCAGCAAATCAAACGGGTTTCCCGTATTTTGCGACTGCCGGAGGGCCTGATTGTGTTATCGGGGCCAACCGGTTCTGGGAAGTCCACGACATTACGCACTTTTTGTCGCCAGTATCTTGACAGGACAAGAGGTAAAAAGCGGTTATTGACCGTTGAAGACCCTCCGGAGGGGAGGATTGCCGGCGCGATTCAAACGCCCATCGTGTGTGACAAAAGTGATGAAGAGGCGGTCAGGCTTGCCTGGCACCGGGCGCTCACCTCTGCGCTGCGTCTTGATCCAGATGCCGTTATGCCAGGCGAAATGCGAGACCTGACTTCCATGCTAACGGCAATTTATGCTGCGCAAACGGGACATAGTGTCATGACGACGCTGCATACCAATAGCGCAGTCGGTATTCCTGAACGCATGATAACGATGGGGGTGAATGCGGGGCTGATCGCCGACGCACAGCTTTTGATTGCGTTGATTAGTCAGCGTTTGGTGCAGACATTATGCCCACACTGTCGGGTACCTTGGGCACAGAAACAGGCGGTACTGGATGAGGAACAACGGGCTTATCTGATGCGTTATTGCCATGCTCCCGGTACCTGTTGCGTAGAGAATTTATATTTTCGCCACCCTGAAGGATGTGAACATTGTTGCCAGACGATTACCTTGAGCGGACGGATTGTTAGCCGGGGAGTGACCGGTCGTAGCGTGGTGGCAGAAGTCATTAGGCCCGATGCGCGATTTTTTACCTTGTTGATGACTGAGGGCAAAGAGGCCGCGAGACAACACTGGGTAGCGAACTTAGGCGGAATTACTCGTCGCCAGCATATACTGAATAAGCTGAATGCCGGGCTGATTGATCCATTGGAAGCCGACTTAGTTTGTCCGCTGGATGAAGATGATTATTTGCTGATGGAGCCGTGTGATGAGTGAAATGTCATGGGTTAGCCGTCTGCGCTATGTGTTAGTTCGCCACACGTTCTTACCGAGTTATCGCATCATTTTCTATGAGGCGTTGCGTTTTTTACTGGAAAACAAGATACCGTTATTGAAAGCGTTGCGGCAGATACGTGATGTGTATACGCATTTCGATACCCATTGGCATCCGTTTGCTGAACTCATTGACGATTGCATCTCGGCGCTCACTGATAACAGTCAAACGAATACCTTGGAACATGTGCTGGCTGTTTGGGGACCGGTAGAAGAGGCGGCGTTAATTAGTGCGGGTATGCGCAGCGGTCATTTGCCTGAAGCATTGAGTCAGGCCATTACACTGATAGGTTGCCGTCAGCGTATTCTGATAGTGTCGCTCAGAATGATGATTTATCCCTTGCTGTTGGTGTTACTGATGGCGGGATTATTGGTGATCACCGCAACAGAATTGGTACCAACACTAAAAAATATTGCGGATCCGGAAAACTGGCAGGGGGTGCTGGCATGGCTGAACGGGATGGCGACATTCTTTGAGCATGCTTTTCTGTGGTGTGGTGTCTTACTGCTCTCTTTTATTGTGGGCGTGGCGTATTCGCTCCCGCGGTGGGTCAACCGTCTGCGTCGCATCGCGGATCATCTTATCCCCTGGTCGGTCTATAGCGATATTCAGGGCGCCATTTTTTTACTGAACATGGCTTCCCTTTTGCGTGCCCAGGTTCAGACGCTGGATGCGTTAATTATCCTGCAACGCTTTGCATCTCCCTGGTTACAGATTCGTCTGGAGTCTATTGCTGATTGTGTCCGCGAAGGGGATCACTTTGGCCGGGCATTGCATCACTGTGGTTATGACTTTCCGTCAAAGGAAGCGGTGAATTTTCTGTCATTGCTGACGGAAGGTGATGGTACTCCTGAGATGATTGGACGCTATGGTGAGCGGTGGCTGGACCAAACCATCGTGCGGGTGAACAGGCGGGCCAATTTAGTCATGTTGTGTTCACTGTTGCTGGTTGTCGGGACATTTATGTTGATCCTGCTGGCCGTTATGGAAATACAGAACATGGCTAACATCATGCCGTAATCCCTTTAAATTAAACCTCCTTTTAACGATTTTCTCCGTAAAGAACCCTTTATATAAGGAATAAATCAATGCAGTACATGATGATACAGAAACAAGACCGAATGGTCCGTTCCCCTGAACGGGGTTGGGCTATTTTGGAAAATGGTGCGGTGGCTTTGGTTGTGATTGCCGTGATTACTGTAGTTTTGGGGGGCATTTATATGTTGTATGACCGCAAGGATGCGGTTGTGGAAACAACGAATCTGCAAACTATCATCTCCAGTACTCAGGGGTTAATGAAAGGCAGCGGCGGGTATGAATTTAGTAATGCAGATAAGATGACCGGTGTCCTGATTCAGTTGGGTGGCGTGCCGAAGAGTATGACGGTTCGCGGAGATACAACTGTCGGTAATGCCACGCTGTGGAATATCTGGGGTGGTCAGGTTAAGGTCGGACCGAGCAGCACGGGGGGATTTAATAATGGGTTCACGGTAACTTACGAGAGAGTCCCGCAGTCTGCCTGTGTTTCATTAGCGACTGGGATGAGCCGGGGAGGAAGTGCATCAGAGATTACTATTAATAATACTCATCACGCTGATGGCAAGGTGACACTGGAAAGTGCCAGTACAGCATGCACAAGGAACAACGGTCGTACCGGGACCAATAAACTGATCTTTACGATTAATGGTTAAATGAAGACACTGATTGCGGTTAGCTTTCCTACAGAATATACCCCTCTGGTTATGATGACGTTATTTGTCATCGGATGCGTGCTGCTTCGTCCGGTGAGTAAATTTTTGCAGGAATACGGTCTGTTGATGTGTTCAGTGCATCCGGTACCACGAATGGCTATCTGTTTGTACGTGGTGTCGGGCACGTTGATGTTGTTATCACCAGCGCCGCTGATGGAGCGGATAGCCGCACTGTTGCTGTTGAGTTTTTTGTTGCAATTATCGGTTATAGACGTTTTGAGTGGCTGGCTTCCTCGTCAGTTTACACTGGCTTGCCTGGTGTCCGGTGTCTTGGTCAGTATTTCGTTGCCGTCAGTGTCAATAACTCTTTTGGCTACGGTGCTTATGCTTGCCGGGATGAGTGTGTTACGCAAGTTGATGAACCGGCACTCTCAATGTGAAGCGCTGGGAATGGGGGATGTCTGGCTGATGGGAGCGTTGTGTGCCTGGCTGACAGGGTTACCGGCACTGATAGGTTGCTTGATTGGTCTGTCCGGTTTCGTGCTGTGGTATTTGGCACAATTACCTCATAAAGGTATGAAAGGCGGGCCGCTGGGACCTTGGCTCAGTTTAGGGAGTGTGGTCATGTTGTTGGAACGATTATATCAGCCAATATGGGTAATCTAATTGTGACAGAAAGAAAGGGTTGTTGTGGCAGCAGCAGAGGGCCGGATAGGGGATACATGATGCTGGGCACAGCTGCCGGACTCATGATATTGCTGGTACTGGCGGCGTTGGGAACCCGCATTTACAACGATTATCTGACAGAGAAGTCCTGGCAGGTCATGGCGGCGAAAAGCAGTCGTTTCAGTGCAGCGTCGAGAGCTTATATTGGTCGTTATTATGATAGGTTACGGAATTTAGCAACGACAACCCAACCTGTGATGATCACCCCGGATATGTTGAGAAAAACGGGGCTGTTGCCATCTGGATTCAAAGACACCAATAGTTCAGGACAGCGCTATCAGACCGCTGTGGTACGAAATACCCAGGATCCGGCATTATTGCAGGCAATGGTGGTGACACAAGAAGGGAGTCAATTGCCTTATAAAGCTCTGCGCCTGATATCGATGGATATCTCTACCGGATTGGGGGGATATATTCGGGATGGCAAGACGGTTACTGGCGCAATGAGTTCATGGACGGTGCCTCTAAAGGATTTTGGGATAAACAGTGGTGAAGGTCATCTGGCCGTGTTATTGAGCGCAGATGAGTTATCTACTGCCCGTGAGGAGAGTGACCGATTGTACCGTTTTGCTGTCCCCGGTCGTCCGGAACTGAACAAAATGCATACTGACATTAACATGGGAGGCAATAACCTGAACAATACGGCTACCGTGAATGCACAGGTTGGACATTTTAGTGGCGATATCCGGGCGAATGCCGGCCAGTTTCAGGGGGATATTCGTAGCCACGATGGCTGGATTGTGACGACAAAGAATAAAGGCTGGTTAAATGAAACCTATGGTGGTGGTTGGATGATGTCAGACAGCAACTGGCTTCGCAGCGTCAATAATAAAAGCATTTATACGGAGGGACAAATCAAAGGCGGCGCCCTTCGGGCTGATGGTCGTCTGTCGACAGGGGAGTTTTTACAACTTGATAAAGTGACTATGGCGGGTACGGCCTGTTTACCCAACGGATTGGTTAGCCGCGACAGCAAAGGCGCCATACTGTCCTGCCAGTCCGGCCTGTGGACAAAAGCAGAAGCCACCTTGCAGCAGAACCAATGTTATCAGGATGGAAACTGGGGTGGACGTGATTTCGCTGAACACCGATGTAAGCCTGGATATTATGCGGCGGGACTTAAATTTGTGGGTCACCAACGAAGCGAATCAGCTTATGTCATTACCTGCTGTAAATAAAAACGTAACATGTGCGTATATCTGATTTTTATTTTGGTGGTGTTGTGTTGTCCTTGTTTTGCACTGGTGAGCAGATTAACGCCCTGGCGGGGGTTTATTTGTTCGGGTTTCCGGCACAGGAAAAAACGGTATTACGTTATTCATCTTTCTCCGACTGATAGGATAGGGCGTCTGACACGGAGCCGAACCCGGTGTTTTCATGCGGCATTTGTTCGCGAACTTGAGGGGGCACTTTGGCGGGCAGACAGGGATATTCTGTTTCGTTCTCATTTGATGCGGCCTGCTCAGATACAGCTGGCCTGTTCGGTTCTGGCACGTTACCCGACATGGCGTTACCGGATGGTTAACGTGGTGATCCCTCGCTGGGAACGAACAGGAATTACATTACAAAACTTACTGTATGAGTGGCGTTATGCTCCGACGGTTGCCTGTGGTGTTATGGTGCTGGTAAAGCAGGAAAAATAACATTTTATATTAGAGAGCATGAAATTGTGTGGGGCACTACATTGGTGTTTATGCTGCTATGGCTAATGTAGAACCATCAACCGTACTCCGGCTAGCTCATTAATTCTGATGCGGAAAGCATTTAAACGACTGCCCCACAGATTTTTATGCTCTCCAATATATTGAATTTCCTGTAGAACTTTATAAAAGTTATAATTTTTTCTTAATTAATGCTAACGTATGCATACATTAGCATTAATTGGCTATTCAGTAGAGGACGATAATAGGCTTTTTAATACCACAGGCGTGAGCGTAACGGGTCAGCGTATCGATGCTGGCTTTCGTGATGTTATTTTCCATGCGGGAAATAACCGGAGGTGTAACCCCCATCCGTTCAGCGACCTGAGCTTTTGTCAGATTGTCATGTTTGCGCCATTCTGCAAGCAGCTCTCTGAGCTTCTCCTTGCGTTCTTCCTCATGCCATGCAGCACGATATTTGTCATCCTGCATCCACTCGTTATGCAGTTCTTTATGACTTACCAGTTTCATTAATTAAGTACCTCCGCTAACCGCTTTTTGGCGAGTTCGATTTCTTTTGCTGGCGTTTTCTGTGACTTTTTGATGAAAACCCGGAGCATGATGATTGTATTGCCTTTATGATATACCCAGATACCTCTGGCTATGTCCGTTCCCATCGTGCGGATCTCAAAAAGTCCATCGCCCAGGGGCTTAGTGTCCGGTTCCCGCAATAATCGCGCGTCAGATTCAAGCTTACCGATAAGTCGGTCAAATTTAACCCGAATCCTCACGGGCAATGCCGTGGCTTCTTCCCTAGCTTCCGGGTGATAAACTACGTTAAACATATGGCCTCTCTTTTATAATTATATTAGTGTATAGGCTAATAAATGGCAATGAAAATTAACCTGTAAGCTAATTTAAATCAGAGGGGTAACAAATTATGAGGACTGTATTTCCAGTTAAATATTATAAGGGTGAGGGGTTTGTTGAGCGCAAGATTGAACTCGACGATCAGGACATCGAGGAAATTATTCAGGACTGACTAATCGAATCTCTGATTCTTTTTTTGTTTCACGATAGGTAGTGCTCTTTCGAACTTATCCATAATGCTTAACACCCATTTGCTACGCTTGCCAGTTACGGCCCCATCAACAGCGAGTTTTAACGCCATCACTGAAACAGCCATACCGTTAATGCGTCGGTGTAAATTATTTCCTGCGTCCTGCCTTTGGAGCACTGATTGTCACCTGGTCTAGAAGCGGAAGCCTTTCTTCTTCTGGTATCAGCATTAATGCCAGGATACTGGCTCTAAGCACATTAGTTTGTGTATACCGATCAAGGACTTTACCATCAGACATAAGAGTATTGATCATATCCGATTCTTCTTCAGTGCAGTTGAGTAAAATTTTACGTGTTAACTTGTTTGATATCCGCAGGCGGTCAACCAGTGCGTTCTCCGCGCTGTTTTTTAGCCGAGATCCCTTCGGCCTGTCTTTCCCGAATTAATGCCCGCTCAAACTGGCTGAATGCAGACATCATATGCAGTTGCAGCTCCTGCATGGGAGTTTCCTCGCCAGCACTAAACGTGAGCTGTTCTTTTAGAAAGATCAGTGTAATACCTTGCTGACGTAAATGCAGGGTCAGGGCAGACATATCCATCATATTGCGGCATAGCCGGTCAATGGAGTGAGCAATAATGGTGTCGCCTGTTCTGACCTGTTTAAGCATTTCCTGAAGTTGTGGCCGGTTGATGTCTTTAACGCTGGTCTGTTCGAGATAAATTTTGTCAATTTCAATCCCGGATGCAGACAGCACTTCTTTCTGGCGTTCAACATGCTGATCAACAGAACTCACCCGGATGTAGGCATAGTGCATATCAGCCCTAAAACATAACAAAGAATTATAGAATAATCTATAAAGCCCACTTTTCCGATGTTTATAGAGCGTAATTGACTTATTTTAAATACGAACTGAAAAGGTATACCTTTATAGAGTCCAGTCTAAGCCTTGGGAATAGTTAGGCGTGTAAAAATCATAGTTCTTTAATAACCCGTTAAGTCGGTGGCGGTTAAACTTGACGCGATTGAACTCGTCGATGAATGCTTGGATGTCGCCAAACGTTGTATCGTCATTACTTTCGACAATAGCCTCTAAGAGCTTCAATGTTGCTTCGGCTTCATCATATTGGGTGCCGGCATACCTTGTCCACTGAGACAGAGAGGCGTACTTTTATTTGAGTCAGATTCAATTGCTTCGATACGGATATCCAGTAACCAATGCCGATAGAAATCGTACTCATAAGTGAATTTATCACGGTTTTCGAAATGAAAAGACGCAAGTGAAACAGCTTAGGGATCATCATAAAAACTGAGACCACCTTCATAGTAGATACCATATGTCATTAGGAGCCTTTCATTTTCTACTGTAATTTGCTTTCGGCTGGGATAATGACCATACCTTTCATATCTACGGTAAAAACTATGGCTCTTCATTCGAAAACGTCGCCAGAGCATAGGGCTGACATCTCGAATGGCGGCTTGGGCATAACTTTCCTTTCATCATGATGATAAATCGAACGATCATATTAATTGGTTACAGGAATACCCCATACTAATGAGATGGTCGCCCTCACCCTGTTAGCGATATATTGACAGCGTGTGATTTATTTTTTTAAGAGGCCATCATCATGAACAC
>NZ_LOIC01000081.1:0-16532 GCF_001684335.1 Photorhabdus namnaonensis
GCCTATAGTGACGCCGGATAGATTTAAGCAAGCCCAAAATTCATCAAAATGAGTGTTGCAAAAACGAGGGTGACCATAGATTTTTATGGTCTCCTATTAAACCATCTCGCCAAAATCTATCGAAATAGGATTTTAATTTATTAGCGCTGAGTTTGTGGGGATCCCTCAGAACGTTTGCTGGTCTTTCTTGTTTTTACGAAAATACTAAATTATATCAATTAGATAAACCTCTATTTTATTCAGACTTTATGTGATGCACACCACCTTAAATAATATATACTCAAGATACTTCAAAGTGCATGTTTGAAAAACGATTATATTGTTGAATTTAAATGTTTTTACGTCTGACGACTCAAGCATCTTGAAGTTCATTTGGTATACATAAAGATAAATACACAGATGATATCCCTGCTTAATTAAAGAAATCATTTTAAATTTATACAAAACCTATTTGTTATTATTTACATAATAAACTATATCCACAAAAAATATATTAATCAACACTTACCTTGGATGTTTATATATATCAAAAAGTTATTTTTTTCTTAAAAAGAATACAAAATATAAAGATACGAACTATACTTATAATTGTCGTTACGATGCTAAAAATGCTCAATAACATTATTTAGAGGGGAAATTGTATGTTACTTGAAGAAATTCTCGGACTCGTCGATACAGATATAGAGGCAAGTGCAGGAACAAGAGATCCGACTATAGATATATACCCGTAATCATTGAAGATGCTTGATTTTTCCCAAAATAAGGATCAGGGTATCAGTCATGAAAATATTCATTACCGATGAACAAAAAGCCGAACTTGAACGCTTCCATCACACCTGCCGTGATAAGAGGGAGTGTGATCGCATAAAAGCGGTCCTGCTGGCCTCTGAGGGCTGGAGTTCAGTGATGATCGCTCAGGCCCTGCGTCTTCATGAAACGACCGTTAATCGTCATATCAGCGATTACCTTAATCACCGCAAACTCAAGCCCGAAAATGGCGGCTCTCAGAGCTATCTCAGCGAAACACAGACTCAGGAACTTATCGCTTATCTGACCGCCAATCTTCTGCCCACCACACAGGCGGTTATCCGTCTTGTCGAAGCGTGGTGGGATATCAGTTACACCGTTCACGGCATGAATAAATGGCTGCACCACAATGGCTTCAGCTATAAAAAACCGACCGGCGTGCCACACAAGTTCAATGCGGAACAGCAACGGGCCTTTATGGAAGCCTACGGGAAACTGAAGCAGGAAGCCGGAGACCATGAGCTTATCCTGTTCATTGATGGCGTCCATCCCACGCAGGGGACAAAGCTCGCTTATGGCTGGATGCGCAAAGGCCAGAAAACCGCGGTGAAAACCACGGGCAGCCGTACACGTCTGAACCTGATGGGTGCCCTGAATCTGGCCGATATCAGTAAAACGGTGGTGCGCGAATATGACCGTATCGATAGTTATCACATCGCCGAGTTCTTCATTGCCTTGCGTGAAACCTATCCGGTCAGTCAGAAGGTTCATATTATCCTTGACGGAGCCGGTTACCACCGGAGTAAGCTGGTGAAAGACTGGGCTTATGTGATGAATATCGACCTTCATTACTTACCGCCATACAGCCCGAATCTGAACCCGATAGAAAGGCTGTGGAAGGTGATGAATGAACAAGTCAGAAATAACCATTATTTCGCCACGACGGCCTTGTTCAGGCAGGCAATACATCGCTTTTTTACGGAAATATTACCGGAACTTGCCGGGAACCTGTCGTGCCGTATTAATGATAACTTCCAGGTTCTGAATCCTGCATCTTCAAGTTAAGCGGATATATCTGGATTATGGACTAATAAACTTCTATCTACAATGGAAATTAGTCTGAATAAAGAAACTCAGAATTTTGTAGGTAAATATTGCAGTAATGTAGGCATAGACCAAGAACCTCATAAAGGTACAGTTACAGGACATATGCTCTCCAGCCGGGATTTCGCCGCTCAACGGGTTTGATTCCTCGTCAATACAGCACGGGAGGAAAAAATACCTTGCTCGGTATCAGCAAGCGGGGAGACAAGAGGCTCCGGCAGCTCTTAGTTCAATGCGCCCGTGTTTTTATACAACGTATTAACCACCAATCCGGGCGCTTAGCGGATTGGGTCAGAATTCAACTTGAACGAAAACATTCGAATATTGTGGCCTGTGCACTCGCAAATATCCGGGCATAAAATTAGGTGACGAAACGGAGCATTATTGGACAGAAACGGTTGCTGCATAAATGCCCCAAGGTTTTTTATGCTCTCCTAAGCCGTCAGTCCACAGCAATATCTACGTATCGTGTCATGGTGGTGTCATCCTGAAATCTGAGGCGTAACGAATATCCCAGGGGTTTATTACGGATATGAGTGTTCTCAGATGTAGGGGATTCGTATTTTCTTACCATTAGAAACATGAAAGGTTGTGTCAATTGAAGATGAAAACAAACAGCAGGGTCAGTTCTGCCAGAGAGCATGAAGCTCTCTGGAGATGTGTTTTAATTGTGCTTATGCTTCTGGTCGCTCGCAGTGCTTTCGCTACCGACCATTGGATTACGGTTATTAATAACAGCTTTCAGCCTGTCAAGCTGAGTGATTTTAAAGCACGGTGTGCAGCATTTGCAGAGCCGCCAGATATCATTCCTCCTTATGGAGGGCGTGTGACTATTCAGTGGACAGGTAAGCAGTTTGAGCTGGGGCACCCCGCCTGCGCCAATTCGACCAAGATAAATCACACATCAGAATGGGTGGCATTTAAAGCGAATATAACACGAAAAGGCACTCCCTATTCAGAGTATTTAGGGATGACCTGGCGTTCAGATAATTGCATTGGTCTGATATGTGGGGTTTATTACACTGCATTATTTTATGCAAATGAAATTGATTTAGCACCATCGGATAATAATTTTAATCCGCTGCCTTTTTATCCCCCCCCGGCCCCGCATCATAAAGCAGTGCCAGCGTATTTTAATGGGAAAGAACCCGATGGTATTATTGCTACTTGTGATTATGTTACTCCGCCTAAAAGTTGCATGGGAAGCTTTGACCCCACGGTGAGCGGCAAGCCACTTACCTATTTATATTATCCCGGATTCCCTGTATATAAAGAACAGCACTGGACGTTCACAATAAATGAGCCTCCTGAAGATATAAAAATATCCTTCCCTGTCGAGAACGAACACTTTATTGCAGAAGACGGAGGGGGGGTAGATATTTCAGGAACGGCAGAACCCGGAAGCACTGTCGAGTTTGGGTATGATGGTAACCCGAAGAATTATACAACGATGGTGGGGGCTGACGGTAAATGGAAAGGCAGCATACCTTATCTGGAAATGTTGTCTCAGCTTTCTTATGGAGATATCACACATACAACGATTTATGCCAGATATGTGACACAACTCACGTATGACACCAATCCGGATAAAAGAAACATCCAGATTGCCGAGCCGGTAAAAGTTACTGTGAATGGACTCGATGCGGATAATAATATCAAGCCAGGAAAAGACTGGACTGTGCAGGGTATGAAAAGTACAACAGGTACCGTTTCGGGAGAAGTTTGTGAAGAAGAGGGTCACAAGAACTGCATACCCGTGCCACTCTCCGCAGATAATTCAATGTACTGGGTCACTTCCGCCCCTATACCTACTGCATCCGGTAATTATGAATTTACCATCACGCAGAAGCTGAAGGATTTTAAGGATAGTACTGCGCGCTTTTCCGCAATGAAAAACACCCCGTTTTCCGTGTCTGAGCCACAGCCGGAGTCAGACCATTCTGAGCCCTACCTGCTGACACCGGCAGGTAGGGGAACATCGGGCGCAGATGTTGAGTACACCATTGATGGTAAGTCCTTTCCGACAGTCAGGATTACCAGTGACCACTGGACGGGCACACAGACCAGCCTGGCATCTGGCTCACATAACCTTATTGCCACCGAGATACTGGGCAGCGGAAAACAGGAGAAGGTCACTACATACTTTACGGTGGCTGCGCGTGTCGTGATTACCAGTCCGACAACTAACCAGTGGGTATCCCCCAGCAGTAGTCTGACCGTAACAGGTAAAGCAGAGCCTTCTGCAAAAATCTCATGTGTCATGGATGATGATAGCTGGTTCGGTAGCAATGCTATTACTTCCTCGTCAGGAGACTTCAGTTGTAAGGTTTCAGTACCGAGCAACTCAGGTAAGCATACGCTGACAGTAACGCAAACAATTAACAGTAAGGAACAGGGAAAGGCTGTGCAGGATATCGTGGTGGCAGCTCCTTTGACCATCGAGTCAGCTGTCCAGGACTTTGAAAATCATGGGATGACAATTAAGGGAACAAAAGATAAATCCACGTCTCTTGTATACCAGCTGGATAACAATAAACCGTCTGACAGTACGTCCTATATAGGGCAGGCAGACTGGCATGTGGATTTCACAAGGCTGGCACACGGGAAACATAAATTTTTGGCCTATCAGGTTATCGACGGAGAATCCAGCGTCCCGGTTGAAGGAGATTTTGAGATTGTCACTCCTGTCAGTATCACCAGTCCTGCTGAAGGGGGAAGTGTTCTGGAACACACCCGATTTGCTGTTCAAGGCGAAGGTGAGCCTGGGGCTCGTGTGCAGGTGGATGTGAATAATATTGATGTGCCGTGGATTACCGTTGTAGATGGTTCAGGGCGATGGTTTATCGAAGGCCCATCGAGTGATTGGGGCACCTACCAGTATACCGCGACGGCAAGCAAAGACGGTAAAACGCTCAATACAGTATGCAGAAATGTCAGGGTAATCGGTCTGTACTCACATAATCAGAGTGAATCTGTCGATTTATGTTCTGAAAATCCAGAAGCCCTGAGGAGAGTAAAATGAGATATTTAAAAATAAAAATAAGTTATTTTTTCTGGCTGATGTGTTCGAGTTTGTTTATTTTTTTGGGTGCTTTTGCTGCTTTCTCTGCGCCATTGTCTGTAGTGAGTGATGATATTTATAAGCCAGGTAATGAAATGCCACAATATAAAGGTAACGCACCAAATTGGTTGGCGCTGCTAATTACACATGATGGTTCTTCTAAGTGTACTGGAGAATTTTTGTCGCCTCAATTTGTCATAACGGCCACACACTGCACGAAAAATTCTGATGGTACACGTAGACCATTAAAGGTTGTGTTGGGGGGAGGAGGGACCTCGGACGATAAACCAAAATTAAGAGATTTCTCTGATACTGAAGTTATCGATGAATGGGGAGATATAGTATTACTCGAAATGAATAAGCGAGATGACCGTGTTACTATGGTTCCTTTGATGCATGGTATTGATTTTTATAAAGATGCTCCTGTAACGGTAATGGGCTATGGTTTTTTCAGCTGGGATCCTAAAGATGACCGTGACTGGCGCAATGTGTTTAATAAACTGGGTATTGCTACAGCAAGAACCATCTTGCAAGCAGACCTACCGGAAAATCCGCCTGGCTTTAAGAATACAGGTATCAGTGTTGCCCGCGTGAAAGAGATAGGAGCCCTAGGGACAGGGATAGGAGCCCCAGGGGACTCAGGTGGCCCACTGATGATGAAAGCTCCGCTTAGTTGGCTGAAGGGCTATGACACTGAGGAAGAAAGACTCGAAACACAAAAAGTGGCAGGGGTGATGTGGGGAGGGAATGCTGATTACAGCACTTATAGTGAAATAACCCCTGAGATTCTCCATAAAATGGCGAATCTCACTGGCATTCCCTTTTTCAACAATCCGACTGAGGGTATGGTGGGAACGGACAATTCGATGGAATTTAGCGGTTGGGGAAACATACCTCTCAGCATAAAAGTATTTGTTCTAAATCAGAATACCGGTAAATGGAGAGAAAATCCGACGACTGTGTGCATTAAGGAGGGGGAGGCAGATATACCTCGTATTAATAGGAAAACTGGTCCGAAGGAGGATGAGTGGTTCTGCCGGGTAGATATGGAGCAGTTTCATGGGCGCTCGGAAGTAGTAATGGGCAACCTTGAACTTGCTGCTATGGCTCAGTATGATGAAGAGCAGGATCCAAAGTGTACTCCTGGTAAAAATACAAATGATTGCGTTTTCTTTATGCAGAACTATGGCAAACGTACTCTTTCTATGAAAGAGAGTCCTAAGACAGTGGATGAAGATGCTACTCCTGCAGATGTATTAGATAAAGTGGTTTATGTCCACGATGATGGATATTTTACAATCCAACTGAGTGGGTCTCCTGGTCAACGTGTAATTATTAAGAGAAATCTTTCCAATAAACGTACTGAAGAGTCTCCTTGTTACGATAGCAGTGGAACCCAAATACCCTCCCCAGCTATAAATCAATCCGGGCATGTGATATGCAGGCTTAAAGCTCCACCTAGACCGGTTTCTAATTCTGCAGAGCCTTTTATTGCCAGATACACAAGTTATTTCCTTAGCGAGAATAGTGTATACAGTCATACAGATGCATTGGCTACTGCAAACTACATTTTTAAATACGCCACCAAGCCAAGTATTTCAATCAGCTCTATGCTGAATAGCAGATTTCCTAGTGATAGTGAAAAGGTTGCAATGTATCCAGTTAAGGTTAAAGGCGAGACAAACATTACACTTAATAATGGCTACCTGACTCCAATTGAAAAGACAATTAAATTATCATCAACTGATGCGGGGATTGTCGGGGTTGATGAAAATACAGATATCAATAATCCTTCGTGGGAATTATCATATAATTTTTGGGATGTAACAAAAAAGAATGGGGAATATAATACAACAGCAAGCTTATATATTAACACCCCCAGGACAATGGTGCCGCCTCTTGCAACTGAAACTGTTTCATATAAGTTTTTAGAGCCTGGTATTGAAATTGACTTTCCGCTAGCGAGTAGTGATGAGGATGAAGTGGAATATGGTTCAACTGAAAAAAATGTTTTTTTTTCGGGGTCGCTTGAAGCCTTACGGGAATCTGGCAGAATTCATTGTTATGTTCGTTATAAGGACGAGAATAATAAACAGGTGGAGTTATATAACGAAATAGCTCCAGAAAATGAATATAAAAGTGAGGGATCCATCCTAGATTGGTTTTGCCCCGATATAAATTTTCCGAAAATCATTAATGACAATACAGATCTCTACAAGAAACTGGAGGATAAACAAAAAGTAAAGTTAACTGTTGTTGCTGAGCATGAGGTGTTGATAGGTGAGGATTTACATATGGTAACCGAGTCTAAAGACCATAATATTGTATTAAAAAAGACAATGCCGGTCGGCATAGATGAGCCCGCTAGCTCTAAGAACGGTACAACTAAAAGTACAGCACCTGGCTGGGTCGTCATCGCTCCAGAGTATATGGTGAAAGGAACGGGGGAACCAGGGGCCTCTATTAACGTTCCCATCCCGGAAAATCCTTCTTGCAATAAGACAGTACAGAGTGATGGTACGTGGAATTGTGGTTTACAGGAGACCCCTGCTGATGGGGAATACACGTTAACTGCCACACAAACCACTTCTGGCGGCAGTGTTTCGAAAGCAAGCAGCAGTTTCATTGTAAAACAAAAGGACGAGGATAAAGAGTTAGAAGAGGGGGGGAACGGTGGTGACGGTAACGGCGGGGGGATAAATGGCAATACCGGCGGCGGTGAAGCCGGTACAGGGTCAGATGTGGCCCCTTATCTTATTTTCCCTGCAACTGCCGCAGATGGCGCATTGCTGAGTACAGCTGCGACAACAACCGCGGCGGGACTGACAACTGTTGCGGGTGCTGCGGGGGCGGGTGTCTCCGCGGGGGGAGCAGTGGCCAGTGCCGGGATTACCATTACGCTTGGAAGTTTGAAGATTTTAGACGATGTACTGAAGCCAGACTGGGGGAAACATGGGCTCTGGCATTATGATATCAGGAAAGCAATGTCAGGCTGGAACCCGCTGGACAGCTATATCCTTACCGTTATTAATTATGACCATGACAGAAAGCCTATTGGAAAACGCGTTATTCCACTGGCAAAACAGGTCACGATTGAGGCACCTGCCGAGTCTCAGGAAATCCCTTATCTTAAGTCCTATACCATAGATGGCCAGGCTGCGAGAGATGCGTTAATAACTGTGACAATACCTGGCAAGAGTGAACCGGTATGTTCTGTCAGGTCTGCCGGGGACGGGCAATGGAGTTGCCAGCCACCAGATGGATTACTAGGTCCGGTCACGATTATTGCCACTCAGGAATTGCCGGGAGGGGCTGTCGGGGGAACGCCGCTGACAGTGGAGCGCCACTATGCTATTTCGGTTAAACATCTAACAGTCTTGACTCCTGCAGATAATTCGACCGTCATCAATACCCCGTACAGTGTGGCCGGCACGGGTCATCCAGGGGCATCAGTTAAGGTCACCATCAAGAGCAGCGGTAAGGATGCTGCTGAGGACACCGTTGTTGTTGATAATATGGGGTTATGGTCATATCCGGTTCCTGCTCAAGAATCTGTGGCGGGGTCTTATACCGCCACGGCCGTCACGATCGCTGGCGGGAAAGAGCAGCAGGATGCCAGAACAGTCACCTGGACGGTTTCCGGACTGGTGGAGAACGAGTCGACGATTGAATCACCGGCCGAGGGAGAGGTTGTCACTCAGAATACTTACCGGATACAGGGCAACGGTAAGCCCGGACACAGAATTGATGTACTTGGTATACCAGTGGTGGGGGAATGCCATACCGTTGTTACGAATGCAGGCAAATGGTCGTGCATGCCCATCAGTGTGACGGAAGGGACAGAGGCCACTATCAGGATGAGTGACCGGGATGATGACAGCGGTGTATCCCGTGATTACACTCTGGCTCCGTCCTTTACCGTTGACTCGCCGAAAGAAAATGAGGTTCTGGAATCAACATTCAACATCAATGGACTTGCCCCAGCCGGTAGCAAGGTGAGGATGCAGGGACTGGGTGAATTAGCCCGAGACTGTAACGTCATCGCACACCCGGACGGAGCCTGGTCATGTCCGGGCGATGGTAGTGTTTACCCGGAAATAAACGGCATCTATCAGGTTATGGTGACAGGCACTGACAGCCGTGGGAAACCTGTAAAAATAATCCGGAATTTTGCCGTGAATAATGTAGGACGTCAAAACAGGTCTTATATCAAAATTACGTGGCCAGTGGCGAATGCAACAACCAGTGAGAACAGGTTCACTGTCAGCGGTGAATCTCTCCTGCCCTCTGAGGCCACTAAACTGAGCGTGTATGTTGGACCGCAGGGAAGTATCCCGACAGAGAAACTGTGTGACGCAGATGTTGCAGAGAATGGCACCTGGAATTGTCAGGGTAATAAGGAAAACGGAACGTATAACATTCAGGCCATTTATAAAGATGATGATACCGGTGAGGTCAAAAGTACACCAGGCCGTTTCTCTGTTTCAGCGACCAGCTTTACCGCTCATTCTCTCATCACCATTGATTCTCCGTCTGAGGGAGAGGTAATTAACTCTCCGGTATACACAATATCAGGCCATACACCGGATACAGCTGCTGACGCTGCCAAGCACATAAAAGTTCCGGAATGTGTGCCAACCACACCGACCGGAGGGTATGGTTCATGGTCCTGCCAGGCAAACTCATCCCCGGGTATGAAGGAAATGGTGGTTACCAGCAGCAGGACAACTGAAGCGGGGGTATACAAAAATCACAGTGAGGCACGACACTATGTGGTGACAACCCCCTCCGGGCCCGTCGTCATCCGGTCACCATCAAACGGGCAAAAAATAGTCATTTATGAAAAATCGTCATCATATGTTGAATTTTCAGGCACAGGAACCGAAGGGGCCAGAATTGAGTTACGATTACTGAACAAAGGCTCAGGGAAAACGACGTTACTGACTGATGATAAAAATCCTGTGATTGTCACTGAAGGGATGTGGAGCGCTTCGTATGACCTTCAGGCCGGAGGCAAAAGTTCCGGTAGAGAAATAACGGCCACACAGGTTATTGCAGGAAGTGATAAGCCCACGAATGACACCCTTGATTTCACACTCAGTTGCAAAGCGATGGACATGCGGCCGGCTTCAATGCCATGCGGCGGGAATTTGGGGCAGTAAATGAATCAGTGATGTGTTCCCTGCCCCGGAAACGGGGCGGGTCATGACAGCAGAGCCTGTTTTACTAAACGCGAACAGACAAGCGGTGTGGGGCAGCCAGGTTTTTTTAAACTTAAAAGCGTGTCATTTGCCTGCAAAAACGTAAGGCTCCGGTGAACTCACCTTGCGTGGTCAGAGAACAACAAAATGGGATGTTAACGGAAGGCATTCTCAGGCCAGGGCAGCAGCTCATTCAACCGACTGTTCGGCCAGACAGGCAGCCGGCTGAGGACATCTCGTAACCAGACCCAGGGCTCATGTCCGTTGGCTCTGGCGGTTTCCAACAGGCTCATTATCATGGCCGACCGTTGCCCCGCGGGCAGTGAACCCGCAAAAAGCCCGTTCTTTCGGCCGACCGCCACACCCCGGACCGCATTCTCCGCCCGGTTGTTGTCTATCGGCACCCGGCCATCATCCAGATAACACACCAGCGCCGACCAGCGCTTCAGCGTATAATCTATCGCTTTGCGTAACCCGGAGTTGGGGGCCGTTTGGGTCTGAGTCGTCTGCAACCAAAACCGGAACTCATTCAGCCACGGCCGGGCATAACGCTGCCGCCACTGACGCCGTTTATCCGGCGGCCGGTGTTTGATTTTTCGCTCCAGCTTGTACAGGTCGCGAATGCCATCCAGCGCCTGTTTCGCTACCGAACTTTGGCTCGCTTATATTGGTCAAAGAATTTACGACGGGCGTGGGCCCAGCAACCCGCTTCGGTGATATCCGCCCGGGCATGCAGCGCGTTGTAGCCGGCGTAGTCATCCGTGACAAAGTAGCCACCGGCCCATGCCTCCAGGAACCCCTGTGCATAACGGCCACTGCGGCCGGGATGCAGCTCATAGTACACTACCGCCGGCGAGGTCTCGGAGCCGGTGACATACGTCCACAGATAGGCGCGCTGGGTCTGGCCTTTTCCCGGGGCCAGTATCGGCAACGGGGTCTCATCGGCATGCAGCACGGGGGACGTCAGCAATGTCTGCTTCAAGGCATCGGCCAACGGTTGCAACGCCACCGCCACCTGCCCCACCCAGTCCGACAGGGTGCTGCGGGCCAGGGTTACACCACTGCAGGCATAGATTTGTTGCTGACGGTAGAGCGGCAGGTGGTCACGATATTTGGCGACCACCACCTGAGCCAGCAACCCCGGCTCTGGAATGCCCTTTTCAATCAGATGGGCGGGCTGGGCTTTGGCATGAATTCGCTGGCAGGCCGCGCAGCTGTACTGCGGACAGACATAACGCCGGACAACAAACGTCGCGGGGCGATATTCCAGTCGCTCACTGACTTCATCGGCTACGGCTCATGGTGTCAGTCTCCAGGTGAAGATAAGGAAGCAGTAGCGTGCAGGGGCCGGAGAGGAAGAACAAGGTGAGATGACCGGACGTTTACCTTGCTTAAATCTATCCGGCGTCATTATAGGCAAGGAGCCTGCGCCTCGATGAGTTCCGCGCCTGATGAACCTTAAAAGTGTGCCGGCTTCAAGGAGCCAATTTTTATGCTAGGTTTCTCATCAGGCCGGTAGGCCGTTCATCGGGTCCATCGGAAGAACCCCCAGATCTGTAAACTTTGAGAGAAAACCCTGATTAGTCATCCCGCCAAAAATGTTGTTTCAGGTGAGACTCCAATATCCTCGCCATCGCTTCTACATCGATTTTTCCGTTATTTCTCTTAAAGTTGTATCGCACCGTGAACAACGTGTGTGTCCAGGCAATCGGCGAAATCCGCGTAAACTCATCAATAATTTCTTGAGAAACACCGTTGGCCAGCATCTTCTGGTAGACCGCATTCAGGATCATACTGTTGTAGGCAATGATGCAGTTGGCAACCAATCTGGCTGCATGAGCACTGACCCGGTTTTCAACGATTTTTTTACCCTTGAAGATACCGTTGTACGTTTTTCGGATGTTACTTTGAAGCTGATGATAGGCTTCTGTCCGGTTTCGGGCGCTTCGGATCGCTTTTCTGAGTGCCATATCATCAATCAGATTGAGAACATGAGTGCTCTTGAAGAGGGCATTATATTCAAACAACGCCGCTTTTAATCTGGCGTAACGGGCATGAGAGTTCAGTTTTCGGATGATATTGCTCTGGGTATTTTCCTGCATGATCAGTGAAAGCAATACACGCAGAACGCCTCGCCGCTGAGAGCGGATACGTTCGATATTAATCACCCCTTTAGGTTTGAGAATACCAGTATCATAATCCAGAGGTTTCGCTGAATAAATAGCGTCAGCTGCGTGACGCACATTCTTGATACTGGGAACATAATCTACGTCGATAGAATCCAGAGTGACAAAATTCAGCTTGTTCAGTGAGTGGTTATCCCCTGTCACCATATGAATATCGATATCCGTTTTATTGTTGTAAATCATGTCGTACAGTGAATGACCTTCGTACTCATTCAGACCAATATTTTTCGCATTAACCGCCACGTAATTGGCGAGCAGTGTGTAGAGCGAGATGCCACGGCCTTTACCCAGATGCTTTCTGGAATAACGGGATTGTATTGTACTGTCTGTCGTTGCAAATTTTTGCCCGTCTGCATCAGCCAATAGTTTGTTATCCATGAGATTCCACTGTTTGAAGATCGCCAGTGAATGGATATGATTGCTGACGATTTCATTGGCTGCACAAAGCGTATCCACCCGAATAAAATCTTCCCGTACTGCGCGAAGCGGGTTGAGTTCCATATCCGACATATCGGCCATTTTCAAGGCACCAAATCCAAAGGCTTCCGACAACAAACAGGCATTAATTGCCAACGGTAACGGTTTTTTCCGCTTAGTATAACGGTCTTTCAGGTGGGTAAATCCACGCCACAGGTCAGTCAGCTCACCGATGAACATAACAATGTTAGCAATTTCAGCTTTGGGCAAGTTTTTGAAAAAAGCATCGTCCAGCTTTTCAACGCTGTCATAGTGCAGACTCCAGTGTTGTTGTCCGGTTTTGGTTTCACGAACGTTAAAGCCGGGATTGTTATTTTCACGAATATTGTGAGTCGTCCTCTCCCAGGCTTCATCCAGCTCCTGTAGCGCTTCATCAAGACGCTGGTCACAGTAAACAGGAAGGCGGGAATAACCAAACTCCGCCGCGATCTTTTCAACGTGATCAACCAGCGTATCGTCAACCAGATCGGTATCAATATCACAGTACGAGACACTGTCATTGCAATACAGACGGCCTCGTTCAATCTCATGGAGCATCTTTAAATAGACAAAAAACTCAAATAAATACGGATCGATTCGAGTGTCCGAGGGTTTCCGCTTCAGGTAGGCATTCATACTTTTGGGAATGGTGAATCCCAGCTCATCGCAGATTTTTAAGGCGGCTGGACTTTTTCCACTGGCGTAATGTGTTTTCAATACATGGATCAGTTCGCCTATTTGACTGTCTTTCTTATAATATTCCAGTTTTACTCGGGTAAATATCGGACGCAGATACAACGAGAGCAAGCGGGATGACTGACCATAGTATTCCCACAACGCCGCTTTCTTATCAAAAGATTTGCCTTCCAAAAAGTCTGCCATAACGGAAAATTGTGTTTTGGGCAACATACTGAGTGCCACTTCATTCAGTTCGGTCTGGCTCATGTTTGGGTTCCGTTCTGGAAACCATTTCAGAAACTTTGCCAGTCCGGGAAAATCCGTGACGACTTTGGCACTGTGATCCATGTGGGCTATCGACGCATAAATTTTACCGGCATCCATGATCGCCCGTGTGTGATAACAAAAGCTGATAATCAGATTATCCATGATTTGCTGATAACGGTGATAGACGAAACACAAGGCCTGTAGCCACTGTTGGGTTTTGCTCAGTCTGCGCAACCGGGAGGCGGCATATTGTTCGGCCATTTCCGCATAGTAACGGATAGCATTTTTTGACAACGCCAGAGAAGGCAGAAAATCCCGAGCAAACTGATAGAGATCTTCAATACGCAATGCCTTATCTACTTCCATTCTGACAGCGGTGTACTGAAAATCCTTTTGGTCGGCACGGATAATATTAAGGGCAGTGATACCGGCATCCCGCTGTACCAAAGCGTCCAGTTGCTCAGTGATTACGGCAGGCAACAAGGAAACTGCCGCATTCAGGCGATTTTCCTCCGCAATAAAGGCGTGGCTGAAAATATCCTGTAGAATTCGGTAGGACGGGAGCATCAATTTTTGATGCTCAAAATACGTCAGCAGTTGACGAAACGCACTGTGCCCTTTGGGATAGTAACGCAACAAATAGGCGAGATGAGATTCTATTTCAGTTGTATATTGCGGAGACCAGTTTCGGTAACCAAAGAGCGAGAGTATGGCCTGCCGCTGACTGCGCCTGTATTTGCGGGAGAGTGAGCCTGTGAACCGGGCCGCATCAGTATCGCTATAATACGTAGCCGCAATATACTGAACATCCTGGATGACCTTATCAAGTGATAAGTTGAAAAACTGTTGTTTCGCCTTGAAATAACCCAGTTGCAGGATGAAATGGATACGAGTCTGGGTATTGCGAAACTGTTCGAGAACAGCCCGTTCTGCCGGGCTTAAGGAAAAATACAGGTTTTGTTCGTGATCATTGAATTCGGGACAGGCATAGAGTTCTTCGATTTCGGTATTGGATAATAAGTGAATACGCTTGATATTTTCCATTGCGAGTCCCGGATTCAATGAGGCCAGACAATCAAATCATTTCGCGTCCGTCCAGATGATTTGCAGGCACCATCCGTTTGTGCAGCACACCAAATATCACCGGTTGCCGTTCGTGGATGAGGTAATAAATGACATGACTGACATAAGGAAAACTCAATACGCCCGATCCGACTTCCGGCCTGCTTCTTCCCAGTGCAGGGGTAGAAGCCAGCAAACGAAAGGTTTGTTGAAGTCCGGACAGGTATTTTTCCGATTGCATCTTACCCCATTGCTGTACAGTAAAACGACGGATTTCAATCAGATCGGCCTGAGCATCAGGCGTTAAGCGGTAGTTTGATATAGTCATTAAGGCTAATGATCCCTTGGAACGTCGATAATGCCCTCAGCAATACCCTGAGCCAACATTTCCATGAGTTTGGCGAATCGGAAAAAACCGGTGTATTGCTGGCAAATATCATCCAGCTGGGCAGTGGATGCACTGTCTATCACCTGTTTGAATGTATCCATATAGTCGTAACAGGTTTTCAGTAATTGCGCATCACCGGTTTCTGTCAGGGGAAAACGGGTAGCATATTCGTGTATACGTTTCACCCGTTGTAATTGTTCTGCACTCAGTCCGGCTACAGACATTTTTTTCCCTTCAATAGGTGAAGTTCTAATCGTACTGACCTGATATCAGTTCATTAAAAAAGGCTTCGCCATCGAGGGTGTTACCGGATTCAATATCAACTCTGGCCTGCTCAGCTCTTGACTGCAATAATTTTAACCGGAGTGTTTCAATACTTTCGTATTCATCCATTGAGATAACCACCGCAACGGGTTTTCCGTTTTTATTGATTTGGATTGGGGCACGTTGTGCTTTGAGTAGCATGTCGCCAAACTGAGTTTTGGCTTCATTGGCAGAAAGAGCATCCATAATAATCCCCTCATTGAATAATGGTATGATTCAAACAATATAAACGAATCGAACGATAAGGTCAAATTTAAATCTATCAAAAAGTATACTTTTTGACGACCATTGGAAATGGCTCTCAAAGGTCCTACCATAAGTGCTCAATCAAATGGTTTAAAGGATAATGATAGGTTATGGCAAAAATTGGTTATGCGCGGGTCAGCTCAACAGGTCAAAGTTTAGACATTCAGCTGGAAAAATTAAGACAAGCGGAGTGTGAACGTCTGTATCAGGAAAAACGCAGTGGTCGGACAGCACACCGCCCGCAATACCAAGCCTGTATGGATTACCTGCGTGAAGGTGATACGCTGATCGTCACAAAATTAGACCGGCTTGCACGTTCAGTGGATCATTTATCACAAATTTCTAGTTGCTTTCAGCAAGAAAATATTGATTTGGTCGTTCTGGATCAAAATATTGATACCCGAACTTCAACAGGGCGTCTTATGTTCAATATGCTGGCCACCATCGCGGAGTTTGAAAATGACTTACGCAGTGAACGCCAGGCGGAAGGGATCGCCAAAGCGAAAGAGAATGGTGTCAGATTCGGGCGCCCCGCTAAGTTAACCGAAGATATACGAAATGATATTTATCTCAAGCGTCAGTCCGGCACTACGATTGGTCAGTTAGCCAAGGAGTTCAAGCTAGGCGAAGCAACCATCTACCGTGTTTTGAACACATTTAAGCACGTTGATAACTCGTAGCTTTCACAAAGTTTACCGATCTGGGGGTTGTTCCACTGAACCCGTTTTTGGTGCGCTGGCTGAATTTGAACGCAATCTGACGCGGGAGAGAACCTATGCAGGGCTTCAAGCTGCACGTGCCCGAGGGCGTAA
>NZ_LOIC01000081.1:16577-46341 GCF_001684335.1 Photorhabdus namnaonensis
TATACCCTATGGATTTCAAGATGCATCGCGACGGCAAGGGAGTGAATCCCCGGGAGCATAGATAACTATGTGACCGGGGTGAGCGAGTGCAGCCAACAAAGAGGCAACTTGAAAGATGACGGGTATATATGAATATAACCCTCGCTGATGTGGATAAAGACAATTATGAAGATATCTGTGATCTAACAGTAACCGATGACCAATGTGAATATGTCGCAGATAACGTGTGGTCACTGGTTGAGTCAAAATTCAATCCCTCATACCAAACACGTGCAATTTGTTCAGATGGCAAACCTGTCGGATTTTTCATGTGGGTACCTGAAACAGATCAAAAAACATCAATTTGGCGATTTATGGTGGATCAACAATATCAAAATAAAGATATTAGACGCCAGGCAATGCTGCTAGCCCTTAATGAAATTAGGAAAACAAATGAATTAAAAGAAATAGAAATCTGTTATAAGCCAAGCAATACTGTCGCAAGCAACTTTTACGCCAGCTTTGGCTTTGTTGAAGTCGGCATGGATGAAAAAAATGAAGAGATGTTAGCAATTATTAAAATTTAACTCACAAGTAGAAATTCATTTTTGTACCGAAATTGACCACTCAGGCAACGATAATAATTTATTTAGGTATCTGGTTAAGCATAATCGTCAATTAACCAGAATTGAACGGTCAAATCAGGCATGAGCTAATACAGCTAATGACTGCTACGTTCAACCCAATCATTAATAGCTTGTTTTACCTTGTCCTCCAATTCATTACGTAGCAGTTGTTCAATATCCAAATTGTATTGCAGATTATCCCAATGACCGTAAACCCGCAGTGGCACTTTCATTTTCCGCAGACGACTAACCAATTCATTATCTTTGCCCCATCCTTGTGTTATCTGAACTTTTAAAGCGACATCAACATTTTGTTTAAGTAGATTAGCCTTACCCTGTCCATCAATATTTAGCAGATCGGATACCGCATGAAGCCGACTGATTTTTATATCACCTCGATTCAGTACCGCTTTAACATCAAGCTTTTTGGCACGGGTAAAGTTATCCATATTATCAGTAATACTCACTTTATCCGTTGCACGAGCAACGGATTGCTGGACTAATTGTGGGATATTTAATCCATACATTTTGGCATTAACTAAACTGAAATTAAGATCACCCTGCCAAATATGCGAAATCGCATAACCATCATATCCTTTACCAGAAAGATCCCCATTCAGATTGAACTTACCACTAAATGCCTGTGGTAAAGAAAATGCTTTGAGTACCGGTTCCAGTTCTATATTCCGCAGTAAAGGTTTTGCGTGTAACTTAAGTTGATTACCCGTTGCATCTAAAAAAATCGGAATAGAGAAATCACCACCAAATAATTTGCCATTCAGAGTAGAAATTTCAGCAATACCACTATTATTCGCCGCTTTCAATATCAGGTTATCGATCTCCATTCCTCGATAAACAAATTTATCCGCATTAATAGTCACATTCGCATTAAAATCATTTAGAAACGTGGCGCTATAATCAGGCTGGGCAGAGCTTGAAACAGCGATCACCGGTTTAGCTGAACTATTCTCCACCCGGTAATAACGTTTAACTTCTGAGCCTTCTTTAGGAAGCAAATCCCATCCCATCAGATTATCTAAATTCAGTTTTTGGGAAGATAAATCTATCTGATAATCCGCATGAACCCCCAACATGGCTTTTATACTGCCATGCAATTCACTCTCATTAGCGGTGAAACTCAACGTCTGTAAAGAAATGATTTTCGGTCCATCTGCCGTCTCTTTTTGATAAACAGCATGTACTTTTCCTGAACCACTAATTCCCCCCGTAGGTATACCTGCGCCCTGGAGTTGATAATCAAAAGAGTTAATATTACCAGCAACACGATATGGATAATCAGTAATATTAACATCAGCATTAAGATTAAAAGCCAGTTCTTGCTGATTCTTACTGACTTTGCTACTTAACTCCACGCTGATATGGTTTTGGTTATTCCGCTTCATAAGCAAATTAATATCACGAACATTTAACTGCTCATGATCATCACGCTGCCAAATAAGCAAACTATCCACGACTTTAATTTTGGCAATATCAAGCTTCCACCCCTCCCCCTTCGCAACAGGATTAGCCGCGCTTCCTCTTGGTGCAATAGGGATATTCTCTTTTTTCTGAGATTGACTCTCTGGGGTTACTCTCAATATCGCCCCTTTCAGCATCACCTCTTTCACAGCAAGTTGATGAGAAAGAAGCGGCCACAACTCCACATCAAGACGCATATTTTCTGCCGTCACTGTTGGCTGCGCCGCTCCAGGGGCCGTTAATGACATACGCCCGGTAATGATGCTCAGTTTTGGCCAGACATGCCAACGCATACCATCTTGCAGGACGAGTTGGTAACCACTCTTCTTTTGCACCTGCTTGACCATATACGCACGAAAGTCATTCGGGTTTACTAACATGACTAATGCTGACAGACCGGTAATAATCACAACCAGCAAAATAATCAATGTCGTCAGTAATCTCTTCATGACTTCCTCAGCTCTTTTTGTCAAAACAGTCAATGCAACTCAATAGCCGACAAAAATATTAATCTTCATCAATACGGCTACCCACCGCACCCTGTTGGTTTTTATATTTCGCGTCTTGACGACGGTTATATGGACGATCAGCGGAACCAGACAACGGCTCAAAACTCAAAGCGCCGATAACCATCCCCGGACGTAACGCCAGAGGCAATTTACCGGAGTTATAGAATTCGAGAACAATCTGACCATGCCAACCCGGATCAATCCGATGTGCCGTCACGTGCACCATCAACCCAAGACGAGCAAGAGAAGAACGGCCATCAAGCCAGCCCACCAAATCATCCGGCAATGTGACAGATTCCAGCGTAACAGCCAGCGCTAACTCGCCAGGGTGGAGGAAAAAAACCTCATCGTCAGACAGGATAATTTCATCACTCATCACACGATCAAGCGCAGCACTGACCTCATCTTTCGGGCCGCTCAAATCAATATATGCCGCAGTATGACCACAGAAAACACGAAACTGATTCCCAAGGCGCACATCAGCGGTTGCCCCGTTAATACGTTCAATCGGCGGACGTGGAGCAATGACCAATTTACCTTCATCAAGCCATTTAATTATGTCGCGGTCACAGAGTCGCATTATTTCCTCTCAAATACGATGATGCTTATCAATTCAATGCCTGACAAGCCAAGTTTTATTATTCGCAGAACTGACCAATTTTGGCTTTCAATATATCAATCGCGACTCGGTTTTTACCCCCGCGCGGCACAATAATATCTGCATATTGCTTTGATGGTTCAATAAATTGCAGGAACATTGGACGCACAGTTTTATGATATTGCTCAATCACCGAATCCAGAGAGCGTCCCCGTTCATGCACATCCCGCTTAATACGACGCATAAGGCAGATATCCAGTGGCGTATCAACAAAAATAGAGAAGTCCATCTCCTGACGCAAGCGTTTATCAGTCAATAACAGAATACCCTCTAGGATAATAACCCTTTTCGGCGCAAAATGAATCGCTTCTGATTTACGAGTATGGGCAACATAATCGTATTGTGGTAATTCAATTGATTCACCCATTTTCAGCGCTTGCAGGTGAGAAAAGAGCAGATTGTGATCCATTGAGCTTGGATGGTCATAATTAGTCTTATAACGCTCTTCCATTGATAGATTGCTCTGATCTTTATAATAGCAATCCTCTGGTATAATACCGATATTGTGATCACCAACCTGAGCGCGTAATTCACGATAAAGTGTATTAGCAATGAGACTTTTACCTGAGGCAGATGCACCAGAAATTCCTACAATTGTGCACTGATATGCTTCGTCAGCCATAATAGAGATAACCTGATTCTAGAAAAAAATGGGAACAAAGCACTTATGAGTGCTAAGTTTGGCGAGATTATAGGGAGTTAATGGTATCTGTTCCAGTGTAAACAAGATAAGTCTCATTTTTTTCGAAGCGTTTCGCATAAAAACCATGAAACGAGGTAAATCGTAACGAGGGAAATCAGACAAGCATACTTATCCCCATACAAAATCTCCCCATGTAAAAAGCGGGCAATGAAAACATCCATCGCCCGCTATCATCAATCAAATACCCGCATTAAACGGCACGGAATGAGATTTCTGTTGGTATCTTCTCACCTTGCCAATACATCTGCGCTGAAATATTCGCGGCAATTTCGCGATAAATATCTGTAAATTCACTATCAGGATCACTGATAACAGTTGGCTGACCACGATCCAGATCTTCACGCAGTGAAATATGCAGAGGGATTTGTCCCAATAATTTACAGTGATATTTAGCCGCCAATTTTTCTGCCCCACCCGTACCAAAGATAGGTTCCGAATGACCACAGTTGCTGCAAATGTGCACACTCATGTTTTCGACAATCCCCAATACAGGCACCTTCACTTTCTGGAACATGACGATACCTTTCATGGCGTCAATTAAAGCAATATCCTGAGGCGTTGTTACCACCAGCGCCCCCGTTACCGGGATGTTTTGTGACAAAGTGAGTTGAATATCACCGGTTCCTGGCGGCATATCGATAACCAGATAATCAAGATCCGGCCATAATGTATCCTGTAACATCTGCATCAATGCCTTACTAGCCATTGGGCCACGCCATACCATTGCATTATCGTCTGTTACTAAATAACCAATAGAGTTAGTGGCAAGGCCATGCGTCATGATCGGCGCCATATGCTGCCCGTCTGGAGAAGTTGGGCGCTCTTTGGAGGTTCCCAACATACTCGGAACAGAAGGGCCGTAGATATCCGCATCCAGAATACCGACTTTTGCCCCCTCCTGAGCCAATGCCAGCGCCAGGTTTACGGCGGTGCTGGATTTACCCACCCCGCCTTTACCTGAGCTGACAGCCAAAATATTACGAACGCCATTAATTCCCGGCAGATCATTAGCACGACGTAATGTGCTGATATCATGGATCAATTTCCACGCCACCGATTTTGCGCCGGTTACCGCCTGTAATTTTTCCGTTGTCGCCGTTTTTAACGCTTTAAAGCCGCGTTGCCAGACAAACGGCATCAGTAATTCAATGTGCAAAACACCATCAAGCATCGTACAGTGATGTAAAGCTTTTAGTGTTATCAAATCGCGTTCTAGTGTCAGGTGTGTAAAAGTAGCAAGTATTTTTGTTACCTGAGATTTCAGCAGGTCAGGATTGGTCTGCTCGGGGGATTGTGAGTTCATCCCGGCTCCTTTAATGATTATCATTAGCTAAAAACTATCCCTCCATCATAACAGAACCCAATGCGTTCAGATAAGATTGGCGACAAAAACCCGCTTCCCGTTCACTGATCCAACTTTTATCCAACAAAACTCACTAAGATTGAGCCTTACCCTAGCGACAATTTTTTTAATCGGTTAACATCAAACTTCCTTTTTCACTTATTGGAAGTCAGATCCTTACTATGTCTCAAGTCGCAAAAAAATTATTGGTGACGTGCGCGTTGCCATATGCTAACGGTCCAATCCATCTCGGTCACATGCTGGAACATATCCAAGCAGATATTTGGGTCCGTTTTCAGCGAATGCGCGGCAAAGAGGTTCACTTTATCTGTGCCGATGACGCTCATGGAACGCCAATCATGCTGAAAGCTCAGCAAATGGGTATGGCTCCTGAAGAGATGATCGCAACGGTGAACCAAGAGCATCATCAGGATTTTACTGGCTTTTCAGTGAGCTATGATAACTATCACTCTACGCACAGTGAAGAGAACCAAGCGTTATCAACTAAAATCTATCTCGAACTGAAAAAAAACGGCCATATTAAGAATCGTACTATTTCTCAGTTATACGATCCTGAGAAGAATATGTTTCTGCCGGATCGCTTTGTCAAAGGAAGCTGTCCAAAATGCAAGGCAGAGGATCAGTATGGTGATAACTGTGAAGTTTGCGGTTCAACTTACAGTCCGACTGAACTAATCAACCCGCGTTCCGCTGTCTCCGGTGCGACGCCAGAAATGCGTGAAACAGAACACTTCTTCTTTGATCTGCCCGCATTCAGCGACATGTTGCAAGCCTGGACTCGCTCCGGCGCATTACAAGAACAAGTTGCTAACAAAATGCAGGAATGGTTTGAATCCGGTTTACAACAGTGGGATATCACCCGTGACGCCCCCTATTTCGGCTTTGAAATTCCTGATGCGCCGGGCAAATATTTCTATGTCTGGCTAGACGCCCCTATTGGGTATATGGGTTCTTTCCAGAACCTGTGTGATAAACGCGGAAATCTAAGCTTTGATGAGTTCTGGGCAAAAGATTCCACTACCGATCTATATCACTTTATCGGTAAAGACATTGTTTATTTCCACAGCCTATTCTGGCCGGCCATGTTGGAAGGCAGCGGTTACCGTAAGCCAACCAATGTATTTGTTCACGGCTATGTCACCGTCAACGGTGCGAAAATGTCCAAATCCCGAGGTACTTTTATTAAAGCCAGCACTTATTTGGAACATCTGGATGCGGACTGCTTGCGTTATTACTATGCGGCCAAACTCTCTGCTCGCATTGATGATATCGATCTGAATCTGGAAGATTTTGTTCAACGTGTTAACAGCGATATCGTTAATAAAGTTGTTAACCTGGCCTCTCGTAACGCAGGCTTCATTAATAAACGCTTTAACGGCAAGCTAGCGGATAAACTGGCTGATTCGGCGCTTTATCAACAGTTTATTGATGGGGCAAAAGTGATTGCAGAAGAGTTTAATAACCGCGAATTCAGCAAAGCAATCCGTGAAATCATGGCGCTGGCTGATTTGGCAAACCGTTATGTGGATGAGCAAGCGCCGTGGGTGGTGGCAAAAGAAGAAGGTCGTGATGCCGATCTTCAAGCTATCTGTTCAATGGGCATCAATCTGTTCCGCGTTTTGATGACTTTCCTGAAACCTGTTTTGCCAAGTCTGGCAGAACGCGCAGAAGCTTTCTTAAATACAGAGCTCACCTGGGATGGTATTGAACAACCGTTGCTGGATCATCAAGTTTCTGCCTTTAAGGCGCTGTTCAATCGTATTGATATGGATAAAGTGAACGCTATGGTCGCGGCATCTAAAGAGAGCATCAACACACCACAAAAAGTCAGCGGTCCACTGGCGGAAGATCCGATTCAGGACACGATCACCTTCGATGATTTTGCCAAAGTTGATATGCGCGTCGCCCTTATTAAACAGGCTGATTTTGTCGAAGGCTCGGATAAGTTGTTGAAACTGATGCTGGATCTAGGTGGCGAAACCCGTCAGGTATTCTCAGGTATCCGCTCCAGTTATCCTGATCCAAAAGCACTGGAAGGCCGTTTAACCATTATGGTAGCCAATCTGGCGCCACGCAAAATGCGCTTTGGTATTTCAGAAGGGATGGTTATGGCAGCCGGACCTGGTGGAAAAGATATCTTCTTACTCAGCCCTGACAGCGGCGCCCAACCCGGTATGCAAGTGAAATAATAGTCAATTTATTTCATTAATATTTTTACCCAAGGGGATCAGCAATGGTCCCCGTTTTTTTGGATGTGATCTATGGCACATTTCCAAGGTTAATTGTATGATAAATACCTCACCAGAATTAGGAATTTTGTTATGTCGTTTCGTGAAGTACTGATTATTGGTTGGCAGTACCTGCGAGCATTTGTTCTGATTTATTTGTGTTTGCTGACAGGTAATGCCATTTCTTCCCTATTACCCATCATTATTCCCGGCAGTATTATCGGCATGTTGATATTGTTCGTTCTATTAGCTTTTCAACTAATTCCTGCTCATTGGGCAAAACCAAGCTGTAGTCTGTTACTAAAAAATATGACTTTATTGTTTCTGCCTATTGGCGTAGGCGTAATGAATTATTACGATCAACTCAGCCAACAGATAGTTCCGATTGTTTTTTCATGCCTGATCAGTACCGTAATCGTTATGATTATCGTAGCTTACAGTTCCCATTATGTTCATCGTGAACGCCCGATTATAGGCTCCGCATCAGAAGTTAAGCGTGAACAAAAGAGACAAGAGAAATAAAAATGTTAAGTCACATTTGGTGGTCGCTGCCATTAACATTGATTGTATTCTATACCGCAAGAAAACTGTCGCTACGATGCAAAATTCCCATTCTGAACCCCTTATTGGTCTCTATCGCCATCATTATTCCGATATTGTTAATAACCCACACGCCCTATGAACACTATTTTGCCGGCAGCCGAATTCTAAATGATCTACTCCAGCCCGCCGTGGTCGCGCTAGCATTTCCTTTATATGAGCAGCTACATCAGATCCGTGCCCAATGGAAGTCCATTATCAGCATCTGTTTTATCGGCACTATTGTCGCTATGGCAACAGGCACTGCTATTGCCTTGTGGATGGGTGCAACGCCTGAAATGGCCGCTTCGATATTACCTAAATCCGTCACAACACCAATAGCAATGGCAGTAGCAGACGCCATTGGCGGTATTCCGGCAATCAGCGCTGCTTGTGTTATTTTCGTCGGCGTTTTCGGTGCAATATTTGGTCATAACCTGTTCGATCTGTTACAGGTAAAAACCAAAACGTCCCGTGGCTTGGCAATGGGAACAGCATCACATGCTTTGGGTACCGCTCGCTGTGCAGAAGTCAATTTCGTTGAAGGCGCATACAGCTCATTAGCATTGATGACTTGCGGTATCATTACTTCACTAACAGCCCCTTTTGTATTTCCGGTGCTGCTATACCTATTTGGCTAGTTTGTTTTTAGGAAATTTGATGATAATCGCTTGATTACCAACTTCAATTACATAGGTCTCATCCATCTATATGGCATTAATCACATTACAAATCTAATCAGACAACTTAGAATGATCTTAAGTTAATTCGGAGATCACACTATGCAAGCTCGTTTTCACCCCATTTGGGTACAGCTACCCCCTAAACTACAGGATGCTCTTTTGCCTTACGCAGGAAACAATGACTTTCCGGCCATGCTCACTGCTAAACAAGCAAAATCCATTAAGAAAGCCTGCGGTTTTGACGATAACACCTTAGCTGTCGCCCTGTTGCCACTCGCAGCGGCATGTTCCCTGACACCAATATCACATTTTAATGTTGGCGCCATTGCCCGCGGTAAAAGCGGAAATCTCTATTTTGGCGCGAATATGGAATTTGCTGGTATGCCACTACAACAAACGATTCATGCTGAGCAATGTGCGATTACCCACGCTTGGTTATTAGGTGAGAAAAAACTGGCATCTGTTACTGTGAATTACTCTCCGTGCGGCCATTGCCGTCAATTTATGAATGAACTTAATAGTGGCACACAATTGGAGATTCACTTGCCAAAGCAGGTACCTTCAACATTAGGTCATTATCTGCCAGATTCTTTTGGCCCAAACGATCTGGGCATCGAGACGTTGTTGATGGACCCGGTTAATCATGGTTATAAATTAGAAACCACGGATACATTAGTCCTGACTGCATTAGACGCGGCAAACCAGAGCTATGCCCCATACAGTAATTCCTACAGTGGTGCTGCGCTTTTAGGAAAAGATGGAAAAATTTATCCTGGACGTTATGCAGAAAATGCCGCATTTAACCCAAGCTTACCCCCATTACAAGCAGCGCTAATTCTGATGAACATTTCTGGTGGTGATTGCCTGGCTATCGAAAGAGCAGTGTTGGTTGAGGGAAAAAGCTGTGATTTATCCCAACGAAGTACAACTCAGTCCATACTTGCTACGCTCGGTTGCAGCAAATTTGATTACTACACTTTCTAAATTCAGTGGAAAATTCATTTTTCCCTCTATGCAGATAGAGGGTTTTCCGCTATAAAAAACAATTACCGTAACATTTTATTAGCCAAATCTGGATGTTATCTCTCATTTTCACTAATAATACCTATAATTAAGTAACATTTACTGTACATATTTTTCCTATCTCTTAGGATCTGTAGCTAACCTTGTTATCCATTTAGTTCAAAGAGTAAGATTCATGGAACTGGAACACGAAAGTAAACGTCCACTATATATTCCCTATTCTGGCCCAATTCTGTTGGAATTTCCCCTGCTGAATAAAGGCAGCGCTTTTACTAAAGAAGAACGCAGCAACTTTAATCTTTACGGTTTATTACCGGAAGCGGTCGAAACCATCGAAGAACAAGCTGAACGTGCTTATCGACAGTATCTTGATTTCAAAAATGATGCAGATAAGCACATTTATCTGCGAAATATTCAAGACACTAACGAAACCCTGTTCTACCGCCTGCTGGATGCACATTTGAACGAAATGATGCCAATCATCTACACGCCAACCGTTGGCGAAGCTTGTGAGCATTTTTCTGATATTTACCGCCGTGCCCGTGGTCTGTTCATCTCATATCCAAACAAAGCACATATTGATGACATGCTGCAAAATGCGACCAAACAAAATGTAAAAGTCATCGTTGTTACCGATGGTGAACGTATCCTTGGTTTGGGCGACCAAGGCATTGGCGGCATGGGTATTCCTATCGGCAAGCTCTCCTTGTATACCGCCTGCGGTGGTATCAGCCCGGCTTATACACTGCCCGTCGTGCTGGATGTCGGCACCAACAACCCACAACGCCTGAATGACCCGTTATACATGGGCTGGCGTCATCCGCGTATCACCGGTGAAGAGTATGACGAATTTGTAGACGAATTTATTCAGGCTGTTAAACGCCGCTGGCCAAATGTGCTGCTGCAATTTGAAGATTTCGCACAAAAAAATGCCATGCCTCTTCTTAGTCGCTATCGCCACGAGATTTGTTGCTTTAATGATGATATTCAGGGAACCGCCGCCGTTACGTTAGGTAGTTTAATTGCTGCCAGTCGCGCGGCGGGCCGTCAATTGAAAGATCAAACAGTCACCTTCCTCGGCGCAGGTTCCGCCGGTTGCGGCATTGCAGAACAGATCGTCGCCCAGATGAAATCCGAAGGGTTAAGTGAAGAACAGGCTCGAGCCCGTATTTTCATGGTCGACCGTTTCGGTTTGTTGACAGACAAACTGCCAAATCTATTGGATTTCCAGAACAAGCTGGTACAGAAAAGTGACTCATTGGTTAAATGGGATGTGAACAGCGACGCCATCTCGCTACTCGATGTTGTCCGTAATGCTAAACCGACGGTATTGATTGGTGTTTCAGGTCAGTCAGGTTTGTTTACAGAAGAGATCATCCGCGAGATGCATAAACACTGTGAACGTCCAATCGTCATGCCATTATCTAACCCCACTTCCCGCGTTGAAGCCCGTCCCGAAGATATCATCAACTGGACGGATGGCGCCGCCTTGGTTGCAACGGGTAGCCCATTTAATGCGGTAAAATATAAAGATCAAGAGTATCCAATCGCTCAATGCAACAATGCCTATATTTTCCCCGGCATTGGTCTGGGCGTCATTGCATCAGGGGCCAAACTGGTTACTGACGGTATGTTGATGGCGGCAAGCCGGACGCTGGCGGATTGTTCACCTCTAGCCCAACAAGGTCAAGGCCCGTTATTGCCACTTATTGATGATATCCAGGCAGTGTCACGCAAAATTGCTAAACAAGTCGCCAAAGAAGCACAAATACAGGGCGTTGCCACTGTCACCTCAGATGGCGCACTGGATGAAGCGATTGAACGCAACTTCTGGAAACCTGAATATCGCGTGTACAAACGTACTTCATTCTGATTTTTATCGGTAAAAATAGGTAAAAAGCCTGTTAGTAAAAGTAAATTAACAGGCTCTTTTCCTAAAGAGAAAACTTGCTTCGAAATTTCAGGTAAAGTAGCCTTTAACAAATTCAGTCATTAATGTGTATAAAAAGGCAAAAGCATGTGGAAGCGCCTGATAACTGGTCTGTTATTCATCACAGGGATGCTGATACTGACAGCTATTGCACTTGACCGCTGGATTAGCTGGAAAACAGCCCCCTATGTCTTTGATGATCTCAAACGACTTCCTGAACGCGAAGTGGGTATAGTGCTTGGTACGTCTAAATATTACCTTTCTGGCGCCCCAAATCAGTACTATATGTACCGCATCCAAGGAGCCGTTAACGCCTATAACAGCGACAAAATTAAATATTTATTACTTAGTGGCGATAACGCTCAACAAAGCTACAACGAACCAGTCACCATGCGCAGAGATTTGGTAAAAGCGGGTATTCCCGCCGCAAATATCGTCTTGGATTTTGCGGGTTTCAGAACACTTGATTCGATAGTCAGAACCCGAAAGGTTTTTAACACTAATGATTTTACGATTATCACTCAACGATTTCATTGTGAACGAGCACTGTTTATCGCTATGCATATGGGAATTACCGCCCAATGTTATGCAGTTTCCACACCTAAAAATATGGTTACTGTTCGATTACGGGAAATCATTGCCCGCCTTGGAGCCCTGACTGATCTTTATATTCTGAAACGTGAACCTCGTTTCCTCGGTCCTTTGATCCCTATTCCTGCTCCGCATAAGGTACCAACAGGTATGACTGATTACCCCGCCGTCACCCCGGAAGAATTACGAGCAATGGATAAAACCCAGATTAAGCCGACCGGGCCAACACCGCCGTCATCTCACGCCACCGCTGTTCTACCGGCCCTTGCGGGTAACGGCGTAACCACCAGCATGAAAAAAGAATATTCACCGCCCAAATAGGAAGAATAAATGCAAGTAATTCCAAACGACTAAATTGACCAAAAAACCCAAGATGATAAAACAACAGAGTGCAAATTAAGGTTTGTAGCAAATAATTACTCATCGCCATTCTTCCAACCCGACTGAGCCAGTAATTAATGCGCCAGCATGAAATGACCGGCCAGAAACCATATATCAAAGCCATATAACCCAGTGCCTGAAATGGTGTTACCAACTCCGCAAAGATATAACCGATAATACCTGACCAAAAGTAATTCCAATTATGGATATATTGGAACACTACAGAGAATATCTGAACAGCAATACTGAGTGGTACCAGCAATAGCGCCACATTTCGATAATGGCTTACTGAAAATTCACCTTTTAACCAACCATTACGCACTAATCCCGCACCACATAACATCATGCCGATAAGCTGCCAGCCATACTGAACAAACAACATGACCATCATCAACATGACCTGATTGAAACGCTCTTTTACTGCCAGCCATCCACCAGACGTTTTCCAATATGTTTCGTATAACATATAGAATTCCGTCGGCTGCCAAGAAACATCATCAGATTCGCCACGGGAGAGAAAGCCAAGAATAAACAATAGCGCTAATCCGATCAGATAAAAAATAGCGCCTTTCACAAATAACCTTCTGCTGGCGCTATTTTGGCTAATCAATTGAAAGCTGAAAAAACCGGCCAAACTATAAGAAAGCAAAATATCGCCATCCCAAAATAGGATGCCATGTCCCACTCCAATCAGAGCAAGTATGGTTAATCGTGGATAATTCCAGATTTTGCCCCTAGGTAATAGTAGCTCCAGGGTCGCACCAAATAAGAAAGCCAAAATACACAGGAACTTTCCCTGAACAAAGACACTAAGTACAGACCAAACAATCAATTCAGTTAAAGAAGCGGAACCATTATATGCCGGATTCAAATAAGCGGCGGATGGCAAAGCAAAACCAGAGATATTAAGTAGCAATATCCCCAGTATTGCCAAGCCACGAATACTATCCAGCGAGTCAATTCTCTGGCAGGCCATTCTTATATCCCGATGTAAAAATTACACATGGCGAGTCGTGCGTAAAAACTCTTGACGGGTATTTTGACTAGATTTAAACAATCCACCCAAGGAGGTTGTCGTCGTGGTACTGGTTGCATCTCGGATACCCCGCGCTTTCACGCAGTAATGGACCGCATCAATCGATACAGCGACATTATTAGTACCAAGCAGTGTCTGTAACGCAATCAGGATCTGCTGGGTCAAGCGCTCCTGAACCTGTGGGCGCTGGGAAAAAAACTGCACAATACGGTTAATTTTAGACAACCCAATCACTTTATCTTTGGGGATATAGGCAACCGTCGCCTTGCCATCAATGGTCACAAAATGGTGTTCGCAAGTGCTGGTTAGTGTGATATCACGCACTGTCACCATTTCGTCCACTTTCATTTTATTTTCTATCAATGTGATTTTCGGGAAATTGCTGTAGTCCAACCCGGAAAAAATCTCATCGACGTACATTTTCGCAATACGACCGGGGGTTTCTGCCAAACTGTCATCACGCAAATCGAGATTCAACAGTTTCATAATTTCCGTCATATGCTCCTCAATACGCGCTTTACGCACTTCCGGCACCAATGCCTGACCACGCAAAGGCGTTTCAAGACCACGAGCTTCCAGCGCCGAATGCACCAGTTCAGCTTCTTTACTTAAGGATGACATTATTTTCTCCAAAGACATTACTTTTCATCATCTGGCGGGTAGTAAAATGGATGTTCGAGTCATGGAGACCATAACTGAAACAATTCACTACTAACAGGTAACTATTGCACACACTGTAAATGAGCACGTGGTGATTATCCAGTGATTGCTTTTCATAATTATGTGAATTTTTCACACGTGTACTTCACTGGTCGGTTTATTCCTGTTACAAACCAATAACCCGGCAATGACCAAGGTAATCAACGCGACATATAATGCAGGCTCCAATCTGCCGGTTATTGCGGTAGAAACCGCTGACAACATCGGCCCAATAAGCTGCCCGACCGCATATCCGGTGGTTAATAACCCGGCCATATAACGGCTATGTTCTGGTGCTAATTCACGCCCATACTGAAACGCCATTTGCACCACACACATAAAACCACCACCAACCAATAAAGAGCTTAATGCCAGACCACCTATTCCCGGAATGCTCTCAGCGATAAGAATGCCCACAGCTTGAATCCATAAAGTGATCGCAAGCCGAATTTGCGTTGTCAACATATGACGGGTCAGAATAGCAAAACCGATGCCGATGACTGCGGCGCCACCAAATATCGGCCAGACAAACTGTGCAAACAAGCTGCCGGGGAAACGATCACTTGCCATTTGCGAAAGAAAAGTCGCAGGTAAAATATAACCAAACCCCGCCAGGCTGTAACTCCATACCAACCGCTTAATTGCCGGGTTCAACGTCAGTTTCTTCACCTCGACTTGTGAACGGTATAGCTCACCACGACGGGGCAAATGCCGACTAATATAGATACTACAAATCAGCGCCAAAATGCCATATAACAACCACGCTTCGGAAGCGCTCACTTGCCATGCTTGAATACCGATAGCAAGGATACCAGTAACGAATATCCCAACTCCCGGTCCCGCAAATATGGCGGCACTCAACGCGGGGCGATTCAATTTAGCCAACTGTTCATTGGCCCATGATGTCACCAATACCAATGTCCAGCCGCTTGCCCAACCAATAAAAAAACGGGCGATACTGTGCAATATCGCCCCATACAGTAGCGCAGAGAGCAGCGTAATAATCACCGCCCCCCATAATCCGGCCCAAAGCCGATATTCAATCAAACAGCGCGCCCGCATCGCATCATAGGAGCCGGCCAGATATCCCAGATAATTAAAAGCCGCAACGATACCTGCCCCAGTCAGACTAAACTGGAATTCCGCGATCATTAAAGGCACTTGAGGAGTAAAGGCAGTACGCCCAATTCCCATAGCGACGACCAGCGCCAAAAATCCACTCATTGCGATATGAAAAGCGAGGTAGCGGTGACTTTGTTGAGGAGAAATTGAATTGTTCATAGCCATAAAATATTATCTTTTTAATTCATTTTTCATAAGCCGTAACAGAAATCAAATACAACATACACTTTTAATTAACATGGCTCCCAGGAAAACGTAAATTATTTCTGCCCATAAATAAAAAATCAGTAAGCAATTAATTACAGTACCTGAAACGTCAGCGTATATAAATTTTTGTACTCAGCTCCACTTATTTACTTTACCTCTAATAAGAGCCTATCCCAATAGGCGTAATTGTTGCAGGCCATTCTTATCAATGAACAGTGAACACGGACAGCGCGGAAAAACCGGAGCGTACACGTAGTACGTGAGGATTTTGAGCACTGCCCAGGTTCAAAATGGCAAATAAAATAGCCCTATTGGAATAGGCAATAAGTTACCTCTATTAAGATTAAATAGAGTCTTACAACACAACATTCGCTGAATTAGTCAGGCTTCCACACAATATTGTCCACACAATAATGCCAAAATGGTACTAACAAATCTGTCTATAAGAGATATGATTTATCATGTTATGTACAAATATTAATTAAGGAGCATTTTTATGTATAAAGCATTTCAAGGTAAGACAGCCATTGTAACCGGTGGTGGAACCGGTATAGGACGGGCTATCAGCATTATGCTGGCAGAACAAGGCGCCGCTGTCGCAGTGATCTATTCGCAAAGCGAACTTGAAGCGCTGGAAACAACAGAAACCATTATCAAGGATGGGGGGCAAGCTATCGCGATAAAAGCGAATGTCGCCGACGAATCGGCTGTGCGGGCAATGATAAACACCGTCGTGGAAAAATTTAGCGGGATCGACTATCTGGTAAATAACGCGGCGACAACCAGACAACTTCAATTTGAAGATCTTGATGCCATATCTAGCGATATTTGGGATACCATTATTGATGTTAATGTGAAAGGCACATTTTATTGTTGCCGGTATGCGGCACCTTATCTTAAAGCAAGAACGGGGAGTGCTATCGTGAATGTCGGTAGTATCGCCGGCGAAACGGGTCTGGGCTCTTGTATCCCCTATGCCGCTTCCAAATCAGCGGTTCACGGATTGACAAAATCCTTAGCTCGGGCACTGGCTCCATCGGTCAGGGTTAACTGCGTGGCGCCAGGCGCTGTCGAAACGAGATGGTGGAAAGGAAGAGAAGAGAAAATGCACACACTTTGCACTTATTTGCCCTTAGAAAGAATTTCAACGCCAGAAGATGTTGCAGAAATAACCTTAATGTTGTTAAAAGCGGAATCGATGACAGGACAAATCATAACAGTTGACAGTGGTCAAACCTTATAATCTCTTATCCGCTTTCTAACCTGGCTATGACAACAACATATCCCCTGATGCCAGGTTAATCGTCATGTTCTACGTATTTATCACATGTCGCGGCATTTTGGATAACCAACACCAATATCGCCGCGTTTATGGAACATACGATCAAAATCAAATATCACTCACACCTATGATGATCTCTGCCATAATGCCATTAATAAAAAACGTTATCTGGGAGCATCACTTATGGATCATTGTCATACCTCTGGATTGATCTCTTTGCAGCAGGCGTTGGAAAAACTTCTGACACAAGTTACACCACTGACTGACACAGAAACCGTCAGCCTCCTGCAAACATCAGGACGCATCACTGCAACAAATATTATTTCTCCTATCAATGTGCCCCCTTTTGCTAACTCAGCAATGGATGGTTATGCCGTACGCCATGCGGATTTAAATGGCGCTAAACCACTGCCTCTGGCAGGAAAAGCGCTGGCAGGCTCCCCCTTTCAAGGAGAATGGCCGGTTGCAACTTGTATCCGCATTATGACTGGCGCGCCGATCCCCATTGGCGCTGATACGGTTATTATGCAGGAACACGCAGAAATTACTGACAATGGCATCGTTTTCACTCAGCCAGCTAAACAAGGCCAAAATATCCGTCTGGCTGGAGAAGATATAACTAAAGGCGCAGTGGTACTATCGGCAGGCAACAAATTATCCACCGCTCAGTTACCCTTGATTGCATCTTTAGGCGTCACCGACGTTGAAGTCGTTCGCAAATTGAAAGTCGCGATTTTCTCGACGGGTGATGAGCTACAAGCTATCGGTCAACCGCTTGAAGAAGGGCAAATTTATGATACCAACCGTTTTGCCATTCGCCTGATGCTGGAGAAACTAGATTGTGACATTATTGATTTCGGGGTTATTGCAGACAATCCCCAAGCTTTACGGCATATTTTTGAGGAAGCAGATCAAAAAGCTGATTTAGTCATCAGCAGTGGCGGCGTTTCTGTGGGTGAAGCAGACTACACCAAGCAGATATTGGATGAATTAGGCGAGATCAGTTTCTGGAAACTGGCAATTAAACCGGGTAAACCTTTCGCTTTTGGCAAACTAAAAAATACTTGGTTCTGTGGTCTGCCCGGTAATCCAGTTTCAGCCGTTCTCACTTTCTATCAATTAGTTCAACCTTTAATCGCGCGTCTGTCCGGTTTTACAGCATGGCAACCCCCTATGCGTCTGCGCGCCAAAGTCACCACGCCACTGAAAAAGACACCGGGAAGAATGGATTTTCAACGGGGTATTGCTTCGGTGAATGAACAAGGTGAGCTAGAAGTTCGTACGACGGGGCATCAAGGCTCTCATATATTTAGTTCATTCGGTCAGGGGAACTGCTTCATTGTTCTGGAACGTGAACGTGGGCGGGTAGAAGTTGGTGAAAATGTTGAAATCGAATTGTTCAATCACTTACTGAAAAATGAATAATGACCATTGAACTCACAGACACAGAAATCCTACGCTATAACCGTCAGATTGTTCTACGTGGGTTTGATTTTGACGGTCAGGAAAAATTGAAATCTTCGACGATCCTGATAGTCGGTGCGGGTGGTTTAGGTTGCGCGGCATCCCAATATTTGACCGCAGCAGGTGTTGGAACAATAACACTACTTGATTTTGATACCGTTTCTCTCTCGAACCTGCAACGGCAGATCCTGCATCGGGATGAACGTATCGGCATGGCTAAGGTGCATTCAGCCCAATTGACGCTCCGGGCAATAAACCCACATGTCACGATTAAAACCGTTAATGGATTACTGGAAGATAAAGCGCTAGATGAGCTTATCAGCCAGAATGATGTTGTCTTGGATTGTACTGATAATGTGGCAATCCGCGAACAACTGAACCGCTTGTGTCTGGCAGAAAAAACACCACTAGTTTCCGGCGCGGCTATTCGCATGGAAGGACAACTAACTACATTTACTTATCAGCCAGATGCCCCCTGCTACCGTTGCCTGAGCAGACTGTTTGGCGAAAACAATTTAACATGTGTAGAAACGGGAGTGATGGCGCCATTAGTCGGTACTATCGGTACATTGCAAGCAATGGAAACCATCAAACTCCTTACTGGATACGGCAAAGTCAATAGCGGCAAAGTTTTACTGTTTGATGCAATGACGATGCAATTTCGTGATATTAAATTATCCAAAGATCCCAATTGCGAAGTGTGCAACAGTTAATCTATCTACCGATAGAAATAACAAGTAGTAGAAATAACAAACAATAGAAATAACACGCCCCGGTTATCTCAACCAGGGCGATTTATCTCATAAGATGATTACTCAACAATTCCCTGACTTCTCAGATACTCATCATAAGTACCTTTGAAATCAATGACCTTATCAGATTTAATTTCCATAACTCGGCTTGCCAATGAGCTAACAAATTCCCGATCATGAGAAACAAATATCAAAGTACCCTTATACAATTCAAGCGCGAGGTTCAGGGATTCAATGGATTCCATATCCAGGTGGTTTGTTGGTTCATCCATTATCAGAATATTTGGCTGCTGCATCATCAATTTACCAAATAGCATCCGTCCTTTTTCACCACCCGATAACACTTTGACTTTTTTCTTAATGTCATCCTGGCTGAACAACAAACGTCCTAATACGCTACGAACAGCTTGTTCATCGTCCCCTTCTCTCTTCCATTGGCTCATCCAGTCAAAAACCGTCAGATCGCAGTCAAAATCACTGGCATGATCCTGAGCATAGTAACCAATGCTACTATTTTCAGACCATTTAACTGTGCCGCTATTTGGCTCTGTCTCACCAACTAATGTTTTCAGAAAGGTCGTTTTACCGATACCGTTAGCACCGATAACAGCTATTTTCTCGCCAACCTCCAGCAAAAGATTGAGATTTTTAAACAGAGGACCATTGTCATAACCTTTAGTCAAACCTTCCAATTCCAGAGCATTACGGAACAACTTCTTATCCTGCTCAAAACGGATATAGGGATTCTGACGACTAGATGCTTTAACTTCTTCCAACTGGATTTTATCAATCTGACGAGCACGGGAAGTCGCCTGTTTTGATTTAGACGCATTAGCGCTAAAACGGCTGACAAAAGACTGTAATTCAGCAATCTGTGCTTTCTTCTTCGCATTATCAGCTAGCAGACGCTCACGGGCTTGAGTGGCGGCAACCATATATTCATCATAATTACCGGGGAACAGACGTAATGCACCGTAATCAAGATCGGCCATATGAGTACAAACTGTATTCAGGAAGTGACGATCATGGGAAATAATGATCATGGTGCTATTTCGTTCATTCAGTATTTGCTCTAACCAACGAATCGTATCGATATCCAAGTTGTTCGTTGGTTCATCCAATAACAGAACATCAGGATTAGAAAACAGTGCCTGAGCCAGCAATACGCGCAATTTCCAACCCGGCGCCACTTCGCTCATCAAACCATAATGCTGTTCTACTGGAATACCAACACCTAGCAACAGCTCTCCGGCACGCGCTTCGGCACTATAACCATCCATCTCGCCATAAGCGACTTCCAGATCCGCAACACGATAGCCGTCCTCTTCACTCATTTCCGCCATCGCATAGATGCGGTCACGCTCCTGTTTTACCTGCCACAGTTCCGTGTGCCCCATAATCACGGTATCCAGCACCGTGTACTCTTCAAAAGCAAACTGATCCTGACGCAGTTTACCAATACGCTCATTGGGATCAGTGCTGACATTACCGGCAGTGGGTGTCAGATCACCCCCCAGGATTTTCATAAAAGTGGATTTACCGGAACCATTCGCGCCAATCAGACCATAACGGTTACCGTTGCCAAACTTGACAGAAATGTTTTCAAACAGGGGCTTACTGCCAAATTGCATGGTGATGTTGTTTGTACTTAACACTGCATTCGCTCTTACATTTAGAAACAAAAGGGAAATCGGAAAAATCAATAGCGGCGCATTATGCCACAACAAGGTTAAGAGATCGCGGGAAGTTTTGTGCGTTATTCGAGCTAATTCAAGATAGATACATGGGGCTACGTTGTCATGTCAGAGGCACATAATATATGTAGCACAATGTAATTCGCATCAGCATTCAGTTATAAGAGATGAATGATGATAGAAATAGTCCAAGTCCCATTTCACCACCCAATTCATCCCTATCTGATTAATTTCCTGAAAAAAACGACCCGTTCTGTCTCAACAAACCCAAGAGATAAATGAAGAGCCAGTGATTCTGCATTATTTATTTCAGCATCTGATGCCATTTCAGTACATCCATGATCCTTAGCCCAATTTTTAATATGAGTGATAAGACGAGTCGCTAAACCGTTTCTTCTTAATTCCGGGGTAATGTAGATCCCCTCAAGGTAAGCTACCGGAGAGGAATTGCATCCATTGACATATTCAAATCTCAGTGAAGCCTCTGCAAAACCGCAAAAATCACCTAAATCCGATTGGATCATAAAAGCAATCTGGTTATCAGAATTCAAAATCGAGTTCATTTCTTCACGGTGACTTTCTTCTGATGCCGTAGGCCATAATGTATTCCGCAAATACAACCATTCATTAAAATTATGGCTATTACCCACTACAATCTGATAGAGATTATTTTCCAACTGAATATGCGATGACTGCTGATGTTTATTATCCATTTTTGACTCAAACATTTTTTCCTATTTAACTTATATCGTACCGCAAATTCATTCGCTAAAACAAACTCCAGATTTGTGAAAAGCCCTGGAGTCCCAGGGCATTCCGCCAGCTTAAAGGCTTGCTTGCAAGATCTGGCGACTAATATCTAACGTAATGTCTCTGTTTTCACCCAATTGAGTCAGACCGTGTGCTTCCAATTGTTTCACCACCCGATCAATGTCATCGACATCAAGGTTGTAATCTGACAAATGGGTCTGAATTCCTAACTCATTGAAAAAAACACGTGTATACGCAATAAGATCGCGTTATTTCTAATCGCATTTAATTATCAGGACCGACACGGACGACTAACTTGCCGAAATTATGGCCTTGTAACAGGCCAATAAACGCCTGTGGAGCATTTTCTAAACCTGACACCACCTCTTCGCGATATTTTATCCTACCTTCATCAAGCCATACGGACATATCGTGTAAGAATTCTCCAAAACGCCGAGCATAATGATCAGTAATAATGAATCCCTCCATCCGAATTCGCTTCCGCAGCAGTTTATTCATCAACAAAAACAAACGATCTGGCCCTTCTGGAAGGTCAGTGGAGTTGTAGCAAGACACCATTCCGCAAAGTGGCACGCGAGCAAAATCATTCAGTAACGGCAAAACCGCGTCAAATACCTTGCCGCCCACATTTTCAAAATAAATATCAATCCCCTTCGGACAAACCTTGCACAATTGCTCCGCAAAATCTGGCGCATGGTGATCAAGGCAAACATCGAACCCCAATACATCAACAGCATGGCGGCATTTTTCCGCACTACCCGCGACTCCGACAACATAACAACCTTTTAGCTTGCCTATCTGACCAACCGTCGCACCAACCGGTCCCGTTGCCGCGGCAACCACCAATGTTTCACCAGCCTTGGGTTGGCCGATATCCAACAATCCCATATAAGCTGTAAAACCCGGCATCCCCAATACACCTAATCGATAGGATGGGTGAACAGGTGATTGCTCTAAATTCATGAGTCCACTGCCATCGGAAACCGCATAATCCTGCCAACCGCTATATGCCAGCACCCAATCACCCACCTGATACCTCGGGTGATTTGAAGACACTACCCGGCTCACTGTCGCGCCGACCATAACGCTATCAAGTTCCACCGGCGGCACGTAAGATGGTTCATCACTCATTCGCCCACGCATGTAAGGATCTAGCGAAAGAAAAACGCTGCGTAACAGTATTTCTTTCTCCTTTATCTCAGGGACAGGTTGCTGTTCCAGACGAAAATCAGTCAGTGTCGGGGAACCATGCGGACGTGAAGCCAAGACGATACGGCGATTTATTTGTTGTGTTTGAAACATTCATCTTCTCCTTCAACATTAAAAGTCAGTATCATTGGGATACCCAAAAAGTAGACCAGTCATCTAATCATTAGGTATAAAAAAACACTGATGAATAGTGACTTCTAACAGTGTTTTTATTCGCTATGCATTCAATAATCGTTTCGTGCTAGCCATAGCACTTTGCAGCGGTGCGTTACTCTGGGTGATCTTCGCCATCAGGCTAGCCCCTAACCACTTGCTACCAGTTTCTCACTGATTTATAGCATTATTTTAAAGCACATGTTACACCGGCAGCTTATCAATAGAATAATCCATCATTAAAAATAGATTGTTTTGATTTTTTACTTTTAATAAGATAGCAAGAAGCTTCCAATTGGTACTCTGAATGACAAAACGATATCGTGATACGATTTAGTTTTATGCTGAATGTCTTTTTAAATCAGACACAAAGAAGAAATAAAAATAACCAATAATGCCACACTGAAAATAAACATATTAAGGTTCAATGACATTATATTTATAACAATTTCATTTTTTTATGCTATTTTAATCAAGGATGTAATAGTCCCTGTCGTGAATATAATATTAGCTCATTATCCAAATATCTGTTAATCAATGAATCAGAAAACTTATTAGCAATAAGAAAGACTTATCAAATTAGTGCATTTATTGCCACTCAAAATAAATACAATCTGTGACTAAGTTATACTCACTCGATATTACAACACATTAACATTTCATCAATATAATGATGAATTAATGTTCAAAAACAATAAAATCATTATTAACTCGCCATAGATTTAGCGGCCTATTTTTATTTGCCATTATGGTTGTTTTATATATTATTTATTAAAAACATAGACATATTTTATTATTTACATCTACGTTTTTAAGTACAAAAATATAATTAACCGGTTGTTATTTTATAATAAAACACAAAGAGCAAAAAAATTGACTTTTATCTGAGAGAAACGGTATCTTAAAAAACATCGAGGCAAAATAAAGCCTTTTATCTACACCATTTAATAGATAGTTTTTTTGATTTTAATCTTTTAAAAGGATAAAAATTATTAAAAGCGATAATAAAATGGTGATAACGATAAATAAAATGGTGATAACGATAAATAAAAATACCAAAATATAAAAAGATTGAAATTCAGGAAATATGAAGAAATGGAATTCTAATAAGGAGTAAAAATAAGCTATCAAATATAGCTAAGAAGGTTGGTTCCACCCCAAGTTATTTTATATAACCATAACAGGTTGAATTAAAATCTTGGAATTTATTAATTATACTTTTAAAATCAATCACAAGAGGTAATACTATGTCAGAGATCGAAGCAATTTCCTTAAAAGCACCAATCAGCGTTATTGTAAAAGTAACTAACAAATCACCATATAAACTTAAACTTATTCAGGATTCTATCCGTCTTGATCAAGGTGAGTGGACTACTCTTCCTCCTCAAGTAATTAATAGAAGCAATGACAACACTCCTGGAAAAGCGATTTGGAGAAGTGATTCAAACAGCCTGTTAGGTGGTGTCGCAGGGCGTTGTACCTATGTATTTGTAGATAGCAAAGGCGAAATCTATAGCATCTATATTACATGGAGCAATCCTTTGATTGGCAGCAGTAGCTACTCAATCTCAACCGATTATTTAGGTGATGATTTACACTTATCCTATACAGCGGATGGCGGTAACAATCCAATAGTAGAATATATGATCGTAAGCTAATATTTAACCATTAATATTAACAACCATTCCTGTGGTAAAATATTTAAATATCTATGCAACAGGAATGGTTTATTTATTTCGAGAATTAATATCCTCTCTACCTTAATCAAAGGTGAATACTGATTATTTCTCTCATTTTTGTATTATCCTCTCCTTCATTAAAGTGGATCGTATCTCCATATTTTTAATTACTTATCAGTTCAAGTTTTTTCTAGTTCTTTATTTACAGCATTACAATAATGTTGCTTTTTCATTATAAAATTGATTTTAATATGTTTTTATCGATGGCGCCCGATAATTATTAAAACGATCGAGTAAGATGGCAGGATCTTGTTCAATTATTGCCATATGACGATATTTTTCATGCAAAAATTGCTCATCCGCCATTTTATTAATCATGGCAATAAGCGGATCATAAAAGTTATTAATATTAAGAATACCGCAAGGTTTCGTATGTAACCCAATCTGGCTCCAGGTAAATACCTCGCTAAACTCTTCCAACGTGCCAAAACCACCAGGCAAAGCAACAAAACCATCAGCTAACTCAATCATTTTGTTTTTGCGTTGATGCATAGTTTCAACAACGTATAATTCCGTCAGATTTTTATGTGATATTTCCCGTGCTTCCAATAATGTTGGAATAACACCAATCACTTTCCCACCCTCTGCCAAAACCGTATTAGCAACAGCTCCCATAATACCTACACTGGCGCCACCATAAATAAGCGTAAGATTACGTTTAACCAATTCTTTTGCGAAGATAATGACATTTTCTTTATAGATTTCAGATACACCCAAGCTTGAACCACAATAAACAGCAATACTTTTCATTATCTCAGCTCCTGTTGCTTTATCTCCACATGAAAATCAGGATTATACGTTAATATCACAATCATACAACTCACTTTAAAACTGATATCAAGCAGGACAAAATAAGAATAGCTTTTTCATATTCAATATATTAGCATTAATCATAACTTATGCTTAATTATTATGATATAAAATCAAGCATCAACCAAGTTGTAATAAATACTTTCATCACTTGTAATCCCATAATTATCAACATATCAAAATAAAATATAGATTTATATCAGGATTATATTTCAATAATGAAATTAAATTTCACTATAAACATATAATATGGTCTAATAAATGAAAAATATCTCGCTAAAATTATATTCTCTAAACCTATTGAGTTATCTACGTTTCACTGCGAAGATTATCGGTCAGATCATTTGATTTTAATTGAGGTTTTGCCCGGATGTCTTCTTCCAAGCTCCAAAAGAGTGCTTTTCCATTAATACCTGTAATACTATTACTGCTTGCCATGACATCAATTCAGAGCGGTGCTTCTCTTGCCAAAACGCTGTTTCCGGTCATCGGCGCACCGGGTGTTACCGCACTGCGCTTGGGTCTTGGAACTATCATTCTGTTTATTATTTTTAAACCCTGGCGTCTGCGTTTTAGCCGAAAATCCATTATGCCACTGCTTACCTATGGTATTGCTCTTGGCGCGATGAATTATACATTCTATATGGCGCTGACAACTATTCCTTTAGGTATTGCCGTGGCCCTTGAGTTTACCGGCCCGCTGGCTGTAGCCATGTTCTCATCACGCCGACCAATAGATTTTCTCTGGGTGGCATTGGTTATCACCGGCTTAGCTTTCCTACTCCCTATTGGCAATAATAATATTGATAACTTAGATCCTATAGGGATCATTTACGCACTCAGCGCAGGTGTTTGCTGGGCGCTATATATTATTTTCGGCCAACGCGCCGGTGCAGGTCATGGAGCAGCGACAGTGTCTGTTGGTTCATTTATCGCTGCTATGATATTTTTCCCTGTCGGTTTGATCCAAACGGGGCCAGAACTATTATTTGATGTGTCCATTCTCCCTCTGGCGCTGGCAATTGCGATTCTGTCTACTGCATTCCCATATACACTGGAAATGATCGCTCTGACCCGTTTACCCGCACAGACATTTGGTACTCTGATGAGCCTTGAACCCGCACTGGGCGCGCTATCTGGTATTGTATTTCTGAATGAACATTTGACTATAACGCAATGGCTGGCGCTATTCTGTATTATTTTTGCCTCCATCGGTTCTACGTCAACAATAAAAGGAAAACCTAAAATCACCGAAGTCGATTAATCATTTTATTTAATCGAAATGAAATAGAAGCCGGAGGAATAAAGTCATTCTCCGGTTTTTTTATAAATAAAGAAACTCATTCATAATTAAATTATTCACACAAATTCATCTGATAAATTATTATATTTCCCAATATCACTCTAAGAATTTCATAGCAAATATTTCCCTATAAAAATTAACTATTGATTTAATAGGAACAAGCTATATGCTTTAAGACTAATATTGAGTTACATTCGTCTCAGTCAATAAAAAACTCATTATTAATACCAAGGGAAAACTATTATGGATACTGCAAGATTAATCAAAACAGGGATATCCACACTACTTTATACTCGCAATGATATCGATGATGATATTAAACAGGAAACCATTGAAATTCTGAACCACATGGTTATCCAATTTATTGATCTTTCTCTACTTACCAAACAAGCACATTGGAACATGCGTGGCAGAAATTTCATTTCCATCCATGAAATGCTGGATACCTTTCGCGCCACGATTATTGAACATACGGACATTTTTGCAGAAAGAGCCGTACAACTTGGTGGAACAGCTCTCGGTACCGTACAAGAAATTAATAAGCACACAATACTGAAAAGTTACCCAACAAATATCCATGACGTGCAGGACCATCTAAAAGCACTGGCCGACCGTTATGCTATTGTCGCTAATGATATCCGCAAAGCAATGGATGAAGTTGAGGATGAAAACACCGCGGATATGTTAACCGCCGCCTCCCGTGATCTCGACAAATTCTTATGGTTTATTGAAGCAAGCGTTGAGCAGTAAAATATAAAGAGCCGTCATATTAAGAGCTCTGAGACTTACAGGCCCCTGTTAACAACGGGGGCCTGTTTTGTTTACATTAACCTTTCATTACCCAAGACTCCGACACAGCAGAACATCATAAAATGCCCTCAATACGGATAAATTTCGCCATATTCTTTAAAAATCAGCACAAATTGTCTATAATCCACACTTATTTTCAGAAATAACCTGAGGAAATAATAAAATGGATAACGAAGTAAAAGACAGTAATGGCACCCTGCTTAATGATGGTGATTCTGTACAGATCATTAAAGATCTAAAAGTAAAGGGCACATCAGCAACGCTAAAACGCGGCACTTTAATTAAAAATATCCGTTTAACTCATCGTGACGATGAAATCGAGTGTAACGCAGATAAAATCAGAGGGTTAGTATTGAAAACCTGCTTCCTGAAAAAAGTAGGATAAATCACCTTTTCTATCGATTTTATTTACCGGATTAGCCGATAAAAAAAGGGGGAGAAGGCTGTTCAAGGGCAACCTTGTTAAGCTGTGAGCAAAGCGAACTAACAGCCCCCCTTTCTTTATGTGTATGCTTATAACTATCGTTAAAACAATCTAATATCTTTTAATTTTTCTCAACAGAGAATAAAACCGTGCGATCTATATCACCTTTTTTATCTTTATAAAAATATTACCTTTATTCATATTATATTTAATAAAATCATTTTTCGCATATGACAAATTAACATTCACAAATAAAATAGTGATAATTAAAACCGCCTCCAAGCCAAGCTTATTTTTTTCCCATAATTTACCTGTCTGCATTGTTGTAAGGAATATATCAAGAACAAGCAATTACACAATTTAAATTACAATCTCTATATTTTTGCCATATCAGCAAAAGACTTCTGCATTTATTGCTCTTTTTTATTGCAATTTATCTCATGATAATAAAACCTTTCTTAATTAAATATTACATGAGGTTTATTATGTCTGTTCCTGCATTTGGATTAGGGACTTTTCGTCTAAAAGATGATGTTGTGATCACATCAGTAAAAAATGCTCTTGAATTGGGATATCATGCGATTGATACAGCACAGATTTATGAGAATGAAGCAGCGATAGGACAAGCCATAGAAGAAAGTGGTGTAGCCCGTGAAAATATCTATATCACGACAAAAATCTGGACAAAAAATTTGAGCAAGGAAAAATTAATACCAAGTCTTAAAGAGAGTATCGCGAAGCTGCGCACTGATTATGTTGACTTGACATTAATTCATTGGCCATCCCCAAATAACGTTGTTAGTGTTGATGAAACAATGAATGCGTTATTGGCGGCTATCGCCACACTTGACCGTAACGAACGTCTGGTTAGTCCAGAAGGGCTTGCTCCTCAATGGGATAATTAATTACTCCTGCTTCTTAATAAACTCAGTAATCTCTCCGCTTTGCAGGAAAATAATTGCTTATTTCAGCTCCTTCGGGAGCTGTTTACATATTTACTTAGATATAAAAAACTCGAACATTTTTACATTTACAGCAAAAGTCTTTTGTATTAATAAGCCTTTTTAGAAAGAATTCGCGGAGCATAATATCTCCATATATACAAATTAAAATCAATGATTAATGAAGAGTGAGGAATATTATGCTGTTTGAACGCTATTCTCTGAATGGTTTATCGTTACCTAATCGTATTGTTATGCCGCCAATGACACGTTCACGAGCCGGAACAGACGGTGTGGCGACTGATTTGATGGCGGAATATTATGCCCAACGTGCCAGTGCGGGGCTAATTATCAGCGAAGGTACACAAATCAGCCAGCAGGGACAAGGATATGCATGGACGCCAGGTATTTATAAGTCTGAGCAAGTAACAGGATGGAAAAAAGTAACAGATGCGGTACATATGGCAGGAGGTAAAATTTTTGCTCAATTATGGCATGTAGGACGTGTTTCACACACTATTCTACAACGTGACTGCTCCCCGCCGTAAAAACGGCGAGGCTTCCCACTTCTCAGGCCGCCACCGTCTTTATGACGGATTTACGCTGGCCTCCGTGG
>NZ_LOIC01000082.1:0-170438 GCF_001684335.1 Photorhabdus namnaonensis
CCGTCAGCGACGGCAACCTGATTATCCGGGATAAAGCGCACCAGACGCAGGATATCGCGACCCTCAGCCGCGATACCGATAACGCCGCGAATGCCCTGAGTCCGATATTTGACAAGGAAAAAGAGCAGCAACGGCTGAAACAGGCGCAACTGATTGGCGAAGTTAGCGCCCAGATGACCGAGATAGCCAGTACGGAAGGGAAAATTATCGCCACCAAAGCGGCGAAAGCGAAGTTAGACCATATCAGTGAACCGGACAAAGCGGCCGCCAGAAAAAAACTGGTCGACAGTGGCAATCCACACCCGACTGCGGCGGATATCAATAAGCAAGTTTATGATACCGCTTACACACAGGCGCTGAATGACTCGGGCTTTGGGACCGGCGGAACCTATCAGAAAGCCCTACAGGCGGCCACGGCCGCCATTCAGGGCTTAGCGGGCAACAATCTCGGTCAGGCGCTGGCCGGGGGCGCTTCACCGTATCTGGCGGGCGTGATTAAGAACTTGACCACTGACCCGCAAACCCATCAGGTGGATATCGCCACCAATACGCTGGCCCATGCGATTTTAGGCGCGGTGGCGGCGGAAGTGAGCGGTAACAATGCCCTGTCGGGTGCCGCGGGTGCGGCGTCGGGGGAACTGGCTGCTCAGGTTCTGATTAAGCAACTTTACGGCGACGGGGCTAAAGTCAGTGAGTTAACGGAGGAGCAGAAGCAAACTATCAGCACCCTGTCCACCCTGGCGGCAGGACTGGCAGGCGGTATTGCAGGTGACTCCACCGCCAGTGCCCTCACTGGGGCGCAGGCAGGGAAGAATGCAATTGAGAATAACTTTTTGAGTGTGAATGAGCTGGACAACTTTGCGCACCAAGCCCGCACCTGTGAAGGCGAAAGCTGCAAACAAGTGATCAAGGATATGGTGGAGACCAATATCCGTAATCAGCAGGAAATGATGGACTTCTGCAACAGCAACCCGAGCCAGTGTGCGCAGAAGTATGGTTATCTGGTTGATCAGTGGCCGGTGTTTGAACGCACCCTCAAAAATATGGACCGGGACGGCACATTGCCGGTTGAGTTCAGAAATTACCTGTCGGCGGTGAATACGTTAGGTCAGGCGGCTACAGGCAAGGTAGGCGAACTCGGCTGGACAAAACGCTTTGAAGCAATGGGCATGAGTCAGGAGACTGCCGCTGCGATGGCGATGACGCTGCCTATTGTGATAGAGGGAGCCAAAGGGCCGAAGTCGTCACCAAAATCATCGCAAAATAATGCCGGCAAAGGTGCTCAGCCTGAGTCAGCAGGGAAAAACACAAGTGGCGCGGAAAATGCGGCAACTTATCCGAAGTTAAAAGAAGACTTAGTGCAACGAAACCTTAGTCATATTGCTTCGCAAGACCCAAGGTTGGCAGCTGTAGTTAAAGGTGATAATGGTAAGCTCAATTATGGCATTGGGGCAGGAACTCGAACAGAAGCGGATAGATTAGGCAAAATCTGGGTAGGAGATGGAGCCAAGAAGACTACTGGAAATGGCTGGGTTAGTGCGGATGGTACAAGAGGTTATAGACCACCATCAGAGAAACCTAATAGTGCCCATGCTACTACTGGTGTGCAAGCCAATTTTGAGACATATTCAATTGATTCTAAAGGAAAAATAAATAAGACTGGAAACGGTCATTTAAATATTCTGGATTAAAAGAGGATGCATTAGTGAAAGCAGTACTAAAAGGCATAGATTGTATGCATAAAGATCCAGTCATGTATTCCGGTGAAGATGACGGAACTATTAATATAACCTTATCCCTATTAATCGGGCCAGAGTTGGAAAGTGGGAGTGAATATTTTGATCTTTTTATCTGTACACCTGAATGGCTGTGTAATCATCATTGGCAACCGGAATTGATACGTCATACGCTTCTGGTACGTGAGTATAATTTGGATGAAATTAAAAAGATCATCACGGATTATATTGAACAGTGTGAAGGTAATGACTGGATGGAGATAGCCCAAAAGCTTTCCCGTGTCTTTGCCTGGGAATATGAGGATTATCAACCTTAACCTGCTGTTATCCAAGGAGTCCAGCTAAAGAACTGGACTCTTCCTTTAGCTGTCAGTCATTCTCAGCCAGTTGAATGATTAACTGCCCGGCTTCGCTGGTAATAGTGATCGGGGCTACACTGACAAGGGCACGGCGGGAAAAACCGGCTTTCGGGGGTGAAAAACGCGTCAGGGGGTTTTGGATTCGGCTGTGAACGCACATCGGAAAAAACGGGGTGTAACTGACTGAGTACACAGGGAAAATTGGTGTTCAACGGCCAGCTTCGCATTGGAAAGTGTTGTTGTGGATAATAATGCTCTTGGTTATGGTCTAGGAACCTTTTGGGGGCAGATAGCCAACTCGATCAGTTCAGATACATCATTGTCCTTTGATCTACAAGGTAAAGGGAAAACAGTAGAAGAAATGAACGAAGCTATAAAATACTCTCATCAGGGGCCATCATGGGGTGTTACTTATAAAGTTAAACCGCATGTAAAAGGTGAGGTTACAGCAGGAATAGGTCCAGCAGGGTTTGCTGAAGCAGCATTGGATCCAAATAAATTTGCAATTAATGGTGGGATGACAACAGCTATTGGTGCTCATGGTGGGGCAACTGTCGGAATAGAATTTGGCCCTTATTTCCCAGGTTTATTAGGAGCCCAAGATAAAGATTATTCTTTTGATCTAGGTTTTGGCTATGGTTCATTTGGAATATCAGCAGGAAAAGATGGAATAGGTGTATCACTTGGTATAGGGCCTTCAATTGGCTGGAGTGGTATTTCAAGGGAAACTCCATTAGGTGAAACAGACGTGAATGGCAAAGTTGGCACTGAAATATATAAACATGAGTTTAAGGATAAATGAGCATGATTGTATATATTCCGTTTACTTTGATGGTCTTGAGTCTGTTGGGGTTTCTTGCATGCTTCATCTACTTTGGCTTGAGCAAAAAAATTTTACTAAGAAGTGTAAAATCTCCATTGCTCTTTTTTGATTTTTGTTTTTTTAATAAAAACAAACTTGCTAATTTTTCCATGATAATATTATTTGTTATTTATATGTCTGGAATTTGGTTTGAATTTATTAGAAATGGAAATTTAATTTCCTTTGTTGGATATTCCATTGGGGTGTTTGCAATTCTTGTTTTTCTTATTCATTGCAGATTTTTCTCAAAAAGAAAATTTGCACATGGAAATAATATTGAATTCATAAAAGAGTTTGCTTTTGAAATGGAAATAAGTCTTCAAAATACGTTATTATGGTTATCTAGGTTATTTTATATTGTTTGGCTTTATTTGTTTTTTTCTACGTAATTGTTGTGGATAATAACCACTTAAGCGTTGACCAGAACCGTTCAAGGAGTGAGGAACTGGTCAACTGTCAGGGTGATACCAACCGCCGTTCTGTTGTCCGGGATAAATATCGTCAGGAATACGATAAGGTTCAGGTATGAATAACAAGCTGTGCCAGTGCAGAGCAATGTGTTGCCGTTGCCAAATAACTGCGGGCATTACAAGGTGATTACAGAGCACTAATAGTAAAAGTTCAGAAAGAAGCCAGGATGAAATATTTTTTTTCACTTGAATATGTAAATAAGGCTATTAAAAATAGGGGGTATCCGGCTAACAAGTTATTATTTTATATACTATCACCTGTATGATTTACGTGAATTAATAATCAATCTTTGGAGAAATTTTATGAAATGTATTAAATGTGAAAGCCCAGCATTACATGAATCAGATTTTTGTGCAGCATGTGAAGAGAAAGAATTAAGTGGCATTGGCGGATTTCTCTATTTACCCGCAATAAATCTTATCTTTGCAATATTTAGCTCTTTATTTAGTTCATATAAAACAATGACAATCTTAAACTCTGGTTATGGTTTTTCAGGTGAATTACGTATCCTTATAGGATTTGAGTTTATACCCGTTATCTTTCAAGTTGCCTCTTTGTTGGCTGCGCTCACTCACCCCGGTCACATAGTTCTCTATGCTCCCGGGGATTCGCTCCCTTGCCGTCGCGATCCATCTTGAAATCCATAGGGTATATCTGTTTTACAATTATTTTTTGAGTTGCACTTTATACATCTATTTTCTTCTTTAGAAAAAAGAAGAAAACACCTTTGTTTTACATTATCCTGTTAGTTTTTACCTCATTATTTGTCATCACCGATTTAGCGTTGGCTCATTATGTATATGAAATAAAACTGGATTATAATCATCTTTTCTTGCTTTTTAGAACTGTGTTTTATGCATGTATATGGGTGCCTTACTTTATTATATCTATTCGAGTTAAAAGGACATTTATTAAATAATGATGGCGGATTAGATTAATAAATGCAATTTTTCATAAAGATAGATCATTTGACTCCCAATAAATTACAGTGCGAGTCAAATAATCTTTCCAATTTTTTGTTTATATAAGAATACTATGGTCTTAACGCCTGATTATTAAATACCGGATCGGATTGTATATGGATTCTCTGTAAATGCCGTTCTGATTTGGAGGTAAATCCTTCACGTCCATGTAGCAGAGAGAAGTTATCCACAATCACCAGATCGCCTTTTTTCCATGTATGAGCATATAAATGGCGTTTATCATAGAGTGTTTTGATGAAATCTTGCTGAAATTCCGCGACTTGATCAGGGCTGATGTTATGGTATTCAATAGCATGTTTATTCAGGAATTTTTCTCCATCTATTGCTGGTTCATTATATCTGATAACGTATCCGTTTCCGTCAGGATGTTCTTCCAGTAGAGGAGAATGAACCTCTCCACCATAATGAGTGACCTTATTAATGCGATAAGTAATAGATATATTTTTCCATTGTTCTAGTTGCTGTTGAGTAGCATTAGTAACAACACGACGAGTATTGACAAAAGTTGTTCTGCCCCCTTGGTCACTTTCAGGTGCGTGGGCACAATGGAACATGATAAATTCGGGAATGGTCGGTTTATACATGCCATCCCAGTGCAATGGCATATAGCTGTTATCAAAAACGTGATCGGTAGCATCTTGATGTTCACGAACATCTAAAATAGCACCAAACGGCCACATCATTATTTCTCCCCAATTATGGGCATATTCTTCATATTTTTTGTGGTCAGATAAGTCAGATTTGAAACCACGTAATATAAGCAGATTGTGTTTTCTAGTCAGTTCTTTCAGTTGTTCCACTGATAATGTATCAATATGTTGATCGGAATATTGAGGAGTAATTTTTAAACCAAATGGGGTTATCTCTTCTGTCTGGAAGTTATTTAATTTTGCCATAGTTATTTTCCTTTAAATTATAATTTATCTTTAAATCACCATATTAAGTTAAATTACATAGTGACTGGGTTTTCCATGAATATTAACTAGCTTTCCACCCATCATCTGGACTTCTTTGTGTTTCATAAGTATGAATTGTCCATTTACATTGGCTGCGACACCGTGCCAAGGGGTTAACCAATCATCCCGGGTTGGCATCATATGAATACCAAGTTTAATACTATTTGCTGGCTGAGGATGAATAGATAAACGTATGGCGTTTGGAAAATGAGTGTCTAATAAACTTCCCCACGCCCAGCTTCGTTGAATAACACCAACGGCCCTTTGTTTGGCATCTTTTTGTAAAGCATTGTTTGAGCCAGTATAGCCGGGTAATAAGCTGTCTTCATATAAGAAACGAGTGACTGCACGATATAATTGTAATCCGTCACTATTTTGCAATAGTTCGTCTTTGATAGATTCTTCTGAGCGGGCATAATGTTTAACTAACATCTGTCTCTGCAAATTGAAATCATCACTATGTTCGCAGAGTTCCTTGTCGTCATTAAGGTTAAATGTACTTAAATTGATAGCACCCACTTCATGAAGTAATTGCTTAATATCTTCATGATATTGGCTGATAACTGTATCACTGACGCGAATCAGATCACCGAAAACGTGCCCGTCAGAGCAAATAATAATGCGGGCGCCAGGCGGATAATAAAGCTGAATACGCTGGCAAAGAGAATTAAGAAAAATCAAAGACAAGCGCTCTGCCATATCAGGGGAGGTGCCAAGTACTTTATTTCTGTTTGGTGACTTGGTTGGGAATGCCGGTAAGATGAATTCGATAGGCTTTTTCTTCTTGATAAAATATTCAATTCTAGGTAATTGTACAGTTTTAACAATCTCTCTTTCTTGATCTGTATTTTTCTTTGAGTCAGTAAGGTGTCTGCGATATTGTAATAATTCACATAAAATCTGCATGGAAATATCATTAACAGAAACATTTTCGGGAGTAATATTATCAATAGTGGCACTTTGCATAATTACGATTTCTCATACTTGTTGTAAATATATTTATTATTTTGTTTCTTTAAAATAGATAAATAGCGGTTTAATTAATTGGTATAGACGAAGTGTAAGATAACGCAATTAAAAGATAATATAATATTTAAGAATATCTAATAATCTATTTCATAATAAGCAATATGCTTGAATATAAATTATATAGTTAATCAATATATTTGATCGATTGTTACATTAAGGCAAAGTTTTACGTGGTTATTAAAATATTTAAAAAACTGGTCCGATCACTTTTTATGAGATAAATAATTGAGTATGTAAATTGATAAGTAATTTGTTTTTCTTCTGTAATGTATTTATAGTGATTATATATTGTGATTATTGTATAAGAGAAAAATATAATTATAACGGGGATGTGTTATTCAGACAGAAAATAAATTCTTGTATCAGATTAATAATATAGACTGTTATTATAATCATGTCGGGTTATTATTTTTCGGAAACTGAATTTGTCCTTAACCCAGTCGGGGAAATAATCCTTATTCCATATGGATATTACGATATGTTTGTTATCTTAGAATAAATATTAATGAATAAATCACAGCATAATTATTCAATAGTACAAATGAATATTGGTCTCGATTTTGGTGGGGTTACGTAAAAAAAGAGTTATACAATGTGAATTAAATTGCAGTACTTCCCCATAGACTGGTAATCAATCATAGGGGAAGTTAGCAGTGGTTTAAGAATGGATTTGATGATGTTCAAACATATCAAGTAATTGCTGAATAAATTCCAGACGTGTCATTCTTTCGTTCAGATCAGTGATGAATTTCAGTTTGGCGGGGCCATCCAACCGGTAGATTTCGGGTTGTTTCTGTAACAGGCCGATAAGATAAGTTGGATCGACTTTATGTTTCTCACTAAACTCGATGAATCCTCCTTTTTCATGGGCTTCTATTCGTTTAATACCTAACTTCTGAGCTGACAAGCGAATGGCTGCTGATTGTAATAAATGGCGCCCCGGATTAGGTAATGTGCCGAATCGGTCTATCAATTCAACCTTCAATTCTGCTAATTCTGATTCGTCCTTGGCGCTGGCGATACGTTTATAAAAAGACAAACGCATATTGACATCGGGAATATAATCATCGGGTAACAAAATAGGTATCCGCAATTCAACGTCAGTTTGGCTATTGGTCAAGTCTTCAAGTGAAGGTTTGCGGCCTGCTTTTAGTGCATCGACAGCGCTTTCCAACATTTCCATGTAGAGAGTGAAGCCGATGGTTGTCATCTGACCACTTTGTTCTTCGCCCAAGAGTTCGCCGGCTCCACGGATTTCAAGGTCGTGAGTTGCCAATGCAAAGCCTGCGCCTAAATCTTCAAGGGAGGCGATGGCTTCCAGACGTTTGTGTGCATCGGTTGTCATTGCTTTCGGATGTGGTGTCAGTAGGTAAGCATAAGCCTGATGGTGGGAGCGTCCGACGCGTCCACGCAATTGATGCAATTGAGCCAAGCCGAAATGGTCAGCACGTTCGATAATGATGGTATTGGCGCTTGGAATATCGATGCCTGTCTCAATAATTGTGGTACAAATCAGAACATTAAATCGTTGATGATGGAAATCAGTCATCACTCGTTCCAAATCCCGTTCACGCATTTGCCCATGACCAGTTGCGAACCGTGCTTCTGGTACTAACTCTTCGAGACGCAGTTTCGCTTTCTCAATATTTTCAACATCGTTATAGAGATAGTAGACTTGGCCTCCGCGCAAAACTTCACGCAGTATGGCTTCTCGCACAACCAGACTGTCATACTCGCGCACGAAGGTTTTAACTGCCAGACGACGGGCGGGAGGAGTCGAAATAATTGAGAGGTCTCGCATACTACTCATTGCCATATTGAGCGTTCGGGGAATTGGGGTTGCGGTGAGGGTTAGAATATCGACGTCGGCACGCATGGCTTTGATCTGCTCTTTGTGGCGCACACCAAACCGATGTTCTTCATCGACAATTAACAAGCCAAGGTCTTTCCAACGCAGGTCGCTTTGTAGCAGTTTATGCGTACCAATAATAATATCGACTTTACCTTCGGCTGCCATTTCAACAACTTGTTGCTGTTCTTTGGCGCTGCGGAAGCGGGATATCATCTCAATACGTACAGGCCAATTAGCAAAGCGGTCGCGGAAATTGTCAAAATGCTGTTGAGCCAGCAGTGTTGTCGGAACCAGAACCGCCACTTGCTTGTCATTATGGACCGCCAGAAATGCGGAGCGCATTGCAACTTCGGTTTTGCCAAATCCTACATCACCGCAAATTAAGCGATCCATTGCTATTGGTTGACACATATCATTCAGAACGGCGTTAATCGCCTGTTCCTGATCTGGGGTCGTTTCGAATGGAAAGCTTTGACAGAATAGTTGGTATTGTTCCCAATCATGTTTAAAAGCAAATCCGGGTTTTACGGCGCGGTGAGCATAAATATCAAGCAGTTCCGCAGCTACGTCGCGTACTTTTTCGGCCGCTTTCTGGCGGGCTTTGCTCCATGCTTCTCCGCCCAATTTGTGTAATGGAGCATTTTCATCAGCGCCGCCTGCGTAGCGGCTGATTAGATGCAGGGAAGATACCGGAACGTAGAGTTTGTCGTCGCCGGCATAACTTAGGATCAGATATTCAGCTTGGATACCACCTGCTTCCAGCGTAGTTAACCCTTGATAGCGGCCAACGCCATGCTCCAAATGGACCACCGGCTGATTGGGGCGTAATTCTGCAAGGTTACGGATCAGGGTATCGGTATTAATCGTGCGGCGGGTGTCTTGACGGCGGCGAACAATACGCTCACCGAGCATGTCGCTTTCACAGATTAGAGCAAATTCATTCTTTGTATCGATAAAACCGTGTTCAGCGGCACCAATCATCAAAAAGTGGCCGGGTTGTTGCGCCTGATTTAATTTATTGATTTTAATTGGTTTAATCTTTATTCGTGACAATAATTCCTGTAATGCTTCTTTTCGTCCTTCGCTTTCAACGGAGAAAATTACGCGGCCCCTGAATTGTTCCAGGAAACGGCGAAGTTTATCCAGCGGCGTCTTATTTTGCGCAACAACGGAGAGATCGGGCAGTAATTGATAGTCAAGGTTTACGTGGCTCGTTTTTTTACTCAATTCTTCCGCTTTAAGTTGAATGCGGGGCCAGTTTTTTAGCGCTGAAAATAATTTATCCGCCGGGAGCCAAAGCTCTTCTGGGGGGAGGAGAGGGCGCATTGGATCAATTTTACGGCTCTCGAAGCGCTGTTGAATATCTTGCCAGAAACGTTCAGCGGCATTGTTGATTTCTTGGCTAAGAATCAGGGTGTTATCAGGCAGGTAATCAAACAACGCAGGCAGAGGTTGGCTGAAAAACAACGGTTGCCAGTATTCTATCCCTGCCGGTAGCGTACCTTTGCTGACTTGCTGATAAATATGCTCACTGTCCCGACGGACTTCAAAACGTTCCCGCCACTGGCTGCGAAACAGTTCAATCGTCTCTTTATCCGTTGGGAATTCATGAGCGGGCAGGAGGTTGATTTGCTTAACCTCAGTTAGCGTGCGTTGGCTGTCAACATCGAAAATGCGTAAGCTATCGATTTCATCATCGAAAAAATCAATACGATAAGGATGCTCGCTTCCCATTGGAAAGAGATCAAGTAGTGCGCCCCGAGTAGCAAATTCGCCATGTTCAAGAACTTGTTCGACACTACGATAGCCGGCCTGTTCTAATTCAGCGCGAAGTTTGTCCCGCGAGAGTCTCTGACCTTTATGCATAACCAATGCATGCCCGTTAAGGTACTCATGAGGGCAAACCCGTTGCATTAAGGTATTTATCGGCAGGATTAAAACACCTTTGGTCATCGTCGGCAGACGGTAAAGTGTAGACAGGCGGTTGGAAATGATTTCCTGATGGGGAGAAAAGCTGTCATACGGCAGTGTTTCCCAATCGGAAAGAAGATCAACCGGGCAGTCGGTAAACTGATAGATTTCATCATGCAGGCGTAAGGCGTTTTGCATGTCTTTGGTTATCAGTACGACAGGCCCTTGATGGCGTTCGATAATTTCAGCGCACTCTACAGCGCAAGCGGCGCCAATAAGTCGACCTAATTGACGGTTATCGCCGCGGCGTTCAGGCAGTTCATAACGATATTTTGAGGACATAAGCGTAAATGTGTTCTTTATGATTCAGTCCATTCCAACGGGCTTTCGACGCATATATGGTCTTCGAGTAAACACGCAGGCTGGTTGAGAGAAAATAAAAAAACCACAGAATCTGGGTGTTGGTGGTTCCATAAAATATAACTACCCTTTATTATCCCCGAACACTTTGCTTTGGCAACAGGGGCGTAACAGATTTCATGTTTCAATCTGTCTCATTATTTATAGGTTTACGGTATATGCGTGGCCGGGCGGCTGACAAATTTGGTCGGTTTGTCTCATGGCTATCAGCAATTGGCATTACTCTCGGTGTTGCCGCGTTAATTACAGTATTGTCTGTGATGAACGGTTTTGAGCGTTCATTGGAAACCAGCATTCTCGGTTTTGTGCCACAGGCGGTTGTGACGTCGGTAAACGGCTCGCTAGACCCAAAAGCGCATCCTGCCAGTGAACTTGCGGATCTAAAGCAGGTTAACAGGATTACCCCATTGGTGACGGGGGATGTGGTATTGCAAAGCGCCCGGAATGTTGGTGTCGGTGTGATGTTGGGCATCACTTTTGATGAATATGAGCCGCTGGCTGAATATTTAAACGGTGCTTATCGTCATCAACTTGAACCCGGTAGCTACAATGCTATTTTGGGCGAAAGAGTAGCCGGGGAGCTTGGAGTAAAACGTGGTGATCGCATTCGCCTGATGGTGCCCGGTGCAAGTCAGTTGACGCCAATGGGACGTATTCCTAGTCAGCGTTTATTTAATGTTATTGGTACTTTTGCATCTAATAGCGAAGTCGATGGCACACAGATTCTGGTTAACCAGCAAGATGCAGCCCGTCTGATGCGCTATCCGCCAGGTCACATTACTGGTTGGCGTCTCTATCTCTCAGAACCATTGGCTGTAGATAGTTTGAGCTTACAAGCCCTGCCTGAAGGATTGTTGTGGAAAGATTGGCGCGAACGTAAAGGTGAGTTTTTCCAAGCAGTCAGGATGGAAAAAAACATGATGGGCTTATTGTTAAGCCTGATTATTGCTGTGGCTGCGTTCAATATCATTACTTCGCTTGGTTTACTGGTAATGGAAAAACAGGGAGAAGTGGCGATTTTGCAAACACAGGGGTTGGTACGACGTCAGGTGATGGCGATTTTTATGATCCAGGGCGCGGGAGCCGGGATTATTGGCACTTTACTGGGAACTGGGCTTGGTGTTCTGCTTTCCAGTCAGCTTAATAACTTAATGCCGCTTATTGGCTTGTTGACCTCAGGGGTTGAACTGCCTGTTGCCATTGAACCGCTACAGGTTGTTACAATCGCAATTTCAGCGATGGCGATCGCCCTATTGTCTACGTTATATCCTTCCTGGCGTGCTGCTGCCGTCCAACCTGCTGAGGCTTTGCGTTATGAATAATCAACCACTATTGTTGTGTAATAATCTGTGTAAAAAATATCAGGAAGGACAAGTACTGACCGAAGTGCTGAAAGATGTCACTTTTGCTGTCAATCAGAGTGAAATGATGGCGGTTGTGGGAAGTTCCGGTTCAGGTAAGAGTACGCTTCTGCATTTGCTTGGTGGGTTGGATACGCCGACTTCTGGTGAAGTCCTGTTTAAAGGGCGTTCTTTGAATAAAATGTCTTCCAGTGCCAGGGCGGAACTGCGTAATCATGAATTGGGCTTTATTTATCAGTTTCACCATTTGTTGCCAGATTTTAATGCGATAGAGAATGTCGCTATGCCGTTGTTGATCGGCGGTAAAAACCGTAGTCAGGCGCAGAAGAAAGCATTAGAAATGCTGGCGGCCGTTGGTCTGGAGAAGCGAGCTCATCACCGCCCATCGGAATTATCCGGAGGTGAACGCCAGCGTGTGGCAATTGCCAGAGCGTTGGTGAACGAACCCTCTTTAGTTTTAGCGGATGAACCTACCGGTAACCTCGATTTACGTAATGCAGATAGCATCTTTGCATTACTGGGCGAGCTCAACCGGCGGCAAGGCACGGCATTTCTGGTCGTCACCCATGATTTAAATCTCGCCGGCAGATTAAATCGCCAGGTGGAGATGCGTGATGGTTATTTACAGGATAAATTGACCCTGGCGGGGGCGTTGTAATGGCGAATTTGCCTCTCTCTTTGGTCACTGCCTTGCGATTTAGTCGCGGGCGTCGCCGTGGCGGTATGGTATCTCTGATTTCTGTGATTTCTACGCTAGGGATTATGCTTGGTGTCGCTGTTCTGATTATTGGTCTGAGTGCCATGAATGGTTTTGAACGAGAATTGAGAAACCGCATCCTCTCTGTTGTTCCTCATGGTGAAATCTATACGGTTCATCAGCCTTTTGAACAGTGGCAACCTGCATTGGAACGGGTAAAAAACACAATCGGTGTGGTTGCTGCTTCACCTTATATTACTTTCACTGGCTTGATGGAAAAAGGCGCCAGCTTACATGCTGTTCAGGTGAGAGGCGTTGATTTAGCCTCTGAATCTCAGGTCAGCTCATTACCACAATTTGTACAAGATAATGCCTGGCAAAATTTTCAGGCTGGTCATCAACAGGTCATTCTGGGACAGGGGGTTGCTAACGCCTTGAAGGTCAAACAGGGTGACTGGCTGACTGTTATGATCCCAAACAATGATCCTGATATGAAATTGTTGCAACCGAAACGAATTCGTTTACAGGTTAGCGGGATTTTTCAATTGAGCGGCTTGCTTGATCATAGTCTGGCCCTGATTCCTTTGGCTGATGCGCAACAATATTTGGATTATGGACAGGGAGTCACGGGCATTGCGATCAAGGTTGATGATGTATTTGACGCTGATCAGCGGGTAAGGTCTGCCGGGGAAGCATCACAGGAGTATGTCTATATCAGCAGTTGGATGAGAAATTATGGCTATATGTATCATGATATTCAGATGGTACGTAGCATTATGTATCTGGCGATGATTCTGGTGATTGGCGTGGCGTGTTTTAATATCGTTTCTACTTTGATTATGGCGGTAAAAGATAAAAGTAGTGATATTGCTATCCTGCGAACCCTCGGCGCTAAAGATAGGCAGATTAGAGCGATTTTTCTTTGGTATGGGTTACTGACGGGTATGACGGGCAGTATTGCCGGTGTTGTAGCTGGTGTGTTGTCGTCACTGAATCTGACAGTGCTTATTCATGGGTTAGAAAAGTTGATCGGGCATCAATTTCTTTCCGGCGATGTTTACTTCATTGATTTCTTGCCATCTGAGTTACATGGCATGGATGTTCTGTATGTTCTGGCGACGGCTCTGATTCTGAGTTTATTGGCCAGTTGGTATCCGGCGCGACGGGCAAGTAGACTTGATCCGGCCCGAATTTTAAGTGGGAAATAATTAATCTGTTATTGGCACGAGCTAATCAAAACGTTATGGTGTAAAAAACAGAAACCTAAGCAGCATTTAAGAAATCTTAAAGGAAGTCAGTATGCGAGTTCGTCGTCGGCTTAGTCGGCTTGGCCGGCTTCGTAAGGTTAAGCGTGTAAGACAGCAGAGATTTCGTAGCCGGATTTTTTATAGGGATAATCTATTGGCGCTTAATATGAAAAAACCTTACATCGTAGTATTGACGGGGGCCGGTATTTCGGCCGAATCGGGTATTCGGACTTTCCGCTCTTCTGATGGGTTGTGGGAGGAGCATCGGGTGGAAGATGTTGCTACACCTGAGGGTTTTCAGAAAGATCCAGAATTGGTGCAGGCATTTTATAATGCTCGGCGTCATCAACTTCAGCAATCAGAAATAAAACCGAACGCGGCGCATTATGCTTTAGCCGCGCTGGAGCATGAGCTTGGTGATAATTTTTTGTTGATTACTCAGAATATCGATAATCTTCATGAACGGGCGGGTAGTTATCGCACGGTGCATATGCATGGTGAATTGCTCAAGATTCGTTGTTGCCAATCTGGGCAGGTGTTTGAGTGGACAGGCGATTTGACGACAGATGAACGCTGCCATTGTTGTCAGTTCCCCTCGTCATTGCGTCCACATGTTGTTTGGTTTGGTGAAATGCCTTTGGAGATGGAACAGATCTATTCCGCACTGGCCCAGGCAGATATTTTTATCGCTATCGGTACCTCTGGTCATGTTTATCCTGCGGCTGGATTTGTACATGAAGCTAAACTGGCAGGGGCGCACACGGTAGAACTGAACTTAGAACCGAGTCAGGTGGAAAGTTTATTTGATGAAAAGCACTATGGACCCGCCAGTAAGATAGTAGATGAGTATGCCAGAAGGTTAATTGATAGTATTAAAGAATTTAAAGCTGATTTGACGCAATAATTATTGTGTTTCTCTTCCTCATAATAGGTAATAAAATCCCTGGGGGAAGAGAATAATGGACAGATTACTAGAGCGTTTTTTTAAATACATATCTTTTGATACTCAGTCAAAGCCGTCAGCGAAGACTATTCCCAGTAGTTATGGACAGCTCGAACTTGCTAACGCGCTAAAACAGGAGCTGATCGAATTAGGTTTTTCCAATGTGGCGCAGGATGCTCATGGTTGTGTGATGGCAACATTACCTGCCAATACCTCTTGGCCCGTACCAGCTATCGGTTTTATTGCTCATCTTGATACTTCACCTGATTTCTCTGGGAAAAATGTTAGTCCACAAATGCTGGAAAATTATCGAGGCGGCGAGATTGCTCTGGGAGCGGGTAATGAAGTGTTATCGCCGGTTATGTTTCCTATCTTGCATAATATGTTAGGGAAGACATTGATTACCACCGATGGTAAAACGCTGCTTGGTGCTGATGATAAGGCAGGTATTGCGGAAATCATTACTGCAATGGTTCGTCTGAAAAATAGCAATATCTTACATGGTGATATTCGGATTGCGTTTACACCTGATGAGGAGATAGGTAAGGGAGCAAGCTATTTTGATATTAATTCATTTGATGCTGAATGGGCATACACTGTAGATGGTGGTGGTGTAGGTGAATTGGCATTTGAGAATTTCAATGCAGCAGTAGTAACCGTTAAGATTGTTGGCAATAATATCGACTCTGGTAATGCTAAAAATATCATGATCAACGCGTTATCGCTGGCGATCCATATCCATCAGGCATTGCCATCGGAAGAAACACCGGAACATACCGATGGATATGAAGGCTTTTATCATTTGCAGCGTATTAAAGGCACGGTTGAGCGTGCTGAAATGCACTATATCATTCGTGATTTTGATCGGAATAACTTCGAAGAGCGTAAAAAGAAGATGATTAAAATTGCTGAAAAAGCCGGTGAAGGGTTGCATTCTGGTTGTTATATCGAACTGACTATCGATGACAATTATTACAATATGCATGATGAAGTTATCAAATATCCGCATGTTATTGAGATTGCTAAACAAGCAATGCTGGATTGTAATATTGAACCCGTTATTAAACCTATTCGTGGCGGTACTCATGGTGCGCAGTTGTCATTTCGTGGTCTACCCTGCCCGAATATATTTATGGGGGGGTATAATTATCATGGTAAACATGAATTTGTTTCGTTGGAAGGAATGGAGCAGGCTGTCAGTGTTGTCATGCGTATTGCTGAATTAACCGCATTGTTGTCTAAAAAATCGGAAATAAGTCCGTCGTTGTGCAGCATTAACTAAGTCGATAATTTGCTGTGTTGTTTTTCGGTATATGAGATAAATTAATAGGTCTTGCTTTCTGCTTGTGAGTGATGGCAATACCATGATTTATTTGTATTTTCCTTTAATATACAAATTCAAAAATTGCCTTTGAATCAGAGGATCTGATTCAAAGGCAGTGAGTTAATCACTAACTTAGGTGTTAAACAGAATTAATGATCTTTGATAACTCTCTTGAAATTAACCTCTTGAGGTGAGGTATCAATCATTAAAGTACCAGTAACCACTATTAACCAATGCAGTGAGCAACCTGATAAAACGAACATCATCTATCGCTTCACCAAGCATTTCGGCATTAATTTCATAATAGCGGCAAAGAACATCAGCCGCTTTAATATGAGGCGTATCTATTAATTCACCGTTAACAAAGCACTGATCACCAATCCTTATAACCCGCAATCCGTTAAGTCGGTGGAGATTTTCACCTTGTTTCATTAATTCATAAATTTCATCACTTTCATAAGGCGGCTCTGGTGGAGCAATATCAAGTTCATGCCGTGACTGAGAAATGAATTCACCAAACCATTGCTGGAAAGTGTCAGGTTGTGCCAATAACTCGTTCATCATGGCATGTAGCTTTGATAATTCATGCGGCTGGACCAGTGCTGGATTTTCACGGAAAGTCAGATCAGGATCGTTATAACGATAGCTGCCTAAATCATTAGCCAGCACATAATCGGCGAAGCTACTGAAAAGCTCACGGGAATTGGGGGCGCGGAAACCAACTGAATAATTTAGTGACTCTTCGATGGCATAACCTTCATGCGGAAATCCAGGTGGGATATAGAGAATATCGCCTGGCTCCATCTCTTCGTCAATAATGGCATTAAAGGGATCGACCTGTAATAGGTCGGGGTGAGGGCAGCGCTGTTCCATTGGTAGCTTTTCCCCAATGCGCCAGCGACGGCGACCCATTCCTTGAATGATAAACACATCGTATTGGTCTAGATGTGGACCAACACCACCTCCGGGAACAGAGAAGGAGACCATCAGATCGTCTATCCGCCAGTCAGATAATACGCGGAATGGTTGCATTAATGCGGCGGAAGGATGGTGCCAGTGATTAACCGCTTGTACCAGCAGTGACCACTCTTTTTCACCTAAATGATCGTAACTTTCAAATGGACCATGAGAGACATCCCAACGGCCATTTTTCTGGCTGACCAGGCGGCAGTCAACTTCATTTTCCATAGCCAGACCCGCGAGTTCATCGGGAGTAAGGGGATCAATGAATTGACGGAAGCCTTGTTTAATCAGTAAAGGCCGTTTTTGCCAATGATTATGCAAAAATGCCTGCCAGTCCAGGTTCAACTGATAGTCCATAGTGACATCCTGAGTGTGAAGTGAATTTCAGGGTATTATAACCAATAGTTAAATCCAGTATCAGACTGTACTGGCATATTTAACTAATCGTCATCATTAATTTGCTGGCATCGGAATATAACGCAAATTCTGGCGCCACCAAGCGGGCTGTCACTGATACTGATATCACCTTTATATTGTTCGATAATTTCAGAAGCAATTGACAGTCCTAGCCCTTGACCGGGCCTTAAAGTATCAACACGTTGGCCTCGCTGGAAAATCATTGCCCGTTTTTCAGGCGGCACCCCTGGACCATCGTCATCGACAATAATCATTACCGAATCGTGATCGATCGCCACAGAGATCTCAACAAATTTAAGGCAATATTTACAGGCGTTTTCCAACACATTACCCATGACTTCCATAAAGTCGTTTTTCTCACCAAGCCAGGTGATCTCCGGTGAGACATCTAACGTGAGGCTGACGCCTTTACGTTGATAGACTTTTGTTAAAGCGCTGCACAGGCTATCCAGTAAAGCAGGAACGGAAGAAACTTTCCGCATAATGGCGCTATGTTCACTGCGCATACTGGCTCTATGTAGATAATAGCCTATCTGCTGAGAAATACGGCCAATTTGTTCTAGCATGATAGGTTCTGCCTGCTGAATAGTCATTTGTTTGCTGTCACGTAAAGAACGGAGAGTTGATTGTAAAACAGCCAGTGGCGTTTTCAAGCTGTGTGTCAGATCAGCAAGCGTTGTCCGGTATTTTGTATAGCGGTTGCGTTCATTATTGAGCAACACATTAAGATTACGAACTAGCCCCCGCAGCTCTGTTGGTGGATTTTCATCCAGTTTTTCCCGTTCACCTTTTTCTAACGAACTAATCTGATGAATAAGCGATTTAATTGGCCGTAAACTCCAGTGTGCTGCCAGCCAGATTAATGGGATAACCAGAATAAGGTTGGCAATTAATACATAACCGAACCACTCCCACACCAGAACCGTTTTTTGTAAATCCTGTGGAATGGTATCGATGACTACAATAGTTAATGCTGGCAAATGAGCTGTCGCGCTGTATCTGTTGACGGAAACGGAGTGGGTTAGCTCGTTATCTTCATTTTCGTCAAGTGCATCAAGTTTACCTAATTGTCCTTGTGTGTTAGCCGAATTTTTTAGTAAGTCGCGGCTGCTTTTTAAGTCAGTATCCAGTTCATATAAACCGTCCTCTTTTAACCATTCACTGGGAATAGAGTTTTCGACTTTTGGGATATGGCGTTGACGCCAGAGGATGGCGCCTTTGTTGTTATAAATCAGAACCAATGATGGGTTATTCAGCGTGAAATTAGGGGGTACTGAAATATCCAGCTTATTATTATTCCACTGTGCAAGGCTGAAAAATAGGTTACTTTGACTGCGTAGCAGTGTATAAGCAGTTTTATCAAAACTAACCAGATAACCGACAATGGCGACAATACCGTAAGACATGGTAAGAGCAAGAATAATCGCCGCCGTTGCCATTAAAAACCGGGTACGGAGTGAGAAAGGCTGCTTTTTGTGCTTGAGCACTTTTTTACCTATAAAAGTCTTATACATCAAAGCGATAGCCTTGGCCACGAACAGTTACGATAGCTTCATAGGGCCAGATATCCAATATTTTCTTCCTTAGCCGGCCTATTAAGACATCGATGGAGTGGCCTTCGCGCAGTTCAGCATCGGGATATAATTGGCGCATTAATGACTCTTTAGTGACAACTTTGTCGCTATTACACATCAGTGTTTCAATGATTCGGTATTCAAACGCCGTTAGTTTGACGCTCTCTCCGTAAACTGTTAATTCCTTGCGTGACAGATCAATTTTGAAAGGCGGGAATTCAATGATCTGAGAAACTAGCCCATTATTACGGCGTAGGAGTGCCTGCATACGGGCAATAATTTCTTCAAGATGAAAGGGTTTGGTAACATAGTCATCCGCTCCTGCATCAAGAACCGTGACTTTTTCTTGCCAGCTTTCGCGGGCGGTCAGAACAAGAATGGGGAGTTTTTCATCTCTTTGGCGCCAGCGACGGATCAAACTCAAGCCATCTTCTCCGGGCAAACCAAGATCAACAATGGCAATATCGGGTTCGCTCTCGACCAGGTAATAATCGGCTTCTTTGGCATTTGCCGCGGCATCAACTAGATGACCGGTATCACGAAGCTGTACCGTTAAATGGTGACGCAGTAACATGTTGTCTTCAACGATCAATATCCGCATGGAATAATCCTTCTCAACTCCAGCAGGCAGTATTGTAATAATCAATTCATTCGGACTGTTATATAGACAAAACTGCCGGTAAAAAATTCAATGCAATGGTTCTGGCTGAACATGTTAGATACATGGATCTGTAACAGCAAGACGTTAAGTCGAAATAGAGAATATAACTTTAAAGTGTGTTTGGGATTGGTTTATATAAGAATATACCCGTCATCTTTCAAGTTGCCTCTTTGTTGGCTGCACTCACTCACCCCGGTCACATAGTTTGCTATGCTCCCGGGGATTCGCTCCCTTGCCGTCGCGATGTATCTTGAAATCCATAGGGTATAGCAACAGACGGGTGTTTTATCCGTCTGTTGAATATCAATTACTTCAATTCATCAACCAGTGTAATTGCACGGCCAATATAATTTGCCGGTGTCATGGCTTTTAGGCGAGTTTTCTCTTCTTCCGGTAAATCCAGCCCATCGATAAAGATTTTCATCCCCTCAGCATTGACGCGTTTGCCACGGGTAAGTTCTTTAAGTTTTTCATAAGGCTTTTCGATACCATATCGACGCATCACTGTTTGGATAGGTTCAGCAAGCACTTCCCAGTTTTGATCTAGCTCATCCAGCAGATGCCGCTCATTGACTTCCAACTTATTTAAGCCTTTCATCGTAGATTGATAAGCGATCAGAGCATATCCTAGGCCAACACCAAGGTTACGTAATACGGTTGAATCAGTCAGATCACGTTGCCAGCGGGAAATCGGTAACTTGCTTGCCAGATGACCAAATACCGCATTTGCCAGCCCCAGATTGCCTTCTGAGTTTTCAAAATCAATTGGATTGACTTTGTGTGGCATAGTGGAAGAACCAATTTCACCGGCAACCGTTTTCTGTTTGAAATGGTTAAGTGCGATGTAACCCCAAATGTCGCGGTCAAAATCGATCACAATCGTGTTGAAGCGGGCGATGACATCGAACAATTCAGCAATGTAATCATGGGGTTCGATTTGAGTCGTGTATGGATTCCATTTGATGCCGAGTGAAGTCACAAAAGTTTCACTAAACTGATGCCAATCAACCTGTGGGTAAGCGGCTATATGGGCATTATAGTTACCTACGGCGCCATTAATTTTACCGAGTATTTCGACTTGTTCCAGCTGGCGATACTGGCGTTCCATCCGGTGAGCGACATTGGCAAACTCTTTACCAACGGTGGAAGGAGTGGCCGGTTGGCCGTGAGTGCGAGATAATAGTGGTAAATCTCGATATTCACTCGCCATTTTTTTGATGGTATCAATTATCTGACGCCATTGTGGTAAAAGTACTTCTTCACGAGCTGTTTGTAGCATCAGTGCATAAGCTAGATTGTTAATATCTTCAGAAGTACAGGCAAAGTGAATAAACTCAGAAACCTTGTGTAATGCAGGAACATGTGCAACTTTCTCTTTTAGAAAATATTCCACTGCTTTGACATCGTGGTTAGTGGTGCGTTCGATAATTTTAATGCGCATTGCATCCTGTTCATTGAAATTTGCGATGATTTCATTCAGGTAAGCGTTTGCGTCTGTATCAAAAGCGGGAACTTCTTTAATTTCAGCACATTCTGCCAGTTTTTGCAGCCAACGTACTTCAACCTGCACTCGGAATTTCAGTAAGCCAAACTCACTAAAAATAGTACGTAATGCGCTGACTTTATCGCCGTAACGGCCATCGATCGGAGAAACAGCAGTCAGTGAGGACAATTCCATTGGTAGCAACTCCCGGATTTTATTTAACAATGAGAAAGAATATCTTTCGCCTGTTGGATCAGGCGTTGACGAGAAAACATTAATTGCAAGCGACCGCCGCCAACTTGTTGCCATAAGACCGAACAACGGACGCCAGCCAGTAGAATAGCCCGGACTTTCGCTTGTACAAGTGGATTGCGCAGAACATCAGGGGAACCTGTTACTTGGATACGTGGACCTATTGGGCTGATAACATCGACATAAATACCGGCCAACGCGTTGAACATCCCTTCAGACATGGGTTCAAAATGTGCCTGCTGGCGCTCTAACAAATTGATACGATTACCCAGTGCATCGAAAGCTGCCTGATTTTTATTTAGTCGGCGCTCCAATGCGATTAGACTCAAGATATAGCGGGTGAGATCGGCGGAAATACCATTGTTAGAGTTATTAAACATCCCTAGCAATGCGTTTAGCCCGGTGCGCAGATTGCGTTCATGATTGCCGAACACATCTAAAACAGATGTCGGGTTAGTGTTCAGGATGCTATTAACCATAGTGGCAACAGCATCGGCGTCACATTGGTTTTCATGAGCAAGTTGTTGTACCAGACGACCTGACTGGCAAATTCCCGCCAATGCCAGTGTGATATTGTAATAATTCTTTGCCACGATTACTCCTGCAAACGTTGTTCAATCACGCCGCCGCCAAGACAAACTTCACCCTGATAAAAGACGGCTGATTGGCCGGGGGTGACTGCGGCGACAGGGTTAGCAAAACGGACTTCAATTTTATCTTCGTTTATGGGGGTGACAGTGCAAGGAATATCCTGCTGACGGTAACGTGTTTTGACGACGCAATGGATTTTTTCAGTTAATGTCTCTCTGTCAACCCAATGAAGTTGTTGAGCAATAAGGCCGGTAGACATTAAGCGAGGGTGTTCATGCCCCTGCGCCACGATCAGAATATTGTTCTGAACATCTTTATCTATGACATACCACGGCTCTTCGCTGCCTTCTTTCGTTCCACCGATGCCTAAACCTTTGCGTTGGCCCAACGTATGGTACATCAGCCCCTGATGTTCACCGACGGTTTCTCCATCTACAGTCATAATCGGGCCAGGTTTGGCAGGTAAATAACGGCCAAGGAAATCACGGAATTTGCGCTCACCAATAAAACAGATACCGGTGGAATCTTTTTTCTTTGCTGTCGCCAGACCGATTTCTTCGGCGATACGACGAACCTCCGGTTTTTCCAGTTCACCGACAGGAAATAGGCTTTGAGCAATTTGTTGGTGGCTCAGAATGTATAAGAAGTAGCTTTGGTCTTTATTGTTATCCAGCCCACGCAATAATTGGCTTTTACCGTTAATATCTTTGCGACGGACATAATGACCTGTTGCGATGTAATCCGCGCCTAAATCCTCAGCGGCGAATTCCAGAAACGCTTTAAACTTAATTTCTTTGTTACATAGAATATCTGGATTAGGTGTTCTGCCCGCTCGATATTCAGAAAGAAAATGTTCGAAAACATGATCCCAATATTCGGAGGCAAAATTGACGGTATGAAGTTCGATGCCCAACTTATCGCAAACGGATTGAGCATCAGCCAGATCAGCCGCGGCTGAACAGTACTCTTCATCGTCGTCTTCTTCCCAATTCTTCATGAACAAGCCAGCCACTTGATAACCTTGCTGTTGTAGCAAATAAGCGGAAACGGAGGAATCTACACCGCCGGACATACCGACAATGACTTTTTTCTGGCTGTTCTCTGACATGGGAATCTCACTGGCGAAAAAAACAAGCGCAGTATTTTAACACGTTGCAGACAGGGGTGCATCAAACGTATTACTGTTTTGTTATTAAATAAATGGAGAAGCATAACTATCCAATAGGGTGAGAGGATATTTTTCGTCTCGTAGGTAACAGCGGATACTTTCTGCGACGAGAGGAGAACGAAGACAATGGTTATTGAATATTTGTTCTGTTGTAACCCAATGGCAACAGTCAATATCACGGTCCTGTGGATTGGCTACGGTTTGTTGTTCCATTTCAACCAGAAACAGAAAACGGATAAAGGGTGTGCCGTCTGGTGCAACCCACTGATGAACTTTCAGTAGTGCTTGTGGTTTAGCCTGAATACCGGCCTCTTCCCATAATTCGCGTTCCGCCGCTTGTAACAATGTTTCATTAGCCTCAAGATGACCGGCGGGTTGATTCCACAATGCTTTGCCATTAATTGTCTCTTCAACGACCAGGAATTTATTTTGGGCATGGACAACACAGGCAACTGTAACGTGGGGACTAAACAAAATTGATCTCCTTCCATTCACCGGGTTTCATTTTGCCTAATTGCACGTTTCCCATACTAAAACGAATCAGCCGAAGTGTGGGAAAACCGATATGTGCTGTCATTCTGCGCACTTGACGATTTCGGCCTTCATGAAGTGTTATTTTTAACCAGCTTACCGGAATATTTTTACGTTCACGAATCGGTGGATGGCGATTCCAAAGCCATGTTGGTTCATGAACTAACTCGGCGCTTGCGGGTAGGGTAGGCCCATCTTTTAATATGACGCCATTGCGTAACTTATCGAGAGAAGCTTCATCTGGAATGCCTTCAACTTGCACATAATAAACTTTGGCTGTTTTTTTATTCGGTTGGGTTAGCTGTGCTTGAAGTTTGCCGTCATTGGTCAGAATTAATAATCCTTCACTGTCGCGATCTAAACGCCCGGCAGCATACACATTAGGCAACGAGATAAAGTCCTTTAGTGTTGTTCTGTCCATTTCATCGGTGAATTGGGGTAAAACATCGTAAGGTTTGTTAAATATCAATACTCGACGAGGTTCTGTTGGTTTTTTGACAGAATGTGATATTTTTCTTTGGCTGAATCGGTTAAGTCTGTGTTTTTTAATGGTGAAATTTGTCATCATAGATCACTGCATAAAATGGAAGGGGTATTATACATTAGTCTGCTATCAATTGGCGTTCGCAGAATATTCAAGTAGTATTGACACGTCCCTTACAAAAAATTAACAAGGTATTACGCTTACTTGAAGGAGAGGTTAATGGAAAGCAAAGTAGTTATTCCGGCGGAAGGTAAAAAAATAACAGTCGACGCTAAAGGTAAACTGGTTGTTCCGAATAACCCGGTCATCCCTTATATCGAAGGGGATGGAATTGGTGTCGATGTTACCCCTGCAATGTTGAAAGTGGTCGATGCAGCGGTTCAGAAAGCCTATCAGGGTGAGCGTAAAATTTCCTGGATGGAAATCTACACCGGTGAAAAATCTACTCATGTATACGGTAAGGATGTTTGGTTGCCGGATGAAACGTTGGATCTGATCCGTGAATATCGCGTAGCTATTAAAGGTCCTCTGACGACGCCGGTTGGCGGCGGTATTCGTTCTCTGAACGTAGCATTGCGTCAGCAATTAGATCTGTATGTTTGTCTCCGTCCTGTTCGTTACTACCAGGGTACGCCAAGTCCGGTTAAACAACCTGAATTGACCGATATGGTTATTTTCCGTGAAAACGCGGAAGATATTTATGCCGGTATTGAATGGAAAGCAGGGTCTGCCGAGGCGGATAAAGTGATCAAATTCCTGCAAGAAGAGATGGGCGTAAATAAAATCCGTTTCCCACAACAATGTGGCATCGGTGTGAAACCCTGTTCTGAAGAGGGCACTAAACGCTTAGTTCGTGCTGCCATCGAATATGCAATTGATAATGACCGTGAATCTGTCACTCTGGTTCACAAAGGCAACATTATGAAGTTTACCGAAGGCGCTTTCAAAGACTGGGGTTATCAGCTTGCTCGTGAAGAGTTCGGCGGTGAACTGTTGGATGGCGGCCCTTGGGTAAAAATTAAGAATCCGAAAAACGGCAAAGAGATCATTGTTAAAGATGTCATCGCGGATGCGTTTCTACAACAGATTCTGTTGCGCCCTGCTGAATATGATGTTATCGCCTGTATGAACCTGAATGGTGACTATATTTCTGATGCGCTGGCTGCTCAGGTTGGTGGTATTGGTATCGCTCCGGGAGCAAACATCGGTGATGAATGCGCCTTGTTTGAAGCGACTCATGGTACAGCGCCTAAATATGCCGGTCAGGATAAGGTGAATCCAGGTTCTGTGATTCTTTCCGCTGAGATGATGTTGCGCCATATGGGTTGGACAGAAGCCGCAGATCTGATCGTTAAAGGTATGGAAGGCGCGATTGCCGCGAAGACCGTGACTTATGATTTCGAACGGCTGATGGAAGGCGCTAAACTGCTGAAATGTAGCGAATTTGGTGACGCGATTATTCAGCATATGTAATCCGTCATCATTGTGAAAACTTCACGGTAGCTAATGCTTCCGTGGGGTTTTCTGAATTTACAGGGATTTTTGCTGTAAAATTCTCAAAAATAGTGGAAATAAACGTGCTTTTTTGCGTTATATTCTTCAATTTTATTTTTTTCAGGTAGTTATCTGTGGTTTTTACCTTTTATGTTTTATGGCCTTAATTGGAAAATCTCAATCACTTAAAGGTATATATTGTTGTTTTATTAGGCATGAAATTTTGCCAGTCACATATGACAGAGTGTATACTGAGGTTAATATTCGTTCTGTCTGATAGGAAGAGGGGAGTAAAAGATGAGTAGTTCAGATGATAAAAAAATAGAGTTTAGTACGAGCGATGTGTTAAATGCTCTCTTACATCGCGGGCAGAATATGCAACATCTTGCAACTCAGGAAAGTGTGGATAATCTGCGCCGTGAGACTGAGGCTAACTTTGCGTCACTTGATAAGCGATTCGAATTAATAGATAAACGCCTCGAAGTTATGGATAAGCGTTTTGAATCCATAGATAAACGTTTTGATAAACTTGAAGGTAAATTTGATCGACTTCAATGGTTTATTGTTGCCGCGGCGCTAGCGTTGTTATTCAAAGAATATATTTTCAAAGCGGCGGCTGTTATCCAGTAACTTGCAACCTTTTGCAAGTTACTGCTAACTTATTCTTTCATTTGTTATTTTTTCTCTGTTTCATTGCTTTTTGGCTACGGTATCTTCCAGTTCATCGGAAATTGAAATGCATTGATAATAAGACTATTGGTCATAAAATATCGCTGTCTATATTGGTCGGTTTTCGTTACACCTATTCACAGTGGTTTATTGTTTCATAAGTTCTCAGAAGTGGAATCTGGTGTAACAATATTTCTTGAGTCATATTCAAACCGGCCCATTGCTTGTGAATAAGCTTTCAGCTCTTCGAATCGTTGGCTGAGAAATGCGTTACGCTCCTCTTCATGAATCGAATCGGCATTGCAATCTGTAAAACAATTGGGAGTTTCATAGAGTCTGACATGGTGAATTTTGAGGCTATCCCATTCACTAAAAAGAACTTCCATAGTGAGGAATATCTCTTTCGCAATATTCTCAACGGTTGGATTGCAGTATTCCCCACTAGGATTTAGGCTCATGAGTCTGAATTTACTGCGCGTAGCATGAACAGCGGATATGAAATCTGCATCCTTTGGGTTAAGAATCGAGGCGTGATCCAGAAACTCATCAATCCATGCGGCGCCGATACGCTTTATCTCTTTAAAATCTATCGCGTATCCAATGGATTGCATCTGTTCAAATGAGAAAGTGAGTTCATACAGATAAGTGTGTCCGTGGATATTGAAGCATTTCACTCTCTCGTTCATGACTCGATGAGCGGAGTCAAAAGAGCCTTTGCGTGTAATATATTGAATTGTCATGCGGTACCTCTAATCAATTCATAGAAGTCTTGCTTGGCAGGTGAATCAGTATCGGCGAATACACCTGAGAACATTTGTGTCTTCATCCGACTTTTCTGGTGGCGTACACCTCTGCAACTTACACAGTTGTGTGATGCATCTATCAATACTGCGACACCCTGATTTCTTTCACATACTTGGTTTACTGCATTATGGATTGTTGCTGTTAATCGTTCTTGTATAAGCCCACGTCTGCCAAAATGTTCGACGATTCGATTTAACTTTGACAGGCCAAGAACACGCCCATATTGACTTGGTATATAAGCAACGTGAACATAGCCTCTGATTGCTTGATGATGGTGAGAGCACATGGAGTCGAGAGCGATCCAACCGTCGAATACAATGCCATCGTAGTTATCTGCCGGAAATGTAGTGATAGGTCCCATTGGTTTGTATCGACCTTTCCATAGATCAAGTACATAAGCTTTCGCAACACGTCTCGGCGTGTCTTTCGAATTAGGATCATTTTGCCAGTCTACGCCAAGAGCGGTCAGGAATTCTCCGAATGATATAGCAGCTTTATCTATGATAAGGTTAAGCTCTGTTTTGGTCAGAGTTTCATTGGGTCCGTGTAATGCGCGTTTTTTTGCTAATTGCATGGATATTCCATCTGCAAATCCATGTGTGGTGATTTCCAAATCTCCTGGTTCCACAGTAGGTACCTCGTTATTGTCACTAAATGGTTTCATTATGATCCGTTTAGAAAAATGCACATTTTTGTTTAACGGACCATCAGTATTTAGACCCTTACTATCTAAATGCTAGATAAAATAGTGGTGGGTATCATGTCTTTTGCAGTCACTCTTAAGACCTTTTAAGTCTTAATTGGGGGAACTGATACTGGGATTCGTGTTTTCCCGTTCACTTAGTTACGTTGTGAAATTGTGCATTAAGTTAGATATGTTATGCCGTTATTTTTGCTTGTTTTAATATCTTGATATGAATGTTTAATACCTATCTTTCCAGAGAAAATAATGAGTCTTATTTATTGTTATTGTAAATGTATTGACGTACAGTTTGGTGCTTATTCATTAATTAAATTAATTAGTTGTAGGGGTGCTATCCAGATAGAGAACGGTTTCACAACTATCAGATACTGTTTTTACCAAGGTTAGGTAAATCTTGCCCGGTGATCGGTTATAGCATATTTACTAAAGGAGGCTTTATGTCATTCGGAATTGATAATGTGGACCCTGATCTAACCTACGGGACAATACCAACTTAGAGCTGAACGCTGTTAGATGATCTGAAAGAACAAATAAAGATGTGTTCAGAGAGAATAGGCATAAGTCTGTTTAGCGAAAGATGGAGATTGCATATATATGAAATTGCGACATTTACGGTGTTTTGTGGCGGTAGCAGAAGAATTACATTTCGCTAGAGCTGCGGAGCGCTTGCATATAGAACAATCACCGCTATCAAGGATAATTAAAAACCTAGAAGCTGATCTTGGTACGATGTTATTCGTGCGGACCACAAGGAATATCCGGCTCACGCGTGCGGGGGAAATTTTACTGGAACAGGCTCCTCGCATCTTTTCCGTACTTGGTCAGGTTCGTGATAGTGTGAAGGCAGTTTCGGCTGGATTCCATAGTCAGCTTCGTATTGCGTTATCCGATGGTGTTACACCCCCCAAGTTAGCCGAATTGTTAGCAAAATGCCGAGAGGACGAGCCAGGGATGGGTATTCGCTTACACGAGATACCTCTAGCCCAACATATGAATGGATTACGTGACAACCTTTTTGATGTGGGATTTGCTCAATCTACGACAGTAGGCGATGGCATTATTGCCATGCCGGCTTGGTATGACTCATTGGTGGCGGCTATTCCTATCAGTCATCCGCTTTTGGCGTATAAAGAAGTGCCGTTAGATGAACTTTTACGCTACCCACTGATCATCTGTGGTCAGGAGGCGTATGAGAGATGTTTGGAGCCAGTGTTGTCTATATTTCAAAATGGAAAGTTAGCGCCATGTATATCGGAAAAGGTTTCTAGCTTTGACCTTTTGTTAACTTTAGTGGCTGCTGGATATGGGATTGGTGTGGCGGGAGAGTCACAGCTCAATTTGACTCGGCATGGCGATGTAGCCATAAGACCATTCACTGGTGGTATTCCTAAGCTGGTGACGTATATGCTTAGGCTTGACGCCCCGTTAACAGAAGAACTTTCCCGGTTTGAAGAAAGAGTTGGGAATTTGTACACCAATGTTTGTTGATCTTATTAGGGGAAAGGGTCTTTTGGGGTTTTACTTGTGCTGGTACTGATTAAAGTGCAATTCGCAATCTTCTAAATTTGTAGAGAATTACGAATTTTTGGCAAATATTTGGCTATTTTTTCTAATACTCAATGAAAATTTTCGTGCCAACCAGAGCCGGGGACTTAAGATACCTATCTTGAGAAAGAATTAGATGATCAGCTTGGTTTGATGAGTGACAAGTAGATGTAAGAAGTTAAAACTGGATAGTTAATTTAATAGCATGTAAAAATCTTTCTTGCGTGTGTATTTAGGTAAAACCGCTAACGGGAGTTTGTTCTCCCGCTGGTTTTATAACTGTAAATAGAGTACTTACTGTATAATATTTAAAGTGTTATTATTTAGTTATTGTTTTTCCTTATTAAGAACTTTTTCATACTCCTCCCAAACGACAGACAATGGTGAACTTAAACAACAAATGGATATTGAACCCCCTGATGGAGGGTGATATTCATATTTAGATCTCCCACGATAGACTCTTATAGGTAAATTGTTATCAGTGGGATTCTTCCTTTTTTTTCTTAACATCATTCATAACCTCAACGTATATTGTTTAAATTATGCATTTAGAATAAAAGTGAGATATTTATACAATATTAACTTCATAAACATATTTTTTTTGTAAAAGATAACAAATGAAAATATTAGCAGTAGATAATAAAAGATCCAGTTTTATGTTGCATATAAGAGAAGTTTTTTCACATTTTTTATAAAATAGTTTCAAAATGAAATAATATTTTATGGAAATTAAAACACAATGTTTGGTAAATGTAAAACAAAAGTTGATTTTAGCTATTGTATAGTTGGGTTAAGTCTGTTGTTTTTATAGACGAATGAAGTGGTGATTAACATATCACTGTCCGTTTGGGGGCATTTTGATGCTTATATACCCGTTAGCTTTCAAGTTGTCTCTTTGTTGGCGGTACTCACTCACCCCGGTCACATAGTTATCTATGCTCCCGGGGATTCGCTCCTTTGCCGTCGCGATGCATCTTGAAATCCATAGGATATAGGTATTCATGAGTTGTTGTAACAAAATGGTGGGTGTAATTTGGGTCAAACTATCTCTAACTGGCTATCACGATGGATTGCCAACGTTGAGTCTTGGTATTTTTGTGATTTACCCAAGATACCTCTACTCGTAGTATCCAGTCTTAGGGAAATTCAACGTGGTGATATCATTGTAATAACTTTATTTTGCAGTGTACCCGATTTTACTTAAATTCTATTGCTCATGCGGTAAATTTTTTACAAGCTTTATTAAATATTCAGTCTATCTGGCAGTCGATCAAATTTGTCCTGATGAGGCTGGAAAACTTGCCGAATAAATATTATTTGCTGCCAAAAGGCAATCAGAGTACCCCTTGATTTTTTATAAAAAAGGATTTTATTATGCCGATTTTATGGTCATTTCATTTTAATCCACTTGCGGAAATATTGGACAATCATCTTGTGGAAAATAGAATAATAGGAGGCATTAGATATATATTTTGAAGATATTTTAAGAATAGAAAAATAAGCAGAAATGTGTTCGTTAGGATCAGATGAAGAAGTGGGAAACATTCGTTTAAAAATTTTTTAATGCTAATGATACTTAACACAAATAGCTAAAGGAAAAATATCATTTTTCCTCGTGATTGAAGATGTTTATAGATAAGTGTCAGATAGAGGTTAAGGCTTTTATTAGTTTTTTGCATGTTATGTTATTTATTGGGATGATATTTCCTACATTGAGCGTATGTGTTGGTATTTCATTGTAATCTGATGAGTGAGTTTTTTATCTTTTTGATTTTTAATGTTTTATGTGATGGATGTCACTATGCGAAAATTTTCTAAATTAATGATGATTTTTTTGTTAAAGCTGATAATCTGCTCACAAAATTAATCACAATATCTTATTTTTGAACTTTTTTTCTTGATATTAGTTGGTTGTTGATTTAATTAAAAAGTGGTCCATTGGTAGAACTTCTTTTACTTGTGTAGGGATTATAGCCGTGGGCCTCATACTATAGCCGTGGGCTTCATAATAGTAATGGATTTCATAATGTAGCTTATTGTGAATCACAGGTAGGAGGCATCGCCGAAAGTGTATGAAATGACTGACGGGCAATAGTTGATTGAATGCCATATCTATTAACTATCAGTCAAAAACAGTACACCAAACATTCATTTAATCTGATGGATAATGTAAAAAGGTCAGTAAACATTACACATCAATTTCAAACTTGTGTTACATTCATAGTGTTTTTCTGACCGGTATCTCTGTGTTTTCTTATACAGCATTGTGTTACTTGTTAATTATAAAGGCATATTAAGCGCAATGAATTCTGCCGGATACGATTTTATGGTCAGACTAGGTTTACTAATTTAAGGGGAAAAATATCTTGACGGAACTAATTAGCTTTCTTAACAGCCTTAACGGCATCCTTTGGGGCTCCGTGTTGATTTATCTTCTTCTTGGCGCCGGTATTTACTTCACGATACGTACAGGTTTTATACAGATTCGCCATTTTGGGCACATGTTTTCAGTGTTGAAAAACAGTAAGAAATCTGACAGTGCAGGTATTTCATCATTCCAGGCTCTGTGTACCAGCTTAGCAGCACGGGTTGGTACCGGTAACCTTACTGGTGTGGCAATCGCCTTAACGGCTGGTGGGCCTGGTGCCATTTTTTGGATGTGGATGGTTGCTCTGATTGGGATGGCGACCTCTTTTATTGAGAGTACACTTGCCCAGCTGTACAAGACAAAAGACGATAAGGGGAATTACCGCGGTGGTCCGGCCTATTATATGGAAAAGGGGCTTGGAGTACGCTGGATGGGCATTCTGTTCTCCATATTCCTCATTATTGCTTTTGGTCTGGTATTTAATGCTGTTCAGGCAAATTCCATCGTTCAGGCCGCCGCTTTCGCATTTAATTTCAATCCGTTGTATGTCGGCATCGGTTTGGTGATTTTTAGCGGGGTCATTATTTTTGGTGGCTTGCGTTCTATTGCTCGGGTTGCAGAGTTGGTTGTCCCTTTCATGGCGATAGCTTATCTGATTCTGGCATTCTGGGTCGTCGGGCATAACTTTGAACGAATGCCGGAAGTGTTTGCATTGATTTTTAAAAGCGCGTTCGGTTTGCAGGAAGCTGCCGCAGGAGCCGTTGGTTACGGTGTTGCCCAGGCGATGACACAAGGTGTTCAACGCGGGCTGTTTTCAAATGAAGCAGGGATGGGTTCGGCACCCAATGCCGCTGCTTCCGCTTCTCCGTATCCTCCTCATCCGGCATCTCAGGGTTATGTGCAAATGCTAGGTGTCTTTATGGATACTCTGGTTATCTGTAGTGCTACTGCTGTTATCATCCTGTCATCGGGTGTGCTTGATGGCAATATTGTGGGAATCAGTGGAATAGAATTAACTCAGCGAGCATTGTCTTCCGCTGTTGGTGATTGGGGCTCTGAATTTATTGCACTGGCTATCTTCTTCTTCGCATTCACATCAATTATTGCGAATTATGCTTATGCTGAAAGCAATATCGTATTCCTTGAACGTAATCATACTGCGGGTCTGGTGATCTTACGTTTGGCGGCGTTGGGTATGGTGATGTTTGGTTCGTTGGCTGATTTGCCTTTAGTTTGGAAAATGGCTGACTTGTCTATGGCATTGATGGCAATTACTAACCTGACCGCTATTTTGTTGCTTTCTGGCGTCGCATTTAAGCTCGCAAAAGATTACAACCAACAGAGACGTGTTGGTAAATTACCGACATTTGATATCAATCAGTACCCTGAGATTCAGAAAAAAGTTGAAGTTGGTATTTGGGAAGAAACGGCAACTCTTGCCCAATCTAACCAAGCGGTTGACCGCAAGTGAAATGCTAGAACACAGTATAGTTAATACTCTTTAACAACATAGCGACTGATAGCCTTTCACGTTTCATTTGTTATTTTTGCCTTATTTCCATCTAGCTTATGGGAATAAGGCATCTTTGCTTGTGCTCTATGTCAAGAGCAAAACCGGTAGTTTTATAAAAAAATCATGCAAAACATAAATTTTATTTTGTGTTCATTTAATTTCTTTGTGTTATTATCTTGCTTTCAATTAATAGATGGGACAGGGAAATGATGAAGAAGATCATATTAGTTGGCTTATTTATGTTATTGGCGGGGTGTTCCAGCCTGGAAGATCGGGGCACTTATAAAGTTGATAGCTCTTTTCCTTCACAAGGTCAAAATGACAGAGTAAGGTTTTTGGTATTCCATTATACCGCTGTCAATGATGAAGGTTCTTTACGTATACTCACTCAGGGCGGTGTTAGTGCCCATTATTTGCTCCCATCGTTACCGAATTATGTGAGAGGCAAGCCTGTTATTTTGCAACTGGTTCCTGAAGATAAGAGGGCGTGGCATGCTGGTGTTAGTGGATGGAATGGCCGGAAAGACTTGAATGACACTTCGATTGGCATTGAAATTGTTAATAAAGGATTTACGGAAATGCTACTTGAGAAAGAGTGGTATCCGTTTAATGAGCAACAGATCGATCTATTAACGCGTTTGGCGAAAGATATTGTTCAACGTTATGGCATTGAACCTATTAATGTCGTTGGTCACAGTGATATTGCGCCTTTGAGAAAGTATGATCCAGGTAAACTTTTCCCTTGGAAGAGTTTGGCTGAGCAAGGTATCGGTGCATGGCCTGATGATGCAACCGTTGGAAAGTATATGGCGGGTAGAAAATGGAATGATAGTGCTTCTGTTGAGTTAATTCAGAAGACATTGGCTAAATATGGCTACACTATTCCACAAACCGGTGTGCTTGATGAAGATACCCGTAAAACAATCAGTGCATTCCAGATGCATTTCAGGCCAGATGACATCAGTGGTAATCCTGATGCACAAACTGAGTCGATAGCTCTGGCTCTGGTTGAGAAATATAAAAAGTAGTTTTGATTTGTAATATTTCATTGTGATCGTGCCATAGAAAGAACTTTATCAGAGTGACCTTTATGGCATGATTCCTCTCATTAACTCTATCGATTTTACGATCTATTCTTGAGTCCGTTCTTCACTTTGTTTTAACCGGTAATGGCAGCTTGGCAGTTGTTGATCACATCTTTCTTGTTATCTATTTTAACTCTTGGTGGCTTTCATTATTATTCCTATAAAGAAAGAAGTAAGATTATGACTAAGTAATAAAATATTCAGTGTATATAAATAATCGTCGCTTTATTTTATAATGATGATTACTATCTTAAGTAATCGTCAGATTAAATAAAATTTTTCGATATGGAAAAAATATTACTTTTTATTATTGTTTTTCCTTTCTGGTAGAATAAATGCTAGGATAATCCCAATTAGGCTGATAAACGGCGAATACATTGTTATTTTTTCGGGAAAATAGTTTGGTAACACACTGCACAGGTAGATAGGAATAGAGATTAGCCAACCATACAGTCCTACATCATTAAATCTGTAAGCTGTTTTCATGATTAAATAGTAAATCGTAGCAAAGGAGCACATTGCCCATAAACCAATAGAGATTATGTACAGCCACACTGATAACTCATATTGCATATGGGAGGCGTAATTGTTTTCTGCTAGATAACCCGAGAGAAAGATCAATATTGCTAAAACAATGGCTATTTTAATAAAGCTAATAATATAATCTTTTCTACTCAATCTTTGGCTGAAATAGCTTTTTATTGAACTCACTAGAGAATCGTTCATAAATAATAGTCAGATAAATAAGAATGGGACAGATAATAACTGATTTAACGATAGTATGAACAGAAAAATATGAATCAGATATTAAGATGAGAATATTTCAAAAGTAATTTTATGATTAAATATGTATAAATAAGGTGATGATTGTTAAATTGTATGATGGTTTTTATCCTTTATGATTTTTTTGGTGTTTAAACCGTTGTGTGATGATTTGACAAATGATTATTCGCTTATGTGACTGCTCCCCGCCGTAAACGGCAAGGCTTCCCACTTCTCAGGCCGCAACCGTTGATGCAACGGAGGTACTGGCATCGGGTTTGTTCGTTTTTCGAACTCATGTTAACGGAAACCAAGTGTCGTCAAAAAATTCGGCAGAGCTCTCTAGTCCATCTAACCATGAAACCCAGAGAGCTTTGTTGAGGGAAGTATTGTGTCTGGCATCAAATAAAAGATCAGAACACAAAGGTTGAAACTCTTTATCTTTCACCGGAAAGCACGGTTGCATTTGTTGGATAATTGCCTGTTTCAATGTTCTCTGACTATCGTGTCACGAACGGTTGGCAGCAAAATGTAGAGGTAATTTAACTTCGAGCTTAATATCTGGATTCTGCCGGAAATCATAGGGCGTTATGCCATACTCTTTGCGGAACATGTAAGTGAAATGAGACTGAGAGCCGAAGCCGAAATCTAAAGCGATATCAAAAATAGGCAAAGAGCTGTTTCTTAAAAGATGAACAGCGCCGGCCAGGCGTCGCTGGCGGATATATTTACCAAGCGAAATGCCGGTGACTTCCTTAAATATTTTCTGCATGTGCCAAAGCGAGTAACCGGAGTAAGTTGCCAGTTCTTCCAGGTGGATTACCCGGCCAAGGTGATTCTCAATCCATTTGCTGAGAGCGCATACAAGTGCTAAGTGATTATCCTGTGGCATTAACAATTTTGTTCTGGTTGAAAATGAAAGGAAGTATACACAACTTTTTCTAAAGATGACAAAGCCTTGACATCACGATTGGGATTGTAACTGAATGTGACAATTGATTTTTTTGTTATAGTGAATAGAATCCACATGGTTAGTATTTGTTTAAACGTGTTCTGATATGTTGTTAGCATATATATTGTTGCGGGTACGATTTTTTCGCAATGAAAGCACAGGATGAATATTTTTCTTGTTTCATTGTTGTAAAATATCATTTTCCAACTTTATTCTTAACGTATTGCGTTCTGACCAAACTGAAAGGAAATAGAATTGGACATAAAAAAAACCATTGCAATCTTAGTATTACTTGGAATATGTCTGTTCTTGTACCTGTTAGCTTTGGATAGCTATTGTGATCAGGGGGAAAAGTTTGATTCAGGTATTTGTTCTGTGACTCGATATCTGCCTTTCTGATTAGTTGCTGATACTCATCAGCCATTTTCCCATCATATATCTGTGCTAACATATATACCCAAATGGATTTCAAGATGCATCGCGACGGCAAGGGAGCGAATCCCCGGGAGCATAGAGAACTATGTGACCTGGGTGAGTGAGCGCAGCCAACAAAGAGGCAACTTGAAAGATAACGGGTATATCTTCAATATCCACCCTTTAAAGCCAGTGTTTTGTTTGCTTTGAATAAAGCAGATAAGGGGAAGCGGTTGTTTTCCCACTAATAACAAGATAGAAGTTGCATCAAGAGGACAAGATGGCAGGACAATCGCAGCGGTCAACACTTAAACGCGGTTTAAAAAACCGGCATATTCAACTTATTGCTTTGGGGGGGGCTGTCGGGACTGGGTTGTTTCTCGGTATTGCACAAACCATAAAAATGGCAGGTCCCTCCGTAATTTTAGGATACGCTATCGCAGGCTTTATTGCATTTCTGATTATGCGTCAGCTAGGAGAGATGGTGGTCGAGGAGCCTGTAGCGGGGTCGTTTAGTCATTTTGCGTATAAATATTGGGGGGATTTTCCCGGATTTTTATCAGGTTGGAATTACTGGGCGATGTTTACTCTGGTCGGCATGGCTGAATTAACGGCTGTGGGAATGTATATCCACTACTGGTGGCCTGATATTCCAACCTGGGTTTCTGCAACCGTCTTCTTTGTCTTAATCAATACAGTAAATTTAATTAATGTCCGACTCTATGGTGAAACAGAATTTTGGTTTTCCATCATTAAAGTGACCGCCATTATCTGTATGATTGTGTTTGGCGCTTACTTGTTAGTTAGCGGAAATGGCGGACCTCAGGCCAGTATTACTAACCTTTGGCAACATGGCGGCTTTATGCCTAATGGCATCACCAGCCTAATCATGGCAATGGCTGTGATCATGTTCTCTTTTGGTGGATTGGAACTGGTGGGTATTACCGCGGCAGAAGCGGAAAATCCGCGTATCAGCATTCCTAAGGCCACCAATCAGGTGGTATACAGAATATTGATTTTCTATATCGGTTCTCTGACCGTGTTGTTGTCGCTTTATCCGTGGGGCAATGTCGTTGAAGGTGAAAGCCCATTTGTTATGATTTTTCATAACTTGGATAGTTTCTGGGTGGCTAACGTTCTGAATATTGTCGTCCTAACTGCCGCATTATCCGTTTATAACAGCGGTGTGTATTGTAACAGCCGAATGCTGTACGGTTTAGCAAAACAGGGCAATGCACCTGGGATGTTGAAAAAAGTTAATGAGAGTGGTGTCCCTATCAGAGCCATTGTCGTGTCTGCTTTGGCAACGTCCGTTGGTGTATTGATTAATTATGTGATGCCGGGCAAAGCATTTGAATTATTGATGGCGCTGGTGGTAACAACGTTGGTGATTAATTGGGTTATGATCTGTACGGCGCATTTAAAATTCCGGGCAGAAAAAGTTAAACAGGGAATAGAGCCATCATTTAAGGCGTTCTGGTATCCATTCGGTAATTATCTGTGTCTAACTTTCCTTGCCTTTATACTTGTCATTATTTTAATGATGGACAGCATCCGTATTTCAGTCATCCTGATGCCATTCTGGGTGGGTGTGTTATGGGTTGGGTTTTTAATGTCTCGTTCGCGCCGTGATAAAATGAGAGCGCAGGAGCAGGGATAACATATGCGGGAAGGTACCGGGCTGATATTACACAGCCTGGTATTTTTTATCCAGTTACCATTGCCAACGTAGCCAGGCGAAGAGGACGTTACCGTTATTATATGTGCCGGGAATATATGTCCCTTGCAGCGATAACCGATCATATTCTATAGAGAATAACGGTAATGGCAGTGGAATAGGGACATAATAATAATCATGACGAGCTGTAACGCTTAAAGTGAAACCGATTCCCATTCGGAAACCATCTAAATCACCGGGTATCCACATTTTCTGAAATCCATAGCCAACGATGGGTTCCAAACGGTTATGAGAATCCATAAAAGCCATTGCATAAAGGGAATGCCAATCATTGTCTTGGTCGTAACGATATTTACCATAGCCGAAACCCCAAGGCCGCTCATTATATCTATCGATTTTCTCTTTATCGTAGGTATGTCTGTTATGCCAAGTAATTACCGGCAGATAAAGTTCATTGTCGGGTGCATCCCAGGTGAGAGCGATATTATTGTTGAATTTTTCCCATAAACTATCTGAATTGTTGCTATAACCGATCAGTGTGTGTGATTGAGTCGTTGCTAATGATTTATTAGCAGTATTTGCCGTTGCTGCCAACACTGTCCCAGATGAGACTAAAAGAGTGGCTGATAGGGTACAGGCTGCGGTTAAATCAAACTTCATTATTTATTACTCCAAATTTCCCGACGACATAAATTGGGAAGATCCTGCGCATCACGTAAAATATGACAAACATCTAAATTCAGGAATTCTACTCTTGCTATTTTCAATAAAAGTTAAACGAAAAATTAATATTAAGATGTGATAGGTATTAACTGGGTATATTTAGTACTGATATTTTAGTCGACTAATATTGGGAATGTATTGATTTTTTCTTTCACCCAAACAGTAGAGATTGGCCTCTATGAACAGACTATAGATATAAAAAATCTGATAATAAGATAGGCAAAATAAATTAGAATTTTTTATGTTATCTGGGGTTTTGTTGAGTGGATAAACTGTAAGCTAATTAGGATAACCTTGGATTTTCAAATTTTTGCAGTTATGTTAAACAATAATTGTTGTTAAGAATTTTAAATATGTGCGTTAGCTCCATAGCTGATAAAAAATGGCTTGCCATCATATTAAGAATATGTGATAAATCGTTCGGGTAAACGAGGTACGGTTCTGTTATACAGTTCTGTTAATAGCAGCAACTTGCTCTAGTTTTTATGTTGCGCCGAAACGGCGAATTAGAATTAAGTGATCCAAAGGAAATTCTTAAAATGGCAAAAATCACTGGTACTGTAAAGTGGTTCAACGAATCAAAAGGTTTTGGCTTTATTACTCCTGCTGATGGCAGCAAAGATGTGTTTGTACATTTTAGCGCTATTCAGAGCGAGGGTTTTAAAACTCTGGCGGAAGGCCAAAAAGTTGAGTTTGAAATTCAGGACGGTCAGAAAGGTCCTTCTGCGGCAAACGTCACTACAGCATAACTTCTTTTTGTCGATCATTTTGGATTGACGAAGTAAATTTGTTGTCTGATTGATTTTTTACTGGCAACAATGACATACCGATATCACCCTGTTGGTTATCTGATAGGGTGTTTTTGTTTTGGCTCGGGGCGCTCTTTACTGAGCTGAGATGAACCCGTAATACCTGATCTGGATAATGCCAGCGTAGGGAAGTCATGGTGTCTTTTCCTGATACTTGCTTTTCTGCCTGGAAGAGGCACTTATAATGAGAATCAATTCACTGACAATTGCCGGTACTGATCCTAGTGGCGGTGCCGGCATTCAAGCCGACCTGAAAACTTTTTCCGCACTTGGTGCTTATGGCACAACAGTAATGACAGCGCTTGTCGCGCAAAATACCTGTGGTGTGCAATCTATTTATGATATCGATCCTACTTTTGTTGCGGTACAGCTTGAATCCGTGTTGTCAGATATCAGAATTGATAGCGCTAAGATAGGCATGTTATCTAATGCAGCCAATGTTGCTGTTGTTGCTGACGCAATAAGTCGTTATTCCGTTCCTTATGTTGTATTGGATACGGTAATGATTGCGAAAAGTGGCGATCCGTTGCTGGCGCCGGAAGCGGTTTCCGAGGTTGTTGAACGATTATTACCGAAGGTTTCGTTGATTACGCCAAATTTGCCGGAAGCGGCGGCGATATTGAAATGCTCTGTAGCGAAAACCGAAACGGACATGCAAAAACAAGGGCGTGAATTATTATCGCTAGGATGTGAAGCCGTTTTACTGAAAGGCGGGCACCTTGCAGAACATGAAAGCCCTGATTGGCTATTTACGGTTGAGGGCGAATGGCGTTTTACTGCGCCCAGAATCAATACGCGTCATACTCATGGTACAGGGTGTACACTCTCCGCTGCGTTGGCTGCTTTGCGTCCACGTTATTCGAATTGGCAGACAACACTGCCTGTTGCCAAAGCATACCTCCAGGCGGCGTTAGAACAGGCGGACTCGTTAGCGGTAGGAAAAGGCATTGGGCCTGTGCACCATTTTCATCAGTGGTGGTGAGAATAACTGACTGGCGTTTTCGGGATTAGGTGAGAAAGTGATAATGAATAAGAAGAGTAAGGTATTTATACTGTGAGAGCAGTATAACTCAACATTGGTAGTGACTTACTATCTATATCATTATCACCGGCGACAAGCTTGACCTACGCGATAGTCACTTGTTTATCCAGATAGACATCTTGAACCGCATTAATCAGTTCAATACCCTCTTTCATGGATTTTTTGAACGCCTTACGACCGAGGATTAGCCCCATGCCGCCTGCGCGTTTATTAATGACGGCGGTGCGAACTGAATCACTCAAATCATTATTACCGGATGCACCACCTGAGTTAATCATACCGGCGCGTCCCATGTAGCAATTAGCTATCTGATAACGGACCAGATCGATAGGATGGTCGCTAGTCAAATTAGTGTAAACACGTTTATCGGTATGACCAAAACCAATTGCAGTATAGCCGCCATTATTCTCGGCCATTTTCTGTTTAACGATATCGGCGCCGATAGTGACTGCCAAATGGTTAGCCTGGCCTGTTAGGTCCGCACTGGAGTGATAATCTACCCCCTCTTTTTTGAAGGCGGAATTACGTAAGTAGGCCCACAATACCGTTACCATGCCTAATTCATGCGCTCGTTTAAAGGCGGCTGAAATTTCCTCAATTTGACGCCGTGATTCAATAGAGCCAAAGTAAATTGTTGCGCCAACGGCAACGGCGCCCATCTCAAATGCTTGTTCAACACTGGCATATAAAGTTTGATCATATTGGGCGGGATAGCTCAGTGCTTCATTGTGGTTCAGTTTAACCAAAAATGGGATCTTATGAGCATAACGACGAGAAACAGAGGATAACACGCCATAAGTAGAGGCAACACAGTTACAGCCGGCTTCGATAGCCAGTTCAACGATATTTTTGGGATCGAAATAGAGAGGATTTGCTGCAAAAGAAGCGGCAGCAGAATGTTCTACTCCTTGGTCCACCGGCAAAATAGATAAATAACCAGTGCCTCCAAGACGACCATGATTTAACAATGTTTGCATGGAGCGCAAAACTGTATTGGGTCGGTTATTGTCGATCATTACGCGGTCAACAAAATCGGAGCCTGGCAGATAGAGATTTTCACTTAGGATGGTATTACAACGATGTTGCAATAAATTGTCCGCATCTTTGCCTAACAACTTAGCGATATCAGTCATGTTTTACTCCAGTTATGAAAAGATATCATTGATTGTCATTTATCCTTTTTAGGATAACAAGTTGTATTGGGAGGGAAGTGGTAGTGGATCGCTTCAGGTGGGGGGGATAAAGAGAATTTTATTACCTGGAAAGTGGATATTTAGCGCAAGAGTGATGTGACCATTCTTTAGGGGATATAGGGGCGAAAGCGTAAACTCTTTATGTGTTGGGTTATATATTTTTGTAATTCTTATTGTTTGCTAGCAGACATTTTTCTTGGATAAGATAAATAGATGTATGAGATTTAATACTGATAAAGAATAAATTATTCATTGTATTTATGACATTGATATTTATTGTGTTTTGATAAATTGCAATATCAATATAGTTGAACTGATCGTCTTTGTTGATATTGTTAATATTTCCTTGGTTTTTATTATTCAACAATGAAATGTTTTCATTATAGATTGGATATATATTATTGTTTCTATAAAGTTTCTGGAAAAATAATTTATATTTTATTGATTTAAGTTTTTTATCTATACAGATTATATACTATAAGTTTAACTATTTCTCTTTATCAATATCAAAAAAACGGAAATAAATCTATTATCGTAAATCTCTATCTATTAGTGCCTTTTTATTTATGAAGGAATCAATTTTTTAGTTATTGTTCTTTATTGATTTATAATATTACAATGTTGTTGGATGGAATTTATAAGATTATTGGGTGATTTTGGAGCTAAAACTAATGTAAATTTATCATTCTCAATAAATAACTCATTGATTAATATTGAATTGTTGTGTTGTTTGCGTAATTTAATTAACCGGTAAATAAAATTATTATTTATATTTTATTATTTATGTCGCTAAACTTAATGTTTTATTACATGAGTCTTTTATAAAGATAAAATATATTTTTCTATTATTTAAATGAGTTTTACAAGGTTAAATGTTCATATTTCCTTATAGCTATTGATATAAATTTAATTGGTTTTGATTATTCATGTGAATAATTTTCCATTTTGGTGATTTATTTATAACCATGTTTCGATATTATACATGATAAATAACTATTTTTGACGTCAATGTTTTTAGATCCACATAATCCTGTAAGCAACAGTCAATATAGTTATTTATTCTTTCTTAAAAGTGATAATAATATAAAATAATAATTATACTAAATTCTTAGTTTTAACTTGTATTTATCCATTAATTAACTAATTGAAAAATACATCAATATAGTTTGATTTTGTCACAGGTGGAAAATTTCTCATGTTTTTATTACCAATAGTGGCATTTCGGTTTCTTTCATTTGCCAAGAGTAATTTCTTATTACATTTCTTCTTGAGTAATTTGTTTGCAAACGATGTTTTATAAAGTTATTGGATCTATTGATATAGGTTAAGAACTTGATAGATAAAGGTTAAGTGTCTATTGCTGTTACTCGCTAAGCTAATTTTTCCTGATGTTATTGTTAGGTGATATTTTTCATGCTGGTCCGGTGTAAAAATGGATTTCTATAGTTTTTTGGTTTGCTGAGCAGCTCCTATTGTGGGATTAAATTTCATCTTTACAAGAGAGTAACATGTACTGTGCTGTTGTTTATCAGCTTTAGGGTGATTTGGCTATTTTATCCCTGTTTATACTATGGATATATAAACCGAAATCCATTTTGGGTTGTTAAGTCGGTATAGTCAGCTAAATGTTGAACTAATAGTTTTAACAATAAGTAAATTGTAATTATCTGTTTTCATAATTTTCACCTGATTAATTCTATCAAATTGTATAATATTTGGTCTAAATATGATGGATTTCCTGAATTATTGAACAGTGGAAAATTTTAATTACATTTCTTTAGATAGTGTGATATTTCAATAAGTAGAAATATTTTCTTATTAATATATAGGTATAAGGAACACATTGATATAAATATTCATGTCTTTAATAGTTAAATTTCTCTATTTAATTAATCATGTAAATGAATTTTGTAACTTGTTGATTTTATTTTTCGGAGAAAAAAGAAAAGGCCAGCTCAAGGGAGATTGAGCCGGCCAAGGAGGTGGTTCCTAGTCTTACTGTAAAACTTTTTTAATTTTTTATTTTTCGTCAGCAATACTACGGTAAATAAAATAGTATTGATGTGATCTGTTTCTAAAAAAAGAAATATATCCTCATAAAGAGGGGATATTGATGATTATTTGTCTGAGTCTCAGTTCGTTTGAGCAGATTGAGAATTAATACCATTTAGATTACGTATTAATAAGGCATAATTAATATCGATTTGTTCCGGAATTGGCAAATAGACAATATACCCATCTCCAGGCGCAACTTCCATTGGTTGGCCTTTTTTATCCTGCATTGCTTCCAATGTAAACTGGATATTGCCTGATGGTGTCATTAATTCGAGACGATCTCCGATCATGAATTTATTCTTGACAGCGACTTCAGCTAATCCGTTGACTCGTTTACCCGTAAATTCACCAACAAATTGTTGTGTATCGGATATCGAATAGCCATATTCATAAGTCTGATAGGCATCATGGGTATGACGGCGTAAAAATCCTTCGGTATAGCCGCGATGAGCGAGTCCTTCTAACGTTGTTAGCAGAGTTGGATCAAAAGGTTTCGCTGCAACGGCATCATCAATGGCTCGGCGGTAAACTTGTGCTGTGCGAGCGCAGTAATAGAAGGATTTTGTCCGTCCTTCGATTTTCAAAGAGTGAACGCCCATTTTAGTTAATCGCTCAACATGCTCAACAGCACGTAAATCTTTAGAATTCATGATATAAGTACCATGCTCATCTTCGAAAGCTGACATATATTCACCAGGGCGTTTTGCTTCTTCGAACGTAAATACTTTATCTGTTGGTGTACCCTTTCCCAATGTTGGCTCGATATTTTCTGTCGGTATAGGTTCATGCATATGTACAATATTACCGATATCATCCTCTTTGCCTTCTTGGACATGGTATTCCCAACGGCAGGCATTAGTGCAGGTTCCCTGATTGGGATCTCGTTTATTAATGTAGCCGGATAACAGGCAACGACCAGAATAGGCCATACACAACGCGCCATGTACGAAAACTTCCAGTTCCATATCGGGAACCTGCTGGCGAATCTCGTTAATTTCATCAAGAGAAAGTTCTCGGGAAAGAATGACCCGCGTCAGCCCCATTTGTCGCCAGAATTTTACTGTTGCCCAGTTGACTGCGTTAGCTTGAACGGAAAGATGAATTTCCATTTCAGGAAAAGCTTCACGAACCATCATGATCAGTCCGGGATCGGACATAATGAGAGCATCTGGCCCCATATCAATGACAGGTTTTAGATCACGGATAAAAGTTTTCAGTTTGGCATTGTGAGGCGCAATATTGACCACAACATAAAAGCGTTTACCAAGCTCATGGGCTTCTTTAATGCCGAGCGCCAAATTTTCGTGATTAAATTCATTATTGCGAACGCGCAGGCTGTAACGTGGTTGACCGGCATATACGGCATCTGCGCCATAGGCAAAAGCATAGCGCATATTTTTCAGCGAACCGGCAGGGGAAAGTAATTCTGGAGTAAACATGGTTAAAAAATTCTCGATTTGAGTTGAGATTAGTTTTCACTATAAAAAGTAAGGATAATGTGGGGAATTCTAACGCTTAATTTGTTGAGGACACAAATTTATTCGCATGAAATGTCCGGTTCTATTGATCGATGAAGGGCGCCTTATCAATTGACAGTAACTTTCAACTGATAAGGTGCGGTTTATCATGAAAAAATGTCATTCTGACTTTGTTAAATCTCGGACATTGGTGCTGGAACCATGTTTAATCGCAGATTGAATGCCTTTTTTGGCTGCGACTTCATTGTCGTGAGATTCGCTGATGCCGATAACTTGATAGTTTCTCGCTTTCAGCACGAAATAGGACTTGCCAGATTTATTTTCTCTGATTTCGAAGTTTTTTTCTGCCGGTGAATTTGCTTGGACAGAACGAATTCCTTTATTCGCTGCTGCCTTAGTGGTGTACATTTCACTGGTAAGGATAACTTCACCGTTCGATGCTTTTAAATTGAAGTAATACTGCTTGTTTTTTGTTCTCTTAAGATCATAATGACCTATAGCCATAAGAAATTCCTCCAATTAAAGGTAAGTATTTTTAATATAGCTGAATTTCTGACCGGTGAAAGGTTGAGAGAAATTTAATTCAGTTAAAATGTGACAGTTATAACAAACGGCATATATCCGCTTCCCATCGGTAGCCAAGTCCATAAATAGAACGAATGAATGTTTTACTGTTGTCCAATTGCTCCAGTTTACGGCGTAAATTTTTAATGTGACTATCAATAGTACGGTCTGTCACGATTCGGTGATCGTCATACAGATTATTCAGTAATTTATCGCGGGAAAATACTTGCCCTGGGCGACTTGCCATCGTTTTTAATAACCGGAATTCAACCGGGGTTAAGTCTAATATTTTATCGCGGTAACGCGCTTGGAAACAGGCTTCGTCAATTTGCAGATCACTTTGCTTGACAATATCTTGTGGTCGGTAACAACGACGAAGAATCGTTTTAACTCGCGCGACAATTTCACGTGGACTATAAGGTTTACAAATATAATCATCTGCCCCAATTTCCAATCCAAGTAAACGGTCAATTTCTTCCGTTTTGGCAGTGACCATGATAATCGGTACGTCAGAGAAGCGGCGAATGTCCCGGCAGATAGATATGCCATCACAGCCTGGAAGCATCAGATCCAGCAAAATAATATCTGGAATATGTTGTTGTACGTGGGAGACAACTTCATCACCCCGCAGTAGCCACTGGGTTTTGTAATCAGCCGCCCGCAGGTAATCAACCAGCAACTGACCAAGCTTTGGTTCATCTTCAACAATCAAAACAGTATATTGTTCAAACTCTGTACTCATAACGTTTCGCCGTCGAGGGATTTAGTTAGCGGCAATTCTACGATAATTCTCAAACCACCTAAAGGTGAGGGTTTGGCATGGATTGTCCCGCTATGTGCTTCAACAATGTTATAGCAAATAGCTAACCCAAGCCCTGATCCGCCACTGGCACGGTTTCGTGAGGATTCACTACGGTAGAATCGTTCAAAAACCCGTTGGCATTGCTCTAGTGACAAACCGGGCTTACTGTCCTCCCAATTCAGAATGAAGTGGTGATCGTTAGAACAACCTTTAATGATTAATTTTCCATTATCAGCGGTATAGCGAAGACTATTTTCCAGTAAATTATGAAATAGCTGAGTCAATCTGCTTGGGTCGGCAAACACCATAATAGTTTCAGGAAGTTTAACATCTATTTGGATTTGTTTATCAAGGAAACGTCCACGATAAGATGCAATAGCAGCCTGAATTAACTCACTGATATTGATAAATTCTTTCCGGTATGCCAGCGCTCCGCGATCGGATAAAGAGAGTTGGTGTAGATCATCAACCAGTTTGGTCAATGTGGTAATTTCAGCCAATAACGAATTGAGCGTTTCTGGGGTGGGTTTGTGGACACCATCCTGTAACGCTTCCAATTCACCGCGCAATATAGAAAGGGGGGTGCGCAGTTCATGAGAAATATCTGCCATATAATCGCGACGCATCTGCTCGTTTTTTTCCAGAGTACTGGCGAGCTGATTAAAATTGTGGGCAAGCTGACCAATTTCATCTTTACTTGATGGTGTGACTCGGGTGCTGAAATCGCCGGCTGCCAGTTTATGTGTCCCTTCAACCAAACGTTTAACGGGTTTTAACATACCGCGGGATAATAATAGCGTGGCTATGATTGCCAGCAAGGTAGATAAACCGGCAATGATCCAGCTTGTCAGTTGTTGTTGGCGATCAAAACTGATGTCAGCTTGACGGGTAATTTTATCTGATGTGCTGACAATGACCCAGCCAACGACTTGCTGATGATAGAGGATTGGTTTGCGATAGGTCTCTGCCGGGATTTTACCTTCATGACCGACCAGTAGTTTCATGTCGCTGTCCACTACCCAAAATTGAGTTCGCCAGCCGCGAGGTGGTGGACCTTGATAACTTTCACTGGTTTGTTCAATGGAGCGAATAATTCGAAAAATTACCCGGTCATTTCTCTTTAAGAATTTCCAACTACCATATTGCTGATATTGTTCAGCCAGCGCTTCGGCTAACATAGCAGTACGTAACTGGATATTTTGTTTTATATAACCAATAAAACCATGCTGGAAGCTGCTTCTTACGCCCCAATGCATAGTGATAAGCACCAGCATACAAGTGGCGAAGATGGCCATAAATAATTTACTGTTGATGCCGAGTTTCATGATGGCTCCATAATTTGCCTGGAGGCACGCCATTGTTGCCACTTTTCCCTTAGTCGATCAAAACAGAGATAGACCACCGGTGTGGTATATAGCGTTAAAAGCTGGCTCATGACCAAACCACCCACAATGGTTATTCCTAAGGGTTGGCGTAATTCCGCACCGTCGCCACTACTCAAAACCAGTGGCAGAGCACCAAACAAGGCGGCCAGTGTAGTCATCAGAATTGGACGGAAACGTAACAGGCTGGCTTGGAATATCGCATCACGGGCGCGAATATTACCGTTACGCTGAGCTTCAATAGCAAAATCCACCATAATAATGGCGTTCTTTTTTACGATGCCAATCAATAACATGATGCCTATTAACGCTATCAGACTGAATGGTGTGTCAAACAGTTCCAATGCCAGCAGGGCGCCAATGCCGGCAGAAGGCAGGGTAGAGAGAATAGTCAATGGATGGATATAACTTTCATACAGTATCCCTAGCACCAGATAGACGGTAATAATGGCGGCCAGGATCAAGAATAATTGGGATTTCTGGGTTTCCTGGAAAATCTGGGCGGTACCAGCAAAAGTGCCGCGAACTGTTGAGGGTACACTGAGTTCAGTCATGGTTCTTTCAATTGCATTGACAGCATCAGAGAGGGTATAGCCTTCCGGTACATTGAAAGCAATGGTTGAAGCAGCAGAAAGCCCTTGATGATTGACACTCAGCGGAGCGTTAGCTGGTTGCCAATGGGCAAAATAGGAGAGTGGAATAGCTTTTCCTTGATTGTTAATCACAAACATTTTTTCCAGTGCGCTGACATCCTGTGTATATTCTGGTGCAACTTCCATCACAACCTTGTACTGATTAAGTGGTTGATAAATGGTGGATATTTGTCGCTGACCAAAAGCATTATTCAGCAGGCTATTGGCTTCACTGACATTGATCCCCAGACGAGACATGGTATCGCGGTCATAGATTATTGCCATTTCAGCCCCTTTATCCTCTTTATCCGAATTCACGTCGGTCAGTTGGGGCAATTGCCCTAATGCCTTACGGATAACCGGCTCCCATTTGCGAAGATCATTCAGATCATCTGCCAGCAATGTAAATTGATAGCTGGCATTGGCCTGGCGACCGCCAGCCTTAATATCCTGTACCGGAATGAGAAACAGATTTGCCCCCGGTTCATTGGCAAGTTTAATTCTCAGGCGTGAAATAACCTGTTCAGCGCTTTCTGAACGCTCTTTCAATGGTTTCAGAGAGATAAATATAAAGCCATTATTCACCCTCCCACCACCAGTAAAACCGATAACGCTGTCTACAGTAGGATCTGCATTGATTACCTGCATGAAATTTTTCATTTTTTCACGCATAGATTGGAAAGAGATACTTTGGTCTGCCCGAACGAACCCTAGCAATCGACCGGTATCCTGCTCCGGGAAGAAAGTTTTGGGGATATGGATATAGAGCCAAACATTTAGGGCAATGATGCCAGCCAAAATTAACAATACCCAACGGCTATGATTAAGAACCCACATCAGGGAGCGTCCGTAAATTTGCTGAATTTTCAGCAGAACTGTACCGAATCCCCGTATTTTCTTCTGTGCTTTGGGAAGCTGAGATTTAAGTAAATGAGCGCACATCATTGGCGTTAGTGTTAGAGAAACCAATAATGAGATGCCGATTGAGGTGGTTAAGGTAATGGCAAATTCACGGAACAGCCGACCAACCAATCCATCCATGAGTAGGAGCGGGATAAAGACGGCTACCAATGAAATACTCATCGAAAGAACTGTAAAACCCACCTCCCGGACACCACGTAGTGCCGCGTGCATGGGTTTTATACCCGCTTCAAGGTGGCGGGAAATATTCTCCAGTACCACAATCGCATCATCCACCACAAATCCTGTGGCGACGGTTAGCGCCATTAAAGAAAGATTGTTCAAACTGAAACCGCACAGATACATGGCGGTAAAGGTGCCAATGAGTGAAATGGGTACCGCGATGGCCGGGATCAATGTTGCGCGACCGGAACGTAAAAACAGGAATACCACTAGAATGACTAGCCCGATAGCAATCACCAATGCACGTTCGACTTCTGCTAATGAAGCACGAATCGTTGGTGTGCGATCTTGAGTAACTTTCAGTTGAATACTGGCAGGAATAGATTCACGTAATGCAGGTAATTGTTCCCGGATACGGTTTACTGTGGCAATAATATTCGCGCCAGCCTCACGGCGAATAACCAACAAAATAGCTGGTTTACCGCCAGAAATTCCGGCTGCTCTGACATTCTGAACAGAATTTTTTACATTTGCTACATCCTGCAATCGCACCGGTGAACCGTTGTTATAGTGAACGATGATTGGGCGGTAGCTTTCGGCTGTTTTTAACTCGTCATTCGTTTGAACTTGCCAGTGTTGCTGATCGGAATCCACATATCCTTGTGGACGGCGAACGTTGGCATTGCTGATAGCTTTGCGTACCGCGTCTAGCGAAACTCCCTGATGAAACAGAGCGCCAGGATTTAATTCAACTCTGAGTGCCGGTAATGAGCTTCCGCCAACAGAGACTTCACTGACACCTTCAACTTGGGCGATTTTCTGAGCCAGTTGAGTAGAGGCAAAATCATAAAGCTGCCCTTGATTATAGGTATCAGAAGTCAATGTGAGGATCATAATCGGGGCGTCAGACGGGTTGACTTTGTAATATTGCGGTCTGCTCGGCATACCGGAAGGCAACAGACTTTGAGCGGCATTCAATGCTGCCTGTACATCCCTTGCTGCGCTGTTAATATCACGATTAAGGTCAAATTCCAGTGTGATATCGGTATTGCCAAGGGAGCTGCTCGACGTCATTTCATTAACTCCGGCAATTCTACCTAAGGCATGCTCCAACGGAGTAGCGACAGATGAGGCCATTGTCTCCGGTGAGGCGCCCGGTAATGAGGCGTAAACGGAGATCACCGGAAAATCCACTTGTGGCAAAGGAGAAACCGGCAACAAGGTAAATCCCAATACCCCAAATAGGGTTATAGCTAAACTCAATAGCGTGGTGGCGACAGGACGTTGGATAAATAAGGCAAAAAATTTCACCGCGGCTCCTGATGATCAATAGATAAAGTGTTTGGGGCTGATAGCTGGCGATTGCGGCGATAGTGTGCCAACCGGTCAAACAGTAAATAGATCACCGGCGTAGTAAACAACGTTAGGATCTGGCTCATAATCAATCCACCTACCATACAGATACCCAGAGGTCGACGTAATTCAGCGCCTACACCGGTACTGAGCATTAAGGGGAGTGCTCCAAGCAACGCTGCCATTGTGGTCATCAGGATCGGGCGGAAACGTAATAAACACGCCTGATAAATGGCTTCGTAAGGCGATAATCCCTGTTCGCGTTCTGCCGCCAGCGCGAAATCGATCATCATGATGGCATTTTTCTTCACAATACCTATCAACAAGATAATGCCGATGATTGCAATGACATCCAGTTCCTGACCTGCCATCATCAGCGCTAATAGTGCGCCCACTCCCGCTGTCGGCAACGTGGAGAGGATTGTCACAGGATGGATGAAGCTTTCATACAATATGCCTAGCACGATATACATAGCGATAATGGCAGCCGCGATTAGCCACAATGTATTGCCCAGTGCGCTTTCAAATGCCAGCGTTGTTCCCTGAAATTGGGTGGAAATGTCTTTGGGCATTTTGATCAATTGTGCTGCATTACGAACAGCATTGACCGCTTGTTCGAGAGAAGCATCCTCGGCAACGTTGAAAGAAAATGTCGCAGAAGGAAATTGAGCGAGATGATTGATTGCCAGTGGGCCAAATCTTTGTTCAATAGTCGCAATGGCTCTGAGAGGTACGACATGGCCGTCAGTTCCGTTAAGGCGGATGTTATCAAATGCTGCCAGCCCTGGAGTCGATGTTACATCATGTTCCAAGATGATCCGATACTGATTAGCCTGTGTATAAATGGTTGAAATTAGCCGCTGGCCGAATGCGTTGTAGAGCGCGTTATCTATAGCGGCCATTGAGATACCCAATCGGCTGGCTGTGTCTCGGTCTACCTTAACGTAAGCGATGAGCCCCTGATCTTGCCAGTCGCTGCTGATATCAACCAGTTCTACTCTCTGCTTTAGTTCAGTCAGCAATTTGGGCACCCAGATACTCAGTTCATCGAGAGAGGTTGCCTGCAAAGTGAATTGGTATTGGGTACGAGTAACCTGAGTGTCAATCGTCAAATCTTGTATTGGTTGCAGATAGAGTTTTATGCCGGGTATAGCGGCAACTTTTTCCTGCAAACGCGGAATGATGTCAACGATTCTGTCATCACGCTGATTCAGTGGTTTTAGTGTGATTTGCAGTCTCCCGTTATTCAATGTTGGGTTACTGCCATCAATACCGACAAAGGTGGCGATATTTTCTACTGCCGGATCTTGCAGTAATAGAGATGAAACTTGCTGTTGCTTATCTACCATTGCAGCAAAGGAAATGGATTGCGGCGCTTCAAGTGTTCCCTGAATCAGTCCATTATCTTGCGATGGAAAAAATCCTTTTGGAATCACCAGATAAAGCAGGGCAGTTAACGCCAATGTGCTTAGGGCGATGCCAAATGTAATCCACGGATGATTCAGCGCTCTTTTTAGCCATACGGCATAACCGGCAATCATTTGTTCAAAAAAGCGTTCACTGGCTTGTTCAAAACGATTGTGTTTTATCTGTGATTCCGGTTTCAGTATTCGAGCGCACATCATGGGGGTTAATGTCAGCGAGACAATGGCTGAAATCAGAATTGCTACGGCCAGAGTAATCGCAAACTCACGAAACAGGCGGCCAACGATATCACCCATAAAAAGCAGCGGGATTAGCACCGCAATCAAAGAGAAAGTCAGGGAGATAATGGTAAAACCGATTTCACCCGCACCTTTCAATGCCGCTGTCATCGGTTTCTCGCCTTGTTCTATATAACGAGAGATATTTTCAATCACCACAATGGCATCGTCTACGACAAAACCGGTGGCAATGGTGAGCGCCATTAGCGTCAGGTTATTGACGGAGAAACCGCAGAAATACATCACTGCGAATGTACCAATCAGTGAAAGAGGAACAGCGATACTGGGAATGAGTGTTGCAATACTGTTACGTAAAAACAGGTAAATCACCATAACAACCAGTGCAATTGCCAGTAACAGCTCAAACTGAACATCTTTCACAGAAGCACGAATGGTTGTCGTGCGGTCAGTCAGGATTTTCATCTCGACGGATTTAGGCAAGCTGCTGATAAGTTCCGGCAACATCTGACGAATGTTATCTGTGGTTTCAATGACATTGGCGCCAGGTTGGCGCTGAATATTAATCACAATGGCTTGTTTGTTATTTGACCATGCACCGAGTTTGGTGTTTTCAGCGCCTTGTTCAATGGTTGCGACATCTTGTAACCGTACCGGCGATCCGTTTTTATAGGCAACGATCAAGTTGCGGTAATCGCTTAATGATTTCATTTGATCGTTAGCTGAAAGCGTGACGGAACGGGTCGGACCATCAAGGCTGCCTTTGGCGGAGTTAACGTTAGCGTTGTTGATTGCAGTGCGGATCGTTTCGCTATCCAATCCCTGTGCCGCGACTGCTTGAGCGTTTAATTTTACTCTGACGGCTGGTCGCTGGCCGCCGGCGAGTGTCACCAATCCTACACCGTTGACCTGGGAAATTTTCTGTGCAATACGGGTTTCCACCATATCTTGAATCTGTGTCATTGGCATTGCGTCGGAGGTGACCGCCAGCATTAGAATAGGCGGATCAGCGGGGTTAACCTTGCTGTAAATAGGAGGGTAAGGAAGGTCATTCGGCAGTAAATTACTGGCTGCGTTAATGGCTGCCTGCACTTCCTGTTCGGCGACATCTAACGGCAAAGTCAGTTGGAATTGCAATGTGATAACGGAAGCGCCGCCGGAACTTTGGGATGCCATCTGTTTAAGACCGGACATTTGCCCGAGTTGTCGTTCCAGTGGTGCGGTGACTGCCGAAGTCATCACATCGGGGCTTGCGCCGGGGTAGAGTGTGACGACCTGAATGGTGGGATAGTCCACTTCCGGTAGCGCAGACACCGGCAGCATGCGATAGCCGATAATACCTGCCAGCAGGATTGCTGCCATAAATAGCGTAGTGGCGACAGGCCGCAAGATGAACAGGCGTGATGGTCCGCCTCCTGGGATTAGGGAGCTTGCCTGCATCAGGAATTCTCCGTTTTGTCGTGTTTTTGCGGCTGAGGCTTATTTACCATCGGCGTGACAATATCCACTTTAGCGCCATCTGTCAGGCGATCGATACCGTCAGTGACCACTTTATCACCTGCGGCTAAGCCGGTACTGATAACAACGCGTTTTGTATCCTGCAATTTGACCGTGACCAGATGCTTGCTGACTTTATTCTCTTTGCCTAACATCCAGACAAAATTCCCTTCATTACCCATTTGCAGAGCGGCATTTGGGATCACCACGGCGTTTTCCAGTGTATCGACTTTAATACGGACATTAACGAACTGATTTGGGAATAAGACGCTATCTTGATTGGAAAAACGGGCTTTCAACTTAATTGTGCCGGTAGCGGCATCAATTTGATTATCAATGCTCAACAATTTTCCTTCGGCAAGTTGTTGCTGGTTATTGCGATCCCAGGCACTAACAACGACGTCATGATTCGCTTTCTGAGCTTGCAAAACAGCATTGATATCGTTTTCAGGGAGTGAAAATAGCACATCTACCGGATCGGTTTGGGTAATAACCACAATAGGAGAGTTATTGCCACTGGAGATAAAATTCCCTATATCAATCTGTTTCAAGCCCACTTTACCGGAAATAGGCGCCGTAATACGGCTGTAAGTGAGTTGAAGTTTCGCGTTATTAATTGCTGCTTGATCAACTTTCAGACTGGCTTCGTGTTGGCGGACAAGTGCACGTTGATTATCCATTTCTTGTTGGGAAATCAGGTGAGTGTTTGCCAATTTCTGGTAGCGATTGAGATCTTGGCGGGCATTCGCCAATATTGCTTCATCTTTCGCCAGTTGGCCTTTGGCTTGTGCTAACTGAACCTGAAAAGGGCGTGGATCAATTTCCGCCAGTAAATCCCCTTGTTTAATTTGTTGCCCTTCCTGAAAGTGCAAAGCGATAAGCTGACCTTCAACCCGGCTGGTGACTGTGGCGGTATTGGCGGCTTGAATGGTGCCAAGCCCGGTCAGAAAGCGAGGAACCGCCTGCTCTTTTGCCGTGGCGATTTGAACCGGGGGTAACGGGGGATGCCTTAAACCGGAAGGTTGATCCGATGCGCTAGATTGTTGAGGAGTTTTAAATTGGTACCAAAAAAATATGGCCGCAGCGATGGCAATGACGGCTAGTGTTGCACGGAAAATAAGGGTACGGCGTTTATTATTTTGATTCATTTCTTCGACATTCTCTCAAACGCAAGGTCAAGGTATTGCTTGATTATGTCCGATTGAAATATCGGTTTAATCACATCTATTAGTTTAGACAGTGAGGATAGGCTAAAAAATGGAGAAAATGTGGAAAATATGTCAAGGAAGCGCTTTTTAAGGTAAATTAAGGCGTTTTTTGTCAATTTTTTCGAGACGGCTCCAGAAATTATGCAAATGGTGCTGCCTTTGTTACCTTCTTTTCCTTTTTCTCGTTCATATTTGAGTATAATTTTAAATAGATAAACTTAATGAAAGACGTTAATTGTCTATCTTAGGCAGCTATTTTTTCTTTATTTTTTGCATGTATTGTTATTTATAACCCATAACTCCAAATGATTTATTGACGATATATACCCTACGGATTTCAAGATGCTTCGCGACGGCAAGGGAGCGAATCCCCGGGAGCATAGCAAACTATGTGACTGGGGTGAGCGAGTGCAGCCAACAAAGAGGCAACTTGAAAGATGACGGGTATATTGTGAAATAGATCACATACTCGTGATATATCTCTGTGCACATTGTTTCTTGATTTTGAAAAAAGGTCATGTGACTTTTTTTTGGCGGAACTGATAACTTAATGTAAGGATCATGATAAAGAGAGGTAGTTTATGAGACATTTTATTATTGATACAGATACGGCTTCCGATGATGCGGTTGCATTACTAATGGCGCTTCGTGAGCCATCAGTTTTTATTGAGGGTATCACCATTGTTGCCGGTAATTGTGCTGTTGCTCAATGTAGGAAAAATGCGTTAGTTAGTATTGAAAAAGCAGGAACATATATTCCCCCGGTATATGAAGGAATGAGCAAGCCATTATTTAGAGAACACTATGCTTCATATCATATTCATGGGAAAGATGGTATGGGTAATATGGATTTACCAGAGTCTTCACTAATAGCAGAGGATAAACATGCAGTAGATGCAATTATTGATATCGTAAAAAAATTCCCTGGTGAGATAGAGATAATCACTTTGGGGCCATTGACAAATATTGCGATGGCTATCTTAAAAGAGCCAGATTTGTATAAGCTTGTCAAGGGGGTTTATATTATGGGTGGGTCGGGTATGAAACCGGGTAATATTACGCCGTTAGCTGAATTCAATATTTATGTTGATGCCGAAGCAGCACATATAGTATTGAATTCTGGATTGCCTCTTATATTTTGTGGATGGGAGCTAGGTATGGAAGAGGCTTTTATTGATGAATTCGATATGGATAAATTAAATTCTTTAGGTGATCTTGGTCAGTTTGCAGTGAACTGTAATAGAACATTGGTTGAATTTAATGCAGGAAGGACGAATAGAAAAGGGTTTGATCTGCCTGATCCTATAACAATGGCTATTGCTTTATATCCGAATGAAATGATAGAGGATAAATTAGAGACGTATGGTTATGTTGAATATCAAAGTGTGCGTTCATATGGGCATTTAGTTATTGATTCAACTGATCTTCTCAATCATCCCCATAATATGACTGTGGTGACTAAGATCAAGGGTAGAGTATTTAAGAATAAACTATTTGCATTATTGTCATAATTTTAATCATATAGGCGGATAAAAGATGAATTTTAATCCTGATTTACTGAGAAAGGTGGAGTTACATACACATCTTGATACTGGGTTGAGCTATCATTTCGTTAAAAAACTTATTCCTGATATTACCCAGAAGTCGTTTTGTGAAAAATATATTGCCTCTGAAAAATGTCATGATTTAGGCGATTTTCTAAATAAGATTACTCCTTCATTGGATTTACTGCAAAAAAGGGAGGTAATAGCTGATGCTGTAGAAGATCTTTTCATGCAATTAAAAAGCGATAACGTAGCCTATGTTGAGATTAGATTTGCCCCTTTACTGCATCTTCGTTTAGGGTTAAGTGACTGCGATATTGTGGAAATTGTTTTGGAGGCAATGAAAAGTTCTTCAATTAAATATGGTATAGCAGCCGGTTTAATATTGTGTACATTGCGGCATTTTTCAGAAGATCAAAGTTTGAGAACTGCATATCTAGTCAATGAATATGTTAAATATGGTGTTGTTGCTCTTGATCTTGCTGCCGATGAGGCAAGATATTCACTCAATGCGCATTTGAAGGCGTTTAGAATGGTGTTGGAAAATGGTGGAAATGTTATTGCGCATGCAGGTGAAGCGAAAGGGGCTGAGAGTGTGCGTGAGACTATTAATAAATTAAATATCTCTCGTATAGGACATGGCGTCAGGAGCATTGAAGATCGAGATGTTATTGATCTTATTATAGAAAGAAATATACATTTAGAAATATGTCCTACATGTAATATTGTTTGCGATATTTATGATATCTATGAAAATCATCCAGTTAATCTTTTAAAAGAGATTGGTGTCAATATTGGGATTAATACGGATGCCCGGACAGTTGCAAATATAACTTTATGTGAAGAATATTTGAGGATTAATCGATATTTTGGTTGGCAATATAGTGATTTTTTTGAAACAAATTTGAATGCATTACAGGCTTCCTTTTGTAGTAATGAACTGAGAAGTCGATTGGAAAAGGAAATAGTGAGATTATCATAGTGAAAAATTTTATTTTATTCATCTTTATGTACAATTGAAAAAGTTTATATTAAATCTGTAATCTGTAATCTGTAATCTGTAATCTGTAATCTGTAAATATCTTAGTGGGGAAATTTATGGAGAATAAATGGAAAGATCGGAAATATTTAAATATACTTAGTTATATACCCTATGGATTTCAAGTTGCATCGCGACGGCAAGGGAGCGAATCCCCGGAAGCATAGATAACTATGTGACCGGGGTGAGTGAACGCAGCCAACAAAGAGGCAGCTTGAAAGATAACGGGTATAATGTGATTTAAGATATAGTGGGTTAAATATGTGTGTGGATAAACAGAGGAAGCTGAAAAATTATATTGATAAATATCATCTTGATAGTATTTTCCCATTAGAGTTTATGCAAAAATTAGATTTGGTTGATGTTAAGAAAAATACTTATCTTACACATCAGTCATCGAATTTTACTCATCTCTATATTTTGGTTGAGGGGAAACTTAAGGTTGAATTTTATAATGTTAATGGCAAATTCTTTGTTTTTGCCTTTGCTACTCCTCTTTTTCTTATTGGAGATTTAGAACTTTTTCATTCCCAAGAGAATAACATAATTAATACTATTTTTGCTCAGGAGCAGTCAGTACTTCTATCAATACCGTTAGAGACGGTGAAAACATTTGGCTTAACGGCTCCTGGATTTCTTGAATTTGTTTGTAAACAACTCAGTAATAAGCTTTTCGAGTCTTTTTTGTTTCGGTCGGGAGTATTTTTGACTGTTGAGGATAAATTAAAGCGATTTCTTTATTATAATTCGGAAAGAAATGGATTTGTACAGATATTAGAGAGAAGGGAAGACTTAGCATCTATTTTAGGTGTTTCAGTTAGGCAATTAAATAGGGCTATTAAGAGTTTGAATGAGAAAGGAATCATTATGTCAAAGAATAAGAGAGTTGAAATTATTGATTATGATTTTTTAAAAAAGGATATTGAATTCCAGTTTGATGTTAAGTGATGTAAATAAGAAATCCTATTTTCTCAAATAGCTGCATTGTTAGCAGGATAAACAATGCAGCATATCAACACAATGGCGAAATTATGATATGAAATTAAAGTAACCAGATTCTGAAAAATCTTTACCAGATTCTTTGAAACGTTCCTTTGGTAGTGGGTAGCCTAAAGAGAGATATTTTTCAGCGAAATAGAGAGCGCTTTGGTTGGTTAAGCCGATAGTATTAAGGTTGTCAACAACGCTCTTTGGTAGATCGCATTTAATATCTTTAATGTAATCTATGATAGTATTTTTTACCCCACTGCCATCTGGCATTCTTATTTTTGGTCTGTCAATGATATATTCGGGTATTTTTCCTCTGAATGCTTCACGTAAGATATGTTTTTCTACCCCGTTATTGAGTTTGTAAGAGAAATCCAGACTTAAAACATAAGGAACCAGTGCTGAATCCATAAAGGGAACTCGTGCTTCAACCGTATTTCTCATGCTTGCCCGATCGACTCTTTGTAAATCAGTTCTATGAAGATTATTTAATCGATATAGGGAGAGATAATGGGGATCGGGATATGTCTTAAATAGATCGTAGCCAGCAAAAATTTCATCACTGCCTTCTCCACATAGCGCGATTTTAAAGCCGAGGCGGTTAGCGATATAATAACCAAAGTGAGCAATATTCGAATCAATTGCATCAATTTGTTCGAAAAACTCACCATAATAGATAGCATCTTGGATGTTATTAATTAATTCTTCCTGAGTAAAGGTATAGATAATGTGCTTTATCTTATTCTCAGAACAATATCTTTGGGCAATTTCAATATCTTTTGAGCCGGGTAATCCAAATGAAATTGCTGTAACATCGTGGTGATATTTGTGTGCAAGATAGAGCACAATGGTGCTGTCTATACCGCCGCTAAACATAATTGATATTGGCAGATCTGTATCAACCCTCTTTTTGACCGCATTATCTAAAAGTGAATAGACTTTTTCTTTTGCCTGTTCGAAATTATCATTGCTTGCGAAAATATTTGTGTCGTAGCTAATATATTTTTCATTGGTAAAGCCGTCGAAAATTGAACCGGGTTCAACGGGTTTAATTTCTGAATTGAATTCGATCAATGATTTTATTTCTGATGCTACATACCAGTTACCCTCTTTTTGTGTGTAATAGAGTGGTTTTATTCCGACATGATCTCTTCCTAATAAGAATTTATTATTTTTATTATCAAATAGAATAAAGCTAAACATTCCATCTAATTTTTTAATAAATGACTTGCCATAGCAAATGTAGGCAATTAGGGCAACTTCTGCGTCGCCGCCATTTTTAAATTGATAGCCTTGTTTAATTAATTCATTTCGAAGAGACTTATAATTATAAATTTGACCATTTAGAACAAGATGAAGATCATGTTCCTGATTCGATATGGGTTGATAGGCTGAATCACGTTCGACAATAGCAAGTCTGTTGGTTGCGATTGCAAAATTATTTCTGACAACCTTTTCATTAAACCGAGATGAATCACCTCGATGTGCTATTTTTAACATTATAGTATGTAGCTTATTCTCAATATCATCAATAAGCCTGTTTTCTGTATTAAAAATACCACCAATTCCACACATAGTGAATTCCTTTGGTTAAGAGTTATCAATGATATTTAAACGTCTTCTGGTATAGGGCCAGAATATTTTAATTCATTCACGTTGGCGCCTAATGTGGATATTTCGGCGAAATATTCTGGATAGGTTTGACCAACATGATATGGCTCACTAATAATGAGAGGTTCGTCACAATGTAAACCTATTGTTGTGAGCGCCATGATTAATCCATGATCGTAATGACCATCAACAATAACACCGCCTTTATATCCATATGGATTACCATAAATCATTAATTGATCTAGTTTCTCTTCTGATCTAATTCCTATTTTGTCTAATTCTCGCCGAAAATCGGAAATTCTATCTGATTCTTTATAGCGAATATGTTCAATGTTATAGAAAACGCTTTTACCATCGGCAAACGCGGCTAATGCAGCAAGTGCAGGTACCGCATCTGGCGCCAGTGAACCATCGAAATCTTGCGCTTTTAGGCAGCCGTCAGAGCGAATATTGAGACAATCTTCTTTGATAAAGCTGATTTTCGTTCCACTGTTAATTAAATAATCCACCACCGCGCCGTTACCTAATTCCTCCTCAAAGAAACCGTTTAGAGTGACGTCAGAATTCAGTGAGGCGCAAAGTGCAAGGATCGCTGCCGTGCTAGCGGGATCAGCGCCGACGCTAAATTCTGATGGGATAAATCGACTTTTTCCTGTGGTAAAGAAATTGCGGAATTTATCGTCATATTCAATATTGATGCCGGCTTTGCGCAAATTATTAATTGTCGTGTGAACCATCGATGGCGCGGTAATTGTATCAGTGACTTTTATTTGCAGATCTCGTTCACTGATAGCACCTAAGTAAAGTAGTCCACTCAGGAATTGGGAGCTTTTTCTGCATGAAATCTCAGTGTAATTACCGATGTTTCTATTTGATTTCATGCTTATTGGTAAAAGTGAATCTGGCCCAACGGCGGTACACTGAATATTGAGTAATTTGAGTGCGTTGACCATTTCTGATTGTGAACGTGTACCTAGGGAGTGACGGTACTCTGTAATAAATTCAGTATCAGGTAAATAACCGGATACACCCATTAAGAGTCGTAATACAACGCCAGAATTACCTGGATTAAAGATGATTTTTTTATCAATTTTTCTGATATCTATGCCTTTTACAGTTGTCCCTGTAATATCATTATTGAATGATGCTCCTAAACGGGAACAGTTTAATTTCATTGCTGTTGTATTGTTCCCTGATGCCATGTTATTTATTTTACTTGTACCTTCCGTTAATGATGCAGTCAGAATGGCGCGAGTTGAAGAACTTTTTGAGGCAGGTAAAGTTATTGAACCATTTATTGATTTGGTTTTATTGATTTCGATAAATGGCGGATGATTATTACCATAATACTTCATATTTTTATCTCGCTTATTATACTGTTAGCTAACTTATTCTAGCCCCGAGAGAATTTAAGGATTGGATAAATCCAGGAAAACCATCATCTAATTTATGTATATGATTAACTGTTGTTGGTTCTCTTGCTCCTAGCGATGCAATAATATTGGATGCGCAAATCCGATGATCATAGTAGCTGAATATTTCAACGCCTCCATTTAATGGTCCGTTACCGTTAATCCTTATTTTGTTGAAAGCCCCGGTATCATTAAAAATTAAATAACTTTTTCCTCCCATCATGCGTATGTTTTCGTTGATAATAAATGCACGTTGGCATTTATGATTATTTATAGCATTAAGACCGGAAAATGTGATATCTCCATTACCATTAATCGCCGCCGCGATGATATTAGTGGCAACGGAAGGGAGTTCATTTAAATGGATTTCATCTTTAATGGCGTTATATTCCCCCTCCAGGCTGATATTAAGTTCATTCTTAATTGGATTATAGTTTAAATTCATACCAAATTTTTTATATATGTCGAATAGTACTCTTTCGTTAATGGTATTCCCCAGATAATAACTTTTTATGGTGACTTTGCTTGGTCGGTTAATACTTAATATTGATGAAGCAATGTAGCTTAGTGATGTGAAATCCGAAGGGATATTAATAGTAATATCTTTTGATTGATATTCAGTTGAAATAAATGTACTGCCTATGCGGGTGATTTTGCTCCCCAGTAACGCCATCATGTTAATTGTTATATCGACGTATCCATTCTTAATTTCACCATTGTTGTTAATGATAAGACTTTTTCCTTTAATAAATGGTGAAACAAGAAGAGAGAATGATAGGAATTGAGTGCTTTTATTGAAGTTTAATGGTGACTGTGATGGATAGATTCTCCTGGAAACCATGACGATATTTTCTTTTTGCTTTTCTGCAAATACATTTAGATATGAAAAAAATGATTCATCATACAGGCTTTCTCTGTTAAACAATGAATCATTGCATTTTATATAAACTTCTTTTTCCGTCAGTGAGGCTAACGCGACACTGATTCTAAATAACATACCAGAGCCATTAGCATTAATAATCCCATTACAATGATATATTGGACGTGCTCCTTTCAATATGATGTGATTTTTACCTCTGTCCAGAATTTGCAAACCAAACTGTTGTAAAGCAATAAGGAGATCTTCTGTTTCGGTACACCACGATATATTATTTACGGTAGTTGTTTCTTCATTCAATAGTGCTAATAGTAGCGCTCTTTGGATATGAGGCTTAGATAATGGTATGACTATTTCCCCATTAAGAGTGGAGCCGGGGAGCACGCTAATTTTATTCATGCCAAGCCTCCAGGTAGATCAATTACCATTGGTATTATTCTTTAATTTAACTATTTGCTGTCGATAGCAATAGTTGTAATTTCTACGTAATGTTCTGGTTTCACCATTGATTTAACGGCAATAGTGGTATTGACCGGACGTATATCGCCAAATTTCTCATTAAATGCTCGACAATAATCATCAAAATGTTGGAAATCTGTTAAATGTGTTACTGTGCTAACAACATCAGTCAGTTCTGCACCAAGTTCTTTTAAATATTTCTCAATTTTTTCTATGATAAATAGAGTTTGCTCGTAAGCATTTTCCCCCATAACATTTCCATCACCATCTGAGGCGACACATCCTGCAATAAAGATTTGATTGCCAACTCTTTTTCCTCTCGAATATCCCATTTTATTTTCCCACGGGGAGGGGCTGAATACTGTTTTTCTAACTTCATGAGATGACATAAATACTCCTATAAATGAAAATATATAAGAAGAAGATTTGGGAATAATAAATTAATTTAAACAATTTATTCTATTAACTAAAAAATATCCGTAAATCAATGTAGTATTAATAAAAGTATATAAATTCTGATATGTCAAATAAAACTAATTATTAAAATGGAATAATTTTTTGTTTTTTTATTAAAAAAATGAATAAATATTTTCTCTTGACAGCAAAGTTATTTTTTATAGAAAAATTTCTATTATTATTGAATTGGTTATGTATTAAAGACTTGAATCTGGCTATGTTCTGGCTATTCTTGTATTTGAAAGTCACCTTAGTTAGAACTATACATGATGATTAGGTTGTCTTAATTTTGATGAAAATTTTATTTATTAATAAAAATAGATAATTTAAAGAGTGAATAAAATGGGTATAAAGTAATAATTGTTAACTGATGATGGGGTGGATATGGGCGTTTTTATTTTTATTGAAGCAAGACCAGTTGAGTGTTCAGCGATTGATTATATTAGAAATTTAGGATTTTCTCCTGTATTGTTTACTTCGATGGAATCAATGAATAAAGGATTATATGATGATTTGAAGAAGGAATTATTCGATAATATTTATTATTTAAATACGAGAAGTAGTGTAGATATCATTAATTTAATTAAAGATAACAACATTCCTGTTGTAGCGATCTTGGGCTGCTATGATGATTTTATGATTGTAGCGTCTGAAGTGGCGTTAGAATTCGGTTTGCCTCATTCGGATATAGATGGTTTGAGGAACGCATTTAGTAAGAAGAATGTTAGAGATATCCTGGCACAGCACGGTTATGAACAACCTGCCTACGAGGTTTTTCCTTATAATAATATGCCAGAAAATCCTAAAGTTCCTTTCCCATTTGTTATTAAACCACTTCGTGATGCTGGGGCTTATGGAGTATCGCTTTGTAAGTCTCAAGATGATTACCGCCATGTGATTTCAGAAATTTCATCTAATGGCACGATGTCGATGCTCGGTGAAGTTAATGAGGAGTTCTTGATAGAAGAATTCTTGCAAGGAAATTTTTATGGAGCGGAATTAATTTATAATAATAATGCATGGCATGTAATTGGTATCAATAGAATTTTCGTTTCTCCTAATGATGACCTGTGTATGATAGGTTTATCTCATCCTGCTGAGCTATCTGAACTTGAGTTTACAATAGCTTGTAAGCTTGTTAAAGAGTGGGTAGCCGTTTTGGGATTACGAGGTGGGGCAATAAATGTAGAATTTATTTATACCTCTAGCGGACCAGTATTAGTTGAAATTAATTTACGTATAGCGGGTGCCAGAGCCGCTCAACAGATCTTCATGACCTCTGGAATTAATATGGTCAAATACTTAGTCGATTTTGTTTGTGGTATCGAGAGTTCTATATCACCGGAGTCAGAAATAGTTTATCCATTTGTTGCTGATGCATTTGTTTTTTATCGTGATGAGGGGATGGTAAATGATATCGGGGTAGATACTGATATCCCTTATTTTATTTCCGCTGGGTTTAAAAAAACGCCTTTTACTATTTCACCTAAAAATAAAAGTTCGTCCAAAAATAGAAGTTCGTTTAAAAATAAAAGTTCATCGAAAAATAAGAATTTTGGTTCTATTGTTGGTTATGTTCTGGCTTATGGTGATAGCTGCGAGGAAGCGATGGAGAATGCGACACGTATTGCTAACAGTGTTCGGTTAACAACAAATTAATAAGAGATCATCATTATGGCTATCCTGATGGGGTTGATTTCAGCATTGTGCTGGGGAAGTACTGATTTTCTGGCAGGGCAAGTGGCAAGAAAAGTTGGCGTTGCTAAATCTTTATTCTACAGCCAGCTATTTGGTTTTTTTGTTTTATCGTTGCTGCTGTTTTTTTATTTTGAGATGTCGTTTGTTAATGCAAACTTCTTGCAACTGACTATATGTGTTGTTGCTTCGGTTTGCAATTTAATGGCAATGGTGTTTCTGCTTAAAGCGTTATCGATCGGCAAAGCCTCTATTGTCGCGCCGATTGTTTCGCTTTATGGGGCCGTTACCACGATTTTGTCATTGATAAATGGGAAACCAATGACCGCTTTGGTTTTGTTTAGTCTATTTATTTGTGTTGTTGGCGCTTGTCTAACCAGTATACCGAAATCAAAAGATGGACAACGAGAATCATCCGGTTCAATTTTCTTCGCGCTTTTATCTTCATTAATGTTTGGTTTAGGCTTCTGGCTGCAAGGGGAATTTGCTGTTAAAGATCTGGGTGTTATCAATGCATTATGGGTTTATTATTTAACCGCTGTGATTCTTTTGTTCCTCACGTTGTTAAAAAAAAGGAATTTATCATTACCGCCGATTTCAATTATCGCTCTGGTTTTTTCAATTAGTTTTTTTAGTTTGATAGGGTTTGCTTCATTAGCTTACGGTTCTGCTACGGGACATGTCGCCGTTGTTACCGTTCTGAGTTCATTGGCAAGTGGCGTCACCGCTTTATTAGGCTTTTTTATTCGCGGAGAACGGTTGAGCCGAATTCAGTGGATGGGCATTGTGGTAATAATTGTGGGTGTTATTCTTTTGAAATTATGACGTTTATGATAGTTTGTTTCCCCGAATTCTTCGGGGAAACAGTGAAGTAATTACATTGATTTAGGTGCTAGCTTAATTATTTCATTTGATGATTTTCACTTTTCTCTATTATGACCTTCTTATTTTGCTGATGATGATCTAATGCCGCTATGGATGAGTAAATGAAACGGCCAAATAAAATCAGAAAGCTGATAAGTAAAACCAATTTAATTATCTGAGATCGCTTCTTTTTTTTCATAGTTTGAAATCGCTATATTGATTCCTCGGCTATTTCTAATTGCCAACCTGTAACGTTATGCCAGTAACCTTGCTCTTTTTCCAGATCAAGCTGCATCAGCGTGTTTTCTGATAAATAATTATAAGGCAGGTAGAGCGCCCAATGACCATCATCAGTAATTAGTCTGAGTGATTCAGGGGTAGTTGTGGATTGACGTTGATTATTGAGTAACGTTGCCAGACGTAGGATTTGAATTAATGGCAGATACTGCTTTTTCTTGAATAAATTGAATCTTGGCAAATCATCCAGTTTTATTGTTTTGCGATGACAGCGAACCAAGGTTGCCAACAGTAATTGTTGTTCCTGATTAAAGCCGGGTAAGTTGGTATTTTGTAGAATGTAGGCAGAGTGTCGTTGTAATCCGCTTAAGTTAATACTTAATCCAACTTCATGTAACATTGCAGCCCAGTGTAAAATCGTTTCGAGTTGAGGTTGCGCCAGTTTGGGGTTCTGGATTGCCCACTGTTGGTAAAGTGTTTCAGTCGTATTAAGTACACGCTTTGCCTGCTCTCTGTCGATATTATAGTGTTCAGCCAGGCTTCTTGCGGTTCTCTGGCGAATATCTTGATGACGGAAACGGCCTTCCATTTCATATAAAACGCCTTCACGTAGCGCACCATCTGAGAGTTGTAACGCTTTTATATGCAGAGTATCGAATATACCGCATAAGATAGCTAAACCAGGAATAAAAAAGTGTTTACGATCATCCGATAGCCCGGGTAAGTCGAAGGTTTTTAATTTCTTGAATTTGAGTATTTCTTTGACCAACATCTCCAGTCGTTCAGGGGTGATTAATCCGTCCTTTTCTCCCATTGCGACCAGTACTTCGTAAACCGCTTTAATTGTCCCGGATGCCCCCAGCGCTGAATTCCAACCCGTGATGCGGTATTGCCATGAGAGATTTTCTAGTTTTTGTGCGGCTTCAAGCCGCGCTCGGCGGAATTTTTCTGCGCTAATTTCGTCATCGGGAAAAAATTGGTGGGCGAAACTAATGCATCCCATTCGGCGGCTTTCTACTAATAATGGTTCAAAATTTTCACCAATCACCAGTTCAGTGGAGCCGCCGCCAATATCAATCACCAGTTTACGGTCTTTTTCTGGTTGCGTATGTTCCACTCCCATATAGATTAGACGGGCTTCTTCATGGCCGGAAATAATTTCAATCGGGTAGGGGATAACGTCTTTAGCGCGTTCAATAAATTCTTTTGCATTACTGGCTTCACGTAGGCTGTGAGTGCCCACCAGACAAACATTATCAGCAGGAAAGCTTTGTAATCGTTCAGCAAATAGAGCCAGACAGGCGAGACCGCGCTCCATCGCTTCTTCGCTTAATTGGCTGTTGTGGTCAAGGCCGTCGGCGAGATGGACGCGTTGTTTTAAGCGGCCCAGGATCTGAAATGCGCCGTTAACAATTCGTGCGATAATCATATGAAAACTGTTTGAACCCAGATCAATAGCCGCAATTTCTATTGGTCTGGGTGTTGGCTTGTCGTGTGTTAGCGGCATAAATTAAGCTCTTGGTTCAGGTTGTTCGAGGGCTTTTATATAGTCATAAATAGCCAGTTGCGCCCGGATTTTCCGCTTATTTCCTCGTGGCACATAACTATTGCTCAGTTCTTTATCAACGTAACGGGCTTTAACCGTATCATTGAATTGTAATTCGAGAATATCCAATACCCGTTGTTTTAATTGTGGATCAAGTAGGCAAACCGCAACTTCAATTCGGTAGTCGATATTACGGGTCATCCAATCGGCAGACGACAGAAAGACTTTTTCATCTCCGTCATTAGTGAATACGTAAACCCGATCATGCTCGAGGAAACGGTCAACGATACTGATGATCTGAATATTTTCGCTAAACCCTGGCTGATTGGGCACTAGTGAACACATACCACGTATCAGCAGACGTATTTTTACCCCCGCTTCGGAAGCGTCGTATAAGCGGTCCACCAGTTCTTTATCAACCAGATTATTAATCTTTAACGTAATGCCTGCGGGTTTATTTGCTTTGGCGTTGGCGATTTCCTGTGAAATAAGCTGGTTGAGCATCGCGCGGGAATTTTGCGGCGAGACCATCAGGTTTTCAAATTTAACTGGACGGTAGGGATTTTCAATGAAGTTGAATACTCGACGTACTTCGTTAGTAATTTGTGGATTGGCTGTCAGCAAGGAGTAGTCGGTGTAGAGGCGAGCGGTTTTTTCATTAAAATTACCCGTACCAATATGAGCATAGCGAACAATTTCTTCGCCTTCCAGACGGGAAATAAGGAACAGCTTTGCGTGAATTTTTAGTCCCGGTGCTGAGAAAATAACATGTACACCCGCTTCGGTTAGCCGTTTGGCCCAATGAATATTGGCTTCTTCATCAAATCGGGCCTGTAATTCAACCACGACGGTCACTTTTTTACCGTTATGGGCAGCGTGGATCATGGAATCAATAATGCGGGAGTCTTTCGCTACCCGATAAATATTGATCTTGATGGAAAGTACACTTGGGTCGAAAGAAGCCTGACGTAATAATTCCAACACATGTTCAAAGGTGTGATAGGGATAATAGAGCAGCACATCTTGTTCACGAATCGCATCAAAACCATTGCGGAAATTATCAAACCAGGTGTGTCGTAATCTCGGCAAAGGTTTATTGAGTAGATTTCTCTTCCCTTCATTGGGGAATTTAATGAAATCTTTAAAATTGTGATAACGTCCGCCAGCAATCACCGAGTCATCGTTTGACAGACCAAGTTTGCTACGCAGTAATTCCACCATTTCATCTGGCATTTCTCGCTGGTAAACGAATCTTACCGGTTCCGCTGTCAGCCGTTGTTTCAGCGTGGATGACATCAGTTCGAGCAAGCTTGATTCCATCTCTGTGGCTAGATCATATTCAGAATCACGGGTCATTTTCATTGAGTAGGCGTTCAGTGAATCATAATCGAAAAAGCCTTTGAAAATTTCATCAAGACAATAACGCATAATATTATCTAGCAGGATCATTGACTTGCGGCGATGCGGCATTTCAGGCGGCAAGTTAACAAAACGTGGCACCTTATCTGACGGAATTTCCAATAGTGCATATTGAATATTCTGTCCGTGGACAATTTCAACGGCCAGATAAGTGTAGTCATCTTTCAGAAATTCAACCAGGTTGGTTTCTGGATTGATTAAGATTGGCGTAGTGTGTGGCCGCAGATGTTGACGAAAATATTGACGTAACCAGATTTGTTGATTGGGTGAAATTTGTCGTTCATTGATTAGAAAAATTTGATTACGAGCGATTTCTAATAGCAATTCATTATAGAGTACATCAAATTCTTGATCGGTTTTAGCCACTTTAGCTTGAATTTTTTTCAGTACATTTCGAGCGCTGGTGGCCGATCCTCGTTCTTCATTAATTAATATCCGCCGTTTTACATCAGCAAAACGGACTTTGTAAAATTCATCCAGATTATTGGAGTAAATACCAAGGAACCGCATCCGTTCTATTAATGGATTGCTCTTATCCGCCGCTTCTTGAAGCACACGTTCGTTGAATGATAACCAACTAAGTTCTTTCTCGGTATAGAGCCTGTCTTGGGACATTGTTACTCCAGGTGTTAAGGTAAAAGTATTAAAACTTTGAATACGACAGGGCGTCGTTTGTCGCTATATTTCTGTCTGTAATTGCTGACTCATTTTTTCATCTTCCTTGGATACAAAATATTGATGTTGGAAAACGCACATGCGAATGGCTGTGTGGTAACGACCATTCATAAAGAATTCGTCTATTAATTCGCCTTCAGTATAGAAACCTAGCTTATTATAGATGTGAATGGCCTTGGCGTTCTCTTTATCAACAATCAGGTAGAGTTTATACAGATTAAGGACGGAAAATGCATATTCCATTGCCAGTTTTGCCGCTTTGGTTGCATGACCTTGGCCTTGATGTGCAGGAGCGATAATAATCTGAAATTCTGACCGGCGGTGGATATAGTCGATTTCGACTAATTCAACTAAACCCACTTTGGCGTCAGAGCTTTCGATAATAAACCGGCGCTCGCTCTGGTCGTGAATATGTTTGTCATAGAGATCGCATAGTTCAACGAAAGCTTCATAAGGTTCTTCGAACCAGTAACGCATAACGCTGGCATTGTTATCTAATTGATGGACGAAAGGCAGATCTTCCCGCTCAAGGGGGCGTAACCTAACAGGTGGGGTATGAGAACCACCAGACATTTGACACCTCAGTGTTTTTAGTAAAAAAGGAGCATAATTAATAATAGTTCGCAGTGCCGGGTATGCTACCACAGCACTGTAATTAGCCGTTAATGCCGTTAATATACCCATTAGGGTATAAGTAAATTATTCTGCGGCATAGCCTTCTGGAGGGAGAATCTTTCCATCCAGATACGCTTTGCCATTAACCATACTTAGGCGCTCTTCGATAAACCAGTTGATAACTAACGGATAGATGTCGTGCTCCTGAGTCTGAACCCGTTTAACAACCTCATTTTCCTGATCACCGGCAAAAATAGGAACTTTAGCTTGCAGGATCACCGGACCGCCATCCAGTTCTTCTGTTACAAAATGGACGGAAGTACCGTGCTCTGTATCACCATTTTCTATCGCTTTGCGGTGAGTATGCAGGCTAGGATATTTGGGCAACAGAGAAGGGTGAATGTTTAATAGGCGGCCAAGATAGTGTTGCACGAAATCTGGCGTCAGAATACGCATATAACCAGCAAGGACCACTAAGTCTGGTTGATATTGATCAATGGCATGTTTCAACGCTTCATCATAAGCCGGACGATCTGCATAGTCTTTCGGGCTAACAACATGAGCGGGAATATCCGCCTGTTTAGCGCGTAACAGACCGTAAGCATTTGCTGTATTACTGAATACCGCGCAAACTTGCCCATGAATTCTGTTCTGCTGGCAGGCGTCAATCACCGCCTGGAGATTGCTGCCGCTGCCAGAGATGAGTACAACGATATTTTTCATTTAATAATGACCTGTTGTTCACCCTCTTGCAGTGTCGCGATAGAGCCGATACGCCAAGCTTTCTCACCGGCGGCAGTGAGCAATTCAATAGCCTGTTCAACGGCTGTTGGTGGTAATGCAATTACCATCCCGACACCACAGTTGAATGTGCGGTACATTTCATGGCGGCTAACATTGCCTGTCTGTTGCAGCCAATTAAATATGGCCGGCCACTGCCAACTGGATTCGTTAATCTGTGCCTGGGTATTTTCAGGTAGAACACGCGGAATATTTTCCCAGAAACCGCCGCCGGTTAGATGAGCAATAGCGTGAACATCAACGTGTTCGATTAAGGATAAAAGGGATTTCACATAAATTTTTGTCGGGGCGAGCAGGTGATCTGCCAGTGATTTACCTTCAAGCTCGGTTGCTTCTGGATCGGTGTTGCTGACGGCCAGAATTTTGCGTATCAGAGAATAGCCGTTTGAGTGAGGGCCGCTGGCGGCAAGGGCAATCAAGGCATCACCCGCTTGAACCTTACTGCCATCAATGATTTCTGATTTTTCAACCACACCGACGCAGAAGCCGGCGACATCATAATCTTCGCCGTGGTACATCCCCGGCATTTCCGCAGTTTCTCCACCAACCAGGGCACAGCCGGATAATTGACAGCCTTCCGCGATACCGGTGATAACGCTGGCGGCAGTATCAACATCCAGTTTTCCGGTTGCATAGTAATCGAGGAAAAATAGGGGTTCCGCGCCTTGAACAACCAGGTCATTAACGCACATTGCAACTAAGTCAATGCCGATAGTGTCATGGCGTTTGAGATCCATTGCCAGACGTAACTTGGTGCCGACGCCATCAGTACCAGAAACCAGAATGGGTTCGCGGTATTTTTGTGGTAATGCGCATAAAGCGCCAAACCCGCCTAAACCACCCATAACTTCCGGGCGACGGGTCTGTTTTACAACACCTTTAATACGGTTGACTAAGGCATTACCGGCGTCGATATCGACACCGGCGTCTTTATAACTGAGAGAGGTTTTGTTGGTCACTCGAAGCCCCCAAGGCGGTTGCGTTTGATAAATTAAGACAGAATAGTAACAATTCTAACAGTCTAAGCAAACGTTTGCGAGACTCTTGTTTAGGATCAAAATTCTCGCAAGTAGGGCTATGTTTGATGAAAATCAACGGATTGGTAGTGGTGTTATGGTTAAAAGAGGGTATAATCTCGCGGTTTTTTTGTCTGCTGGCGACATGACATACAGTAGGAGAAGTCCATGAAGATCGTTGAGGTGAATCACCCACTTGTTAAACATAAACTCGGTCTGATGCGAGCGAATGATATCAGCACCAAACGCTTTCGTGAACTGGCCGCAGAAGTTGGAAGCCTTCTGACTTATGAAGCAACTGCTGATTTAGAAACTGAAAAAGTCACTATTGATGGCTGGTGTGGTCCGGTGGCAGTTGAGCAGATTAAAGGTAAAAAAATAACTGTCGTACCTATTCTGCGTGCGGGGTTGGGGATGATGGATGGTGTATTGGAGAATGTTCCCAGTGCCCGGATCAGCGTCGTAGGGGTTTATCGTAATGAAGAAACCTTAGAACCTGTCCCTTATTTCCAGAAATTGGCCTCCAATATTGATGAACGTATGGCTCTGGTGGTTGACCCTATGTTGGCAACCGGCGGCTCTATGATTGCAACTATCGATTTACTGAAAAAAGCCGGCTGCCAGTCGATTAAAGTTCTGGTTTTGGTGGCCGCTCCTGAAGGTATTGCTGCGTTGGAAAAAGCCCATCCTGATGTGGAACTGTATACAGCTTCTATTGATGAGAGACTCAATGAACAGGGATACATTGTGCCTGGCCTGGGGGATGCAGGTGATAAGATATTTGGTACGAAATAATAAGTTAGCCGACTTTTGAGTCGGCTTTTTTTTGGTTCTAACGCAAGAAGATTAAGAGGATAAAGAAAATGACCCGTCGTACGATTGGTGTAGATGAGCGGCCTCCTTTTTTACAGACCATTCCACTCAGTCTCCAACATCTTTTTGCTATGTTTGGTGCGACGGTATTGGTGCCGATTTTGTTTAAAGTCAACCCGGCGACAATTTTGCTGTTTAACGGTATCGGTACATTGTTGTATCTGGTGATTTGTAAGGGAAAGGTTCCGGCGTATTTGGGATCGAGTTTCGCTTTTATTTCACCGGTCTTATTGCTGTTGCCACTGGGATATGAATTAGCCTTGGGTGGCTTTATTATATGCGGCGTGCTGTTTTGTCTGGTTTCACTGATTGTCAAAGTGGCGGGGAGAAGTTGGATTAACGCGTTGTTTCCACCTGCGGCAATGGGGGCGATTGTGGCTGTTATCGGTCTGGAACTTGCTGGTGTTGCGGCTGATATGGCGGGTTTGCGTCCGGTGGAAGGCGCCGGTGTTGATCCAACAACATTGACAATTTCTCTGGTAACGCTGGCGGTAACTGTCCTTGGTTCAGTGATGTTCCGTGGATTTCTGGCTATTATCCCGATTCTCATTGGCGTATTGGTAGGTTATGCGTTGGCGTTCTTGATGGGGGTGGTTGACCTGACGCTAATACGTGAAGCGCCGTGGTTTGCATTGCCAACTTTTTATACCCCACGTTTTGAGTGGTTTGCCATTATGACTATTTTGCCCGCGGCGCTGGTTGTGATAGCGGAGCATGTTGGTCATTTAGTTGTGACGGCGAATATTGTGAAGAAGGATTTGTTAAAAGAGCCGGGGTTGCATCGTTCTATGTTTGCAAATGGTTTATCAACTGTAATTTCCGGTTTCTTTGGTTCAACGCCGAATACGACTTATGGTGAAAATATTGGTGTCATGGCAATTACCAAAGTGTACAGTACCTGGGTTATTGGCGGTGCTGCGATACTGGCGATTTTGCTCTCCTGCGTCGGTAAATTGGCGGCGGCAATTCAGGCCGTACCGGTTCCAGTCATGGGCGGTGTCTCGCTGCTGCTTTATGGGGTTATTGGTGCGTCAGGTATTCGGGTGTTGATTGATTCCAAGGTGGATTACAACAAAGCACAAAATCTTATCCTGACTTCCGTGATTCTTATCATCGGTGTCAGTGGGGCAAAAATTAATATCGGTGTCGTTGAACTTAAAGGCATGGCGTTGGCAACGATTGTAGGTATTGGTATGAGTTTGATTTTCCGTCTGGTTACTGTTTTCCGTCCCGAAGAACGATATATTGAATCTTCCGTTGAATCTGTTAATCGGAATCATTAACTGAAGCAATAAATTCGATTCATTACCCCCGCTTTGAATGATTTAATCAGGGAAGAGCGGGGATGATGGTTATCATTTTATCTGTAAGGGAGATTTGATGCGAAATTAAGTAAGCCATAAAGTATCAGCATGTTTAGGCGTAACATTCAGTAATAAAAAAGGAGCGAAAAGCTCCCTTCAAGTGTTTATCGGACTACGTACCAGTTTCGTTTTTCATTGAGATACTGAACAGTACCCTCTCTTTCGGATTTTTTTAGGGCGCTGTAAGCGGCTCTCATACGTTCCGCTTTTTTAGCTACCGCTTTTTCGAGTTCAAGCTTTTCTTTTTCAGCTTGTTCGTTATGTATGTATGACATAACCCCTCCCGTTTGGATCTAACTTATCTATTATGGTAAAGCCGTTTTGTGTCACAAATCGATTAATATATCGTTTATAGACCCTGTTCAGGCGCTCATCCGCAGCAAGCAAAATGTACCCGCTAGGGCTGACCGCATTATAGTGCTCATTAATCAGCCTTTCAACTGCGTACATAATCCCTATCATCTGATTATGGTTATTTGTAGGACACCTCTCAAATAGCGTGTTATTGTCTAAATTGTTTTTTGCATCAAATGAGACTTCAAAAAAATTGTTTAGATCGAAGCTGTAATTTTCAGGTAAAACGACAGAAGGATCTCCCTTTGAAATAATCTCCATTATCCCCGTCATCTTTCAAGTTGCCTCTTTGTTGGCTGCACTCGCTCACCCCGGTCACATAGTTTGCTATGCTCCCGGGGATTCACTCCCTTGCCGCCGCGATGCACCTTGAAATCCATAGGGTATATAATCAAGGTATATTCCACGCCAGACACCTCAAAATCTGAGATATGTGCTTCACCATATCCGAGATTCTCTATTTTAAAGGGCATAGATTTTCCTAAAATTTCAACGTATTGAAACTTTATATTCCAATGTTCTTCAATCAATTGATTTCAGCGCAGTATAATACAGAATCTCTTGTTCAAGCTTAATGTGAAAGATAAATGCGTGCGGCGCCGCAAAAAAAGAGGTTACAAAGTCAGTTAGCGATATCTGTTAGTTAGAAGTAACAGGTATCGCTTATAATTTTATGCTTGTTCTGATTTCAAATTAATTAATCAGGTACCGCTTATTCATTGAAATTGCGGTAGATAATCACAGTTTATTGTTAATACGTCATTCAACAGTGGTGAAGCAATGTCTACATCGGCAACCAGTGGGTTGGTGATCAGTGCCAATAGTGCGGCGTGGCGGTCGCCATGAACTGCTGCTTTGATCGTTAAGCGTTCATAGGTTTTTATCTGTTGTGTCAGAGGATACATACTGTCAGGCAGGCGGCCGAATGTCAGCGGGCGGGCGCCTTCTGCATTAATAATACAATTGGTTTCAATGACGGCATCATCCGGCAAACCCCGAATAGCTCCGTGGTTTGTGGTATTGACTACCAATTGGCTATCGAGATTGTTATGAATGGCGCAAATCAGATCCAGTGCAACCTCAGAATAGAATGAACCACCGCGGAAACTGAGTTGCTCAGGCTTGTGATCAAGTTCTGGATCAGCGTACAGTTCGAATAGTTTCTGTTCTACTTTCATCACTTGTTCTGCCCGGGTGCCTTGTGCGACAGCGGCTTTGTGCTCTTCTTGTAACATATTGCGGGTTTGGTAGAAGTAGCGGTGATAAGGGCAAGGGATTGCGCCTAGTGCCTTAAGGAGTGGCGGAGGCCAGGGCGCTTCTTGAATATTATTCATGGTTAAGACTGCACCATTGCATAGCATATCAAGTACCTGTTGAGTTTTATCCTGACCAGCAACCAGTACTTGATGTACCCAGACCATATGATTCAGCCCGGCAAAGTGTAACTGCACGTCCTGATAAGGGCGTTGTAGCATATTAGCTATCATGTGATGCATTGTGACCGGGACATTACATAGGCCAATGATTTTTGCTTTGCTATAGCGGGAAATTGCTTCGGTAACGATCCCTGCTGGATTGGTGAAGTTAATAATCCATGCGTCCGGTGCAAGTTGTTCAACTTTATGGGCAATATCCAGCAAAATGGGGATGGTGCGTAGTGCTTTGGCAAAGCCGCCTACGCCGGTGGTTTCCTGACCGATCAAGCCATATTTTAGCCCCAGACGCTCGTCCGCGGCGCGAGCCGGAAGCTGGCCGACACGCAATTGAGTTAAAATAAAACTGGCGCCGCGAATGGCGTTATCTGGTGTGAAATGGACGCTGACAATAACGTGTTCCATGCCATGACGAGCTAACATACGGCGAGTAAGCGCGGCGATAATTCCTACTTTCTGTTTTCCACTGTCAATGTCAACTAATGCCAGCTCGGATAGTGGAATGTTTTTTTGGTGTTGAATAAGCCCTTCGACTAATTCAGCTGTGTAGCTGCTACCGCCGCCAATAACGGCTATTTTGATTCGTTTCATACCTTTTCCTCTTCATCTTGTGATGGTATTCGGCGATAGAGTTCAATCATATCGCTGGCAAGATCTTGAATAACCATTGCGTTCATTAAATGATCCTGCGCATGAACAGTGATGAGATTGACAGGTAATTTACCGCAGCCTTCATCCAATCCGATGAGGGTGGTTTGAATCGTGTGTGCTTCTTTGATTGCCTGTTGGGATTCAGTCATCAGTGTTTGTGCCGTTTGAAAGTCGCCGTTTCTGGCATGTTGTAATGCCATTAGGGCATGACTGCGTGCGCTTCCGGCATGAACCAGTAGTTCTACAATAGTTTTTTCTAAATCAATGGTTTGTCCTAAATCCATGTGTAAATTCTCCGAAAATTAGGGTTGGGATTGAGTTTCTACACCGGTGGATGCTGTGTTTTCTCGCTGTTTATTTTCTTCGTTGACCAACTGTTTTTCATAAATTTTGAAGAAGGGATACCAGATAAAGAGGTCGATTATCATTAGTATGAACACGAGCACAGCCGCACGATAATCCCAGGCGGCGGAAATCATTGCGCCGAATGGCGCTGGCGCAGTCCAGGGGGAAAGGGCGACCATTTTATGCACTAGGCCAAGATGCAGAGTGCTGTAGGACAATACTGCATTGACCAATGGCACAACCAGTAGTGGAATGAATAAGGTTGGATTCATCACAATGGGTGAGCCAAACAGTAGTGGCTCGTTAATATTGAACATGGACGGAACCACGCTCAGTTTTCCGATAGTACGCAAATGTATAGAACGGCTGCGCAGATAAAGGAACGCCAGAACCAGTGTGGAACCAGAGCCGCCAATACAGATATAAAACGACCAGTAAGGGTCAGTAAAAATTTGTGTTGTAGCTATATCTTGAGCCATTAGTGTTGCATTAGTAGCAATATTTGCCATAAAAATAGGAGCCATCAAACCAGTGACAATGTTGGCGCCATGAATACCGGCAAACCACAGCAGGTTGGCAATGAGTAACGCTAATATAATGGCGGGTAGAGTATCCCCAACGGAAATGAGGGGGTGGAATATTTGCATTATGGCTGCGGGAATAAGTAGATTGAATTCACTCTGTAATAGCAAGCTGGCAGGATAAACTGTCAACAAGATGCCTATGACTGGGTACAAAAGTTCAAAAGAACGGGCAATTGCTGGCGGCACTTGTGTTGGCATTCGGATGGTAATGTTATATTTTTTTAGCAAACGAGTTAGTTCAACTGACCAGATAGCGCAAATTAATGCGGTAAATACACCCGTGCCGCCGAGGAAATCGAGTGCTATTTTGTTTTCTATCTGTGGTGCGGCGGCTAGCAAAAACGCCATTAGTGATAGTAAAGCAGAAGTTAGCCCATCCAAACCGTAAGATTTAGCTAAACTGTAGGCGGTGCCGACCGAAACAAAGACACTCATTAATCCCATAGTCATAAAGTAAGGCATAGTGATGGTGACCCAGTGAGTTTTGGCAAAGGACAACCAGGCTTGGCCGAATGAGGATGCAGTCTGTAAATCGAAGGGTGGGTTTGCCACAATTAACATCATGCTGCCGATGATCAAAAATGGCATGGCTGAGATAAAGCCGTCACGCATTGCAATAATATGCCGTTGGTTACCGATTCGCCCGGCAATCGGGATAATATAGCTTTCTAAGACGCGCGTAAAAGAGGTGTAGAGACTCATGAGGGGACTCCGCGTGGTGGTGAAATGGCTTATTCCAACAGGCTTAATGCTTTATCGAGAACCTTATCGCCACGAAGAGTGCCATAGTCCGTCATGTCAATAACGTCGATTGGTTTGCCGTGTGGTTTGGCGATAGCGGAAAGATGGGCCAATTGATACCTCACCTGTGGGCCGAGTAGAACAACGTCAGCGTCGGCTATCAGGTGTTCTAATTCAGCCGTGGGGGCAGCTTTGATCTCAATGTCCAATCCCCGTTTTATCACTTCTGCTTGCATGCGTTGTACCAACATGCTGGTGGACATACCGGCCGCACAACACAATAGGATTTTTTTCATTGCTTAGTCTCCAGTTTGTTATATTGTTTCTTATGGGATAAGTGGTTAATGAAAGCTTTCACCTTTTATTAAGACTAGCAATTTATGTTAAATATGTTGCGATTTTGTTCGCATATTAATCAAGAATAGTTTAAGGAATAGAGACAGAATGTGATCTGCATTTATAAGGAGCTATTACATTGATCTTTGCTAAGAATGAATAAAACTCACTATCTGATGGCTTTTTCTTAAATAATATAGCTCTTAAATAACATGATTCTTAAATAACATAGGACTAAAAACTTAAATTTTCCTGTTCTTACATGCGGAATATTTTATAGGAGTTTGCAGTCCGTTCTGTGCTATGACGAAATATTATGCGCTTCTGGGGCTGAAATGGATTTAACTTATTGAATCCTAAAAATAGTTTTTTTATTCTTTACCTATACAGTTCATTTACAACTATTTTCTGTGATAAACTTGTTGGCGTTTATTACCAGCTCTGTTTGAGGTGCTTCTGAACACACCATCGCAGCTTTCGTTACCTTTGTATCTTCCCGATGATGAAACTTTTGCCAGTTTCTTTCCGGGGGAAAATGCCACCCTGTTAGCTGCAATCAAATTGGCCATTAATCAGCCGCATGGCAGCTATATTTATTTTTGGTCCCGTGACAGTGGGGGCCGAAGTCATTTGCTGCATGCCGCCTGTGCTGAGTTGTCCCTGAAAGATGAAGCTGTGGGTTATGTTCCGCTGGATAAACGTGCCTATTTTATCCCTGAGGTGCTTGATGGCATGGAACATTTATCACTGGTTTGTATCGATAATATTGAGAGTATTGCTGGTGATGAAGAGTGGGAAATGGCGATTTTCAATCTTTATAATCGCATTCTGGAGATTGGTCGCACTTGTTTGCTTATTAGCGGCGATCGTCCACCTCGCCAGATTAATCTTAAGTTACCTGATTTGGCTTCTCGTCTGGATTGGGGGCAAATTTATAAATTACAACCGCTTTCCGATGATGAGAAATTACAAGCTTTGCAATTGCGAGCGAAGTTACGCGGCTTTGAATTGCCAGAAGATGTAGGGCGCTTTTTACTGAAAAGATTGGACAGAGAAATGCGGACTCTGTTTATGGCGTTGAATCAGTTAGATCACGCTTCGATAGTTGCCCAGCGCAAGCTGACGATTCCATTTGTGAAGGATATTTTGCACCTTTGAAGATGATGGTGGCGTCACCATCATCATGTCTATTCTTAATCAATCAAGAATTTCTTTTACTTTTTCCGGTGGGCGCCCAAGTCTAGCTTTATCACCGCAAACGACGATTGGGCGTTCAATCAGTTTAGGATTGGCAATCATCGCTTTCAGTAAATCATGCTGAGTGAGTTTTTCATCAGCCAGATTCAACTCCTTGTAGAGATCTTCTTTTGTTCTCATCAATTGGCGTGCGTCATGGAAACCAAGCTGTTCTAGCAGAACGGATAATTGCTCTACAGTGAGAGGAGCCTCCAGATAGAAAATAATCTGTGGTTTAATTCCCTGTTCTTCAATAAGAGCCAAAGTTTCACGGCTTTTGGAGCAGCGGGGATTATGATAAATCGTCACCTGTTGCATGAGAATTCCTTAACGTTTGTATTGACTGTAACGCTGTTGTAGCTGGCGTAATTGATCGATACGAGCATCATAACGTGCTTGATCGTAACTGCCTAATTTTACGAGTGCGCTGGCACTACTGAGATACTTGATGGCATTGTCAAATTGACCGCGAAGTGCCATTTCTTCAGCATACGCTGATAGTTCTTCATGGCGTTTGCCTTGTTTGGCGGCGGCTTCGGCCATCAGGCGCCAACCGTTTGGATCATCTGGGTTATTGAATGTATAGCGATGGAGCAGCTTTAAAGCTTGTTGATATTGTTTTGCGTGAATAAACGCATTAGCGAGATTAATTTGTAATATCAAATTGTCCTTTTGTTTTTGCAAGGCGTTCTGTAACCGGGTGATAGCTTGAGCAATTCGGTTCTGTTCAATGTCGATATCAGTCATTGTGTCAATAAACCAGACATTATCCGGCTGTTTTGCTAATAGTGGTTCCAGAATAGCCCGTGCCTCAGTGTATTTTTTATCTTGAGAAAGCAAGATTGCCCGGCCATAAGCGGCGGCAAGTTGCTCTTTAGCGGTGCCTTTACGGTAATTTTCTAAAATTTGCTCAAGATAGCCGCGTTGCTCTGTGGTATACATGCCCATAACCCGGACTCTGGCGAACAGAAAATCTTGAGATTGTGGAATGTTCTGGGCCGGATATTGATTAGCACGGTTACGCGCATCAGCAAGACGGCTGTCAGGTAACGGGTGAGTGAGTAACATTTCCGGCGGCTTAGAACTGTAACGGGTTTGATCTACCATGATCTGCATAAAAGCCGGCATCCCTTGAGGATCAAAGCCAGCTTTACGTAATGTCTGCATGCCAATGCGATCAGCTTCTTGTTCGTTGGATTGAGTAAAACTGATCATGCCTTGTTGTACACCGGCAAGAGTACCACTGAGGGCTGCCATTCCCGCTTGCGGGTTAGCCATTAGCAAAAGGATGGAACCCAACGTGCCTGCCCAGGCTAGCGGTGCTGTGCGCTGCTGATCTTCCATCATTCGTGCCAGGTGGCGTTGAGTGACGTGAGAAATTTCGTGAGCCATTACGGAGGCAAGCTCGCTTTCATTACGGCTATAACGAAAAAGGGCGGCATGGAGTACCACATTACCGCCAAAAAAAGCGTAAGCGTTGATATTCGGGTTATCAATCAGATAGAAATGGAAAGGCGTTTTAACCGAGTCCGCATGAGCCACTAGCCTTTGTCCAATGGCGTTAATATATTGTGTCAACAATGGGTCATAAATCAGCGGAGCGCTGTCACGCATCTGGCGAACGTAGAAATCTCCCATTGCCAGTTCCTGATTGATGCTCAGGACTGAACCTGCCGTGGTGCCGATATCCGGCAATGAATCTTCAATAGAGGCGCCAAGAACAGGGAGACTTGTGAGCAATAATGTACTGATTAATATTGCTGTCAGAGATTGATTAGACATTATTTTCATAAAACAAAAGTGCTCTCATTTGGCCATCGTCTTAGATAATGCGTGTATGATAAACAAGGGTACCTTAAAATTAATCAATTAGTACAATTTTTAAGAAAAATAGAAATATGAATATTGCTATCAAGGAGCCTGGTCAATGCTGGATATGATTATACAGTGGTATCGCCGTCGGTTTACTGATCCGCAAGTTATTGCGTTATTTATCATCCTTTTAGCAGGGTTTTGCATTATTTATTTCTTACATGGCATTTTAGCGCCTTTGCTGGTAGCGATTGTTCTTGCCTACTTGCTGGAATGGCCAACTGCTAAACTGGAAAGATTGGGATGTTCGCGCACAGTGGCTGTTTGTATTGTGCTGATTATTTTTTCCGGTATTAGTTTGTTGGTTATCTTTATTGTCGCGCCAACCGCATGGCAGCAGGGGATTAATCTGTTGTCAGATATACCCAATATGCTTAATCGGTTTAATGAATATGCCCAAACATTACCGGCTCGTTATCCGGTTTTGGTTGATGCTGGCATCATTGATATGATGGCTGAAAATCTGCGTAGCAAAATTTCAACGGCTGGGGAATCTGTGGTGAAGTTTTCGGTGGCTTCATTGATTGGTTTATTAACGCTGGCTATCTATCTGATTCTTGTGCCGCTGATGGCCTTTTTCTTGCTAAAAGATAAAACCCAGATGCTGCAAGCATTGCAACGGGTCCTGCCACGTAACCGCATTTTGGCCGGACAGGTCTGGCGCGAGGTGAATCAACAAATCACTAACTATATTCGGGGTAAAGTCACCGAGATGGCGATCGTTGGTATTTGTACCTATGCGGTGTTTGCATTTCTTGGATTGGATTATTCGTTACTGCTTTCTGTTTTGGTTGGGCTGTCAGTATTAATTCCTTATGTGGGGGCGCTGATTGTCACGATTCCTGTTGTACTGGTTGCTCTATTTCAATGGGGAGTCGGGACAGATTTCTGGACTTTGATTATTGCTTATCTGGTCGTTCAGGGGCTAGATGGTAATTTGCTGGTGCCGATTTTATTCTCCGAAGCTGTAAATTTGCATCCTCTGGTAATCATTCTTTCGGTGATTACTTTCGGAGGTTTGTGGGGATTCTGGGGGATATTTTTTGCTATTCCGTTGGCGACGCTAATTAAGGCGGTGATTCATGCATGGCCGGAAGAGATAGTTATAACAGAAAACGATGAAATAAAAGAGTAAATCTATTTTTAATGATACTGGTACCCGTATTTAGAGGAAGCACGGGGAGGGAATATCCCTCCCGTACTTGCCCCAAGCATCTTAAGATGTTAAATGAGCGTGATTAAATTTTGAATCATTTTCTATTTAAGGATGCTGTTTCAGATAATCCACCACCACTTGGTGATGATCACTGGTCTTAAATTTATCAAAAACGTGCTCAATATTGCCGTTGGCATCGATCAAGAAACTGATACGATGGATACCATCATAGGTTTTTCCCATAAACTGTTTCTCGCCCCAGACACCAAACTGTTCAGCAACTTGATGATCCTCATCGGACAACAATGTGAAGTTCAGCATTTCTTTCTCCACAAAGCGTGACAATTTACTTGGGGTATCTGTGCTGATGCCTAGCACTTCAACACCGGATGCCTTTAATGCATCCATTTCATCGCGCAGACCACAGGCTTGTACAGTACAACCAGGAGTCATTGCTTTAGGATAAAAATAGACTAAAACACGCTGACCTTCGAAATCAGATAAATTGATTGTTTCTCCATCTTGGTCAGGAAGGCTGAACTGAGGGGCCTTATCACCGGCTTTCAATGGGTTCATCCCGTATTCTCCGTTTAATCTTTCAACTAAAGTGGTTCAAGAATACTAATACTGCCTTGTGCGTTTAGATCTGTACATAACTTATTAAACGCCTGCTTAATAATTATGCCGTCGTCCTCTAATAGGCTATGGGCGGTAATCTGGATCTGCAACCGAGCAGGGATATCGCCTTCTGGCGGCTGTGTTTTTGATACCAGTTCAGCAATATTAAAATCCTGTGTGGTAAACAGATTGGTAAACTGCTCGACAATACCGGGTGAATCATCAACATCAACCTTAACGGAAACCGTGGAAGGAAATGTTATATGGGCATCGCACTTTGTGCGTTTCATGACGATAAGAAGATCGAGCTCGGCTCCTTTCTGTGGCAGTGAAGATTCAATCATTGTGATAGCGTTCCAGCTACCGGAAAGCAGCATAATGAAGGTGAATTCCTCACCAAACATGGCTAAGCGGCTGTCTTCAATGTTACAACCACACTCACTCACAAGACGAGTAATGGTATTGACGATACCAGGACGGTCAGCGCCTAAAGCGGTTATAACGAGAAAATGTTGTTCTGATTGTGGCAAAGTCACTTTTCCTTCTCTGCTATGGTTTCGCTAAGGTAAACATAAAAAGGCTATACTGCCAAGGCCAATTGCACCAAAGTTGTTCTATTGTGTTCCTAATATTGTGTTCCCATTCACTGATATTGAATTTCAATAAATAACTTTAATTATCACTTCTTTTTAATGGAGGTTATCTGGTATTAACAAAATTCATTGAAATTCCGTGTTAAATAGTTTCCTTCTGGATGACTAAAAAGTACCATTGAGTTCTTGTTTGTATAGGGGGTAATGTAATGTCTAGCGGGAGATTTGAATTTACAGGTAGCATTGTTGCGCTGGTAACACCAATGGATGCAAATGGTCAGGTTGATAAGGCCAGTTTGAAAAAGTTAATCGATTACCATGTTGCTAGTGGGACATCAGCGATAGTCTCGGTAGGGACAACCGGAGAATCAGCCACATTGAGTCATGATGAGCACGGTGATGTTGTTTTGACAACCGTAGAATTGGCTGATGGGCGTATTCCGGTTATTGCCGGAACAGGTGCAAATGCGACTGCTGAGGCAATATCCCTAACGAAACGTTTTGAAAACAGTGGCGTTGTTGGTTGCCTAACGGTAACGCCTTATTATAATAAGCCGTCGCAAGAAGGTTTATATCAGCATTTTAAAACGATTGCTGAAAATACGGATTTACCACAAATTCTATATAATGTGCCTTCTCGTACTGGGTGTGATCTGTTGCCGTCAACTGTAGCGCGTTTGGCGAAAATTAAAAATATTGTCGCAATTAAAGAAGCTACAGGGAACTTAAATCGTGTCAGTCAAATCCAAGAATTGGTTAATGATGATAGTTTCATCTTATTGAGTGGTGATGATGCAAGTGGGTTGGATTTTATCCAGCTTGGTGGCAAAGGGGTTATTTCTGTTACTGCAAATATTGCAGCGCCTGATGTTGCTAAGTTTTGTGAATTGGCATTAAACGGCCAGTTTGCAGAAGCGCGTAAGGTAAATAATCGCCTGATGGATTTACATCGTCAGCTATTTGTTGAACCTAATCCGATTCCAGTTAAATGGGGATGTTACAAATTGGGTTTGATTGCTGATGACACCATGCGTTTGCCGATGACGCCATTGACAGACGCAGGAAAAGTCTCAGTTGAAAAAGCCTTGAAAACGGCCGGATTACTGTAAAATTTAGGGAATTTTAATGGCAATATTGTTGCAAAAATCGAAGGTGATAAAGGTTGCTGGTATGTCACTTGTCGTGTTACTGGCAGCCTGTTCTAATGACCAGAGCTATAAGCGCCAAATTAATGATGATGACACATATCTCGAAACACCTCCCCTGAAAGCGTTGAAAGTTCCTGCGGGTATGGTACTGCCATTGCAGAATGGTGAATATGATATTCCAGCAATAGCCTCTAAAGGGCAGGTTGGGAAAGCGCTTGATATTCGCCCGCCATCTCAAACATTAGCCCTGTTGGGTGGTTCCCGTACTGAAAACAGTGCAAAGAGCAGTAAATTGCTACTTGAAAGCACTCCTGAGAATAGCCATTTGTGGTCACAGATCAACAATGTTCTGTTGAAAAAAGGTTACCAAGTTAGCCAACGCGATGATGCTAGCCAGACATTGACAACTGATTGGATCGGTTGGCAGCGTGCAGATGAAAATGTTCCCTATCAGACTCGTCATCGTATTAGTGTTGCACGCCAGAGCTATCAGATTGAATTATCCGTTACTAATGAAGGGCTGAGACAAGGTGATAAACAGGTCTCTGATCCTATTGAAATCCAGCGTTATAACTCACTGATGCTCAATGAATTAATTGAAGGTGTGAACCAGCAGCGCGAACGTATTAGCGATGATGCTGTGGCGCGTAATCTAGGTCCATTGGATGTACAGAGTGGCGGTGATACATCTGGATTACCTCAGATAATTGTTCGTGCGCCATATAATATTGTCTGGGATAGATTACCGGCAGCACTGGAAAAAGTAGGTATGAAAGTGGGTAGCCGCAGTCGTTCAACAGGTTCTATTACTGTAACTTATAAAAGCCTCAGTTCATCTGGCTGGAAATCAATGGGTGTTAATGAACCATCCATTAGTGAAGGTGATTACAAATTACAGGTTGGTGATTTGAATAACCGGAGCAGTTTACAGTTTATTAGTGATAAAGGTAAACCGTTGACCCAATCACAAAATGATGAATTAGTTGCAGCGTTGAAGGCCGCTTTTAGCCAGACAACGGGATTATAAGCCTAATAAAGGGGTGAAAGTCCTTAAGATGATTGACAAAACGCTGGCTGTTTATTAGCTAGCGTTTTGGTTTTTATATAAAAAACGAGTTTGGCGCGAGATTAAGAAGACCACCAACGCAATTTTTCCTCGAATCCTCGATAGTCAATTTTGAATCTATCTGTAACTGCCTAATACTGGTTGCTAATATACAAAAGATAGACTAGATCTGACAGCCATCATATTACTGAAAGCTTAAAATCCCGTCATCAAAATGATTGGGTCTCCTTTCTCCACTGACAGAACTAAGAATGGGTCAATTCTGTCAAGCAAAGTCTTTTAATCTGTGATACTGAACTGTCGATGAGATCAATAAGACTGATCGAATCAAATTATTTCATTGTCAAAACATCTGTACTATTGGGGGAATTGATAGATATCCTAAGAAATGAACCAAATTAATATGATTCAATGGAAGCTCGTGGTAAATTAGATTATCATAAATAACCAGCCGATTATACTATTATGAACAGTAATATATTAGTTTCGATTATTATCCCTGCCTTTAATGTCGAAGGTGTGATAGAGGATGCTATTAATAGTGTTTTAAATCAGACATATAGAAACATTGAGATCATCATTGTCAATGATGGATCAACGGATGGAACAATAGACATTCTTGATCAATTGTCTCAACAACATCCTAATATTATGGTTTTTTCTCAGGAAAACAGAGGAATTTCCGCAGCAAGAAACGTTGGTTTAAGTCAGGCTAAAGGCGATTATGTCACCTTTTTAGATAGTGATGACACTTTTGAATCTTCGTTTATCGAATCAGTATTACGGAAAAATAGTGAGACGAAAAGTGACATTACTTTTTGTTTATTCAAGGAAGTTTATCCAGGAGAAAAAGAAATTTATTCTAAAGATTATTGCGATTTAAATAAGTTGGCATTTAATCTTTTGAATTTTAATTATTTTGGTATTTGTTGCATGTTAATTAAACGTAATTTTTTGCTAGAAAATAAAATTTTGTTCGATGAAAATTTAATTGTAGGAGAAGATATTTTATTCATTTTGTTATGTATTTGTAAGGCGAAATTCTCTTACACGCCAGAATATCTTTATAATTACTTTTACAGAAATGACTCAATAATGAATAAAAAGTGGGGTGTAAAGAATTATATGGATGAAATCCAGGCTTGGGATAAGATTAATCAAGATATGGATATAAAATACCATAAAGAAGATCGCGTAGCCTTGATGAAAAAGATTAAATCAAAAGCCCTGAGTTTGAAAATTCAAATAATGTGGAAAATGTTAGCCTCCAAAAGGTTTGATGAACTTTCTTCTTTTTTATCTGATTTCTCTTATCAGAAACAAGATGCTGAATTTATTCGGAAGAGAAATAAGCTCTTATTTAGGCTACAAATAATTAATTCTAAAAACAAAATAATTTGGCTGCTGGCTAATTTATTTTTAACTAAAGAAAAAGATCGAATTTGATTCTTAAGTCGTTATGAAGATAATTTAAATGGTCTGAATAAACAGGTCATCTCATGTTTTAGGTAACATTTTGTGAAGCTAATCTTACTGGGGGATCTTGGGGGGACAGTTTCTCACAGGTTGTTAACTTGCTTTGAGAGCGATAGAAGGGCGGTTTTTTAGCATGAAAGTGAGTTGTTTTTTTATACTAATCCGGTAACGATAGAAAAAATCGACCTTTTGGGCAGGATTTTGTCAGCAATCTGTTTTATTATTTATCTATGGTATTTATACAATAGTAATATCTCTGGAGTATATAAAATGCAAAAAAAAGCTGAGTTGTATCGTGGAAAGGCAAAAACGGTGTACACCACGGATGATCCTGATTTACTCGTGCTGGAGTTCCGTAATGATACATCGGCATTGGATGGCGAACGTATTGAACAGTTTGATCGTAAAGGGATGGTGAACAATAAATTTAACCATTTCATTATGAGCAAATTGGCGGAAGCAGGGATTCCGACGCAAATGGAACGGCTGTTATCGGACACTGAGGTATTAGTTAAAAAGCTGGATATGGTGCCGGTTGAATGTGTTATTCGTAATCGGGCCGCGGGTTCATTGGTCAGACGCCTTGGTGTTGAAGAAGGTTTGGTATTGAATCCTCCTCTGTTCGATCTGTTTCTGAAAAATGACGCTAAGCACGATCCAATGGTGAATGAATCTTATTGTGAAACTTTTGGTTGGGTTAGCAAAGAATATCTGGCTGAAATGAAAGAGTTGAGCTACAAGGCCAATGAAGTATTGAGCAAATTGTTTGATGACGCGGGTTTGATTCTGGTTGACTTTAAATTGGAATTCGGTTTATTCAAAGGGCGGATAGTTCTGGGAGATGAATTCTCTCCTGATGGCAGCCGTTTGTGGGATAAAGAGACGTTGAATAAAATGGATAAAGATCGTTTCCGCCAAAGCCTTGGTGGCCTGATTGAAGCGTATGAGGAAGTCGCGCGCCGTATCGGTGTTATTTTGGACTAATTACGCAAACGATTACTTGGGCCGCAAGGCCCTTTTTACTGGCTCAAGTGATGTTGGTTGTGACTTTTTCATTGGTCTTTCATAACCAAATATTATCCGACAAGTGAGTAGTTAATATGAATTAATCCAATTATAGAATAGACTACCGCTTGGTAAGAAATAATTTGCTTAAATTACGAACAAATTAAGACGCGTTAATATTGGATAGGAATTCATTTATATAGTTGCTGTATATTTGTAAAAATCATTATAATTCATTGGAATTATTGCTATTTCTTACTCCATTTATGATTCATTGTTCGGAATAAGTTATTTGTTATTCATGTTGATGATATATTTGCCAATTAGGTTGTTAAATAACCTAAAAAAGGTGTTGACATTGTAGAATAAGGCGTAAATTTTATTTTTCGGCTATTTTCTTGTGATAGCGTTTATAAACATTTCAATCAGATCGTGATAAACGCGGGTATTTTGCGATAATTACATTTTGCTAAATTTGGACCCGATCTTACTGTTGCGATCGATCTGGTATTAATAACCTCGATGTTGGCTGCATACACTGATATTGCAAATAACATCGCCAATTTTAATGAGGTGCCATAACCTAAAGATGAAAAGCGTGATGTCAAAGAAGTTAACTGTATGGCGGATATTGCTACAGAGCGCCATACCATTTAAGGGGACAGTTCTATGTGCGTTTTTGGCCTTAGCCGTTACATTATCGTGCGATCTAAGCGGTCCTTATATTATTAGGAATTACGTTGATAAGGCGACATCAGGGACGACTGTTGATCAACTTATCATGTTGGCAATCATTTATGTTTTTATTGCGTCGATTGGTGTTATCGGTAGTCTGGTCTCCAGTTACATGAGCACCAAGGCCGGTTGGGGTATTGCTGATACCATTAGATATAAGCTCTTTCACCATGTGATGACAGTTTTACCTGTATTGGAAATAGAGCGGCGATCACAGGGGGAGTTGCTGGAAAATATCGAAGGTAACGCTGATATTATAGGAAAAACAATTTCTAAAGCAGGCTTCAAGGCCATTGCTAATTTAGCGCTGACATTAGGGACATTGATAATTATATTCAGTGTCATGCCTCAGGCAGGTATTGCCATCGCAATCGTCGTCATATTGGTGGCGTATGTATTGATTCAGTTAACCAGACTTTCTGTCCGTCGTTGGTTAATTGCGCGAAATGAAAAAGCTCGAATCTTTGGTTTTGTTGGTGATTCATTACATGCAATGGATGATTTGCAGCCATTGTCGCAGGCGCATTGGCCAGCCATCGCATTTCGAAAGATGTTGTCAATATTGCTTAAATTTGAACGCAGCGCTTATATTGGCGGCCGGGCTTTTTGGCCAATTACTCAACTTTTCTTTGCTCTCTGTTTCGGTATAGGCTTTGGTTTTGGGCTTCAATTGCTTGGCGAGAACAGCTTAAGTATCGGTACATTAACGATGGTTTATCTCTACGTTGATAAGCTTCGTGAACCGGTGGAGGAGATGTCGTCAGAGATAGAGCTGATACAGAAATTATTTGCTGCTTTATCACTTGCGGCAACAATGTTAAATCAAGGTACGTCAAGTAAATCATCAGATAATTTGTTGCCTGATGGTCCTCTCTCTATTCATTTCGATAATGTTGATTTCAGCTATAACGGAGAAGAAACGCAGGTTTTGCATGGCGTTAATTTTTACGTCGCTCCGGGGAGCAAAATTGGCATTATTGGTAGAACGGGAGCGGGGAAAAGTACCATTCTTAATTTGATGTGTGGATTTGCGCGACCTGATTCAGGAAGAGTGACCATTGGCAATGTCGATGTTTCAACGATTAAACCTGAAGAGTTTGCGAAAAAGATTGCTGTTTTAAGTCAGCGTTCTCATCTGTTTTCCGCAACATTGCGGGAAAATTTAACGCTTTTCAGTAATGAAATAGCTGATGATCAAATTTGGGAGGTACTCCAAGAATTAGACGCGCTTGAATGGGTTAGGGCGTTACCTAATGGTCTTGATACACAGGTTGGCGTTAATGGTCAGACGCTATCGGCAGGGGAGATTCAAATGATAGCGGGCGCCAGAGTGATGTTGCAGCATTGCTCGTTGGTGATCATTGATGAAGGCACTTCTCAACTTGATCCCCGAACGGAAGAGAGCTGGCTGAAATTACTTGAAAAGTTAAGCCGCGATTGCACAGTAGTGATGGTTGCACATCGCCTTCATACGCTTTCGGTCGTTGATGAAATTATCATTATCGATGATGGGCGGATTCAACAACGAATCCCTGAAACAGAAATCGCAATGTTAACGAGTAATCATGGGCTCATGGTATGACTATATCCAATGTATCAACTAAACTTAAAATGTTACCGGCCTTGATTGAGCTGATAAAAAAGTTTGCTCCTCTCTATTTCATTACCATGTTTGTGTGGACATTGATGCATGGTTTTCCTCTGTTGATTGGTTACCAAATCAGCAAATTACTCGATAGAGCGATGAATGAGCCAACTAACCCTGTCGTCTGGTGGTTGCTGGCCTCTGCGATTGCGACTATGGTCTTGCGATCACTATTTCTATTCTTGGGATTAACCTTTGATTTTACGTTGATTTTTAAGGTCAGTGCTTACCTGAAAGAGCGAGTTTTGTGGGGAGTGAGCCATTGTTCCCATAATCAGAGACAGGCTTTTTCTCAAGGCGATATTCTGAACCGTATTCGTGATGATAGTGATGAAATTGCGGAATTTCTGAGTTGGACCTCTGATTTTATTTACCGTGCATTACTTTTAATTATCGCATTAGTTGTACTTATCAACACTGACATAATAACCACACTTGCTCTTATGCCTATGATTGTGGGCCTTTGGGTCGGGGCGATACTTAAACGCAAGGTAGGGAATTTACAGAAGAGCAAACGTCAATCGCAAGGGGACATTGCCGGCAAGATTACTGATGTCTTAACGGGGATACGCGACTTGCGCCTTGGCAACAAAATGGAGGGGCAGATTGAGCGGTTATCGCAGAAATTTGTCAATCGACGTGCGATTCAAGCCAAACATCAGGTATTTACTGACCTTCTTTCTGGGCTGTTCAAAAATATTGTCATACTTGGGACGTCGGCTGTTTTACTGATAGTAAGTAAACGGATCGTTGATGGCAGTTTTACTGTCGGGAATCTAGCATTATTTTTGACCTATATCGGCTGGATCAGTGAACAGATACTTTTCTTTGGTCGGTCAGTCGCCTATTACAAAAATGCTGATGTGTGTTATAGCCGAATCAGGCAGTTTCTGGCAAATAGTAAAAAAGAAACCAAGGAATATGGGCAAGATGAAATCCTACATAAGCTAAGTGTTAATCATCTAGCTTACTCAAAAACTCAGCCTCCTGTTTCGTTTGAGGCAACGGCTAATCAGGTTATTGGCATTGTCGGTGATATTGGTTCGGGTAAAACCACCTTTTTGCGTTACCTGATTGGTCTGGAAAAATCCAGTTCCGGCAGTGTACTTTGGAATAACAGAGAGGTTCTGGGCAATGAAAACTGGTGGCGGAATCCACGTATCGGATATGCCAGACAGAAAGCGGGTTTTTTTGGTGGAACTGTAAGGCAAAACCTCGCGTTGGGTGATAAGGATATCGATGATGATGTCATGGTGCGGGCGCTGGAGGCGGTAGGTTTGACGCCCGGATCATATGAATTGCCAGAAGGACTTGATACCGTCATTAACTCTGGCAGTGCCGGTCAATTATCTGGCGGCCAGCGTCAACGTTTGGCATTGGCCCGGATGTTATGTCGTCCTGCTGACGTTTATATTGTTGATAACTGCGATTCGTCATTAGATACAGATACGGCCCGTCGTTTATGGACTGTTTTACCTGAACACTGGCCTGGTTTGTGGATTGTTGTCTCGCATAATGCCGATCTTCTCGCTAAGGCTGATCATATTGTGATGGTTCAACGGCAGAAGAAATTAGCATAATTTACTTGATATCCACTCTTGGCTAAGTCGCTAGGAGTGGGTGTCAATAATGAAACCTGAATCAGATCTGCATGATTACTTTGTGACTGTTACTGCGGTTAATGTGTGGATATTTGCAATAGGGTTGAGTTGGTAGTTCACTCTGCTATATTGTGAATATGAAAAGAGAGGTTGTTATGGTAAAAATTGCTGATTATCCACAAATGAAAAATTGTGCTTGGTATTTGGCTGAGGATACTGAGCTAACTGATCGTGATGCGCTTGTATTTTATGAACGCAATTGGAAATATATCGAAGAAGATAAGTTTGAACCGAAAGAGCGTCAGTTGATTGAACGACTCATCCATGAACAGGGGCATGGCTTTTTGAATGTCTAATTTTCGTCTTAAGCATCATAATCGTGCTTTCCTTCAGGAAAAGGTTGATATCGCACGCCAATCTGTAAAAGAGGGTAATGGTGTTGAACATCGCGACGTAAAAGCGATTTTTGCGGCTCGAAGAGAACAGGTTAAGGCTCGTAAGTGAACGTGATTTGGACACCTCAGGCGCTATCGATTGGTTTATGAGGACTATCTGGATTTTATTTAGTATATACATCGCGGTTGTGGCCGCAAGAAGTTGAGTAATTGCATGCTTATTAAGAACTTAATTGCCACATTGGAAGGTGAAATACAGATATTAATAACCACATTGCTTAATGAGCAATGGGAAGCAGCCAGGGAATTAATGCATGAATCATTGCGTATGGCGGCTGATGATTTGGCTTTAACTGTATTAGCAGACAGTCTGTATAATTCAGATATCGATATTATTTACCAACAGCAAGGTGCTTGTCATCTGCGGTTAAATACTCTCAATGGAAAGTTCAATCTTTATATTGGGATTAAAGATCGGCAAATTGATTCTCTCACGTTATCTCGATGCCCAATACCTGACGCGTATGCAAAACAGGGTATTTTTATCGAAAAAACGTTAAAGACGTTTGGTCTTAGAGATGTCCCGGATGGTTTGGTATGTTTGCCATCACCACATAATGTCAAAGCACTTGTTTTATTGCTTGCGGGTTCTGGTCCGCATTCGATGGATTATGATGTTGGGCCTAATCCACTGTTTCGTATGTTGGCACATGAATTAAGTCAATATGGAATTGCGAGTGTACGTTTTGACAAACGTTATTACCGTATACGGCAGCGAAATATGGACCCTGAGGTTGTCGATCTCAATACGGAAATTGTTGACGATGCTTGTAATATTCTGACCGGTTTAATGGGACATATTGAATTTCACGATATGCCAGTATTTCTGGTTGGGCACAGTTTCGGCGGATATGTCAGTCCATTAATTGCAAAGAGCTTACAGCAAAAATCGGGTTTAAATGTTACGGGTATTGCGATGTTGGCGGCGCCTTTCCGTAATTTACTCCGGGTGATTTTATCCCAATTACCCAGTGGGAAAGAGCAAGATACAGTATCTCTTGAGAGCTTTTTGTCAGTGCCGGAGAGTTATCTCAAACAGATTGAGAATTATCATGCATTTGACTGCTTAAACAGCTTGCCTGCAATGCCGTTATTTTTTGCCCAGGGGGATCAGGATTTTCAGATTTTGCATAATGTTGATTTCACGATGTGGAAAACGGCACTGAAAAATAATAGGAAGGCAGAGTTTAAACTCTACACTGGATTGAATCATATTTTATTGCCCGCAATGGGGTGCGATGGTGGAGAGGATTATCTGCAACCAGGTCAGATCCCGGTGCAGGTAATTGCAGATTTGGCTGCGTGGATCATCCACCATTCGTCGTGAAATAGACAGCGCTATTCATCTTTTGCGAGCAGTTTGATCCAATCGTTGATTGTCGGCCAGCGGGCTAAATCTGCAAAGTTGATTGGATACCCCGCATCATTTAGCCGATCAACCAGCATCAGCATTTTTACCGAATCGAAACCGATATCAAAAAGATTTTCATCCTCCGGTATGGTCTCTACTTCCGGGTGAAGCGCTCTGATTTCTCGATGTAAAATTTCATGGATAAGCTGATTTTTCATTGTGTCTCCAAAAAGTTTGATGAAACAAAACAAGTTACAATTCTTTAATACCTTCGATTGGCGTTGATGCGGCTGCGCGATGTGATGGATATACACCAAATACTACGGTAATAAAGCAGGCCGCGAGGGAAGCGAGTAAAAAGGAATAGAAAGAGAAACCCACCGCGATATCAAATAGTAATAAAATTCTGAAACCGATAAATGAGAATAACAATCCTAATAGTGTTCCCAATAGTGAAATCAAAAATGCTTCGGTAAGAAACTGGTAAAAAATATCGGAATAACTTGCTCCTACGGCAAGCCGTATACCAATCTCTCTTCTACGTTCTCTGACACTGATGAGAATGGTATTCATGACACTGACACCCGCGACAAAGAGGGTCACTGATGATATTGACAGTAGGAAAAGGTTAATTTTTGATTGGGTTTCATGCAACGTTTTCAACAATTCCGTGGTATTACGTATCTCATAGCTTTGTTGATGTTTAAACCGTGACAACCGTTGTTCAACAGCGTATTTAACCGGTTCAATGTGAGAGGCGTCTTTGGCTTTCAACACCATACCATTAGGCGGTGTATGGCCGAACAGCCGTACCAAATAGCTGTTGCTTGGCAAAAACGCGGCATCATCGACACCGGCATCCATGCCTTCGCCTTTCTGTGTCAAGATACCGATAACTTGCATTGAGATATCATTGATTTTGACGCTCTGCTCGAATGCGGTTTCTTTTTGTGGAAAAAGTCGTTCGGCCAGAGATGCTCCCAAAACAACGACATTTGCCAGAGCCGCATCGTCTTGTGGTGTGTAAAAGCGCCCACGATCAATCATCAGATGACGAATAATCGCGATATCCGCATTGGCGCCAATCAATTGAACATCAGTGGAGCCTTGTGGAGAAACTATTGTTCCTGGCGCGGTGTAAAACAGGGTGCTGTGGCTAATATGGGGATGACCCGCAAGTGACGTTATATCCTCTTGCGTCAAATAATTATTATGTGAATCGAAAGCGCCATTTTCTTGCCCTTTGTATTTTACTGAAATGATATTACTTCCCATTGAAGAAACCATCTTAACAATATGATGCTTGGTTTCTGTGCCAATTGCTTGCATGATCACAATCGAAGCTACCCCGATGGCAATGCATAATAGGGTCAAGAAGACTCGTGTTTTATGAGCGGTAAGAGAGCGTGCCGCCATTTTGAGGTTGAACAGGATAACGGTTAAATACGCATTGAATTTTAAGGTTATTTTACTCATGCTCATTGAGTCACCAAACAACCATTATCCAGATACAGCTTGTGTTTGGCATATTCGGCGACAGCTTGATCATGTGTTACCAGGATGATACCGCACCCATTATGATGTAATTCAGTAAAAAGCCGCATGAGATTGGTCGCATTAGTGGTATCTAACGCGCCGGTAGGTTCATCGGCAATAATAAACTTTGGACTGTTAATCAAAGCGCGAGCGACAGCAACCCGTTGCTGTTCTCCCCCTGATAAATGACGCGGGTATTTATTTAATAAATTGTTAAGTTGGAGGCGATCAATTAAGTAACGGAAATGTTCTTTGTCATAATCGAAGTTTCTTTTTAAATAATACATGGGCATCAAGATATTTTCATCAATGCGGTAGTTTTCCAACAAATTATAATTCTGAAAGACAAAGCCAAAATATTTTCGCCGTAAAAACGCCAATGAGTGAATCTTTTGCTGAGTCACCGTAAGATCGTTAATAAGATATTCACCCGTACTGGCGATATCCAAAAGCCCGATGATATTCAATAAGGTACTTTTCCCTGAACCGGAGCGACCAAGAATAGCGACATAATCGTTCTGGTTTATGGTTAAGCAAATATCTTTCAGGACAGGATGCCGTTTATTCTCATTGCCATAGGTTTTGCAGATATTATTTAGCGTTATCATTGTGACTACCCCTAAAGTTATCTTGTTTAGAAAGTACAACGATCTGCTCGTTATTCTGCAATCCGCTGACAACAACTGAACGTCTTCCGTTATTATGGCCGATCAGTAATTTTCTTACTACGATATTTCCATCTTTCATCTCACGTAAAAAATAGGTAGTTAGATTATCATTCAAAGGTTGATACCGTTTATTATTCAGTATGTCACTGGGAATAGTCACTACGCCGGTACTTTCGTGGGTCACAATAGTGACATCCGCACTCATACTGGGTTTAAGCAGGAAATTATTATTAGGGACATCAAATAGCACCGTATAATAGACGGCATTATTAATGAGATCGGGTTTATACATAATCTTCTTAACATTACCGTGCCATATATGCTGATTTGCCCCATAGATCTTAAAGGAGGCTTTTTGCCCCGTCACAATTTGATTAATATCCGCTTCGGAAACTTTTGCATAAACCGTCATATTTTTGAGGTCGGCAATTTGCATAAGAACCGGAGTCTGTTGATTGACATTCAGCGTCTGCCCCGGATCAACATGGATTGCGGTCACCACCCCGGCAATAGGTGAATAGATTTGAGTATAACTGAGACTGACTTCTTCGCTATGCAGAATATGTTCATTTTGCCTGATATCTGCTTTGAGGCTTTCAATTCTTGCCTGACTTTTTTTGACGCCGAAAGCCGCTTCATCCAGTAATTGCTGGCTGGTTGCGGAGTGCAGGTTAAGTTGTCTTTGGCGCTTTTCAGTAATAACCAGAAGCTGGTAAGCGTATTGTTCCTCCTGCAACATGGCTCGCAATTTTTCTAGCCGCGCTCGGCTGGCCTCAACTTTAGTACGATAAAAAGTGTCATCAATGCTGGCGACCAGTTTACCTGCTTCAACGATATCTCCGACTTCAACATATAATTTGGTTAGCTGGCCTGAGATTTGGCTACCAACATTGACCTGTCTGGTTGGTTGTATAACACCGGCGGCACTCACCGTAGTAATAACGTCACCTAATGTTCCGGTGACAATTTGTTCTGCCATAACCGCAGATGTCTCTTTTTGGCGAAAGTTGTTATAAAGCACGGCAAGAAAAACGATCATGACGATGGTGATAACAACCCATTTCTTTTTTTTAACCAGCACAATCAGCATCCATTTTAATACTTGTTATCGTTCCGTATCGCCAGGCATCAGGTCATGCTGAGTGCCCATGCAATCCAATAAATCAATCAAAAATAGCCCCATATCACTGATGATATCTTCTGAGAAAATATCATCATCGTAGAGCCATTCCAGCCCTATTCCGGTTGGCAAATTGATCAGTTCGAGCGCAATATCTCCTTTAGGTTTGAGTCCCTTGATTTTTTCCTTGGTACAACGGGTTTCACCAAGATATAAACTGGTTTCAAATCCTATTTGAGAAGAAAAATAGTAGATAACTTCCGGCAATTGCATACCGTGGTGGTGGTGAAGGTGTTGTTTTAAATACGCTAGTGAGATATTGGAATGAGTATTCGCGTCTGCCAGAAAATCGCGGACATACCGGGATACGTTAATCAGCGAAGTTTCCGCAGTAACGTAGGGCAGCAGTAGTGTTGTCGCGAAGCTACCAACACTGTCAAACGATATGGGAGGAACGCGGTTGGCGCAAGGAATACCGACGATAATCTCATCTTTATTGAGTAATGAATTAATGGTCATCAGAAATGCGCCAATCACAATATGTTCCAGAGTCACCGCATATTTTTTTTGCATGCTGGATAGCGCGGTAATTAATTGAGGAGATAACGGCATTGAATAACGTCGGCCCCGGCTCCTCTGATGAGCTTCTGATGTATCATTGCGCTGTCCGACAGCCGAAAGTACATTGAATAATTTTTCTGTCCAAAAATTTAATGTTTCATCCGACATGCGCTGATTGATGACATTAATACCTGTTTTCGTAGCGGCTTCAATTTTTGGTACATTATCGGCGTAAGCGGAAGATAATTTTTGCAGCACATGAGCAATCGACATCCCGTCACAAAATGCATGGTGGAAATTTAATAAAAGGTAGTGTTCATGCTCTGCTATTTTTAATAATTTAAAATATACCGGTGGATTATCTTGCAATGCCATCGGCTTGAATGCCATATCATTTAATATTTTGCGTAATGAAATCTCAATATTGATGCCGGTAGCATGAGTTAAATCAATATATTCGAAAGGCAGATTCTCTTCGGCAGCAGGTGAGAAGGTTAAAGAGAGTTGCCCATCTGTTATGGTGACTCGTTGGCAGAGGGCAGGAAAATATTGCATGATATACAGCAAAGCGTAACGTAATTTCGTTAAATCAATCTCGCCAGCCAGATGATAATATAGCGGGATATTATGAGCGCCGGAACGATTAGAGATAGTATCGATAATCCAATAATATTGGTCGTGTTGTTCTGTCAGGCAAGTGCTATTTTTATCGGTTAAAACCGGTATTTGCCCTTGTTGAATGATAGATTGTAATAGATAACCTAATCTTGGGGCGTGATAGAAATCTTCCAAGTGGAGAGAACAATTAAAGCGTTGCTGGATCTTATTAATTAACAATAATGCTTTAAGAGAAGTGCCGCCTGCGTCAAAGAAATTAGTCTCTTCATTAATAACGCTATCACTATCGCCAAAAACTTCCCGCCATAAAGTAAAAAATATTTCTCGTTTTTCCCCTTTAATCTGCGAAATATTGTCTTCTTTATTCAACTCCGACACTGAAGCAACATCGTTGGATGCTGCTAATTCGACAATAAAAGGTACCTGCAATTTTGGATAACATCCACGCAAGAATGAGACGATTTCGTGACGCGTGATTGAGTAGGAACCATCAGGTATAAATATATTAATATATTGGTACCCAGTTTCATTTTCTTTTATCGTTAAATGAATGTCATCAATATTAATTGCCGTTGTAAGTAATCTTTGCATTTCATCCAGATCAACACGTTTCCCGTCAATTTTACGCTCTTTATCCAGGCGGCCAATGAAATTTAAATTCCCTTGGTTATCGTAAAATCCACGGTCTCCGGTTAAATAATAGATTTCTCCATCGTTCAACTGTAAGAATTTACGTAAAGTTGACTGATTATCGTTAATATATCCGGTACAGATAGAATCGCCACGAATGCATATTTCTCCACTACTGCCACTAATGATTTTATCAGTTCCATATTCCCGAATAACGATAGTGCTATTTGCTAGTGCTTTACCAATGATATTGCCGGGTTGAAATTTATCATCTATGTTGTGACAGCTAGCTACAACGCAACATTCTGTTGGGCCGTAAGAATTAATCAGGGAAATACCACATCCTACTTTTTCCAACCAATGATGAATGGCTTTATCCATTGCCAGATCGCCACCGATAATTGTCATTCTAATCGAAGGGGCGAGTTGTTTAATGGCTGCATGTAGGAAAAAGACAATTTGATGCCAATAATTGGTAGGAAAGTTAACTATAGTGACTGATTGTGCGTGGCAAAATGAAAATAGTGTCTCCAGTTCAACGATCATATTATCGTTAGCAATCGCCAATGTAGCGCCTTGATAAAAACAGCCAAACACCTCTTCAATATAAGCATCAAAAACCGGGGTGCTGAAATTGAGAATAACGTCATCTTGTTTAATACCATACTGCGCTGTCATCGCAGCTAAATAGGCATAAAGCCCCTTAAACGTTATTGGTACTGCTTTCGGTGCGCCAGTAGTGCCTGAGGTAAAAAAGATATAGGCTTCGTCTTCTTGAGTCGCGGGACGTTTTATATCATTCCCCAGGAATATTTCAGAAGGGCGAGTTTCTATATCTTCAATAAAGAGAAGATGCGTATTATTAATACCGTTTACTTTTTCATGATAGCGCCGGGCAGTAATTAATAAAGAAACATTCAGGCCATCTAATATGCTGTTAATTTCCTTTTGACTGAATGTCATATTGATTGGCACAAAACATAATCCCGCAGTATGGATTGATAATATAGATAATAATGACTCTATCCCTCTGGGTAATAATACAGCTACCCTTCGGTTTTGTAGCGGGCAGGATAGTAGTAGTTGGCTGAAAGTTAATAATTTGTGGTAAAGTTCGCGGTAATTGAGGCGATGCACACTGCTTATTTCTGCTTGATCCCCATAAATGACGGATTTTTTATCCGGCGATATTTCAACGATTTGTGCTATTCTGGCAAGAATACTCTCTTTGAACGGCTGATAAGCGACAATATTTTCTGAATTCCACAGGATAGAGGTAATATTGTCCATTGGTTCAATTTCTTTATATTTTTTCCAATATGTCTCGACCGTTTCATTAATATTTTCTGCAATAATGCTATAAATACGTAAATAATCGTCGATCAGAACATCAGCGGCAAAATGACTGTACAATCGGCTCCCCACATCCAATTCAACTAATGCTGATTTCTCATTAGGAGAAAACCGGATGTTAATACCATAATTATTGACTGCGCCGGAAGTCATACAACCGCGAATAGCGCGATTATCTTTCATGAGATCATGTTCAAGCTCATGCAGCAAATTAACATAAGGAGCGGCAGTGAATTGATCTGCTCGACTGATTGCCTCATCGTTTAAATCGTTTATATCAATACGGCTATGCTTGCTATGCAGACTCATTTGCGATTGCATTGCTACAAGGATCTGTTTTATTGTTGCCTGCGGAGTTAAAGAAACCATCAGAGGTAACGTGTTCATTGCCGGGCGATAATAACAGTATTCTCCTTTGTCGCGTCGGTTAGAGAAAGGTAAATTGATGATACTTGTTGATAAGCGACCTTGTTTGCTCATTTGCAGACATAAAGCCAGGATCATCATGAATTTATCATTAAAGGTAAAACTACCGTTGTTTGCAGTGAGCGGCCGGCTTACCTTAATTGCTTTTGAAGGAAATAGGCGTTTACGGGCGTAATCCTCTAATTTAGGCAGTTGGTTGAGGTAATTATTCCAATACTCTTTATTGTTGGCATAATGCGCGTTTGCTTTATATTTAACATCGTTAAGGTAAGCTTGATAGGTAAAAACAGGCGCTGATGTTGGGTGGAATGTTTGCCGTTCATAGCAAGACAAAACATCGTGAATCAACTGACCTATGCCCCAATAATCTGTGGCGATATGGTGAGCGATAATTCCCCAAAAACAGCACCCAACATCATTAAAGTAAAGATAATGCCTTATCGTCACCCCCTTTTCAGGCGCTAGCGGCTGAGTTGTTCTCTTTGCAAAATCAGCTTTTGCCGCTGGTTCTACTGCGGGATCTGACAGTTTTATTGGTATAACTTCGACCGGCGTAGCGCTTTTTTCCTGAAAAATATTGTGTTCGGCAATACGGTAACGTAAGGAAAAACCATCATTGAATTGATGAATGGTAATAATGGCCTGCTTCAATTTTGCCAGGCTAATATTATCACTGAAGCTGACGAATTCACCGACATTGAAGACAGATTTATCGTCAGCAACAGTATTAGCGATAGCTAAGCGGAGCTGTGTATAATTCAACGGCCAATGATTGTCACGGTATTCCATTATTTTGTGGCTCCACGCTATATTTTATCTTGCAACTCGCCTTTTATTTTTTCAAAAACAGATTCATCTATGCATAACCCAATATTACCTTCTGAGTTAAAGCAAATCAGAGGGCGTTTGCTTACACGTAGAATGAAATATTTATTTTTTCCCTTGTGATAGTATCCAGACGAATAATGGATGATATGTATACCATTACTGCGACTAAAATCTTCCAGGGAAACGCCTTCTTCCCGGCGCAATGAGGAGATAACCCATTCGTGTGAATATACCCCGGACTTCATCAATAATTTTTCTTCCTTGACCACGGCTTTATTTGATAACAGTTGATAGCCTACAAATAAGGCAATGATGACAAAGAGAGTCGTCGCGATACTTGCCGCCAGCTTATTGGGATTATTGTTACTGAGCCAGTATGGTACAGGTAGAAAAACTAAAGCGATCAGGACGAGCATAGCGACATTCATTAATATGACTTTGAAGTCTGGATTTAATCCCACGATATTATTCATGCTGCTGCCATTCCTAAAGATAATTCGGTAAAGAGATGAATCACTTCTTTGCGTTCTTCACGTGTTGCGGGCAGATTGATATAACCACACTTTTGCGCTGCAAACAGGCAAGCGGTGATCTCCCTTCTGACAGCTTCTTTGACCAGTGTATCGACCATTTCTTGGTTGTTATAGAGTCTGGCAAGATGAAGAGAAGCCGTGCCGGTTGAAAGGTCGCTATGATCAATTTTGGGTAAATAATTTGCCATACATACAGTAACCGCTGTTTGTACCGCCAGGCTTAAGTAGGCTACTACGTTAACTGCCGCCGCCGCATTCACTGCTGCGACAACTCGGGTGCCGACAGCCACGTTGACCGCAGCGACGACATTGGCCCCTACCGCAAGGCGAGCAATCTCAATATTGGTGTCATCTTCACGGTTTAAGGGTTCCAGAATTTCCTTCAGCCGGATAAGAGGAGGAGTGTTTGTATCTTGGAGCTGATAGGATTCGATGTTTTCTTTAAAATGTGCGAACAGGCTGGCGTCTTGATTGAGATGGTGATTGATTCGGCTTCTCAGACTTGAGCCCCTTTCGTTTAAACCATAGGTTTTTAGGTGGGAAAAGAGCGCTTCATAGTCGTTGGTTTTTACCGCATTCATTAAGTCTTTATCATAAGTGATAAATAGCAGTAATTCCTCCGCGGAGCCGGGGCTAACGACATCTTTGTCTATGCCAAATTCAGCCAACACTTTTTCCGGTGACTCCCGATATTCTAATGCCAAATTGGGCTGCTGTTGCAGGGTTTCCCAGAATCGGTTATAGGTGATAATCTCTTCCCAGACTTCAACCGGAAGTTTGGCGTTTGACATTGACAACCTTAGCTTATTTTCTTCAACCTCTCCCGGAGAGAGTAATGAGCGTGGCACGCCAAAGAGGCGGTTACTATCAGTGCGAGCGTTAACGGTGGGTATAACACTGCCAATAGCCGCGCCGGCAGCCACGCCAATAAATGTACGTCTTTTCATAATTCATTCCTTTATAAGTTAACGGAATTCTTTTTTTATTGAGCGTTATATAAGATAAGATGTAACCTTTCCTTATTAAGTTTCTTCATTACTGAAATAATTATCTAATTGATATTTCTTACCTGCGATATTCATTGTAAGTATATATTATAGTGACTATAACAGGATTTGAGTATCGTTCCTGATACTCAATGGAAAAACATTCAATAAGAAAACATAGAATAATTTGCCCTCCGTTAGATTAAAGGTCAGACGATACTAACTATTGGCTGGATGGTGACATTTTGCAATAGCTTAGTGGATTAAATTTATATTTTGAGCGTTTAGACTAAATGTATTTAGCGACAAAAGGCACTTATTTAGAGTCCGATCACAAAATAGTAAATAAAAATATTCCTAAAGAAGAATAAGACCTTTCCTTGATTACCACCTCATTCAATAAAAATTTCCTAGCCGAAAAAGAGTTATTTTGGTGATATTCGTTAGTAATAACGTTAAAGTTTCGATTCAATCTTGTTGTATTTTTCATGTTGTCATCGTTTTTAAGGACAATTCAGTAAGAAGCTGCATGACTTCTTTGCGCTCTTCACGGGTCGTCGGCAAATTAATATAACCACATTTTTGTGCGGCAAACAGACAAGCAGTGATTTCTCTCTCGATTGTTTCTTTGACCAGTGTATCTACCATTTCTTGGTTATTATAGATTCTGGCAAGATGAATGGAGGCAGTATTGGCGGAAATCTCATTATAATTAATTTGAGGCTGATACTGCGCCACGCATTTTCCAGAGACCGAGACCGCTGTCAATATCAGGACATGTGCTATCACACTGGTTGTTGTTGATACATTGACGGTAGTAGAGGTGTGTGCGGTAACTACGGCCGCCATGTTAATGGTGGCTACGACACTTGCTCCTACCGCAAGATTAGTATCGTCTCCGTTGTTCAAAGGCTCCAAAATTTCTTTTAACCTGAGAAGAGGGGGAATATCTGACTCTTTGAACTTATCTGGTGCAATGTGTTCTTTAAAATGCGCGATCAGATTGGCATCTTGATTAAGGTAGTGATTAATTCGGCTTCTCAGGCTTGATTTCCTTCTATTTAAGCCGTAGCTCTTTAGCCGGGAAAATAATTCTTCATAGTCGTTGGTTTTTACCGCATGCATTAACTCTTTGTCATAAGTGATGAATAACAGTAATTCCTCTGCGGAACCGGGGCTAATAATCTCTTTATCTATACCAAATTCATCCAACACTTTTTCCGGTGATTCTCGATATGATAATGCCAAAGCCGGTTGCTGTTTTATCGTTTCCCAAAATCGGTTGTAGGTAATAAGCTCTTCCCAAACTTCAATGGGGAGTTTGGCGTTTGACATTGACAACCGCAGCCTATTTTCTTCGACTCCTCCCGGAGAGAGTAGTGAACGTGGTACGCCGAAGAGACGGTTACTGTCAGAGCGGGCGTTAACAGTGGGTATGATACTGCCAACGGCGGCTCCCGCCGCTACGCCAATAAATGTACGTCGTTTCATCAAGTTATTCCTCAGTTAAGTTAACCGCATTTTTCTCTGCTGAGTAGTAGATGAGATCCAGTCTTTCTTTAGCATTAAATTTCTTCATCACGGGAATGATTTCTTTGTGGTAATTATCTAACAGATTCCGGCGTGTTCCTTCGTCTTTATGTAAATGAGCACAGGCTTGGCAGGGATGAACGATTTTTTCCAGATTAATGTTGCTATCCAGTGGGCGATATTTTTTTAGGATCTTGTATGGTCCTTCTGTTCTTAACCATACTTTCATAAAGTCTTCTTCCTGACCTTTAAAAAGTTGAGATACATCGCTTCCTTGCAAACGACCAAGTTTCATTTCGGGAATATGCTCTAATGTCAGCCCACAACAAGCGGAAATTTCACCGTGTGGTGTTAGTACAATATTTTCAAAGACCTGATCGCACCCTTTTGCCAATTGCTGATCCCGGTTTGGCACATCTTTTCGTTCTTCACTGGTGTCATAGAACGGCATCCAGGTATTTCGTTGTAAATTAATCTTGTTTTGTTCTTTCAGGCGTTTAATGACTGGGTTCTGTGTGATTTGCGTCGCGATGGCGGAATCAGCGGTATCCTGTTCTACGGTAATCAGTGTTGTAATATTTTGTTCAGCTAATGCTTCTGCCGCTGTAACTACACTGTCAAGAGGAATCCATTCACTGTGATCTTTCCCGGTGCTGATGTTTATTTCTGTGATGCCGGCAGCTATTAAATCTTGGGCGATTTTTTGCGCTTTCTCTCTATTTTTTCCCCAATAACCATTAGTCACGCAACGGGTCAATAAGCCATGATCTGAGGCAAAGCGAATAGCTTCAATCAGATCTTTACCCAGTAGGAAACATTCACCACCACTGAAAACGATGAGCTTTAGCCCCGGAAAATTCGCTTTTGAGTGTGTAATAAATTGTTTGATTTCATCCAGGCTTAAACGTGCTTTTACCGAGGGATTACATTCAAAACAACATTCTTTGCAAGCTGCATTGCAAGTATATGTTGTGATCACAGTGGCAGTATTCGGATATTGCTCCCAATACCCGGGAGGAAAGCATGACATAATCTACCCCTTTTAAATTAAAGGTTATACGCTACTAACTATTAGCAGTATGAGTTTATTTTGCAATATATTTAGTCATATAAATTTGTATTTTGAGCGCTTGCACTAATTACCTATCCCAATAGGGCTATTTTATTTGCCATTTTGAACCTGGGCAGTGCTCAAAATCCTCACGTACTACGTGTACGCTCCGGTTTTTCCGCGCTGTCCGTGTTCAAACTGTCTCCAACAATTACGCCTATTTGGATAGGCTGTAAGTATGACTTGTTATGAAATGTATTTATTTAGAGGCGGCTCACAAAATAAGGATCGAAATATTTCTGGTTAAGGATAAAGTAAATATGTATAAACAGTCGTTGACGATTGTTCAAGGTATTGAATATTCATATAAGGAATAAAATCATGTCTATTGAATTTACACATTGGCCGGTTGAATTAGCAGAACGTTATCGTGAAAAGGGTTATTGGCTTGGAAAACCCTTAACTGACATACTTTATAAACAATGTCAGATACAACCTGAAGCTATTGCTATTATCTGTGGTGATCGTAAATTTAGTTATCATCAACTTGATCAACAATCCTCTGCATTAGCCACAAATCTCACTTTAGCGGGAATAAAGCGAGGTGATACTGCTATCGTACAATTACCGAATATAGCTGAATTTTATATTACGTTTTTTGCGCTCCTAAAAATGGGAGTAGTACCTATTAATGCATTATTTAGCCATAATAAACTGGAGTTACTTTCTTATGCACAGCAAATTGATCCAAGTTTGATTGTACTTTCGTCAGAGCATTCACTTTTGCAGAATAGTGATTTCCTAGAGCAATTAAAAACAGATTGCCCACGGCTGAGAAATATCGTCATTGATGGTCGGAAAATACAATATACCAATGAGTTATATACTAATGAATTAAAGCCGTGGTTAGAGTCAACAGATTTATCTTTGAATTTTGAAGCGACATGTTCGGATGAGGTCGCTTTTTTTCAACTGTCAGGTGGGAGCACAGGAACACCTAAATTAATTCCAAGGACGCATGACGATTACTATTATAGCGTTAGACGCAGTGTTGAAATTTGTGAGTTGACACAACAAACTCGTTATCTTTGTGCTTTGCCGGCGCAACATAATTATCCGTTGAGTTCTCCGGGGGCGCTTGGCGTATTTTACGCTGGCGGTTGTGTCATATTAGCGACAGATCCTGGGTCTGCGACCTGCTTTCCTCTAATACGTGAATATCAAGTCACAATGACCTCGCTGGTGCCATCGGCCGTCGCATTATGGATTCAGGCGATTAGAAAATACGAATATTCACTGGAAAGTCTTCAACTATTACAAGTCAGTGGAGCAAAGTTAAGTGAAAGTGTGGCGCGAGTGATACCGAAACTTTTTTCATGTAAGTTGCAACAGATTTTTGGTATGGCCGAAGGGTTAGTATGTTATACCCGGCTTAATGACGATGATGAACGTATATTTACCACTCAGGGGTGTCCAATGAGTGAAGATGATGAGGTGAGTATCGTCGATGATAACGGCAATATACAAGCGCCAGGTTCGACGGGTATGTTAATCGTTCGTGGGCCATATACATTCCGGGGATATTATAAAAGCCCGAAGCACAATTCGAAGGTATTCGACAAAGAAGGTTTTTATTATTGCGGTGATTTAGCTTATATGACTAAAGAGGGTTATGTATGTATTGTCGGACGTGAGAAAGATCAAATCAATCGCGGTGGTGAAAAAATTGCTGCGGAAGAAATTGAATCTTTGCTACTCAAACATGAAGGTGTTATCCATAGTGCTCTAGTTGCGATGCCTGATCCTTTGTTGGGGGAAAAAAGTTGTGCTTTTATCGTGGCGGCTGATCCGAATATAACCGGGTTGCAACTGCGGAAATATTTAAGGGGGTTAGGAATTGCTGAGTATAAATTGCCTGATCGCTTTGAGATGATTGATGTTATGCCTGTTACACCGGTTGGCAAGATTAATAAACTATTATTAAGAAAACTCATTCGAGATAAATTAGAAAATTAATTAATGATATGAAGGTATTGAAATGACCATTCCATCATTGAAAAATTATAAGCTACCTCAGCCGAAAGATTTTCCAGGCAATAAAGCCTCCTGGTTATTCGAGCCCCATAAAGCAATTTTGCTTATTCATGATATGCAGGACTATTTCTTGCAATTTTTCGGTAATAATAGTCCTTTAGTTAATAAATTAATTGAAAATATTCATTTGTTGAAACTATTTTGTAAAGAAAAAGAGATTCCCATTATATATACAGCGCAACCTAAAGTACAAAGTGATGAAGAGCGCGCATTACTTAATGATATATGGGGAGCTGGCTTAAATAGAACACCTCATTTACAGAATATCAACCATGCTTTAGCCCCTAATAGCGATGATATTGTGATAGTTAAGTGGCGTTATAGTGCATTTCAACGTTCTTCGCTGGAAAAAAATATAAAAGAGTTAGGGAGAGATCAATTAATTATTTGCGGAGTGTACGGACATATTGGTTGCATGATTACTGCGGTTGACGCATTCATGAGAGATATAAAGCCTTTTTTAGTGGGTGATGCGATAGCGGATTTTACGCTGGAAGATCACTTTATGGCTTTAAAATATGTTGCTGAAAAATCAGGAATGGTTATGAGTACTAAAGAAATAATTTCATCAGTAAATTCTGATAAATAGAATTTATAAAAAGTGAGTAATAAATCGCTATCAAAGAAGAAATAATATGCAAAATAAACAAAATTTACAGATGGATTTTAGCCGTAAAACCGTCTGGGTAACGGGAGCGGCACGTGGCATTGGTGAACAAATTGCCCGTGATTTTACCGCGCTTGGTGCTAATGTAATAGGTTTCGATCGCGTATTTGAGCAAGATAATTTGCCTTATCAATGTATACAACTCGATATTAGTGATCCAGAAAAGGTCGAAATGATTTGTTCCCAACAACTGTCTATCTCAGCCAAATTAGATATTTTGGTTAATGCTGCCGGTATATTGCAATTGGGAAATATTGATGAGCTAAATATAAGTGACTGGCATCGTTGTATTAATGTCAATGCTTCAGGGGCTTTTTATCTATTTCATACTGTGGTTCCCCATTTTAAACGTCAGCGCAGTGGCGCTATTATCAGCATTAGCTCTAATGCGGCACATGTTCCACGTATGCGAATGGCGGCTTATTGTGCATCAAAATCAGCACTGACAAGTTTAACGCATTGTGTTGGGTTAGAACTCGCGCCGTTTGGTGTACGTTGTAATGTTGTATCGCCGGGTTCGACGGATACGCCTATGCAGCGTTCCATGTGGAAAACTGATGATGATGAAAAAAATACGATTAACGGGTATCCTGAGCAATATAAATTGGGTATTCCCCTGGGTAAGATTGCAAACGTTAATGAAATTTCACATACCGTACTCTTCTTGTCTTCTGATTTGGCAAGCCATATAACGCTACAGGATATTGTGGTTGATGGTGGTGCGACGTTAGCTTGTTAATTGTTTGAATTAATACGAAAATACCCGTTGTTTCTGTAATATAAGGAAAAATTGCCCTAGCCTAAACAGGATTAGGCTGTTGTGTTATAGGGTATTGAAATCTATGAGTCATCTCGATCCTACTTTACTGGTGCTGCTCGTGTTGGCAGCACTGGGCATCATCAGCCACAACATGACCGTCACGCTTGCGATGTTGCTCTTGCTGGTTATCCGCATAACGCCACTGAATCATTTTTTCCCGTGGGTGGAAAAATATGGGTTGACCATCGGTGTACTTATTTTGACTGTGGGAGTCATGGCGCCTATCGCCAGTGGAAAAATTACGGTACAGGCTGTCCTTAACTCGTTTATGAATTGGAAATCGTTACTGGCGATAGTGATAGGTGTATTAGTGTCATGGTTAGGGAGTCGGGGTGTTTCACTCATGTCTAATCAGCCATCGACAGTCGCGGGTTTGCTGGTGGGAACGGTATTAGGCGTTGCCCTGTTTAAAGGTGTTCCTGTGGGGCCGCTGATTGCCGCGGGGATTTTGTCATTGTTGATTGGTAAATCATAGCCGTTATGTTGTCAGAACTGAGTGTGATACAGACGGAAATGCAGCAGCAGGGATTACGTCGTTTGCTGGTATTGAGTGGGGATTATCATTGGTGCTATTTACAGGCTAATGAGTTACAGCGGAGATTTACTGGTGATTGGTTATGGATCTCTTATCGTGAACAGAATGCTGTGTCGCCAGAAAAGGCGGTCAGTTTATTAGGCCAGGAATATCTGCACGGAATATTTGACGCTACCGAAGGTTTTAATGCGGAAGCTCTGGCGATATTAGCAGGCACATTGAAAGCTGGAAGTTGGTTGGTGATGATGGTTCCATTTTGGCGCCAATGGCGTTATCAACCAGATAAGGATAGCGCACGTTGGAACGAACAGTTAGATGCTATGCCAACGCCGCATTTTGTTCAGCATATTCAGCAGCAAATTGTTAGCGATTCTCAAGTTTTGCTCTGGCTGCAAAATGATCCCTTATGCATCCCTGAATTTCTACAGTACAGCGCGTGGCAACTGCCTGATGGCAACCCAACTGTCAGCCAACATGCCATTTTGGTTCGACTTTTGCGGGCAAATCGGGGGGTATGGGTCATTACTGCGCCAAGAGGGCGAGGTAAATCGACACTTGCTGGTATGTTAATGCAGCAATGGCAGGGAAATTGCTGGCTAACCGCACCAGCGAAGGCGACAACCGAAGTTATCAGGCGCTATGCGGGGGACAAGGGAAAATTCTGGGCCGTAGATAGTTTGCTCAAATATTGTAGACAAAATAACGTATCAGATATTGATTGGTTGCTTATCGATGAAGCCGCTGCCATTCCAATGCCGCAATTGTCTGAGTTGATCAGCTATTTTCCCCGAATATTATTGACCACAACTGTACAGGGATATGAAGGTACCGGGCGCGGATTTTTACTTAAATTTTGTGTTGGGATTCCTGATAGCCATGTTTTGAACCTGACGGCTCCTGTGCGTTGGGCGGAAAATGATCCGCTGGAAAACTGGTTGGAAAACGCTTTACTGTTTGAGGATGCCATTCCTGTCAATAATTCTGATCAGGCGATCAGTTATCACGTTTATCATCAGCAACAATGGATTAAACAGCCTGAATTGCTGAGGCAATTTTACGGCATATTGACCAGTGCTCACTACAAAACTTCACCTTTGGATTTACGGCGTTTACTTGATGCGAAAGGGATGCAATTTGTCGCCGCTCTTAGAAATAATGCCTTGATGGGGGCTTTATGGATGGTTGAAGAAGGTGGGTTGTCGCCTGAACTGGCACATGAAATATGGGCAGGCAGGCGTCGTCCAAGGGGAAATCTGGTTGCGCAATCGTTAGCTGCCCATAGTGGTTTACCACAGGCGGCGGTTTTGAAATCTCAACGCATCAGCCGGGTTGCTGTACAGGTTAATAATCGCAGACAGGGTATTGCTCAGGGAATGATCGCGTATCAACGGGAGAGGGCGGAAAAACAAGGCGTGGATTTTATTTCTGTCAGCTTTGGCTATACCGCAGAGCTATGGGCATTGTGGCGGAAATGTGGCTTCCAATTAGTGCGAATGGGAACTCATTTGGAAGCCAGCAGTGGTTGTTATACCGCAATGGCTATTTTTCCTCTGAGTGAACAGGGGATTGTTCTGGGGATTCAAGCTCATCAACAGCTTGCTCGTGATGCACATTGGCTAGAATCCCAGATTGGATTTAGCTTGCCTGTTGATTATCAGACTGACCATCATCTTAATCGGCATGATTGGCAGGAACTATCAGGTTTTGCATTTGCTCACCGGCCGCTTTCCGCTTCATTGCCCGCCTTGCAACGCTTGTTGCTGAACAGTGATTTGCCGTTGATTGCGCTGAGAAATCATCTCCAGCAAGAAATGAGCGTTGAGCAATGTGTCTCTGTATTGAGGTTGAGTGGCTACAAAGCATTAGTGCAACTCTGGCGGCGAGAAACCGCACAGGCGCTGTTAAGTCTCGATGAGAAACTTGCCAGAGACTGGTAAGAGGGGACTACGGTTTTTTCTGTGGCCAATCATCTTCATCATCCCACTTGTTATTGAGATCCCGATGAGGAGGCAGTTCCGGTTTGTTGTCCAGAAATTTTTTCACATCCAGGCGGCGTAACTCTTTAATGGCATTGAGAAGAACGCCAACCAATAAAATTAAAATAATCCACCAATAATCAGCTAACCATTGCATTAGGTTATCTCCTGCTCAACGTGGAGGTAATTTTCAAATATATAAGGTAAGTTAGCAGATAACCAGTCAATGCCTGCGATGTCATGGTGCTGCCATACATCCAGTAACATTTGTGGAGTCAGCAATTTTTCCAATTGTTTGGCTAATGGTTGGTAGCTGATATGCCACGGCTCATAAGCGATGCCGCTATTATGACCGACAAAGGGACGGTAAAAACCGAAATGGGCCATATTCTCGGTTAACCAATGAGTTAATGGTTCGAAATAACCGCCATTTTCATATTCCCAAGGTTCGAGTAATAACTTCTGGTTATCCGGCAGCATCGTTGGATCATAAATATCCAGCTCTGTTCCCCAGTGATGGCGGCTGCCACCGGGCAGGGCAGACCAACGAAGAATTGCCTTACAGCGTTCTCCTTCTGATAACTGGGTGATATCCATTGGTTGGCTATTTTCATCCAACACCGGGCGTTCACCACGAAATTTTCCATTCCAGATAGCTTGCTGACGTTGAAAATCACGGAATGTGCTGGCAGGTTGCAGATTAATTCCGGCCTTTTCAGCGGCTTGTCGCATGGCAAGAAAAGCATTGGCGGCTTCTGGTTGTAATCGGTGATTGCCAAAGAGGGAAATCAAGTGACCAGTAGCCAGGCCGGTTAACATATTTGTGGTGATCACTGGATTAGCTGCTCCATCACGCGTTGATAAATCCGGCTGAGTTGTTGCAGATCGGCGGCGCTAACGGATTCATTAACTTTATGAATTGTTGAGTTGAGTGGCCCCAGTTCGACAACTTGAGCGCCCATCTGGGCGATAAATCGGCCATCGGAGGTACCGCCACTGGTAGATAATTCAGGTTGGTAGCCGCAATACTGGTCTATTGCCTGTATGACAGCATTGACTAACTCACCTTTGGCTGTCAGAAAGGGCTGGCCTGCCAGTATCCACTCAATCGTGTAATTCAGGTGGTGATTTTTTAGGATAGTTTCAACTTGTTCACGAATTTGGCTATCAGTCAGTTCTGTACTGAAACGGAAATTAAATTGAACTTGCACATTTCCAGGGATCACATTATGGCTGCCTGTTCCTGCGTGAATATTGGCAATTTGCATACTAGTCGCCGGGAAAAATTCGTTTCCTTCATCCCAGTGTGTATTGACCAGTGTCTGTAAAGCGGGAAGGACACGGTGGATTGGGTTATCAGCTAAATGCGGATAGGCAACGTGGCCTTGAATACCGTGGACGGTGAGATTCGCAGTAAGGGAACCGCGACGGCCATTTTTCACCATATCGCCAAGGCGATGCTGGCTAGAAGGCTCGCCGATCAGGCAATAATCTAATCGTTCATTGCGGGACATCAACGCTTCAACCACTTTAACGGTGCCGTGGGTGGCTTTTGCTTCCTCGTCTGAAGTAATAAGGAAGGCCAGACGACCATTATGGTTGGGGTGGGCGGCAATAAAACGTTCAGCAGCGACAATCATAGCCGCTAATGAGCCTTTCATATCTGCCGCTCCCCGGCCATATAACATGCCATTGCGGATAGTTGGCTCAAATGGGGGATATTCCCATTGAGATTCATCGCCCGCCGGGACGACATCAGTGTGTCCGGCAAAGGCTAACGTCGGGCCTGTGCCGCGATAGGCCCAAAAATTGTTTGTATCGCCAAAGGGCATCCGTTCAACGGTAAAGCCAATTGCTTGCAAGTGGGCGATTATAATATCTTGGCAACCTCTATCGTCCGGGCTGACAGAGGGTTGCTTGATGAGTTGTTGTGCAAGTTCAATTACAGGACAAGTCATTTCAGAGTGCCTCAGCAAAAAATTGCTGATATTCATCCACTTTATAACCTAATAGGCAATCACCTTTTGCAGAAATTAATAGTGGACGTTTGATAATAGCGGGTTGCTCCAACATCAACGCTTTTGCCGCGTCAGCATTATTAATTGTCGCTCGTTGTTGATCGGTCAGTTTACGCCAGGTTGTACCTCGGGTGTTAATCAATGATTCCCAACCAAGTTTGTCAATAAATGACTGCAAAAGTGTCGCGCTTAATCCATCAACACGATAATCATGAAACAGGTAAGTAATTTTCTGCTCTTCCAGCCAACGACGGGCTTTCTTTATCGTGTCACAATTCTTAATCCCATAGAGAGTAAAAGCGGGTTGAGAAGATTTATCCAACATCATTTAACAGATCCTTAAAGAAAATTTAAATACTTAAGCATAATGCTGGAAAATGCGAGTTTTATCCAGATGATATCCTGATTTTTATTACCGGGAGATACCAAGACAGGGGACTCAATTTTGCTGGCTTGTTTCATAAGGGATATTTGCTACATAATAACGATAAGAGCCGATCCTCGGTAATAAGCTCAAGGAACGGCTCGGGGGAAGTATTAGGCTACTCCGTTTTTCCTATGTTGCAAATACATGATTGTCGCAGCCAGGCGGGAACGTACATTCAGTTTTTTTAATAAGTTTCTGATGTGTACCTTCACTGTCTCTTCAGAAATAAATAGGACATCAGCAACTTCCTTATTAGTCATGCCACTGGAAACTTCTTTTAATACATCTAACTCACGTTTAGTCAATTCAGATAAAGGATCAACATGTTTATGACGGTTAGCGAGATGTTGGTATATTCTTTCGCTAAATACAGTTTGTCCACGAGCAGCGTGGCGAATACTGCTTAATAACGAATCTAAATCGCTATCTTTAAGTAAGTAACCATTGGCTCCAGCGTCAATAGCGGCGTAAACATCATTTCGATCATCTGAAACGGATAATACCAGTACATAGGAATTGATCCCTTTTCTACGGATAGATTTAATTGTGTCCACGCCTGAAAGACCATTCATATTGAGATCTATCATAATGACATCAGGTTTCAGCTTGCATGCAATATTTATTGCTTCTTCACCATTGTCAGCTTCCGCTGTCACGGTAAGTGCTCGATCGAGCTCTACAATCTGTTTCAAGCCATGGCGAATGAGAGGGTGGTCATCAACTATCATCACTGAATGGTTATACATTTTCCTTCTCCCTTAATAAGTAAAGCCACGAAACGCAGACTTTGAATTTGATTAAAAGGCAGTAATGAATGGGTCTGCCATAAATTAAATTGCTATGAAAAAATTTTACCAAAACCGATTGATTTACAGAATTGATAGCTCTGTAAGTCCAGAAAGCACATCCTGATATAAAAATATAAATAGCGCAAATTAGTTTGATAAGTAAAAAAAGAAGATGAGTAATTTTCACAAAAAATACATAACTTCCTTCCTTAAAATAATGTTAAAAATCAATAAATTAAATTTGTGATTATTAGATTTGTTTTCTTTTATAAAATTTATTTTAATTGAATTTATATTGAGAGTTTTTTCATGTGATAATTATTTTAGTTATTATAACTTCAATGATATTATATAAATGGTAATGTTTCTTTCTTTATTTTCCTATATAAAGTAGGGGTATGAGGGTAAATTGGGTAGTGTTTTTTATGAGCGAAAAAGTGCTACTTTATTGATAAGGCGCTGTCAATGTTATGATTTGACACACAGTACCGATTATACTGCTCCTGCTCTTACTCCAGATTGTAGATTGTATATAAAGGATCCGACGATGGATGAAAAATTAAAACAGAGTGCATTGGATTTTCACCAGTTTCCACAACCAGGGAAAATCACGATTACTCCAACTAAGCCTCTGACAACTCAGCGAGATTTAGCTTTAGCTTATTCACCAGGTGTTGCTGCGCCTTGCCTGGAAATTGCAGAAGATCCATTAGCTGCTTACAAATATACGGCGCGTGGCAATCTTGTGGCTGTGATATCTAATGGTAGTGCGGTCTTAGGATTGGGGAATATTGGCGCACTGGCAGGTAAGCCAGTGATGGAAGGAAAAGGTGTCCTGTTTAAAAAATTCTCAGGTATTGATGTATTTGATATTGAAGTCGATGAGTCTGATCCTGATAAATTGATTGATATCATTGCGGCGCTGGAGCCGACATTTGGGGGAATTAACCTCGAAGATATTAAAGCACCGGAGTGTTTCTATATTGAGAAAAAACTTCGGGAAAAAATGAACATTCCGGTATTCCATGATGACCAGCATGGCACAGCGATAATTTGTACCGCTGCTGTTTTGAATGGCTTGCGGATTATGAAAAAAGAGATTTCAGCGGTTCGCTTAGTTGTTTCTGGCGCCGGTGCTGCCTCAATTGCCTGTATGAACTTGCTGGTCGCGCTTGGGTTGCAACGCAAGAATATTGTGGTATGCGATTCTAAAGGGGTGATTTATCGCGGTCGCGATAAAAATATGGAAGAGACTAAAGCTGCTTATGCGATTGAAGACAATGGCAGCCGCACATTAGGTGATGTTATCCCAGGCGCGGATATTTTCCTCGGATGTTCCGGCCCGGGCGTGTTGACTCAGGACATGGTGAAAACGATGGCCAAAGATCCACTCATCATGGCATTAGCAAACCCTGAACCGGAAATTTTGCCGCCATTGGCGAAACAAGTTCGCCCTGATGCCATCATTTGTACCGGCCGTTCTGATTATCCGAATCAGGTTAATAATGTGCTCTGTTTCCCGTTTATTTTCCGTGGCGCGCTGGATGTTGGCGCAACAACCATTAACGAGGAGATGAAGCTTGCTTGTGTTCATGCGATTGCTGATTTAGCGCTGGCGGAACAGAGCGAAGAAGTGGCTTCCGCTTATGATGATCAGGATCTGTTTTTTGGTCCAGAATATATTATTCCTAAACCATTTGATCCGCGTCTGATTGTGAAAATTGCCCCGGCAGTTGCCAAAGCGGCAATGGATTCCGGCGTGGCAACCCGTCCGATTAAAGACTTTGGCGCGTATATCGAGAAACTGAATGAGTTTGTCTATAAAACAAACTTGTTTATGAAACCTATTTTTTCTCAGGCTAAGAAAGCGAAAAAGCGTATCGTTTTGGCCGAAGGGGAAGAAGTACGTGTATTGCATGCGACTCAGGAATTGATCTCTCTTGGGCTGGCTTACCCGATTCTAATTGGTCGCCCTAGTGTTATCGAAATGCGTATTCAGAAACTGGGATTGCATATTGAAGCGGGTAAAGATTTTGAAGTCGTTAATAATGAGAATGATCCGCGCTTCAAAAAATACTGGCAGGAATACCATAATATTATGAAACGTCGAGGTGTTTCTGCTGAACAAGCTCGCCGGGCGGTTATTGGTAATCCAACCCTGATTGGGGCGATTATGGTATTGCGTGGTGAAGCTGATGGTCTGATTTGCGGCACCGTTGGCAGTTACAGTGAACATTACGATGTCGTGAGAAATGTATTTGGTTTCCGTGATGGGGTTCATACTGCCGGTGCGATGAATGCGCTGATGTTGCCAAGCGGTAATACGTTTATTGCGGATACTTATGTCAATAATGATCCAACGCCTGAGCAATTGGCCGAGATTACCCTTATGGCGGCAGAAACTATCCGCCGTTTCGGTATCGAACCAAAAGTTGCGCTGCTTTCTCATTCAAGTTTTGGCTCCACAGATTGCCTCTCAGCACAGAAGATGCGCCAGACGCTGGAGTTGGTGAATAAAATGTCGCCTTCACTCGAAATTGATGGTGAAATGCACGGTGACGCTGCGTTGGTTGAAAGTATTCGCCGTGACATCATGCCTGATAGCCCATTGAAAGGGGCTGCCAATCTGTTAATTATGCCGAATATGGAATCTGCCCGTATCAGTTACAACTTGCTACGTGTCACCAGTTCTGAAGGCGTTACCGTTGGTCCAGTTCTGATGGGGGTCTCCAAACCGGTACACATTCTGACGCCAATCTCTTCTGTACGCCGTATCGTTAATATGGTCGCTCTGGCGGCGGTTGAAGCGCAAACTCATCCGCTGTAACACCTATTGCCCCTGTTCCCTATACGGACAGGGGCTGTTTGTTGTAAACGATTCTTATTATCTATATGATGCGCAAAACATTAATATGGATAATGGACATGATGAAATTTCTCACGACTGTAAAATCTTTTCTGATTATCTGTGGTTTACTGATCTTATCTGGATGTGTATCTGTACATCAAAAACCAACTCTCCAAACGCTTTCATCGGAACTGACTCAACAAGGGGCTATTATCGATCTTAAAACAGGTCACGCTCTGACCCCTGATGAATTGCTCAATCGACTGGCGCCACATCAGCGGATAGTGGTGGGTGAAAAACATGATAATCCCTATCATCATCAGATAGAGCTTTGGCTGGTTCAGCAACTTCCGCTCAAAAGAGAGCAGGGTTCGGTTCTGTTAGAGATGATTAACCCTGATCAGCAGCAAAAAGTGAATAAAGTTAAGAGTTGGTTGCAAACTAAGCCTATTGTACGTGAAAGCCGCATCAAAGAGCTTCTTGCATGGCAAAAGGGATGGCCGTGGGAATTGTATGGCGGATTGGTCATGGAGCTGATATCTCAGCCTTATCCGTTGCTGTCTGCAAACTTGGATCGCAGTGAAATTAAAGCGGCTTACAGTAACCCTCCGCTCCTCCAGGGGAGTATTTCTGTTGCTGAAAATGTTAAAGCGCAGATTAAAGCGGTGATTGAAGATGTCCACGGTGGTGAAATAACGGAACAACAGTTATCTGCCATGACAACTATTCAGCAAATGCGGGATCGCAGAATGGCGGAACAGTTACTTAAAGCGCCGGTTCCCGCCACACTGATTGCGGGTGGATATCATGCAACGAAAGTAATGGGTGTTCCTCTGCATGTTAAAGAGCTATCGCCCCAAGAGGACCTTGTTGTGTTGATCATAGCCGAAAAAAGCAATGTACTGGATGACCAATATGCTGATTATGTCTGGTATACACCAGTAAAGAAACCATAGATATTTTAAACAAATATCCCCGTTATCTTTCAAGTTGTCTCTTTGTTGGCTGCACTCGCTCACCCCGGTCACATAGTTAGCTATGCTCCCGGGGATTCACTCCTTTGCCGTCGCGATACATCTTGAAATCCATAGGGTATAGTGGTCTTTTCCCTTATATAAAGGGCTTTGGCACAAGGATGTGCTCAAGTTAACGATACATGTAAAAATAATTTTCATTGGTATATGAAATTAATTATCATTACCAAATGATAATTAAAATGATGCGCTATAACTTATGTTGACGCTGACACACCCGGCTTTTCAAACGGGTCATTTTAAAAAAGGACTCGTTTCCGCTATTGCTGCTCACCTCATTTTGGCGGGCTGGATTATCTACCAGCCAGAAGACATTGCCGTTGATGAACTGATGCCACCGCCGGCGGTGATGATGGAGCTTTCATTATTGACAGAAGCGACGCATCAGGTACACAAACAACCTATTGGTATTGAACAGCAACTTTCTGTTGCCAGCCGACAGCAGGAAAGTGAGGTTAATGAGATTAAAACGCCTGAGCTTATGAAAGATGAACAGGCGCAGATTCTGGTACATAAACCTAAAAAACAGGAAAAGCGCCATGAAGAGCTTAAAAAGACGCCACTGGTGAAGCGCCAGCAGGTAGAAGAACAAGAGAGTGAAAAATCTCAAAATAATGCGGCTATGGCAAGCAGTACGGCCACTTCGACTAATCTGACTTCGCGGGTTGCCGCTGCTTATGACAGTGATTCAAAAGCGGTTGCGGACGCAGACGCGTTATGGCGAGCGGAAGTTATCGGGCATTTAAATCGGTATAAACGTTATCCAGAGGATGCACAGAGAAGAAACCGCACCGGTCGGCCTACAGTCAGATTCACGATTGATAAACAGGGCTATGTTACTCACAGTGACTTAGTTCGTCGTTCTGGAACCCATTCTTTAGACAGGGAAGCGAAGCAAGTTCTGGCAAGGGCGCAGCCGTTGCCAGCTCCCCCCGATACCGTTTTAAACGGTAATGAAATTACGATAGAACTTCCAATTGATTTTAGTTTAGTTAATTAATACTTTTGAAAGACTTAAGGACAGCATATATGTTAAGGCAGCAAGCGCGGTTTGCCCTGAAAACTAAAGGGCTGTTATTGATATTTTTATTGAGCGGTTGGTTGAATTCCGCCGCCGCAGAGGAAGAAATTATGCCGCTAAAGGCGATGAAGCAACCACACCATATAACTATTCACGGTGATACTCGTATAGATGATTATTACTGGATGCGGGATGATACTCGTGAGGATAAAAAAGTCATTGATTATCTGACAGCCGAAAATAAATATACCGAACAGGTGTTAAAACCCGGTGAATCATTGCGGGATACGTTATACGAAGAGATGGTTGGCAGGATGAAGCAGGATGATCAATCAGTACCCTATACTTATAATGGGTATATTTATCGGACAACCTATGAAACTGGCAAAGATTTCCCGATTTATCAGCGTAAACCTGTTGATGGCTCATCAGATTGGCAGGTGCTGGTCGATGGTAATGAGAGAGCCAAAGGGCATGAATATTATCAATTGAGTAATTTTGCGATTACTCCGGATAATAAACGTATCGCGATTGCTGAAGACACGCAAGGGCGCCGCAATTATCAGATCTCTTTTAAAGATATTGCTGACAAACAGTGGAATAACGATGTAATAAACAATACTTCTGGTAATATTGTTTGGGCGAATGATAACAATACGTTGTTTTATGTGCGCAAGCATTCACAAACGTTATTGCCATATCAGGTATTTCGTCATCAATATGGTACCAATACCAGCGAAGATCAGAAGATATATCAGGAAGAAGATGAGCGTTTTTATTTAAGCATGTCTAAAAGCACTTCCCGTGATTATATTATGTTATCGATAACCAGTAATTCGACTTCTGAATACTTGTTGATTGACGCAAATAAGCCACAAGCTGAACTTCAACTCTTTTCTCCTCGTCAAGAAGGCCGAGAGTATTATATTGACCATTTCCGCGATCATTTCTACATCCGTTCAAATCATGAGAATGAAACTTATGGACTTTATCAGACGGCCGCCATCAATACACCGTGGAAAATAGTCATTGCTCCGCAGCAGGATAGTGATCTTGAAGATTTCGATCTGTTTAATGACTGGTTAGTCGTACAGGAACGAACAAAAGGATTACCGACAATTCGTCAAATTAATTGGCAGACACAGCAAGAAAAACAGATTAAGTTCGATGATCCAAGTTATATGGCATGGATTGACTACAACCCTGAACCTAATACTGATTTTGTCCGTTATGGTTATTCATCCATGACGACACCAAGTTCAACATTCCAGTGGAATATGAAAACAGGTGAGCGGGAATTATTGAAGCAGCAGGAAGTAAAAGGTTTTGATAAACATCAGTATGAGAGCGAGCGTATTTGGGTGAAGGCTCGTGATGGCGTTGAAGTGCCGGTATCTCTGGTGTATCGCAAGTCCCTATTTAAAAAAGGCCATAATCCAATACTGATTTATGGATATGGGGCTTATGGTATCAGCATGGACCCTTCTTTTAGTTCACCACGATTGAGTTTATTAGATCGGGGCTTTGTTTACGCCTTGGTGCATGTACGTGGTGGCGGTGAATTGGGTAAAAAATGGTATTTGCAAGGTAAAGTCGAAAATAAAATGAATAGTTTTAATGACTTTATCGATGTGACTAAAGCACTGATTGCTCAGAAATATGGTGACAGTAAACGTGTTTATGCGATGGGAGGGAGTGCTGGTGGTTTGCTGATGGGCGCTGTGATTAATCAGGCACCGGAATTATATCGCGGGGTGGTTGCTCAAGTTCCATTTGTCGATGCCGTAACAACCATGCTTGATCCTTCTATTCCTCTGACAGTTGGAGAATATGAGGAGTGGGGTAACCCTGAAAATAAAGAGGATTATTTCCGAATTAAATCATATAGTCCGTATGACAATATAAAACACCAACGTTATCCAAATCTATTGGTGACGAGTGGGTTTTATGATTCCCAAGTGCAATATTGGGAACCGACTAAATGGGTGGCAAAATTACGGGATATGAAGGAAGGTAACTCTATTCTGTTATTAGAAACCAATATGAGCGCCGGGCATGGTGGTAAGTCAGGTCGATTTAATCGATTAAAAGATACTGCAATGGATTACAGTTTTATTTTGATGCTGGATGATGCTAAAAAGTATTTTCCGCAATTAAAAGATAACTGAAATAAATTATAAATAATATAAATTTGTTATTCGAAGCACTGATAATAATTTATCAGTGCTAAATATTCTTATTCTCTAAAAACTGATGTGTGAGCAAATATTGATTTATATGCATTTAGGATAATTGAAATGAAAATAATGACAAAGATAGCAGGGGCCGGTGTGGTTTTAATTGGGCTTCAAGGATTTGCTTATGGTGAGGAAAAGCAAGAGAGAAAATCAGATAAGGTAATGAAATTCAGTAGCCTTAAGGTTTCTGGTTCACAGGATGACGCCGAAGTGCGGGCAATGGAAAGGCCCGGTTCTTACAGTTCTAAAGGTGAAGATACTAAACTTCAATCAGTGGATAGCATATTACGTAGTATGCCAGGGACCTATACGCAAATAGATCCAGGACAGGGAACGGTGAGTGTGAATATTCGTGGATTAAGTGGATTTGGTCGAGTGAATATGATGGTTGATGGTGTTAGCCAGAGTTTTTATGGTACATCTCCGACGAGTCCAGCTCATGGTACTACTTATAACCAATTCGGTACAATCATTGATCCTAATTTTATTGTAGGAATTGATGTCAATCGTGGTCAATCTGATGGTTCAGGTAGTGTTAATGCATTAGCGGGTAGCGCTAATTTTCGCACCATTGGTGTAGATGATGTGATATTCGCAGGGAATTCATTGGGAGTACGCACGAAAACAGCTTATGGAAATAATGGTGTTGGTTATAATGGTATGATAGCAGTTGCGGGTAAAACACCTGCTTTCAGTTCTGAAGGTTCAATAGGTGCTATGTTGGCTGTCAGCGGGCATTCAATTGATGCACATTATAAGAATGGCGACGGAGTATTAAGCGATGAGTTTGTTACAGATAAATCGTTTAAACAAAAACCCAATTCGCAATTAATGAAAATAAAAATTGAACCAAATGAATTTCATGATATGGAGATAAGTGGTCGTAACTATCATAATAAATTCACCCGCCGTCATATTGATAGTCGGGATATTTATTTAAAATACAATTACACGCCATTTAGTGAATGGGTTGATATAAAGTTACTGGTCAGCAACAGTGAGAGTAGTCAACGCTATGAAGGTGATTCACTTTTTAAGTTGCTAAATAGCAACGCCAAAAATAAGTCAGATGCAATAGATATCAGTAATATTAGTCGCTTCGACTATGGAGATACAAATTTTGAGTTAACACTTGGCAGTAAGTTGATGGAAACCGAATATAGTAGGACAACGAATAGTGTTTATTCTGGTCAGGGTAAAGATGAAAAAGAAAAGGAAAAATATAAAAAGACAGATAGTGAAGTAAAAGAAAATAATGTTTTCGCGCCAAGTGGAAAGCAAGATATTGCCAGTATTTATGGTGGATTGAAAATAAGTCGTGGAATTTATCAGGCAGATATTACGTTTAATTATATGGATTACAGTGTCAAAGGTTATAAACCAGCTTGTGATCTACGGATTCCTTGTTTTCCTCAGGGAGCAACCGAATTAGATTTGAAAGAACATGGGTTTAACCCAGGAGTTTTATTATCAGCAGAGATTATTCCTGAGTTCCAACCATTCGTTAGTTATGCCCGTTCAATGAGAGCGCCAAATATTCAAGAGACTTTCTATAGCAATGAAGGTGGTGGATCTATGAATCCATTTCTGAAAGGAGAGTCATCAGACACTTATCAAATTGGCTTTAACAGTTTCCGCCCTGATTTAATTGTAAAGGGGGATATTTTTCGCCTGAAAGCTGCTTGGTATCACACTAAAGTAAAAAATTATATTCTCAGTGATATCTGGCTTATATGTGGCAATAGGAAAACATGTAAAGCTGATAGTTCGACAGATTACAATGAAGTCGATCCTAACATCAAAATGTATATCTACCATAATAGCTTGACTCCGGTAAAAATACGCGGATATGAAATTGCTGCTGATTATGATGCTGGCATATTTTATAGCAAATTGGCTTATAGTTGGCAAAAAACGCGTCAGCCAACCTCTGCTGCTACAGCGCATTTTGGTGCAGAGCCATTGTCACAATTACCTGATAGATTTATGACGTTGGATACCGGTATTCGTTTATTTAATGAGAAACTTCGTGTTGGTGCGATTGTTAAATATACAGGTGATTCTCATAGACTGGACCCAGATCAATATAATTTTGATGACGAGGGAAGGGTTATACAGCAAAAAGAACCTAAAATACCAACGATAGTCGATCTTTATAGCGACTATCAGATAAATCATAATGTGTTGTTGAAATTTTCAGTACAGAACTTGGCAAACAAAAATTATTCTGAAGCGCTTAATCGTGCAAACTCTTCTCCATTAATGACTGAGCAAACTTCGGCTATGCAAACCGCTCGGGGCCGGACCTATATTGCCGGTGCAGAAATCCGTTTCTGACATAGGAAAAATAAGTGGCAAAGGAAGGCCGCTATTTCAGATTTGCAGATCGTTTTTTCCGTTCCTTCTTGATTTTCAATACTTCACTTTCAATCCAGCCATCTTGTAAACGGGTTTTCAGAACATCACCAACATGTACCTGTTTGGTTTGTTTCAATAATTTTCCATCCGATGTTTGATTAATGCTGTAACCACGGGCCAGTGTCGCCAGAGGGCTAACGGCTTCCATCCGTGAACAGGAAATGGCAAATTTTTCTCTGGAACGACTAATTTGCCTTTCAATCGCTTGCCTTAGCCGAAAATTTTGTTGTTGAATCTGTTGGCTATATTGGTGGATTTGTGAGCTAGGTTCAACGTACCAGAGCCGTTGCTGTAATTTCTCATAAGTCAGGCTGCTTTGCTTTAAGTGCCGTTGCAAACTGTCAGTGAGTCGCTGACGTAAATTAGTCAGTAGATTTTGCTGACGTGCTAGTCGTAAATGAGGATGTTGCTGCTGTAAACGATGAGATACCAGACTGAAAGCACGCTGTTTCTGGGCAAAGAAGTAATCCATTGCCATTTCCAGCTGTTGTTGCTGCGACTGAATGTGACGTAACAATTCGAGCTGATTACGGCTGACTAACTCAGCCGCCGCTGATGGTGTCGGTGCGCGTAAATCTGCTACAAAGTCAGCAATGGTAACATCTGTTTCATGACCGACTGCACTGACTATCGGAATATCACTGTGAAAAATGGCTCTGGCGACGTGTTCGTCGTTGAAACTCCATAAGTCTTCTAAAGAGCCACCTCCGCGTCCGACAATCAGTACATCACATTCCTGCCGTTCATTGGCTAATTCAATCGCTCGGATAATCTGTAACGGTGCTTCTGTTCCCTGAACCGCTGTCGGATAAATGATGATGGGCAGTGATGGATCACGGCGCTTTAAAATATTCAAAATATCATGCAGGGCTGCGCCACTGGTTGAAGTAATGACACCAAGCTGTTGAGCCGGGGATGGCAATGGTTTTTTATGGCTTTGGTCAAATAACCCTTCTGTACTGAGTTTTTGTTTCAATAGTTCAAACTGTTGTTGTAACAGACCATCACCGGCGGGTTGCATACTTTCAACAATAAGCTGATAGTCCCCTCTTGGCTCATAAAGCGTAATTGCCGCATGAACCAAAACTTGCTGACCATTTTGCGGCCTGAATGTTACCCGTTGATTGCTATTGCGAAACATCGCCGCTCGCACTTGGGCACGTTCATCTTTTAGCGTGAAATACCAGTGCCCGGAGGAGGGCTGAGAAAAATTGGATATTTCAGCGCTTAGCCAAATTCTGCCCATTTCCATTTCAAGCAGTTGCCGAACCGTCTGATTGAGACGGCTGACGGAAAAAATTCCTGTGTTAAAAGATAGTGACATATGAGAAAGATCAAATTTCAAAACAATAACTTAATGCGCTGATACTAACCTGCATGGTGAAGTAAGCAAGAAATTTTTTAATAAAATGCTGGAGGCAACCGATTACGTTCTGTATAATGCCGCGGCAATATTTTATCCCTTAAATTTTCAGCAGCTTGGTGAGATATTGCTTATGTTACGAATTAAAAAAGAAGCTTTAACCTTTGATGATGTTCTGTTAGTTCCTGCCCACTCTACTGTTCTACCTAACACTGCTGACCTGTCTACTCAACTGACCTCCACCATTCGTCTAAAAGTTCCAATGTTGTCTGCCGCTATGGATACTGTCACTGAATCCGGTTTGGCTATCGCATTGGCTCAAGAAGGCGGCATGGGTTTCATCCATAAAAATATGTCTATTGAGCGTCAGGCAGAAGAAGTTAGCCGAGTCAAAAAACATGAGAGTGGTGTTGTGACAGATCCAGTCACTGTGGCACCTGAAACAACGCTGCGTGAAGTTAAAGAATTGACAGAACGTAATGGTTTTGCGGGTTATCCGGTTGTCACTGGAGGAAATGAGTTGGTTGGTATTATTACTGGCCGTGATGTCCGTTTCGTTACCGATTTGGATCAGCCTGTTACTGCGGTAATGACGCCTAAAGAGCGTCTGGTGACAGTAAAAGAAGCTGAAGCCCGTGAAGTTGTGTTGCAGAAAATGCATGAAAAACGTGTTGAGAAAGCGTTGGTAGTTGATGAAAATTTCCATCTGCTTGGCATGATCACAGTTAAAGATTTTCAGAAAGCAGAACGTAAACCGAACGCCTGTAAGGATGAGCGTGGCCGTTTACGTGTTGGCGCCGCGGTTGGCGCCGGTGCTGGTAATGAAGCGCGTATTGATGCCTTGGTTGCCGCTGGTGTCGATGTTTTGCTCATTGACTCATCGCATGGTCATTCTGAAGGGGTACTGCAACGTATTCGTGAAACCCGCGCTAAATACCCCGATCTACAAATTATTGGCGGTAACGTGGCGACTGGGAAAGGTGCTAAAGCGTTGGTAGAGGCGGGCGTCAATGCGGTTAAAGTCGGTATTGGTCCCGGTTCTATCTGTACTACCCGTATTGTTACCGGTGTAGGCGTGCCGCAAATTACCGCTATCTCTGATGCGGTTGAAGCGTTGGAAGGCACCGGTATTCCGGTTATTGCTGACGGTGGTATTCGTTTCTCCGGCGATATTGCCAAAGCCATCGCCGCGGGAGCGTCGTGTGTTATGGTCGGCTCTATGCTGGCAGGAACAGAAGAGTCACCGGGAGAAATCGAGCTATACCAAGGACGTTCATTTAAATCTTACCGTGGCATGGGATCATTAGGGGCGATGTCTAAAGGCTCTTCTGATCGATATTTCCAAACTGATAATGCCGCGGACAAGCTGGTACCGGAAGGTATTGAAGGCCGTGTTGCCTATAAAGGTTTGCTGAAAAACATTGTTCATCAGCAAATGGGGGGCTTGCGTTCCTGCATGGGGCTGACCGGTTGTGCAACTATTGATGAATTGAGAACCAAAGCAGAATTTGTTCGCATTAGTGGTGCTGGCATTCAGGAAAGTCACGTTCACGATGTCACCATTATCAAAGAGTCTCCAAACTACCGGTTAGGTTTGTAATCCATATTTATTGTGGCCCGCACAAGGGCCGCTTATCTTTATTTGTTACTTGTTTTTTTGGAATTCACCGCACATGACAACTAATATCCATCAGCACCGCATTCTTATCCTTGATTTTGGTTCGCAATACACTCAATTGATTGCTCGCCGTATCCGTGAAATCGGGGTTTATTGTGAACTTTGGGCATGGGATGTCACTGAAGAGCAAATCCGCGAATTCAACCCAAGCGGTATTATTCTTTCCGGTGGCCCGGAAAGTACCACAGCACAAGGAAGTCCACGGGCACCTGAATATGTTTTTAACGCGGGCGTTCCGATTCTGGGCGTTTGCTATGGTATGCAAACGATGTCAGTACAATTCGGTGGTCAGGTAGAAGATTCTACTGAACGTGAATTTGGTTATGCTCAGGTTGAGATTAAAGCGGAAAGCGCATTATTCCGTGGAATTCAAGATTCATCAAATGAGCAAGGTAAACCATTATTGGATGTATGGATGAGTCACGGTGATAAAGTTACTGCAATTCCTAAAGACTTTATCATCATCGCCAGCACTGATACTTGCCCATTTGCCATTATAGCGAATGAAGAAAAACGTTTTTATGGCGTGCAATTCCACCCGGAAGTCACCCATACCCATCAGGGACAGCGTATATTGGAACGTTTTGTACTGGATATATGCCAATGTGAAGCGCTGTGGACGCCTGCTTCTATTATCGAAGATACCGTTGTACGCCTGCGTGAACAGGTTGGTGAAGATCACGTTATTCTGGGGCTGTCCGGTGGTGTTGATTCCTCTGTCACCGCATTGTTACTGCATCGTGCAATTGGTGATCGCCTGACCTGTGTATTTGTTGATAACGGTTTGTTGCGTTTGAATGAAGCTGATCAAGTGATGGAAATGTTTGCCGGCAAATTTGGGCTGAATATCATTCATGTTCCGGCAGAAGATCGCTTCCTTACCGCACTGGCTGGCATCCATGATCCGGAAGAGAAACGTAAAACGATTGGCCGTGTGTTTATTGAAGTCTTTGATGAAGAGGCGAGTAAGCAGACTCAGGTTAAATGGCTGGCACAAGGCACTATTTACCCAGATGTTATCGAATCAGCGGCATCTGCGACCGGCAAAGCTCACGTTATCAAATCTCATCATAACGTAGGTGGTTTGCCGGAAGAGATGAAATTGGGTCTGGTGGAACCGCTGAAAGAGCTGTTTAAAGATGAAGTGCGCAAGATTGGTTTGGAATTGGGATTGCCTTATGACATGTTGAACCGTCATCCATTCCCAGGCCCAGGTTTGGGCGTTCGTGTACTGGGTGAAGTGAAGAAAGAGTACTGCGATCTGCTACGGCAGGCTGATGCTATTTTCATCGAAGAGCTGCACAAAGCTGATTTGTACAATAAAGTCAGCCAGGCGTTTACCGTATTCTTGCCGGTTCGCTCCGTGGGCGTAATGGGGGATGGTCGTAAATATGACTGGGTTGTTTCGTTACGGGCAGTAGAAACGATTGATTTTATGACCGCACATTGGGCGCATTTACCATACGATTTCCTAGGCCGGGTTTCTAACCGGATCATCAATGAAGTCAATGGGATATCAAGAGTTGTCTATGATGTCAGCGGTAAACCACCTGCGACTATTGAGTGGGAGTAAAAATTTAGCTTCCATAAGCCTCTGATAAAGTCTATCAAACCCAGTTAATTCAATGGATTAACTGGGTTTTTTAGTTCATATTGAGTCCAAACGATTTCATAGAGAGGCAGTAATTTTTACCGTTCAATCTAAGCGGCAAAAATACAAGGGGAATGAGGATGCTGGCGGACACGAAACTGAAATCATTAAAGCCAAAAGATAAAATCTATAAAGTGGGTAAAAGAATTTATACGTTGTTTCGTATCGATTGTCTGATATTCCCAGCCAGGTATTTAGCCCAGATTCTGGTGGTATATTTTGGAAGGTGAAGTATAATATTATAGCTCTTTTATTCACTTGTGTATCTTATGATAAAGCATTAGAATAATTTATATTTTAGATGATTTTATGATGAATTATTTAGACGATCTTCCAAAGCATAATAAAGCAAGTAAATCAGAAATTGCAGCTATCGAAGCTGTTGAAAATGCAATTAACCAAGCTGATTTATTTGAATTACAAAGTAAAGATATGCATGATTATGGAACTGATGCTCAATTAGAACTTAAGCATAATAGCTCCATGACGAATATTCGAATTTATACTCAAGTTAAAGGCACGGAAAAAAAAGAGAATGCAGATGGATCGATTAGTATTAGTGTTAACCGCACAAATATAAATTACTTATATCGCCAAAGAAATTCTTTATATCTTTGTTATCACTTAAATAGCAAAAGGTTATTGGTTTGTTCTGTGGATGATGTTATAAGAGAATACGAGCGTATAGGAAAAAATTGGCATTCTCAAAAACAAATCACTATAAATTTTCACCAATTATTTGATAATGATTTCCAAAAAAAACTACATCAATTAATTTTATCAAAAAATAATAATATATTATCTCAACATCACCGATGGAATACTGTTGAACTACAAGAAGTAACGCAATTATTGCAACAGTCTGTACCTTCTATAGACATTCCTTATAATTATACTCAAGCTAGTCAACTATTAACTCATTTCTATAATAATGAACGAGACGATATAATATCTTATTATTTTGATGAGTTTTTTGCTGTTTTAGGTAAATCGCCCCAAATTATTCAATATGCTTATATGGCAGAAATTAACTTGGGTATTAATGGGGTTCCTATGAAAGAAGAAAGAATTCGTGCGGGAATTGATATATTTAATAAACTTATAGATAATGGGAAGTATCATAAAGGTGATATGTTATATTGCATTGGAAATGCATGGGCAGCTATTAATGATACTCAAGCAGCAAAATCTTCTTACTTATTAGCCTTAGAGCATTTAAACGAATCCCAAGTAAAAGATACTAAAGCAATGTGCTATAAAAATTTGGGGGCAGTTTATGATCAACTAGGTGAAATTGATAATGCTCGTGATGCTTATGAGAAAGCACTTAAAAACTATCCGTGTTTAAAAGAAGCACATTTATCATTAGGAATATGGCACTATAAATATAATAACGATTTCGTTGCGGCATTAAAATATTTAGACAAGGTTATGGGTTTTTCTCCGGTTAAACAAGCTACTGTACATGGATGGAAAATAGCTGTTTTTTTTGAATTGAAAGATAATATAAATGCATTCCGTGAAATTAATACTTTGCTAGGACAAACAGATCACAATGAGTGGATCTTACCTTGGTGTGCAAAAAATGTTAGTCAGTTTGGAGGAAAAGATATTGAATCGGTTAAAAAATCCTCTGAGTTTTGGCTATATTATCTATCAAAAGATTCCTCACACATTGGTGCTGAAATAGAATATCTCTTATGCCAATCATTTATTCAATTTGAAAAACAAAATACTGATATTGATTATACTGAATTTAAAAATAGAATGCTAAGTATCCTTAAACATGAATCGAATGAGCAACAAGCGTTTATTTTGGATAGGATAGGTCATTGGGCACAAGATGAAGAATTATGGGAAGAAGCTGAGCAATATTTTAGGAAAGCTTATGAACTAGAACCTCAAGGTCATTATGGTTATTGCTTAGGTGTTGTTTTAAACAACTTAAAACGTTATGCAGAAGCTTTACCTTTATTACTCTTACAGGCACAAGAATATCAACCAGATGCACAAAGTTGGTATCAGGTTGCGGAAGCTTATAATGGCATGGGAGACATTGAAAATACAATTACTTCTCTTCAGAAAACATTAGAATTAGATCCTGATTTTGAAATAGCTTGGATTAATTTAGGAGGAGTATTTTTAAATAATGGTGAGTTAATAAAAGCTAAACAAATTTTTGACATTGCAATAAAAAAATTCCCTGGAAATGAAAATATTAAAATTCTTGTGCAAAGATATCCTTTTTGGAATTAATCAATATATTTTTATATTTAACTTTTCACGGTATTTTAAGCGGTATAAGTTTAATTAATTTTCATTGAAAAATAATTCAATGCAACGATTGAGTGGGAGATCACAGGGTCTATAGACATTCGTTGAAGCCTAAAAATACCAATAAAACTAAAATGTTTTTTGGTGTTTTTATCTATGGAATGTACTGAACTATATTCGCCTGCTGGGTATAATTGAGATTAGATTGAAGAGGTTTTAACTCATGAGTAGCATGTGTTCATAGCGGCTTATTAACAAAGTTGAATGCGTTAAATAGAAAAGCAACTGCTATTGAGCTGGTTAACAAATTGATTGAAGAATATAAAGAATAAACTCGATATTTACTTTAGCTTATTGTTAAAACTTGGTTTTTTCAGCTTTATTTTGTCTAGAATCTGGACTGGATTTAATGACAACAAACGAGACATGTGCACAAATTCCACGACATCCAGTCTTCTTTCACCATTTTCAACTTTGGTTATAAATGATTGAGGACGGCTAAATGCTTGTGCCAATTTTTCCTGTGTAATGCCTTTTTCCAAGCGCGTTTCGCGTAATAATCGGATAACATGCTGATATTCTTCTGAATAAATCGATTTCATTCGTTTTGCCTTAATGAAGAATCCTAAGATAGAATATCTCTCATTTGTAAGAATATTCAAAATAAGAAAAAAGAAACTTTACTGGTTATTTATTAAAAACTCAGGTTTGTGGTCTTTATGGCGATGATAAGAGTATACGAAATAAAGATATTAACAGGTTTTACAACTAGCTAGCAGTTAGGAGGAGCAATATGATGAATGTTTTGCCCTGACCTATACCCGTTATCTTTCAAGTTGCCTCTTTATTGGCTGCACTCTCTCACCCCGGTCACATCGTTATCTATGCTCCCGAGGATTCGCTCCCTTGCCGTCGCGATGTATCTTGAAATCCATAGGGTATATATTTATTCATTTTATAAATGGTTGCGGATTTCTATTTAAAACATAAATAATCAGAATCGTTGTTACAGTGCCGCTTCCGATAATTCCTGCTAACCAATTATGCCCGTTTAAACCTAAGATTAAAGCGACAAACAGAGAGGTAAAAGTGAGTAATAATCCATAACTTTGTCCCCTTATAATTTTTCTTACCATTTGCTCTAAGGCGACTTTTTCCATCTCGTGTCTATGCTTCTGTTGTTGTTCGATCAGAGTTAGAAATCGGTCAGCAGCTCCTTTGGAGTGTTGTTCATAAAGTGTTAATATCTCTGAATCAAGCAATTGATAATATAATAGATTGATATCACCCTGATTAGATTGCTTAGCTATTTTCGGATGTTTTCCGGTGACTATTTTTCTCATATATCGTCTCTTTCCCTGTAGATAATATAATTTCATCATTGAATTGCTTTAATACAGCGGCAAAGTCCGCACGGACTTTATCCAGATCATCGGCTAAAGTATCAACGTCACTTTTCTGTGGGATAAAATCCAAATAGTTTGTATTGGGCATAATATCGAATTTCGGTGAAATTGATCTTAATTTATGAAAATATTGTATGAAAATGTTCATTCTATTACCTGCATTATTAGTTGTTTATATTAGTTAAATAATTTATTAGCAATGATGTTTTCTTAAGTTTTGATTGAAGAATCATACCTGATAAATAGATTTATGCCATAGAAATATTGCGAGCCGTTTCAAAAAAAGGACTGAAAATAATGGAATATAATTTCATTCAAGATAATGATTAGTTGTTTATATAGAATTATTAATTAACATGATTTACGACGATAAGTATCAGAATATGCTATAGTGCCGGCTGGTTTTCGCTGATATTTTTGGAATCTTATGTCTTACCAATGTCCCTTATGTCATCAATCTTTATTGCTCATTCGACAGCAATGGTTCTGTGAGAATAATCATCAGTTTGATTGTGCTAAAGAAGGGTATGTTAATCTGATGCCCGTTCAGCATAAAAGGTCCAAGGAACCGGGGGATAGCCCGGAGATGATGCAGTCAAGAAGAGCATTTTTGGATTCAGGGCATTATCAACCATTACAACAACGGGTTTCGGAATTACTGGAAAAGTATCTGCCAGAAAATGCAGAGAGTTTGTTGGATATAGGATGCGGTGAAGGTTATTACACCGCTGCGGTTGAAGCGCAATTAAGCAAGAGACGTAATCTTAAAATCTATGGGTTAGATGTTGCTAAGATCGCGGTTCGTTATGGCGCTAAACGCTATCCTGTCGTTAACTTTTGTGTTGCGTCGAGCCATCGTTTGCCATTTGCCGATAAATCGCTTGCCGGGGTATTAAGGATTTACGCGCCTTGCAAAGCGGAAGAGTTGGCAAGGGTGGTTAAGCCACAGGGAGTTGTTTTGACAGTTACTCCTGGTCCTCGCCATCTTTATCAGCTCAAAGAGTTGATTTATCAAAATATTCATCTTCATCCATTGAAAGCAGAATCGTTGGAAGGATTTGAATTGATAATCGATGAATCGTTATCTTATCCAATGAAATTAGATGGCATACAAGCGTATCATTTATTACAGATGACACCATTTGCCTGGCGAGCAACAGAATATGTGAAAAAAGGATTGGCAGATAGAGCGTTGTTTGAATGTGAAACTGATTTTATACTGCGGGTCTATCAACGCCTTGAATGATCAAGATTTCAGCCCAAAATATAGCGTTTAACAGATAAATATTTTGGGCTGGTGGTTGGCGGCGTTATTTAGCGTACATAAATAATTCTAGATGTTCAAATAAGATATTGAAGCCAATTGCAATCAGAATTAGCCCACCAATAAGTTCAGCGCGTTTGCCTATCAATGGGCCAATATAACGGCCAATTAACATACCCAATGTTGCCATAATCATTGTCATCATTCCGATAGCCATCGCAGTATGTACGATATTGACTTCAAGGAGCGCAAGCCCAATACCAATTGCCATTGCATCCAGACTGGTGGCAATGGCTGTTGTTATCAAGACTATTGAGTTATTGCAGCAGGGTGGTTCACACTTTTTTTCCTGTTTTACTTTAAAACTCTCTGTAATCATTCTACAACCTAGAATAAATAACAGAGTGAAGGCAATCCAGTGATCCCATTCTGTAATGTACTGGCTGGCATAAAGCCCTAGAGACCAGCCAATCAGTGGGGTACAGCCTTCTACCAAACCAAATATTAAACCCGTACGGATTGCTTCACGAAATTGTGGTTTATGTAGTGCGGCTCCTTTACAAATTGCAGCCGCAAAGGCATCCATTGAAAGCGCTAAAGCCAGGATAAGGGTTGCGTACATATTCATTAATATAGCCTCGGTCGGGTGTTTCCATATACATATAACCCATCCCCAACCAATGATGGTGCTATATGCAATGGTCTTGCCAACCGAATTAATCGCTATCTGATTAGACTATTTTATTTGCTATTTTTAGCAACAATAATGCCTGTTAAGATAGCAATAAGGCTACCCGCACCACGTTTATTTTGTAACGAGCGTGTTGATACGGGCTTTTCAGAGAAATTAACTAAATCGTTTCTCTGAAACAGGCTACTCCCCATGACAATTCAAAAGATAGCACAATAATTTAAAAAGGGAAAATAATATTATTTTTAGGGTTAATTCATGGTGTTGATAATAATTATCATTATCTACTTTATAGGAAAAATAAAAGTCAGCATGAGGCTGACTGTTTATTATTTATTTTTTTTATTCATTATTGTTTCTTATCTATCTGTTTTCGATGAGAAATTTATAAATTCTTTCTAAATCATCAATTTGACTGACTGATATATATAATTTCTTGTTTTCTAAACCAATAACCAGGATGCCATCTTCAGATAAATTCATGGTTTTTATCCGACTATAGGAAATAAAGGTGTTTGTATAGAAGAAACCGTTATTTTTAAACAATAATTTAGGCGAGCGTATATAGGCAACATGAATGGTCACCAGGATAGTAAACAGCAATAAATATGTGGTTAAACGGCTACCATAGGTGGTAATATTGTTATAAACAACAATAAGTATAAGGATAATAAAGATCAGCGCATCAATTTTGTGTTTTCTTTTTAGCTTTATTTGTAAATAAGTTTTCCCTCTCAGCAAATTAACCACGAATTCATCATAAACAGCAAAAGCTAGCATTAGTACGATTAAACCAGCTAATACTATATCATTAAGGCTCATTCCTTATCCCTGTATTGTTATGAAAAAGAAAAGATGGGGAGGAGTTCCTCCCCGAATGATATTGTTCTAGAGACCAAGGAAACCAAATCTGGCGCCAATAATCCCCAGAATAAAGAAGCCAATAATGATCCATAGGGCATTGACTTTATGCCGTAATAACCACATACAGGCAAATGTCAGTAAAAGGGGTACCAGGCCCGGCATCAACTGATCGAGGATATTCTGAACCGTGGTTATTGTCGTTTCACCCGTCTGTTGGTTAGGAATTTCTGATACAACCAACGGGATATTGACTTTCGTCCATTTATTAACTAACGCCCCCATGACAAATAGACCAAGGATTGACGCTCCTTCCGTCATTTTTTGCAGGAAGCCGCCACCCATATCTTGAACGATATTTATCCCTTTCTTATAACCATAGGAGATACCTGAATAGAGAACCAATAGACGTACCAGGTTGAATAAGAAGAAGAACAAGACAGGCCCAAGCCAGCTACCGCTCATTGCGAGGCCAGCACCCAAAGCAGCAAATACTGGGCGGGCTGTTCCCCAGAAAATAGGGTCGCCAACACCGGCCAATGGCCCCATCAAACCAACCTTGATACCGTTGATTGCACCATCATCAATGGTTGCACCGTTAGCACGCTGTTCTTCCATTGCCATAGTGACACCCAGTACAGGCGCAACGACATAAGGGTGAGTGTTAAAGAATTCAAGGTGGCGTTTGAGTGCTTGTTTACGCTCATCGGTATTTTCTGGATATAAACGACGAAGAGCCGGCACCATAGAGAAGCAGAAGCCCAGGGCCTGCATACGTTCAAAGTTCCATGAACCTTGAAACACATTAGAACGAAGAAATACACCGCGGATATCGCTGGGCGTCAGTTTTTTCTGGTGTGCTGTCTGAGCAGCCGCTTTTGTTGTATCTAACATGTTGCTCATCCTTTTAATCTAATTCGTTATCAAGATCGTTATTGGTGTGTCCAGGGGCGGCAACTACCTGAGATTTGTTATATTTAGGGCTTAACTGAATGTACAGCACGGCCATAACAATACCAATAATGCCTAATGCAACTAGGTTAAATTCAGTGAATGCCGCTGTGACGAAGCCGAGGTAGAAGAAAGGCATTAGGTAGCCGGCACGCATCATGTTGATAACCATTGCATAACCCACAACGACGATCATTCCCCCTGCGATGTTCAAGCCATCTGTTACCACTTTTGGAATAGAGGCAAGTAACTGCTGGACTTCGTTGGTGCCAACCGATAGTGCGACGATCAGGGCAGGGATGGCGATACGCATAGCCTGGAGCAGTAATGCGGATAGATGGATGAAGCTAATCGCACGCAGGCTGCCACGTTCTGCTGCGTTGTCAGCCGCATGCTGGAAGGCGACTGTGATGGTACGTACAATGATAGTCAGAACTTGTCCTGCCGCGGCTAGCGGAATGGCCAAGGCGATACCTTCACCGATATCACGACCACCAGCAATGACCAGAATCGTTGAGATGATTGATGCTAAGGCCGCATCCGGGGCAATTGCGGCACCGATATTCATCCAGCCAAGGGCGATCATCTCTAGCGTACCACCGATAATAATACCGGTTGTCATATCACCAAGAATGATCCCGATTAAAGTGCAGGCCACGAGTGGGCGATGGAATTGAAATTCATCAAGAATGGAATCCATTCCGACTATACAAGCTACGATGAATATCAATGTAATTTGAACAACGGTAATTTCCATTGTTTGTCTCCTGTAACCAAATTAAATTTGGTAAGAAATTTTTATCATTGAGTAATTTTTGTCATTGAGTAATAGTTAAATTGCTCTGATCTGGTTTTCGTTTTTAACCTTCTGGAGTAGATCCATCATTTGTAGACGGCTGTCACTGGCAACTTTACGGGCTTCAAGCTCAATACCTCGTTCATCTAGTTTTTTGAAGGCTTCAATATCGGTTTCATCAACGGATATTGCGTTGTTAACTTGTGTTTTTCCCTGACGGAAAGCCATTCCTCCGATGTTGACAGATGTGATATCGACACCATCCTCGACTAAACGCAAAACATCTGTTGGGTTTGTAAACAGCAGCATGACACGTTCATTGGCATATTTCGGGTTGTTATAAACGCGGACACATTTTGCGACATCAACAACATGAGCACTGATCCCCGGCGGAGCAACTTGTTTTAGCAAGGTGGCACGGACCGTATCAGCGGCAACTTCATCGCTGACGACAATGATCCGCTTAACATTGGTTTCTTTTGTCCAGCGAGTAGCGACCTGACCATGAATGAGGCGGTCATCAATTCGAGCCAATGCGATTTTCATATGACCACCGGCTGATGGTGCGAATGATGGCGCCGCGACCGACGCTACAGGCTTGGCGGGTTCAGTTTTTTGAGGTTCTTCTGTTTTCAGGGCCCGGATGCCTTCTTTCCCTGTTTCCAGAGCAACAGAAACCAGTTCTGCCAGAGATGGGCCATCATCTCGACACATAAAGGTTTCAACCAACATTGGAACGTTAACGCCGGTGATGATCTCATAATTCTCTTTATTTACGGCGATACGGCTAGCCGCGTTGAATGGACTTCCTCCCCATGTATCGACAAGAAACAGTACACCTTGCTCTGTATTAAGCGTTTCGAGTTTACTGTTGTATTTTTCAAATAAGGTATCGGCATTTTCACCAGGCACGAAGTCAATGTAAGAAACATTTTCTTGCTCTCCAATTAACATCTCTGCGGTACGAAGCAGTTGTTCAGCCGCAGCCCCGTGTGTGCCAATCATAATGGCTATACTCACTTGTTTTCCCCTCTGTTAACAATATATACCCGTCATCTTTCAAGTTGCTTCTTTGTTGGCTGCGCTCACTCACCCCGGTCACAGAGTTATCTATGCTCCCGGGGATTCGCTCCCTTGCCGTCGCGATGCATCTCGGAATCCATAGGGTATCAACGTAGGATTATTACAAAGTTACTGCAATAATTTTGATGAATCATTCCCCCAATAAAAATTTTATTTGTATGAATAGTGACCTTTTATCAATATGATACCTAAATATTTGACTTGATTTAGACTTTATCTCTTATTGACTAAAAAAATCGGCTGTTAGATTAACATTAGAAATACCGGAGGAAAATTGCTGTCAGTCAGAAAAAATGAAATAGATAAAAATGTTAACCACAAAACAATTTAATAAGCTAAAAATTGTAAAATTAATTTATAATTATCTGTAATTTGTTTATTGTTAGATTTTTATTCTGTTTACGGTAACATCTTATTAGTTCAAAATTGAAAATATATTCATCTTTTTAGATCAAAAGATGATCATTTTAAGTTTTGGCTAAAAAATATCCCTACCATATGGTAAGGATATTTTCATTACAGAAGCATTTGTTGATTAAAAAACAGGTTATTTATTTGATTAATCACACTGAACTTTAATTGCCAAACCACCACGGGATGTTTCACGATATTTAGCGTTCATGTCTTTACCTGTTTCGTACATGGTTTCAATAACTTTATCGAGGGAAACACGCGGTTCACTGGTACGGCGCAAAGCCATGCGTGCAGCGTTGATTGCTTTTACTGACGCGATGGCGTTTCGTTCGATACAAGGAACTTGTACCTGGCCTGCTACCGGGTCACAGGTAAGGCCGAGGTTATGTTCCATGCCGATTTCAGCCGCAACACAGACTTGCTCAGCGCTGCCGCCAAGCAGTTCAGCAAGGCCGGCTGCTGCCATTGAACAGGCAACACCCACTTCCCCTTGGCAGCCCACTTCAGCTCCAGATATTGATGCATTCATTTTATAGAGAATGCCGATAGCGCCGGAAGCGAGGAAATAGCGGATATAGAGCTCTGGCGTTACAGGTTCAATGCAGTGGTTGTAATAAGCGAGTACGGCAGGAACAATGCCACAAGCGCCGTTGGTTGGTGCGGTAACAACACGCCCACCCGCCGCATTTTCTTCATTGACTGCCAGGGCGAACATGTTCACTAAATCCACAACATTCATTGGATCATTGGACAGATTGTTTGATGAGGTCAGCATGCGATGTAGCGCCGCTGCCCGGCGTGGTACACGCAGTGGGCCAGGTAAAACCCCTTCCGTGTTCAAACCGCGCTCAATACAAGCCTGCATGGTATCCCAGACATCGGTAAAATAGGCATTAATTTCTTCTTTGCTGTGGAGATCCAACTCATTTTTCATCATTAAACCGGAAATAGATAACCCAGTTTTATTACAATTCATCAGTAATTCTTTTGCTGAATTGAATGGATATGAAACGGGTTTGGTATCCTGGGAAGGTTTACCAAAGTGTTCTTCATCAACAATAAAACCACCACCAATTGAGTAGTAGGTTTTGCTATAAACTTTTTTGTCCCCCGCGAATGCGTGAATTTGCATGCCGTTTTCATGTAATGACAAGTTATCACTACGGAAAACCATGCCGCTATCACGTGGGAAATCGACTTCATGTAAACCGTTGGCTAGCTTAATACGCTGTGTTTGCTCTACATCACGAATAAAACCGGGGATCGAATCAATATCAACGGTAGCGGGTAAATTCCCAGCCAGACCCATGATAATAGCGATATCCGTATGGTGACCCTTGCCGGTTAATGAGAGTGAGCCGTAAACATCGACGGCTACACGCGTGATAGAAGGCATTAATCCCTGGTTTACCAGATCGTCGACAAACTGTTTGCCGGCTTTCATCGGGCCAACCGTATGAGAGCTAGATGGACCAATACCGACCTTAAACATGTCGAAAACGCTAATCACGCCAGACTCCTTAAAAAAGATAGAGATATAGTTATATATATTGGGGCACGCTACTTTACTGTGATTTAGTAGTGTTGATAAGGGAGTTTACAGTTTTTTTTGAATTATGATAGCAATAGTGGTAAAAGCGGGCAAAAAAAGCACAAATTAGTTATCCTTTCAAACCTGAACTTGTTGAGCTAATTGATGCATTATCGTTGCTGTCAGCCCCCAAATGAGGTGTCCTTGGTACCAGTAAAAATAGATACGATTCTGCTGACCGCGACGGTTAATATCAAGATAATGATAACTCGAAAGTGAAAGCGCTTCTGATAGAGGCACTTCGAATATTTTGGCAACTTCTTCCGGGTTGCTGTGGAGGGATAATCCGGGGGGCAATAATCCGACAATAGGTGTCACCAGATAGCCACTGATGCTATTTAAAGGAGCGAGTTGTCCCAGAACCTGAACTTTCTGATGAGGTATGTCAACTTCTTCTTCCGCTTCCCGTAGCGCTGTCGCGATTATTGATTTATCTTTAGGATCAGCAACCCCTCCTGGAAAAGCGACTTGACCGGCATGTGATCGTAAAGTGGCGGAGCGCCGGGTTAATAATAGTGTTGGTTTCGGTTTGCAGATGATGGGTAATAACACCGCGGCATGGCGGTTGTTATCTAAAAGCCGTTTAGGTGGTGGTGGAAGTTGTAACTGAAATCTGTTGACGAAATCAGACAGCGATATCATATGACTTTTATTTTCCCTAGTTGTGGCAAAATACAATTCAACTTATCAAATGTTTCCTGATACTCTTTTTCGGCAATGCTGTCGGCGACGATCCCGCCACCAGCCCAACAATATATTTTTTCTTTCTCAGTTAAGAGGGTACGAATGGTGATATTGCTATCCATTGTACCACAGAAACTAATATAACCAATTGAGCCACAATATCCATGTCGGCGGTGAGGTTCAAGTTCTTCTATTATCTCCATCGCTCTGATTTTAGGCGCTCCGGTAATAGAACCTCCGGGAAAACAGGCACGTAATAGATCTGTGGCATGTTGTTCATTTGGCAGTGTTGCAGTGATTGTGCTAACCAGATGATGAACGGCAGGGAATTGTTCAACCACAAATAATTCAGGAACTTTAACTGACCCAGGTGTGGCTACCCGGCCAATATCATTCCGCAATAAATCGACGATCATCAAATTTTCAGCTTGGTCTTTTTTTGAAGCTGCTAATTTTTCAGCTTGCAGGGCGTCCTTTTCTGTATCACCTAAGCGCGGTAATGTTCCCTTGATAGGGCGAGTTTGAATTTGTTTATTTTCCAAGAGCAAAAAACGTTCGGGAGAGACACTGATAACGCTGTTTTCCGGTAAACGAATAAAGGCTGAAAAAGGTGCGCGGTTGCTCTCATTAAGTTTTATGAATGCTTGCCATTCATCTCCTTGGTAATCGGCGCAAAATCGTTGTGCCAGGTTAACTTGATAACAATCGCCACTTAACAGATAGTGATGAATGCGGTTAATTTTCTCATTATATTGTTTGGCGCTCATATTTGACTGCCATTCACTGGTCAACGTAAAAGTTGCTTTTGGTGAAGTTTGGTGAGATGTAAGCCAGTTCAGGCGCGTATCAACATCACTGTAACTGAATAAAACCACCTCTTTTTTATGATGATCAACAATCAGTGCCCAGTCATAAATACCTACTGCCATATCCGGAAATGAGAGATCATTTTTGGCCTGTGACGGTAATTCTTCAATATAACGCCCTAGATCATATCCCCATAAACCGAGCGCACCGCCCTGAAATGGCAAATCAGGATCAAGTTTTGCTGTGATATTTAATTTCTTTAGTTGTTTTTTTAGCAGGTGAAAGGGATCTTCCGCAGTAATATAGCTATCACCATCTTCGTTTATTTCAGTCGATTTATGATGACTGAGCAGTGTTATCCGTGGTTCTGCAACCATAATATCAAACCGGTTATGGGGGTGGTCGGCAGAACCAGAATGGAGCAGCATTGCCCAAGGTTGGTTTGAAATCGGCGCGAAATAGTTGATGGCAGCGTCTGGTTGATAAGGTAATTGCCGTTTTTGTAGTGAAATACTCATTATGATGTTGGTTTAGCAGTTGTAACGCAAAAGTTAGTCTTGATTTTAATCCCTACAGATTAACATAGAAATCCATTCCTTACTTGAGTTAAAAATCGCTATACTCCTCGGCATAGATCACTTTATAGAGGTTATTATCATGTTTTCGGATATGCCAACTTTATCCCATCAGGAACAGCAACTAGCAGTGGAAAAAATTCAGCAATTGATGGTTGAAGGAATGAGCAGTGGGGAAGCGATTGCGTTGGTTGCTCAAGAAATTCGTGAACAGCATCGAGGAAAAGAACAGGTGAATGTCGTGTTTGATGATGAAAAATGAACATAATTAAATTATTTATTTAACAATAATCACACATTTGTTTTACCTGACATGCTAGGTTAGCTCCATATTTAATCTCTTACTTTGAGATATTAACGGGAGGTAGTATGAAAGCATGTCATATCATTAACAGAGTTGGCCTATCGGGGGCTGCACTTTTGTTCACTGTTTCATCCACAGTATCTGCTGTATCGGAGAACAAACGTGTTGATAAATTTATTTCTTGCGATAATTTAACTAAATCGCAAATTGCCGCTCAAGTAAAGCGTGATTTTCTGCAAAACCGCATTAACCATTGGTTAGAAGATAGGAAGCAGTTAGGAACTTCTAAACCAGTGGTGTGGATAAAGGCGGAAAATATTACTGGTGATAAAGATATATTAAAAATTCCGCTAACTGTTCGTGGTTCTAAGCGTGACAAAGATTACCGTGTTGTCGTTGATTGTCAGCAAAATACGATTAGCTATAGCGAATTGAAATAACATTTTCTGCTAGTTATCTCTACCCGTCGTTAGACGGATACCAGGTTTGGTGTTAGTCAGTAAAGGAAATGTTATGTCAGAATTGAGAAAATTATATCCGGTTTGTGAAGCTTATCGTTCGGGTTATTTGGATACAGGCGATGGGCATCAAATTTATTGGGAATTGTGTGGTAATCCTGTAGGTAAGCCTGCTGTGTTTATTCATGGCGGGCCGGGAGGTGGAATTGCCTCTTATCACCGTCGGTTATTCGACCTGAAGAAATATCATGTCATGCTATTCGATCAGCGTGGTTGTGGGCGTTCAAAACCTCATGCCAGTTTGGAAAATAATACCACTTGGCATTTAGTTGAAGATATTGAGCGTTTACGTCAATTGATGGGGGTGGAAAAATGGCTGGTATTTGGTGGCTCGTGGGGTTCAACTTTATCTTTAGTTTATGCCCAGACTCATCCTCAACGCGTTTCTGAATTAATTCTTCGGGGAATTTTCTTGCTGAGACCACAAGAGTTGCACTGGTATTATCAGGATGGCGCTTCTAATTTCTTCCCTGACAAATGGCAACGCACAGTATCTATTTTATCGGAGGAAGAACGAAAGGATGTGATCGGAGCATATAATAAGCGGCTGACCAGTGATGACCTTCGTGTGCAATTAGAAGCCGCTCGTCTTTGGAGTTTGTGGGAAGGGGAGACGGTGACATTGCTTCCTTCAAATAGTGTGGAGTGTTTTGCAGAAGATGAGTTTGCTTTGGCATTTGCTCGGATTGAGAACCACTATTTTATCAATGAAGGTTTTATGAATGAGGAGCAGCAACTGTTGAATAATATTGACGTTATACGGGATATTCCGGCAGTTATCATTCATGGCCGATATGATATGGCTTGCCGGGTGCAAAATGCTTGGGATTTAGCGCAGGCATGGCCGGAGGCGGAATTACATATTATTGAAGGAGCAGGGCATTCATTTGATGAGCCGGGTATTTTACATCAGCTTATTAGTGCGACAGATAGGTTTGCCGATCAGTGATTGGATATAGCCACCGGTTATCCGGTGGTTACCCATTTTTATTGGATTATCAGCGGCCTTTGGGTTCGTAGGGTAAACGGGAAAATTGTTTGGATAATTGGCGATAATACACTAAACGTTGTTGAAAATATTGCCGTAGATATTCGGGTTGCTCTTGTTCAACGGTATCAGGCAGTACTGGCATATTGTAACGCTCCTTAAAAGCTACGCCGGAGGCTGCCAAATCAACATTCACTTTATCCATGTTCTCTGTGGAAAGTTCGGCCAGATTATGTTTCATAAGTGTCTTTCTCATTCATACCAAAGTGATAAAACTAATCTAGAAGAGTTTTTCTGGCAAGGTCTGAATTGATTATTTTATAAATATAAATAATATTCATTATCATTAAATATAGAAATTCCTTGATGAAGATTATTTTGTAAATGTAATTCATTTTCATTTAAATATATTAAATGAGATTCATTTTCATTTTATTTATCAGGAAATATATTTATATTTCAATATGATATGTATATTTAATTTATTTTCTCTTATTGGGTTTTATTATTCTAATTTAATTGGCATAATATAGGTGAATTAATGACTGGAGTATCTATTATGTTAAACCGAGAAATGATTGATAAATTAAATGAGCAGATGAATCTGGAGTTCTATTCTGCGAATTTATATCTACAAATGAGTGCATGGTGCGGTGAACAAGGATTACCTGGCGCTGCTGCGTTTTTTAAATCACACTCCCAGGAAGAAATGCAGCATATGCATCGTTTGTTTGATTATCTGAGTGATACAGGTGCAATGCCACGTTTGGGGCAAATTGATGCGCCTTCCGCCGATTATGAATCTATAACCCATGTACTCAATAGAACTTATGAACACGAGAAGTTTATTACTGCCGAAATTAATAAACTTGCTCATTTGGCGATAACCACGCAGGATTATTCTACTTTTAACTTTCTGCAATGGTATGTAGCGGAACAGCATGAAGAAGAGAAATTGTTTAAATCTATCCTTGATAAATTAGGTATGGTTGGCGAGGATGGTAAAGCACTTTTCCTATTGGATAAGGATCTGAAAGGTCTGGCTGCTGCAAATCCTGTCTAATGAAATGGAATTAATTAGCCGCAGTAGTCGCAATAACTTTAGGTATTTAAAGTCAATGCTGCGGTTTTCCTTTATTTTTGCGCGATAGTTCACAAGACGAAATTCTCATTGTAAGTTATCGCAGATAAGATAACTCTTTTGATATAAAATGATGACGATTTATAGAGATTCATTTGAAAATTAAGAGGTTATTGATGACCATTAACACAATCCGCTCTTTTTGCCGAAAGTTATCTGCTTTAATTGTTCTTTTTGTTGGCATATCTTGCCAGCAAGCTTTGGCCCATGCGCACTTAACAGAACAAATTCCGGCAGAAGATACTACCGTAGAAAATACGCCGCAGGTAATCACGCTAAGCTTTTCAGAAGGTATTGAACTGAATTTTAGTAAAGTAAAAGTGACTGGCCCGGAAAATAAATCCATTAAAACCGGAAAATTGAAGCTTGATCCGGCAACTAATACAAAACTGATTCTTCCTATCGAAGATAAACTAACGACAGGGAGATATGATGTGAACTGGAGCGTGGTCTCTGTTGATGGGCATAAGACTAAAGGTGTCTATAGCTTTACAGTGAAGTAATTATGTCTCTGGCGGCGCTGTATATTCTTTGTCGCTTCACCCATTTTGTGGCAGTTATGTTAATGTTTGGCTTTAGCGTATTTACTGCCATCCTGGTTCCTGAGCGTTTATCTGTTCTGATTGATGCACGCCTTCGTTTAGGGGTAATTATCAGTACCGTTGTGACATTAATAACAACAATTGGATGGTTGGCAATTCAAGCGGGAATAATGGGTGATGGCTGGCAGGATATTTATAATCTAGAAATCTGGTTGGCAGTACTGGGAACAACTTTTGGTAAAGTTTGGCAATGGCAAATACTGATTTCCATAGTTGCTACGGGGCTTTTGTTTATCAGTAAACAAAAAGCCAGAAATATTCTGATGTTAATCAGTTCTACGGTTTTACTCTCCTGCCATGCCTTTATAGGCCATTCGGTAATGCATGGTGGGATGACAGGCGTTTTTTCTCAGGTCAATCAGGTAATTCACTTAGTGAGTGTTGGGTATTGGTTTGGTGGATTATGGCCCTTTTTGTTATGTCTGCAATTTTTACGGATACAAAATGAATTGGCTATGGGGTTGGATAAACAGATCATGGTTTCTATGATGCGTTTTTCCACGTATGGGCACGTTGCTGTAACTTTGATTATTATAACGGGTATCATAAGCAGCTTAATTTTGCTGCCGAACTGGCCGAAATATAGCGGCAGTGAATATCAATCCATGCTATGGCTGAAGATAGCATTAGTGGCGGGCATGGTGATGCTAGCATTAATTAACCGCTATATCCTGGTTCCCAAACTGAAACAACCTGGCCGTTATCAGTTGTTGATTATCAATAGTTGGATTGAAATTATCCTCGGAGCATTGGTTTTATTATGTGTTGCTGTTTTTGCCACTTATCAACCAGTTTGATTTTCTTAAGTAATTATCTGTCTCGATAGGTGCTATTGGTGTAGTCTATTCTTGGTACTAAATATATAGTGAATATGGAAAAAGCTGGAGTGTACAGATAGTGTGTGAAAAGATCCACTTCGCTCGCTTTTATATCTACATTGGTAACTATTATGAAACGTTTACTCTTATTACTTTCCTTGTTTTGTCTCTCATTTCAAAATGTTGCTGCACCGATTAAAACGGTAAGTAAGCTACAATTTGGTGATAAATGGGCATTTACACGGGAAGAGGTGATGTTGGATTGCCGGGCAAATAAGGCTCTGTTTGTGATTAACCCAAGTACGTTAGTGCAATACCCATTGAATGATATAGCTACAGAGATGATGAAGGTAGGGAAAGTGAATGCTAAATCTTTGGATATTATTTTATTGGATGATAGCAAGAATCCAACTCAAAAAATGAGTATAAAGCCATTCCAACAAGCAGCTTTAGCATTGTGCGATAAAAAATAATGTCATTGAGTAAGCGATAGCGTCTATATTTGGCTTAATGGAAGATGTTGTTTTTGATTATTTATTATCCAAAAAGTTGGTAAAATGCAAGTATGTCAGCTACGCTTTAAGTTGTAAGTTGTTTTTCGTCTCAATGACACTTTTAGCGCACGGCTCTTAAGAGCCATTTTCCCTAGGCCGAGTAGAGGAGTCAACTCGGCCTTTTTTTGTCACAAGTTTTGTGGACATCAGACCACCCTCATAACCCATGCATGTCTTTGTCTATCATAATGCTTTCTGTAGAGAAGAATGTGTTTATCGTTTAATAAGGCGGGAATACTGGTGTGTTCATCCCATCCATCCAACTGCATACAGAGTTCGCGGTCGGAATTACAGGGAATGCTGATGGTGATATCATCCTCTTCAGAAGGTGAAGAGAGAATAGCATCATCAATTTCGTAGCTGGAAATTCTTAATATTGTCTGGTTCATGATCGCTCCTTAACTTTTAGATAACAGGTAAGACCAGTGTGGCCATCATTGAGGATAGATCAAATAGCTGAGATTTCCAGTAATAATATTTTCTATGTTGGATAATCGGTAGATGATATTGCTGTTATAATTATCTGTTCTAAAACTTACTATCGTCATATTGCTTTTTTTATCTTTGTCATTCTTTGACCTTTTATACATTCAGTAGGAAATATTTATTTGGTGTGGTAGTAAGGAGTAAAAGTGTTAGTGATGGTGTAGTAAATGCAATAATTCTACGGATAAATTGTTTGAATGTTTTGTTTTTTACTACACAACCAGTCAATTCTCAAATGAAAGAGGCTAATGAGCGACACTGCTATCAGATAATTGATCTTTATAATTGTGGAAAAGTTCAATTTAATTTTATTGTATGGGAACCTGGAGGTGCTGACAGTGAATCATATTCATACTGGTTGCGCCTCTGATAATGTTTTGGTAAGTAGTGTGATATCTCACAAGCTTTTGCAAGTATTCAATAAATATATTAAAGGATATCTTATTAAAGATAGTAAAGAATTTACGTCAGTGTGACAGACTGTTAACCTTATTGTTATGGGCATTTGATATTTTTTTGATATAAAAATAGAGATGCGTTTTGTGAATTTCATCGGATAGGTCAATTATGAATAAAAATGAGTTCTATCGGGAGCTTACGGGGGACTTAAAAGCTCTGTTGTCTGGTGAGTATGACTTAATAGCAACGCTGGCTAATGCCGGTGCATTGTTGTATGAACGCTTGCATGATGTTAACTGGGTTGGCTTTTACCTGATTGATGGCGATACGTTGGTGTTAGGGCCATTTCAGGGAAAAGTTGCTTGTGTCAGAATACCTGTTGGCAAGGGGGTATGCGGAACGGCTGTATTAGAAAAGCGCATCCAGCGTGTTGATGATGTTCATGCGTTCCCAGGCCATATCGCCTGTGATGCCGCTAGTAACGCTGAAATTGTGTTGCCGTTGATCGTAAGCGATAGAATCATCGGTGTATTGGATATTGATAGTACGGTCTTTAATAGGTTCGACGAGAAAGACGAATTTGGCTTACAAACCCTTATTGATGGGCTTTGTGCTCATTTAGAACAGTGCGTTATGCCTAAATATGTTGAATTGAATGTAACTTAACATATGGATAACGTGGCATTTATCAGCAACGCTATTATAATGACGCCAGTTCATGCCTATGCTGGTTGGCAAAACCGTTGTAATCAGGAAATTTCATGGAAAATCAACCTAAGTTGAATAGTAGTAAAGAGATTATTGCATTTTTAGCTGAGCGTTTCCCGCTCTGTTTCGTAGCAGAAGGTGAAGCTCGTCCTTTAAAGATCGGTATTTTTCAAGATATCGTTGAACGTATTCAGGACGAAGAGTGTTTAAGTAAAACACAACTGCGCTCCGCCTTACGTCTGTACACATCAAGTTGGCGCTATTTGTATGGTGTTAAAGAAGGTGCACAGCGTGTTGACCTTGATGGTAATTCATGCGGTGAACTGGAAGCGGAACACATTGAGCACGCTCTCCAGCAACTGACTGAAGCCAAAGCACGGGTTCAGGCACAGCGTGCGGAGCAAAGAGCTAAGAAACGTGAAGCTGAAAATGCGGCGGCTGGTGAAAAAAATGAACGGCCCGCAGCCAAGAAACCTGCACCTCGTCGCCGTGCTAACAATACTGAGGGGGAAAAACGGCAGCAACAGCCACGCCAACAAAAGCGTCCTCAGCAAGCACGTAAGCCAGTTGCTAAACCTGCTCAACCTTCACCTACTCAGATTATCGATGTTTCATCGCTGAAAATTGGTCAGGAAATTAAAGTAAGAGTGGGTAAGAGTTCAGTGGATGCTTCTGTGCTTGAGATCGCCAAAGATGGTGTACGAGTACAATTGCCTTCCGGTTTGGCAATGATTGTACGCGCAGAACATTTACAGTTCTGATACGGAGGCCAACCTGGGCATGAACAAATTCGTCAGACTGGCTTTTGTCTTAGGTGTTTCAATTTTTGGTACTTGTTATGCAAATACAAACAGTCCAGTGGCTGTTCCTGTTGGTATTGAACAACTACCTATATTGAAGCAGGAACCTCAGCATTCAACAGTGAGCGAGCGGGTAACATCCCGCTTCACTCGTTCTCATTATCGCCAATTTGATTTAAATGGTGATTTTTCGGCAAAAATATTTGATCGTTACCTCAATATACTGGATTACAGCCATAACATATTATTAGCGTCAGATATTGCTCAGTATGCCGATAAGAAAAAGTTGTTAGGCAAGGAATTGGAAAGTGGGAATCTGGAAATTCCATATGACTTGTTTAATTTGTTACAGAAACGTCGCTTTGAGCGTTATCAGTACGCTTTATCGCGTCTTGAACAGCCAATGAATTTTAATGGTAACGATACAATTGATGTTGATCGTTCCAAAGCCCCTTGGCCACAGAGTGTGGAAGAGCTAAATAAACTTTGGGATGCTAAAGTTAAGTATGATTGGCTCAACCTCAAGCTCAGTGGCAAAGAGGACAATAAAATCAAAGAGATGCTCACCAAACGTTATCAATCTGCGTTAAAACGTCTGACACAAAGTCAAAGTGAAGATGTTTTCCAATTGATTATGACTGCGTTTGCTCGTGAAATTGATCCTCATACCAATTATCTTTCACCACGCAATACTGAACAGTTTAACTCAGAAATGAGTCTTTCCCTGGAAGGGATTGGTGCTGTTTTGCAAATAGATGATGACTATACGGTTATAAATTCTTTGGTTGCTGGTGGACCTGCCGCCAAAAGCAAAGCATTAAACGTGGGCGATAAGATTATTGGTGTTGCTCAGTCAGGTAAGTCTATGGTGGATATTATCGGCTGGCGTCTGGATGATGTGGTTGCGCTGATTAAAGGTCCTAAAGGGAGTAAAGTACGGCTTGAGGTTATTTCTGATACCAAAGGAGCAAAACCACGTACTGTTACTTTAACTCGTGAACAGATCCGTTTGGAAGATCGGGCTGTGAAGATGTCAGTTAAGACAGTTGGTCAGGAAAAAGTGGGTGTTCTTGATATCCCCGGTTTTTATGTTGGTTTGACTGATAATGTTAAAACGCAATTACAAAAACTGATCAAACAGCATGTCAGCGCTATTGTCATTGATTTGCGTAGCAATGGTGGTGGTGCGCTGACAGAGGCGGTTTCTTTATCAGGCTTGTTTCTCCCAAGTGGCCCGATTGTCCAGGTTAGAGATAATAATGGAAAAATCCGTCAGGATTCTGATACCGATGAAGTGGTGTACTATAAAGGACCTTTGGTTGTTCTGGTAGACCATTTTAGTGCTTCCGCTTCTGAAATTTTTGCCGCGGCAATGCAGGATTATGGGCGAGCGTTGATTGTTGGTGAACCGACTTTTGGTAAAGGCACAGTTCAGCAATATCGTTCTTTGAGTCGTATTTACGATCAAATGATGCGTCCTGATTGGCCGTCACTGGGCTCTGTCCAATATACGATTCAGAAGTTCTATCGTGTCAATGGCGGTAGTACTCAGCGTAAAGGGGTTACTCCTGATATCGTAATGCCAACGGGGGTTGATCCGGCAGAAACGGGGGAAAGTTTCGAAGATAATGCTTTGCCTTGGGATAGCGTTCCGGCTGCCCGTTATACAGGGTCTAAAATTATTGCCGCGTTAGTTCCTCAGTTGAATACCGCTCACAATGCTCGTATTACAACTGATCCAGAGTTCAAGTATATCAATGAGGATATTACTCACTATAAGGCAATGAAAGAGCATAAAAATCTTGTTTCTTTGAACTACGCACAAAGAGAGAAAGAGAATAAGGAAGCGGATGCTCTGAAGTTGAATCGCATAAATGATCGCTTTAAACGCGAGGGTAAAAAACCGTTAACTTCACTGGATGATTTACCTAAAGATTATCAAGGGCCAGATCCCTATCTTGATGAGTCAGTGAAGATTGCACTTGATTTAGCGCATCAACCTGCTGAGAAAATGTTAGCTAAATCTAAGTAAAATAATGGGTTAAAGCCTGTCAATGATTAATGCCCAATACCGTTCGCTTGAGATGTTTTGAGTGAGCGGTATATTGGGTTTTCAATAAAATAATATGAACAGCCTTTTTAAGGTGTTCTTTCTTTTCAGAAAAGATGAATTATTTCACATTTTCTCAGCTTTACTAGGTGTTGGAGTATTTTGTTTAACCAATTGGTGTTAGGCTAATGCGGATTTTTTTATGATTTTGTAAAGTTGTGTTGATCTTATCGCTTCACAGGTTAAAAGCCTTGAATATAGCAAGAACAGCCTTATTTATAGAGTAGTTCTGAAAGTGCATTTATGATTATTAATAAAGGAAGCCGGTTTTTATGATGCGAATTGTTTTGTTCCTCCTCACTAACCTCGCTGTTATGTTGGTGTTCGGGATAATACTTTCTTTGACAGGAATTCAGAGGAGTAGTGTACAAGGTTTGATGATTATGGCTGGCCTGTTTGGTTTCGGGGGAGCATTTGTTTCCCTGTTGATGTCCAAATGGATGGCTCTGCGTTCTGTGGGTGGTCAGGTCATAGAACAGCCAGCAAATGAAGTTGAACATTGGTTAGTTGAAACTGTTCGTCGTCAAGCGGAACAGGTCAATATCGCCATGCCCCAGGTTGCGATTTATGCCGCGCCTGATATTAACGCATTCGCTACCGGAGCGCGTCGTAATGCTTCTCTGGTAGCTGTCAGCACCGGTCTGTTGGACAACATGAGTAGGGCGGAAGCAGAAGCTGTTATTGCTCATGAGATTAGTCATATTGCTAATGGTGATATGGTGACGATGACCTTGTTGCAAGGGATAGTAAATACTTTCGTTATCTTTATTTCTCGTCTGCTGGCTCAGGCGGTATCAAGTTTCCTGTCTGGCAACAGCGATGAGGAAGAGAGTAACCCTTCTGGTAATCCAATTGTTTACATGGTTGTTTCAATGGTGCTGGAAATAGTATTTGGTATTCTGGCGAGCATTATCACAATGTGGTTCTCACGTTACCGCGAGTTCCATGCAGATGCTGGTTCTGCCAAGTTGGTCGGCCGTGAGAAAATGATTGCTGCTTTACAGCGCCTGAAAACCAGTTATGAACCGCAGGAAGAAGGCAGTATGATGGCGTTCTGTATTAATGGTAAAGCAAAAACATTCAGTGAGCTGTTCATGTCTCACCCACCATTGGACAAACGTATTGAAGCGCTGCGTAGTGGACAATACCTGAATAAATAGCCCTGAAAAATAGTATTGTGAATAAAATAAAAAGCCGGGAAATCAAAACCCGGCTTTTTTACAATTTTTGAAGTCTTAAATTATAGCTGACTTAATTCAACCTGTTCTTCCTGATCGAAGATAGTTTTATCAGTTTGTCCCATCAGTTGGCTGGTAATAGTACCCGCGGTCATTGAGCCACTTACATTCAGTGCCGTACGGCCCATATCAATGAGAGGCTCGACAGAAATCAATAAAGCAATCAACGTCACAGGTAATCCCATTGCAGGTAAGACAATCAGTGCCGCAAACGTAGCACCGCCACCTACACCGGCGACGCCAGCAGAGCTAATAGTGACAATACCAACGAGTGTTGCAATCCACATCGGGTCAAGAGGATTTATGCCCACGGTTGGAGCAACCATTGCTGCTAACATGGCGGGATAAATCCCGGCACAGCCATTCTGACCAATTGTTGCTCCGAAAGAGGCTGAGAAACTGGCGATAGATTCTGGCACGCCAATACGGAGTGTCTGGGTTTCGACATTCAGTGGAATACTGGCCGCACTAGAACGGCTGGTGAATGCAAAGGTCAACACCGGCCAGGTTTTTTTGAAAAATCTAAGTGGATTGATGCCGATGAGAGAGAGCAGAAACCCGTGAACAACAAACACGAGTGCTAATGCAATGTAAGATGCGATAACAAAGGTTCCCAGTTTTGCAATTTCATGGATATTAGAGTTGGCGACAACTTTGGTCATCAGGGCCATAACACCGTACGGCGTTAAGCGCATAACCAGACGAACCAGTTTCATTACCCATGCTTGTATCGTATCGATAGCGACTAATATGCGCTCACCCCTCTCATGATCATCTTTTAACATTTGCAGGGCTGCGATACCTAAGAAGGTTGCAAAAATGACAACGCTGATAACAGAGGTTGGATTAGCGCCGGTTAAATCTGCAAATGGATTTTTAGGAATAAAAGATAAAATCAATTGTGGTACAGATAGATCAGAGACTTTGCTGACGTAGTTGTTTTCGATAGCAGACAGGCGGGTTGTTTCTTGAGGACCTTGAATCAGACCTTCAGCGGTTAGGCCAAACAGGTTGATAATCATGATACCGATAAGCGCTGCAATCATGGTAGTAAATAGCAACGCGCCAATAGTCAGAAAACTGATTTTTCCTAGAGAAGATGCTTTGTGTAATTTGGCAACCGCGCTCAAAATAGAGGCGAATACCAGAGGCATAATGACCATTTGTAGAAGCTGTATGTAACCATTACCTACAATGTTGAACCATGATATAGACTCCTTCACTATGGCATTATCAGAGCCATAAATTAATTGCAGCGCCAAACCAAAAATAATGCCAATGGCAAGGCCAGCAAAAACCTTTTTCGACAGGTTCCATTGCCGTGAACTGGCTTTTGACAATAGCAAAAGCAGTGCTACGAAGACGAGCACATTCGAAATGAGTGGTAAATTCATCCCCAAACTCCAGAATTCAATTTAGTTAAGTCATAAGTTGTATCGAATCGTGTAAGTTTGCAAACGAACACATTACAACAAGCAGTTGGAGAATATAGTATCAGCTTAAATTATTCTCATTTATAACTATATAGAATTTAATATAACAAATGTGACTTTTAAGATTGATTTTTAGTCAATTAGAACATTAGAAATAGAGATCTTTGATGCGATTGATATAAAAAAATATAGAGCATTCAATATGTTCTGGTAGAAAAACGGCAATGACAATTAATAGAGCAGAAATAAACCTTTCTGCTTTCTTGTTTCCTTGTTTGCCAAGCACAGGTAGACAGAAGCGTATTTTGATGGGCCATAATAACGGCACACCTGCGGGCGTTAGCATATCTGCAATCAGGTGGCTCAAATAGCCAACAATCATGGCATGGAAAAAATCAGTTGGGATTAGCCACTCTTCCGGTATTTTTAGCCAAAATAAAGTAATCCCTAATATAAGAGCGAGTAAGCTGTGAGTAAATCCTCTATGACCACAGAGTTTGGCAACGGGAATGGAGATAAATCTGAATAATCTACCCAAGGTTGAATTAGGGTGATCGATATCAGGTAACAAGGCAGTAAGCAGCACCCCTGGTAGCATATGCAGCCAGTCTCCATTAGCTATCTCTGGTGTTATTTCTAGTTTGCGTGCCAAGATAATGCTGGCGACTGAAAACAAAAGATGCCCTTCCGCGGTCATAAATTCCTCTGACTAATAACTGTCTATCCATACAGTTGGCGAAGTATAGAGGGTTTTACGTGGGTAAGATAGAGGGTGAAAAGCAAAAATATCTTATTTATTAATATATAACGTTAATATCTAATTAAATTTTTATTTGACAGAATAAGATATAAGCGCTGCGGCTGTTATGTGAACAATTGAGAAGCTGCCATCGATATCAAAAAATGGCCGCTTTTATTGGTAAATGAAAAGACATTTAGTATCTCTCTTTGGTCAGACAGTTAGCGAGAGCTGATTGTAACAACCTCAGTGAATGAAATCTTTTCCTGATTGGGAACATGGTGAGAAATCCTTAGTTAATTAAATATAAAGTTAAATTTGGTGATTGATGGGCTATGATTAGCCAAAAATAAAATCTGCTTATTGCTATGAGGGGTATCAATGACTTACCAAAAAGCCGGATACATCGCTATTATTAAGCGAGTTTTAGGTTGGATGATTTTTATTCCGGCACTTTTATCGACCATGGTTTCTGTGATCAATCTTGCCTGGTTGCATGGTATTAAAGGTGATGGTATCAACGCTGTTTTGGATGATTTGCTGAAAATGATGGCTGAAATGGTGCGTTTTAATACCCCATTTCTGGATTTCTTCTGGAAAAATTCGCCAACACCTGATCATCTGGCTGACTTTACCGGGTCAACACTTGGTTTCCTGATTATCTATTTTCTTATTTTTTTCGGCCTTGCTATGAATGCATCAGGTCAACGTATGTACAGGCAAGTAAAGTTTGTACGCGAAAATATTGAAGATCAGCTTATTATTGAAAAAGCTAAAGGCAATAATGGACTGACGAGAGAACAGATTGAATTAAAGATTAAACTTCCTCGTCATACACTGTTCAGTCAGATTTATATCTTATATATTTCACCGGTAATTATCGGTGCAATTTTTTATTTTCTATTGAAAATCTTAGGCTGGTAGATTCTCCGGTTGGCTATAGCTGCGGAATAAGGGTTTCGCAGCTTGATTACCTACTTATTAGCTACTTTCAATCAAAATATTATCAATAATATTCTGAGCCGCAATAAGATTATCACCACCAAACAGATTACACCGGTTAAGCAAATAATAGAGCTGATACACGGGTTGTCGTTCGATAAAGTTGGCAGGGAGTGGCCATACGCTCTGATAGCCATCAAAAATTTGCATCGGTAAATCAGGGTATAACGGTAACATAGCGAAATCACATTCACGATCTCCCCAATAACAGGCTGGGTCGAAGGCAACGGCTTGATCGTCTAACGAAGCACAATTAGCAGGCCAGAGATCGCCATGTAAAAGAGAGGGTTGTGGCTGATGGTGTTGAAGTTTGTTACTTATGGCTTGAACGATATTATCAATGTCGCCAAATATCATGTTTTTTTCCGCTGCGATTTGTAATTGCCAACCAATCCGTTTTTCCGCATAAAATTGGTGCCAACGTCGTTGCCAGCCATTGGGTTGTGGTGTCGTTGCCAGCATATTGTCAAAATCAAAACCGAATTGAGGTTGCTCACTCCATTGATGAAGTTTTGCCAGTTGTTGACCGAAGCAATAGGCACTGTGAGGGTCAAAAGATTTTAAAGGCAGAAATTCAAGCAAGAGAAAGCTATGGTCACGGGTATTGCCGATACCATAAACAGTTGGAACACGGATAGTCTGGCTGCGTGCCAAGAGTTCAAGTTGTTCTGATTCTGCTTTGAAGACAGGGAGCATTTCCCGCAGGTTTGATTTGACAAAAATTTGTCGTTTTCCATGTGTGATTCGCCAAGCTTGGTGGATGTCCCCTCCGGCTAACTCAGTTTTATCGTGAATTTCAGCAACACCGAAATGTTCGTTTAACAAACGATTTATTGCTTGCCACATGGTTCACCTCTCTACGTCATCAATTACTTTATGAACAATTATAGTCAGAGAAAATATATGATCAGGTAAAAAATATGATTAACAGGGTTATATCTCAAAACAGATATAACCCTTTTTGTTATTGGTTGGGTTCGTTAGAGATTTGTAGAGCAGCTTGATACGTTTTACGTTTAGACTTTGTTCTTACAAGTTTTATCTGACTGTAAGCCAGTGCCAGTGTAAAGAAGATTGCCTGAACAATAACAATGCATGGCCCCGTTGCGCCATCAATGTGGAAACTGATCAGAGTACCCAGGACACAGGAACAGACCGATGCAATGATAGCGACAATTAACATTCGGTCAAAACTGCGGCATAACATGAAAGCGATAATGCCTGGTGATATCAACATTGCAATAACCAAAATCATTCCCACTGCTTGCAGGGAAGCGACGATGGTCATGGACAGCAGGCAAAGCAAACCATAATGTAAAAGCTTAACAGGTAATCCCACAACGCGTGCTTGGTTCGGATCGAAGCAGTAAAGCATAAAGTCTTTGCGCTTTAGCAGTACCACCGCCATAGTGATGCCGGTAATCCATAATGTTTGGTTCAACTCATCTTTAGTGATCCCTAGTATATTTCCGAACAGAATATGAGTGAGATGTTGGTCGGTATCCATACGGGCAAAAAGAACTAAACCAAAGGCAAACATACCTGAAAAGACAATTCCCATGACAGTATCTTCTTTTATCCGGCTATGTTCTTTCAGATATCCCGTTGCAACAGCACAAAAAATACCGGAAAGAAATGCGCCAATAGCCAGTGGTATACCGGCAGCGAAAGCCAGCACAATACCTGGTAATACAGCGTGAGAAATGGCGTCTCCCATTAACGACCAGCCTTTAAGAACCAGATAGCAAGAGAGCATTGCACATACCGCACCTGTTACAATCGCGGCGAATATCGCTCGTTGCATAAATGGAAACATAAACGGCTCAGTGAGAAACTGTATTAACTCATTCACGGTTGTGTCTCCTGAGCCAATGCTGAGGATTCTTTTTTGGCGCGTATACGTGAAGCGAATAGTCCATGTTTTGGCGCAAAGAAGAATGCCAGTAGGAAAATAACGGTTTGTAGTGTGACAATGACACCACCAGTAGCGCCGTTAAGGAAGAAACTTAGGTAAGCCCCAAATGCACTGGTCAGAGAACCAATAGTAACGGCAATGATCAGCAGATGCTTAAAACGATCGGTTAATAAGTAAGCTGTTGCGCCTGGAGTGACTACCATTGCAATCACCAGAATAGCGCCGACAGTTTGTAAGGCTGCGACAGTACAAGCACTCAACAAAGTAAAAAAAATGATTTTCATCCGCAAGGGAGATAAGCCGATAGAGCGTGCGTGCGTTTCATCAAAAAAGACAACGAGCAAATCTTTCCAGATAAACATGAGTACGATAAATGAAATTGCGATAATGATTTCAACTTGGAGAACATCTTCATCAGCGATGCCAAGGATATTGCCGAAAATAATGGTTTGTACGTTAACGGAAGTAGGATTGAGAGAAACGATTAATAAGCCGGCTGCAAAGAAAGTGGAAAAAATGAACCCGATCACCGCATCTTCGCGTAAGCGAGTGATATGACGAACCAAAGTCATAGACAGAGCTGCCAGCATTCCGGTAAAAAAAGCACCCCCCGCATAAGGGAGACCCAGTGCGTAAGCACCAGCGACGCCAGGCACGACTGAGTGAGAAAGAGCATCTCCCATCAATGACCAGCCTTTTAGCATCAGGTAGGAGGAAAGGAAAGCACAGACGGCACCGACGATAGCACTAACCCAGATGGCTTTTACCATGTAATTGTAGTGAAAAGGTTGCAGCAAAAGTTCTGTCATGATTGGCGCTTCTCCTTATGCTGACTCTGCCGCGGCGGAACATGGTGATCATGACCATAAAATACGGCTGCGCGTTCATCATCAGTAATAACCGTCAAGGAGCGTGGGTCATCGTCGTCATGTAATTCCCGGCCGGATAGATTAATATGGCGAAGCACTCCACCAAAAGTCATCTCTAAATTTTTTTGGGTGAACGTTGTTTCTGTTGGGCCGCTTGCCAGAACAGTCCGGTTGATTAAGATAACGTGATCGCAGAATTCAGGCACGCTGCCAAGGTTATGTGTGGAAACCAGAACCAGATGGCCCTCATCACGTAAATCACATAGTAGGTCAATGATGGCATTTTCTGTTTTTACATCAACACCAGTGAAAGGTTCATCCAGTAATAGGACTTTGCCTTCCTGAGCTAGCGCTCTTGCAAGAAAAACCCGTTTTTTTTGTCCGCCTGAGAGCTCGCCAATCTGCCGGTTGCGTAGGGCTGTTAAGCCGACACGTTCAAGTGCTTTATCAACAGCTTGGTGATCTTTTTTACTTGGGATTCTCAGGAAGCCCATTTTCCCATAGCGACCCATCATAACGACATCAGAAACCAATACTGGAAAGTTCCAGTCGACTTCTTCTGTTTGAGGGACATATGCAATAATATTTTTCTTCAAAGCATTTTTGACTGGCATATCACTCAGAGTTACTTTTCCCTGAGATGGGCTTACCAGCCCCATGATGGTCTTAAACAGTGTGGATTTACCACTACCGTTAATGCCCACCAATGCACAGATAGTTCCACCGGTGATAGAAAAACTTGCATCATAAATAGCTGTGTGACCGTTATTATAAGTCACAGTGGCGTCATCGACGACTAAATGAGGACGTTCAAACAGCATATTGCTATTCATTGATTAAATCCTTTTGCGATTGTATCTACAGTTTTGTTCAGTAAATCAATATAAGTTGGTACTGGGCCGTCACTGCCGGAGAGTGAATCTACATAAAGAACGCCACCATAATGGGCATCTGTTTCTTTACTGACTTGTTTGGCTGGTTTATCTGAAATTGTACTTTCGCTAAATACAACTGGGATTTTGTTTGCCCTTACAGTATCAATGACATGACGAACTTGTTGTGGCGAACCCTGTTCTTCCGCATTAATCGGCCATAGATAAACTTCCTTGAATTGGTAATCTTTAGCTAAATAGCTAAAAGCCCCTTCACTAGTGACTAACCAACGTTGATCTTGTGGAATACGGGAAAGACGTTCTCGCAGTGGAGAATCCAATTGGGCGATTTTTTCAGCGTAGGCTTTAGCGTTCCTATTATAAATTTCTGCATTTTCAGGATCGTATTTCACAAATGCTTGGCGGATATTCTCGATATAGACCAAAGCATTTGTGGGTGACATCCAGGCGTGAGGATTAGGATTCCCGTTGTAAGGCCCTTCACGGATAGGGAGTGGTTCAATGCCGTCAGTAATAACAACGGCAGGTACATCTTTAAGGTTTTCAAAGAAGCGTTCAAACCAGCGCTCTAGATTTAGCCCATTCCAAAGGATCAAATCAGCATGTTGAGATTTTATAATATCTTTGGGGGTAGGTTGGTAATCATGGATTTCGGCGCCAGGTTTAGTAATTGATTCAACAATCGCCGCATCACCTGCTACGTTTTGTGCGATATCTTGGATGATAGTAAAGGTAGTGACGACTTTAAATTGTTTAGCGGCAGATGCCTGACGGCTAAATAAAATTATAGATAAGAGAATTAACATAATTCCCAGAACAGGAGGAGAAAGTAAAAGCAGAGAAAGTTTTTTCTTCATCAATTCAAACCTTACTTGTTATAAGTATATATATGATAACGATTATCAATATCATCTAAGTAAAGTCAAGATTATAAAATTTGGGAACAGCGATTGTTGCGATAGTTATTCCATATGAATATGAACACGAATACAGTGAAAAGTTAAGTAAAAATATTTTTAGATTGTAAACGAAATTGTATATGCTGCGCTTTAGTAAAATTTGATCCAGAGGATGATAGGGTGAAATTAAGACTGAGCTTTATGGCACTGATCGTGCTGTTAGTCGGTTGTGCTGAGAAAAATGTTCAGCAAACAAATGCGGGTAAACAGTCCGGTCAGCAACGTATGCTTAGTGGCAATACTGCTAACGCAGCTAGAATTTCTTCTTTCCCGCCAACGCCTTTTGACACATTTATTCAACAGGCATCCAATCGGTACGGCGTTGATGAAACGTTGATCAGAGCGATTATTCAAGTTGAATCCGGTTTTCGCCCTGATGCGGTCAGTAAATCGAATGCAATTGGTCTTATGCAGATTAAAGCATCGACAGCAGGGCGGGATGTGTATCGACAGAAGGGGCGTCTTGGTCAGCCGACAACTCGTGAGTTGAAAGATCCTAAAACTAATATCGATCTTGGCACTGCTTATATCAGTATTCTGAAAGAGCAACATCTGGCAGGTATTGATAACCCCGAGACCCTCTACTATGCCACTATTGTTGCCTACGTAAATGGTGCGGGCGCTCTTTTGCGTACTTTTAGTGTGGATCGTCAATTAGCCGTTAATAAAATAAACCGCATGACGCCGGATGAGTTTTATCAGTATGTTCAGGATAATCATCCAGCACCTCAGGCTCCACGCTATTTGTGGAAGGTAAAAAAGGCTTATCGTTCGTTAGTATTGGTAGATTGAGTTGCTGATAAAAATGACGATTCCATTTGCGACAGACTCGATTAGTCGGGGGGTTTACGGCGGTTTTTGCTAAATTTAACTGCGAAAGACTTCTCTTAATCTCTGTAGTGGATTCTGGAAAATAAAATTATCCCTCCTTTGGTACTAATTGTGGAGGAGGGGGCTTTAATATATGTGTTCACTGGTGTTTACAAGCTAAAAGGCATGAGACCTTATTTCAATTTACATCATGCGATGGTAAATATCGTTTGATATCCGATAATTCATATCTTATGTTTCTTATGATCAATACGGTATTCCACCAATGTTGATCTTATCTATATTACTATAAAATAATATATAGTTGGATTGATTTTAATTTGAAATTATCTCCTTATGATGCTGGAGATATTTAGTTTTAAATTTTTATATAGGATTATTATTATTAAATAAATTTAAATGAAATTAATTTTATCATAAACTTATTTTTTAAAGTGATTAAATATATGAAATTTACTTTAAAATGTTTAATGGGTTGTATTTGACATGGCATTTTACCTGCTCTTTTATTGAGGGGATGGCGTTATTTTTCAATAAATTATCTAATTTTTTTTCGTGTCAATAATAGAATTAAGCATCAATCAAAAGTGCTTATCCAAGAAATAAGGATGAAATAGAACATACATTTACGTTTCATAAGTGACCATTTCACGGTTTTAGGAAAGTTATCATCACAGAATTGCTAATAAATAAGTTATTCACATCCAGTTACAGAGAGAAAACATTGCTTGAGTATTTTAGTTGATGTTTAACGTACCCATTTTGATTCCGCCCAGGATAAGTGGGGAAAAATAAAAAAACACTTGTGATGATTGCTAAGAATGATAGTTGCCAAATATCTAACAGATTTATTGAGGTAGTAGATGAAAGATAGCATTACTAAAAAAGCGGAAAGTATCCTTAAAGCCGAACTTCTCTCTCAGACATCAGAAAATATAACCAATAACGTAAAGAATATACCTGCTCTGTCACGTAATTGCGTCGTGGTCGGGGGAACAACCCTTGCAGTATTCTGCGCCGAACAAATTCAGGCGGCCGGGCATACGATACAAGCAATACTGACTACCGATACCGTCCTGCAAACATGGGCTGCCCGGCAAGGGATTATTTGTGTGAACTCTGTTGAGGCATTACAAGCGCAAATTGCACAACATCCTGTGGACTGGCTGTTCTCCATCGTTAATCCGATTATCCTGCCTGTGTCGCTGATTGGGCAGATTCGCTGCGGTGCTTTTAATTATCACAATAGTCCCTTGCCACGTTATGCGGGAAGTCATGCCACTTCTTGGGCACTGTTAGCGCGGGAGACACATTACGCCATTTCGTGGCATTGTATTGAGGCGGGGGTGGACACTGGTGATATAGCGGTGCAATGGCCGGTATCTATTAAGGAACACGATAATGCATTTTCATTGAATCTGAAATGCTATCAGGCAGCTCAGGAAGGGTTTATCAAATTGCTTCGGGATCTTGAGCAGGAAAAGTTGGTGACTTATCCGCAGGATCTGACACAACGAAGTTTTTATGCTCAGTCTCGTCGTCCCGATAGTGGGGGGTATCTGTGTTGGCAGCAGTCGGGTGAGGTACTTTCAGCTTTAGTACGGGCATTAGATTTTGGCGAAAATTATTTAAATCCACTGGGTTGCCCGAAACTGTTGCTGAAATGGGGCACAGTGCGAATTTCTTGGCTTCAACGGCTGAATCACTATTCTGGAGGGGCACCCGGTACGTTGATTGCTGTAGAGGAGGATGCCTGGCAGGTAACAACCGGAAGTGAGGATGTTAGGATCGGAGGGTTTGCCACACTTGAAGGTAAATTACTTTCCGCCGGGGAACTTGCTGATATATCAGAACTTGGACTAGGCAAGCAGTTGCCTCTGCTTTCTTCACAACAGACTCAGAATGTAAAAGATATCCTCCAGGCATTGGCACCTAGTGAATCATTCTGGCGTGAACGTCTTGCCTCTTTTCTGCCGCTCCAATTACCTTTCGAAACTGCCGGGAAGTCAGCAGCACCGGAATGGGCATTAAGTGCCTGGCAATCTCCGCTATTAGAAAATGGTGAAAAAAGACCATTGCAGACACTGTTACAGACATTTGCTATCTATCTTGCGCGCTTGACTCATCAAACCGAATTCCAAATCGGCTGGTGTGTGGATAGGGTAAAAGATGAATCGGATGTGTTGTCTGTTTTGGCGCCAGTGGTGCCAATGATTGTTAAGGTGGAGTTTGATCAGCCGTGGTATGCGGTAGCGAACTGGATGGAGGATGAGCTTGTACGGCTGACGCAACATCGTACATTTTGTCGTGATCTCCTTTCCCGTTCTCCTTCACTGTGTGTTATCCCGGCATTAACAACAAGTTGCCCGTGGCGAGTTGCCGTTTCTTTCATGCCGGATGACAAACCGTGGCAGCAGAATGCATTAGGTGAATTGCTGACACTCCAGATAAATACTCAGGGTGGTTTTCGCTGGATTTACGATACAAACCGTTTGAGTACGGAAGTGGTTCAGCGGATGAGTGAACATTTACAGGTGTTGGCATTATCGGCAGAAGAACGGAATGACGTTCCCGTCTGGCAACTTAATTTGTTGCCTGAAGCTGAACGCACTCTGCTGCTGGAAACCTGGAACGCGACTGAAACGGTATATCCTGACCGGTTATGTATTCACCGGCTGTTTGAACAACAGGTGGAGAAAACCCCTGACGCTATAGCGCTGATGTATGAAGAACGCGTTCTCAACTATGCCGAATTAAATGCCCGTGCCAATCGGCTGGCGCATCAACTGATTACGTTGGGAGTCTCACCAGAGCAGCGGGTGGCAATTTGTGTCGCGAGTTCGCCGGCGCGGATAGTGGGGCTGCTGGCAGTACTGAAAGCCGGGGGTGCCTATGTACCGCTAGACCCGGCTTATCCGGGGGAACGGCTGGTTCATATTTTAACTGATGTTGCGCCAGCTATTGTACTGACAGATGATATTGGACGTGCCGCGTTAGGCGAAAACGTACTGGCTGCACTGACTGTGCTGGATCCGAATTCATTGCCCAACCACCCGGAGAGCAACCCGCAAGTACCGGAGTTAACCCCGCGCCATCTGGCGTATGTGATTTATACCTCCGGTTCGACCGGCATACCAAAGGGAGTGATGGTCGAACATCATGGGCTGGTTAACCTGATTCAGGAAAAAATCGTTCAGTTTGATATTCATCCGGGGAGCCGGATGTTGCAGTTTGCCTCATTTGGGTTTGATGCGAGTGTCTGGGAAACCCTGATGGCATTGTGCAGTGGGGCCACTCTGGCGATCCCGGCTGACATGATTCGTCAGGAACCTCTTTATCTCTGGCATTATCTGGAAGAACAGGTGATAACCCATGCTTGCTTGACCCCAGCCTTGCTCCGGGAGGGGGTCGATCTGCCGGTGATGACAATTAGACCGACGTTGATACTCGGTGGTGAGGCGCCGAGTGCAACACTGCTTCAGGCATTGAGTCGTCGGGCAACGGTGTTTAATGCGTATGGTCCAACGGAAATCACGGTGTGTGCGGCTACCTGGCGTTGTCCGTCAGACTACACTGGGGGCGTCATTGCGATTGGACGTCCGACAGCTAACACACAAGTTTATTTGCTGAATACTGACGGCCAGCCAGTGCCGTTAGGCGCGGTCGGTGAGTTGTATATTGGCGGTGTGGGGGTAGCGCGAGGCTATCTCAACCGCCCTGATTTGACAGCGGAACGTTTTCTGGCCGATCCGTTTAGTGGTGAACCCAATGCCCGTCTGTACCGGACCGGGGATTTAGCCCGCTACCTGCCGGATGGAAATCTGGAATTTCTGGGCCGTAATGACCAGCAGGTGAAAATCCGTGGTTTCCGTATTGAACCGGGGGAAATTGAAGCCCGATTGCTGGAACACCCGGCTGTGAACGAAGCACTGGTGCTGGCTCTGGGCGATGGTCAAAATAAACGGCTGGCGGCTTATGTGGCGGCAGAAGCAGATGACGGGCTAGTTAATAGCTTGCGTGCCTATCTGAGTGCCATTTTGCCGGATTATATGGTACCGGCGGCCTTTGTACGCTTGGATACCTTCCCGTTAACACTGAATGGCAAACTAGATCGACGGGCATTACCGGCACCGGGGGAAGATGCCTTTGCCCGTCAGATTTATGCCGCGCCGCAAGGGGAGATAGAAACTCTGCTAGCCGCTGCCTGGAGCGAGTTGTTAGGTATTGAGCAGGTCAGTCGGCACGACAGTTTCTTTGCTTTGGGTGGTCATTCGTTGTTGGCGGTACGAATGATTGAACGTCTGCGTAATGTGGGGTTAACACTGGCAGTACGTGATTTATTCCAATCCCCGGTGTTATCTGAATTTGCCCAAACAGTAGGGCAATCACAGGCGCTATTGGTGCTGGCGAATGTTATTACCCCGGCAACCTCGGCACTTACACCTGAAATGTTGCCGTTGATTGATCTGACTCAGACTGAGATTGACCATATTGTGGCTCAGGTACCGGGTGGGGTTGCCAATATTCAGGATATTTATGGTTTGTCACCGTTGCAGGACGGTATTCTGTTCCATCATCTGTTGGCGAATAAGGGTGACCCATATTTATTTGTTAGCCAGATGATCTTTGCTGACCGCGCCCTGTTGGACCGCTATTTAGTGGCAGTGCAACAGGTGGTTAACCGTCACGATATTCTGCGTACCGCCTTTGTTTGGCAAGGATTATCAGCGCCGGTTCAGGTGGTTTGGCGTCAGGCTCAATTATCAGTCACTGAACTGACACTAGACCCGATTGATGGGCCGGTCCGTGATCAGTTAGCTCAACATTTTGACTTACAACATTATCGCCTTGATTTGAACCAAGCACCCTTATTGCACTTTGCGGTAGCGCAGGAAGAGGACGGTCGTTGGAGCGTACTGCAATTGCTGCATCATCTGATTGGCGACCATACGACGCTGGAAGTGATGAATGGTGAAATTCAGGCTTATATTGCCGGGCAGGAAGGGAACTTACCTGTACCGATCCCTTTCCGCAATCTAGTGGCTCAGGCCCGATTGGGGATGAGTGAGGCTGAACATACCCGCTTCTTTACTGACATGTTGGCTGAGGTGGATGAACCAACGCTGCCATTCGAGTTGATGGAGGTTCATCGGGATGGTTCACGGGTGACGGAATCGTACCGGATGTTACCCACTGAGTTGAATGATCGCCTGCGCAGTCAGGCCCGGCGTCTGGGCGTCAGTTTGGCGACTTTGTGCCATTTGGCTTGGGCACAGGTGTTGTCACATACCAGCGGACAGACGAAAGTGGTGTTCGGTACCGTATTGTTTGGTCGGATGCAAGCGGGGCAAGGCGCTGACAGCGGTATGGGGCTGTTTATCAATACCTTGCCATTACGGCTGGATGTGGATGATACCCCGGTACAGGACAGTGTACAGGCAGCACATACTCGACTGGCGGAATTACTGGATCATGAACATGCGTCACTGGCATTGGCCCAGCGTTGTAGTAGTGTGCAGGGGGAACCCCCACTCTTTAGTGCTTTGTTGAACTATCGACATAATGATCAGTCGGCGATGCCAAATAAGGTAGTGCCAGGTATTGAATTCCTTGGTGCGCAGGAACGAACCAACTATCCGTTTGTGCTGTCAGTAGAGGACGGCGGTTCTACGTTGGGATTGACCGCTCAGGTGGTGCAGCCATTTGAATCAGAACGTGTATGCGGTTATATGCAACAGGCGCTGGAAAGTCTGGCAAAGGCCCTTGAACAGCGTCCGGAAACACCGGTACGAACACTGAATATCTTGCCGGCAGCGGAAAAAAAGCTGTTGCTGGAAACCTGGAATACAACCGAAACGTCGTATCCAGATCACGGTTGTATTCACCGACTATTCGAGCAATGGGCAGAGAAAAGTCCGGATGCCACAGCACTGGTGTATGAAGAACAGATCCTCAGCTATGCCGAGCTCAATGCCCGCGCCAACCGTCTGGCGCATCAACTGATAGCGTTGGGCGTTACACCGGACCAGCGGGTGGTGGTTTGCGTGTCACGTTCACCGGCAATGGTGGTGGGGGTATTAGCGGTGCTGAAAGCCGGGGGGGCCTATGTGCCGCTGGACCCGGTCTATACCGGTGAGCGCCTGGCACATATCCTGACCGATGCGGCCCCCGCTATTTTGCTGGCGGATAATGTCGGGCGTGATGCGCTGGGTGAGAGTACGCTGGCAGGGCTGACGGTACTTGACCCGAATAATCTGCCAGATCAGCCGGACAGTAACCCGCAAGTGCCGGCATTGACGGCACAGCATCTGGCCTATGTGATTTACACCTCGGGTTCGACCGGTACGCCGAAAGGAGTGATGGTGGAACATCGTCATATCCTGCGTTTGTTTGACGCGACTAAATTATGGTATCACTTTAACCGGCAAGATATTTGGTGCCTGTTCCATTCCATAGCGTTTGACTTCTCGGTGTGGGAATTATGGGGAGCGTTACGCTACGGCGCTAAACTGGTGCTGGTTCCGCACGCGATTGCCCGTTCACCTCAAGAGCTGCACCAATTCGTGTGTCAGCATGGTATCACGGTGTTGAATCAAACCCCCAGTGCTTTTAAAGCCTTTATTGCCAGTTATGTCGCCAATCCGTTACCGGACTGTTTGCGCTATATCATCTTTGGCGGGGAAG
>NZ_LOIC01000082.1:170448-195417 GCF_001684335.1 Photorhabdus namnaonensis
CATCACGGTGTTGAATCAGACCCCCAGTGCTTTTAAAGCCTTTATTGCCAGTTATGTCGCCAATCCGTTACCGGACTGTTTGCGCTATATCATCTTTGGCGGGGAAGCCCTCGATCCGAGTATTTTGAAGCCGTGGTATGCCCTGCGTGAGGAGACGTTGCCTCAGTTGGTGAATATGTACGGTATCACCGAGACCACGGTTCACGTCACTTACCGGGCTTTGACTCGCTATGATGCAGAACAGACAACGAGTCCTATTGGCACGCGTATCCCGGACTTAACCCTCTATCTGTTGGATAAGTACGGTCAGCTGGTACCGTTAGGCGCTGTAGGTGAGTTATATATTGGCGGGGCTGGTGTGGCACGGGGTTATCTCAACCGTCCTGAGCTGACGACAGAACGTTTCTTAGCAGACCGGTTTAGTCATATTCCAGATGCCCGAATGTACCGTACCGGGGATTTAGCCCGTTATTTGCCAGACGGCAATCTGGAATTTCTGGGCCGTAACGACCAACAGGTTAAGATCCGCGGTTTCCGTATTGAACCGGGGGAAATTGAAGCCCGGCTGATGGAACACCCGGCGGTGAATGAAGCGGTCGTGCTGGCGCTAGATGATGGTCAGGATAAACGGCTGGTGGCTTATGTGGCGGCCGAAGCGGATGAAGCATTGGTTAATCGTCTGCATACTCACTTAAGTACGGTACTGCCGGATTATATGGTGCCGGCTGCTTTTATGCGTCTGGATGCCTTCCCATTGACACCGAATGGCAAACTGGATCGGCGGGCATTACCGGTGCCGGGGGAAGAAGATTTTGCCCGGCAGATTTACGCTGCGCCGTTAGGAGAGATAGAAACCACATTGGCGACTATCTGGCGTGAATTACTGGGTGTCGAGCGGATTAGCCGATATGACCACTTTTTCGCTTTAGGCGGCCATTCGTTGTTGGCAGTACGAATGATGAACCGGCTAGCGGCGTTGGGGATTGAATTGCCCTTGTCCACGTTGTTTAGATTCCCGTCTTTGATGGCCTTTGCTGAAGTGATGCGCACCCGGTTTAATGAGTCAGACGAGGTATTGCCCGCTATCGTTCCGCTATCCCGTGAGAGTAAATTGCCGTTGTCATTTGCGCAACAGCGTCTGTGGTTCCTGGCTCAGTTTGACGGTGTGAGTGAGACTTATCATATTCCATTGGCCCTGCGTTTGCGTGGTCGACTGGATATCGTCGCCTGGCAACAGGTGCTTGATACGCTGTTTGCCCGTCATGAAGCGTTGCGCTCCGTCTTCATTGCTGTCGATGGTCAGCCGCAGGTGGAGTTGTTGCCGACGGCATCAGGCTTGCCGATGAGAAAATATGATCTGCGTGACAGGCCTGATGTGGAGGCGCAGCTTGCGTCCCTCTCTGCTCAGGAAGTTGAAACACCGTTTGATCTTGCCCGTGGTCCATTAATTCGTTCCAGTCTGATACAACTGGCTGACGATGATCGCGTTTTCTTGCTGACCCTGCATCATATTATTTTCGATGGTTGGTCTGTCAGCGTGTTGATGCGTGAATTGAGCACCCTTTACACCGCATTTCTGGCGGGGCAATCAGATCCGTTGCCACTATTGACAATTCAGTATCCTGATTACGCCGCCTGGCAGCATCAATGGCTGTCGGCTGAACGTATACAGTCCCAGTCTGATTATTGGCGTACAAGACTGGTCGATGCACCGGTTCTGCTGGATTTACCGACTGACCGGCCACGTCCGCCTCAGCAGTCATTTGCCGGGGCCTTATTGCCCGTCAGTCTGGATGCAGGATTAACCCAATCTCTTAAACGCCTGAGTGAACAACAGGGCGTCACGTTATTTATGACTGTATTAGCTGCCTGGGCAGTTGTGCTATCACGTCTGTCAGGTCAGGAAGATTTGATCATCGGTACGCCAAGTGCCGGTCGTGGTCGGCAGGAAGTGGAGTCCCTGATTGGCTTTTTTGTGAATACGCTGGCATTGCGGATAGATTTATCCGGTACGCCGAATGTGGCGGAATTGCTGGCGCAGATGCGGCAAACCGCGTTGGCGGCGCAAGAACATCAGGACCTGCCATTTGAACAGGTGGTGGAAATCGTGCAACCACCGCGCCGACTGGCACATACCCCGCTGTTCCAGGTGATATTTGCCTGGCAGAACAACGAGAACACGGAATGGCAATTGCCGGGAGTGGCGGTTTCATCTGCCGATCAACGCATTGATATCGCTAAATTTGATCTTGAATTGAGTCTGTCTGAAGTGGACGGCCGAATTGTCGGTTATCTGAATTATGCCGCCGCTCTATTTGATCAAGCGACCATTGAGCGGCAGGTGGGTTATCTCCATACCGTGTTGCGGGCGATGGCGGCTAACCCTCAACAGCCAGTCGGGAAAATCGATATCCTGACCGTGGCGGAACGCAAGTTGTTATTGGAAACCTGGAACGCGACCGAAACATCATATCCAGATTGCGGTTGTATTCACCGACTGTTTGAGCAATGGGTGGAGAAAAGCCCGGATGCCATAGCGTTGGTGTATGCAAGACAAGTCCTCAGTTATGCCGAATTAAATGCCCGTGCTAATCGGCTGGCGCATCAACTGATTACGTTAGGAGTGGTACCGGATCAGCGGGTGGCAATCTGTGTCGCGAGTTCGCCGGCGCGGATAGTGGGGCTGCTGGCAGTACTGAAAGCGGGAGGTGCTTATGTACCGCTAGATCCGGCTTATCCGGGGGAACGTCTGGTTCATATTTTAACCGATGCTGAGCCGGCTATTGTATTGGCAGATGATGCTGGACGTGCCGCGTTAGGCGAAAAAGCTCTGGCGGCGTTAACTGTACTGGACCCAAATTCATTGCCCAACCAACCGGATAGCAACCCGCAGATATCGGCATTAACTCCACGCCATCTGGCGTATGTGATTTATACCTCCGGTTCGACCGGCATACCAAAGGGCGTGATGGTCGAACATCGTGGGCTGGTTAACCTGATTCAGGAAAAAATCGTTCAGTTTGATATTCATCCGGGGAGCCGGATGTTGCAGTTTGCCTCATTTGGCTTTGATGCCAGTGTCTGGGAAACCCTGATGGCATTGTGCAGTGGAGCCATTTTGTCGATCCCTGTCGATGCGGTGCGTCAGGATCCTCGCTATCTCTGGCATTATCTGGAAGAACAGGCGATAACCCACGCTTGCTTGACCCCAGCCTTGCTCCGGGAAGGGAGTGATGTACCGGAGATGACAATAAGACCGACGTTGATACTCGGTGGTGAGGCGCCGAGTGCAACACTGCTTCAGGCATTGAGTCGTCGGGCAACGGTGTTTAATGCCTATGGACCAACAGAAATCACGGTGTGCGCGGCCACCTGGCGTTGCCCATCAGACTACACTGAGGGCGTCATTGCGATTGGACGTCCGACAGCTAACACACGAATTTATTTGCTAAATACTAACGGCCAGCCGGTGCCGTTAGGCGCGGTTGGAGAGATGTATATTGGCGGTGTGGGGGTAGCACGAGGTTATCTCAACCGCCCTGACTTGACGACAGAACGTTTTCTGGCCGATCCGTTTAGTGATGAGTCAGATGCCCGCCTGTATCGCACTGGGGATTTGGCCCGCTATCGGCCGGATGGCAATCTGGAATTCCTGGGCCGTAATGACCAGCAGGTGAAAATCCGCGGTTTCCGTATTGAACCGGGAGAAATAGAAGCCCGATTGCTGGAGCATCAGGCGGTAAGCGAAGCGCTAGTGCTGGCTTTGGGCGATGATCAGGATAAACGGCTGGTGGCTTATGTAGCGGCAGAAGCGGATGACCGGTTGGTTAACAGTTTACGTGTCTATCTGAGCGCCATTTTGCCGGATTATATGGTACCGGCAGCTTTTGTACGCTTGGATACTTTCCCGTTGACGCCAAATGGCAAACTGGATCGCAGGGCGTTGCCTGCGCCGGGGGAGGAAGCTTTTGCCCGTCAGGTTTATGCCGCGCCGCAAGGAGAGACAGAAACCTTATTGGCCGCTGTCTGGAGCGAGTTGTTGGGTATTGAACAGATCAGTCGGCATGACAGCTTCTTTGCTCTGGGCGGTCATTCGTTGCTGGCGGTACGGATGGTTGAACGTCTGCGTAATGCCGGGTTAACTCTGGCGGTACGTGATTTATTCCAGTCCCCCGTGTTATCTGAATTTGCCCAAACAGTAGGGCAGTCACAGGCGGTGATAGTACCGACAAATGTCATTACCCCGGCGATCACAGCACTTACACCCGAAATGTTGCCGTTGATTGATCTCACTCAGTCTGAAATTGGCCATATCATTGAACAGGTGCCGGGTGGAGTTGCCAATATTCAGGATATTTATGCCCTGTCACCGTTGCAGGATGGCATCCTGTTCCATCATCTGCTGGCGAATAAAGGTGATCCGTATCTATTAATCAGCCTGATGAATTTTGCTGATCGTCCATTGCTGGATCGTTATCTGGCAGCAATGCAACAGGTGATTAACCGTCACGATATTCTGCGTACCGCCTTTGTTTGGCAAGGGTTATCGGCACCGGCTCAAGTGGTTTGGCGACAGGCTCAATTGTCAGTCACTGAACTGACATTAGATCTGGTTGATGGGCCGATTCGTGACCAGTTAGCGCAATATTTTGACCCACGTCATCGTCGCCTAGACTTGAACCAAGCACCTTTGCTGCGCTTTGCGATAGCGCAGGAGGAGGATGGTCGCTGGTGCGTACTGCAATTGCTGCATCATCTGATTGGCGACCATACGACGCTGGACGTGATGAACCGTGAGGTTCAGGCTTATCTTGCCGGACAGGAAGAGAGCTTGCCTGCGCCGGTCCCTTTCCGTAATTTGGTGGCTCAGGCCCGGTTGGGGATGAGTCAGGGCGAGCATACCCGTTTCTTTACTGATATGTTGGCTGAAGTGGACGAGCCAACGCTGCCGTTCGGGTTGACGGAGGTACATCGGGATGGTTCACAGGTGACGGAATCGCACCGGATGTTACCCATTACGTTAAGTGATCGTCTACGCAGTCAGGCCCGGCGTCTGGGCGTCAGTTTGGCTGCGTTATGCCATCTGGCCTGGGCGCAGGTGTTGTCACGTACCAGCGGACAGGCGAAAGTGGTGTTCGGCACCGTGCTGTTTGGGAGGATGCAGGCAGGGCAAGGGGCTGACAGCGGAATGGGGCTGTTTATCAATACCTTGCCGTTGCGGCTGGATATGGATGATACCTCGGTGCAGGAGAGTGTACGGTTAGCCCATACCTGGTTAGCCGGATTGCTGGCGCATGAACATGCGTCATTGGCGTTGGCTCAACGTTGCAGTGGGGTATCGGGGGAAGTACCTCTCTTTAGTGCGTTACTGAACTACCGGCATAGTGCGCAGCCAGTTACCACGGATGCAATCATCAGCGGTATTGAAGTCCTTAGCGAGCAAGAGCGCACGAACTATCCGTTTGTTTTGTCGGTGGAGGATTTTGGTCACGCATTGGGATTGACGGCGCAAATTGTTCAACCGATTGATCCAGTGCGGATATGTGGTTATATGCAACAGGCGCTAGAAAGCCTGGCGGAGGCCCTTGAGCAGCGACCAGAGATACAAGTACGGGCATTGAATATCTTGCCGGCAGCAGAAAAAAGGCTGTTGCTGGAGACCTGGAATGCGACCCAGGCGTCATATCCTGACCAGTGTTGTATTCACCGGCTGTTTGAACAACAGGCAGAAAATACTCCTGATGCGATAGCGCTGGTGTATGGAGAACACATTCTCAACTATGCCGAATTAAATGCTCGCGCCAACCGGTTGGCTCATTGGTTAATTGGGCAGGGGATCCAGCCGGATGACCGGGTTGCTGTTTTGTTAGAGCGTTCTGTTGAGCTGGTGGTGGCTCAATTGGCTATCCTCAAGGCCGGGGCCGTGTATGTGCCGATCGATCCCTGGGTGCCGGACGAGCGGAAGCACTGGCTGATAACCGACTGTTCAGCCAAATTATTGCTTACTGAAATCCCGGTTGACCTGGCCGATGAGATCGGCGCTATCAGGACGGAGGATTACCGCAATCCTGACTTGCCACGCTCCAGTACTGAGCTGGCTTATATTATGTATACCTCCGGCTCGACTGGTACCCCAAAAGGGGTGTTGGTACCGCATCGTGCGGTGGCCCGGCTGGTCATCAATAATGGTTATGCCGAAATCGGACAGGATGATCGGGTTGCCTTTACGGCTAATCCGGCTTTCGATGCCAGCACATTTGAAGTCTGGGCGCCATTACTCAATGGTGGGGCGTTAGTGGTTATTGATCGTGCCACATTATTAACACCTCAGAAGTTAGTGCGGGTTTTACTGGCTCATCGTATCACAGTACTGTGGCTGACTATCGGGTTGTTTAACCGGCTGGCGGTAGAGTTATCCCCGGTTCTTCCGCAGATTAAGATCCTGATTTTCGGGGGAGATATCCCCGATTTGCATGTGATTGCTCAGGTTCTGGATAATTGCCCGCCGCAACAATTATTACAAGCTTATGGCCCGAGTGAGGGAACCACTTTTACCACCATTTACCCTATCGTGGCATTAGCGCAGGGAGTGACCCGGATACCCATTGGTCGGCCGATAGCCAATGCGCGCATTTATCTGCTGGATATTTACGGTCAGCCGGTACCGTTAGGTGCGATCGGTGAGATTTATGTGGGGGGAGATGGGGTCGCTTGTGGCTATTTTAATCGTCCTGACCAGACTGCTGAGCGTTTCCTGCCAGATCCGTTCAGTGATCAACCGGATGCACGCATGTACCGGACCGGGGATTTGGCCCGTTATCTACCAGACGGTAATTTGGAATTTCTGGGCCGTAATGACCAACAGGTGAAAATTCGCGGTTTCCGCATTGAACCGGGGGAAATCGAAGCCCGATTGCTGGAACACCCGGCAGTGCATGAAGCAGTTGTGCTAGTGATGGATGACGAGCAGGACAAACGGCTGGTGGCTTATGTGGTGGCAGAAGTGAATGAAGAGTTGGTCAATCGTCTGCGTACTCACTTAAGTGCGGTGTTACCGGATTATATGGTGCCGGCCGTGTTTGTACGTCTGGATGCCTTCCCGCTGACCCCGAACGGTAAACTAGACCGTCGGGCGCTACCGGCCCCGGGGGAAGAAGATTTTGCCCGGCAGATTTACGCCGCGCCGTCAGGGGAGATGGAAACCATATTGGCGGCTATCTGGCGTGAATTACTGGGTGTTGAGCGGATTAGCCGGTATGACAACTTTTTCGCTTTAGGCGGCCATTCGCTGTTGTCGGTGCGGATGATGAACCGGATAGCGGCGTTAGGGATGGAATTACGGCTGTCCACGCTGTTTAGATTCCCGTCTTTAATGGCCCTTGCTGAGGTGATGCGTGCCCGGTTTGATGAATCAGGCGAGGTATTGCCCGCTATCATTCCACTACCCCGTGAGGGCCAATTGCCGTTATCATTTGCGCAACAGCGCCTGTGGTTCCTGGCGCAGTTTGAGGGGGTGAGTGAGACCTATCATATTCCGCTGGCCCTACGTTTATATGGTCAGTTGGATATTGTGGCTTGGCAGCAGGCGCTTAATATGTTGTTTGCCCGTCATGAAGCGTTGCGTTCTGTTTTTGTTGCTATTGATGGCCAGCCGCAGGTGGAATTGTTGCCGGCGGCATTGGGTCTGCCGATTAAAAAATATGATCTGCGCGACACACCTGATATGGATGACCAGCTTGAGTCTCTCTCTGCTCAGGAAGTAGAAACGCCGTTTGATCTTGCTCGCGGTCCGTTAATTCGTGCCAGTTTGGTACAACTGGCTGATGATGAACACGTTTTCCTGCTGACCCAGCATCATATCGTTTCTGATGGTTGGTCTTTAGGGATATTGAAATCAGAACTGGAGACGCTTTATTCGGCTTACTTGAACCAACAGTCAGAACCATTGCCGCCGTTGACGATTCAGTATCCTGATTACGCCGCCTGGCAGCGTCAATGGCTGTCGGCTGAACGCATACAGTCCCAATCTGATTATTGGCGCGCGAGACTGATCGATGCGCCGGTTCTCCTGGATTTACCTACTGATCGGCCACGTCCACTTCAGCAGTCATTTGCCGGAAATATCTTGCCCGTCAGTCTGGATGCGGAATTAACCCAATCCCTTAAACGCTTGAGTGAGCAACAGGGCGTCACGTTATTTATGACCCTGTTAGCGGCTTGGGCGACGGTTCTGTCGCGCCTGTCAGGTCAGGAAGATCTTATTGTCGGTACGCCGAGTGCCGGTCGTAGTCGGCAGGAAGTGGAATCTCTGATTGGTTTCTTTGTGAATACGCTGGCGTTGCGGATGGACTTGTCCGGCGCACCGAATGTGGCGGAATTGCTGGCGCGGGTGCGGCAAACCGCGCTAGAGGCGCAGGAGCATCAGGACTTACCATTTGAGCAGGTGGTGGAAATCGTGCAACCACCGCGCCGACTGGCGCATACCCCGCTGTTTCAGGTGATGTTCGCTTGGCAGAACAATGAGAACACGGAATGGCGGTTGCCGGGACTGACGGTTTCACCTGTCGAACAACTCATAGATATCGCTAAATTTGATCTTGAATTGAGCCTGTCTGAGGTGGATGGCCGAATTGTCGGTTATCTGAATTATGCCGCCGCTCTATTTGATCAAGCGACCATTGAGCGTCAGGTGGGTTATCTCCATACTGTGCTGCGGGCGATGGCGGCTAACCCTCAACAGCTGGTCGGGAAAATCGATATCCTGACCGTAGCGGAACGCAAGCTGTTATTGGAAACTTGGAACACGACCGAAGTGTCGTATCCAGATCGCTGTTGTATTCACCGATTGTTTGAGCAATGGGCAGAGAAAAACCCGGATGCCACGGCACTAATCTATGAGCGGCAAATCCTCAGTTATGTCGAATTAAATGCGCGTGCTAATCGGCTGGCGCATCAACTGATTGCGTTGGGTGTGGCGCCGGATCAGCGAGTGGCGATTTGTGTGGCACGTTCACCAGCAATGATAATTGGGTTATTAGCGGTGCTGAAAGCGGGTGGAGCCTATGTGCCGCTGGATCCGACTTATTCTGGCGAACGTCTGGGGCATATTCTGGCTGATGCCGAACCGGCTATTGTGCTGGCGGATAATACCGGACGTGTTGCGTTGGGTGAGAAGGCACTTGCAGACCTGATTATGCTCGATCCGAATATCCTGTTTGACCAAGCAGGCAGTAATCCGCAGATACTTGAATTGACTGACCGACATTTAGCCTATGTGGTTTACACCTCGGGTTCGACCGGCACGCCGAAAGGGGTAATGGTGGAACATCGCGGGGTAGTTAATTTGGCTCTGGCTCAAATTACCCGGTTTAGCGTTGATGAAACCAGTCGGATATTGCAATTTGCTTCATCGGGTTTTGATGCCAGTGTCTCGGAAATTATGACAGCGTTAAGTGGCGGGGCCTGTCTGGTTATTCCTACCGATATCATCCGCCATGACCCGCTTCGTCTTTGGTCTTATCTCGAAAAACAAGCGGTAACGCACGCTTTCCTGCCACCGGCTCTGTTCCGGGAAGAGAGCGATTTACCGGTAATAACGATAAAGCCTACGTTAATATTTGCAGGAGAAGCGCCGGGTTCAACCCTGTTTCGGGCGTTGTGTGATCGGGCAAATCTATTCAATGATTATGGCCCGACGGAAATTACGGTTTGCGCCACCTCTTGGTCTTGCCCATCAGACTATACGGATGCATGGGTTCCGATTGGACGTCCAACAACCAACACACGGGTTTATCTGCTGGATGCTTATGGTCAGCCGGTACCGTTGGGGGCGGTGGGGGAATTGTATATCGGTGGTGTGGGTGTTGCTCGTGGTTATCTCAATCGTCCTGAGTTGACCGCTGAACGTTTCCTAACAGATCCGTTCAGTAATGAACCGGATGCCCGCCAGTATCGCACCGGGGATTTAGCCCGTTACCTGCCGGATGGCAATCTGGTATTTGTTGGCCGTAATGATCAGCAGGTTAAAATTAGGGGGTTCCGTATTGAGCCGGAAGAAATTGAAGCACGGTTGATGGAGCATCCTGCGGTAAGTGGCGCATTGGTACTGGCGTTAAGTGACGGGCAGGACAAACGGTTGGTAGCTTATGTGGTGGCAGAGCCAGATGACGGATTGACGGCGAGCCTGCGTGAATATCTGAGCGCCATTTTGCCTGATTATATGGTGCCGGCCGCTTTTGTACGCTTGAATGCCTTTCCGCTGACCCCGAACGGTAAGCTGGATCGCCAAGCACTGCCGGCGCCGGGGGTGGATGCCTTTGCTCGTCAGGTTTATGCAGCGCCGGAAGGGGAAACAGAAACCCTATTGGCCGCTATCTGGGGCGAGTTGTTGGGTATCGAACAGATCAGTCGGCATGACAGTTTCTTTGCCTTGGGCGGCCATTCTCTGCTGGCGGTGCGGATGATTGAACGTCTGCGTAACGCGGGATTAACGCTAGCGGTGTATGATCTGTTTCAATCCCCGGTGTTGTCCGCATTTGCCCAAACGGTAGGGCAGTCACAAGCGGTGGTGGTACCGGAGAATGTCATCACCCCGGCCACCATAGCACTCACACCTGAAATGTTGCCATTGGTTGAGCTGACCCAAACTGAGATTGACCATATCATTGCACAAGTACCGGGTGGGATGACTAATATTCAGGATATCTATGCCTTGTCACCGTTGCAGGACGGGATTCTGTTTCACCACTTATTAAGCAATGAAGGCGACCCATATCTATTGATCAGCCAGATGGTCTTTGCTGAACGTTCGTTGTTGGATCGTTATCTGGCGGCAGTGCAACAGGTGGTTAATCGCCACGATACTCTACGTACTGCTTTTATCTGGCAAGGATTATCTGCGCCAGTTCAGGTAGTCTGGCGTCAGGCGCCGTTATCAGTTGTGGAACTGATATTAGATCCTGCTGACGGGCCGGTTTATGAGCAATTGGCTCAACGTTTTGATCCGCGTCAGCATCGTCTCGATCTGGGCCAGGCGCCACTGTTACGTTTTGTTATTGCACAGGAGACGGATGGTCGCTGGATTGCGCTGCAATTACAGCATCATCTGATTGGCGATCATACCGCAATGGAAGTGATGAGCCGCGAAGTTCAGGCGTACCTTGCCGGGCAGGAAGAGAGCTTACCGGCACCGGTCCCTTTCCGCAATCTGGTGGCTCAGGTTCGTCTTGGGGTGAATCAGGCAGAGCATACCCGTTTCTTTACTGACATGTTGGCAGAAGTGGATGAACCGACGTTGCCGTTCGGATTGACGGAAGTACATCGGGATGGTTCTCAGATGACCCAATCGTACCGAATGTTGCCCGCGATACTGAACAACCGCTTGCGTAGTCAGGCCCGGCGTTTGGGTGTCAGTCTGGCGGCGCTGTGCCATCTGGCTTGGGCACAGGTATTGTCGCGTACCAGCGGACAGGAGAAAGTGGTATTCGGCACCGTATTGTTTGGGCGTATGCAGACAGGGCAAGGAGCTGACAGCGGTATGGGGCTGTTTATCAATACCTTGCCGTTACGGCTGGATATGGATAATACCCCAGTGCGGGGGAGTGTACAGGCGGCACATGCCCGGTTAGCCGAATTACTGGAGCATGAACACGCTTCACTGGCGCTGGCTCAACGTTGCAGTGGGGTACAAGGTGAAGTTCCACTCTTTAGTGCTTTGTTGAACTACCGGCACAGTGCGTTATCTGCGACTTCGAATGAAATCATGAATGGTGTTGAGTTTCTTGGCGCGCAGGAACGCACTAACTATCCGTTTACTCTATCGGTGGAGGATTTTGGTAATGCGCTGGGGCTAACAGCGCAAATTGTTCAGCCATTTGATCCGGAGCGGGTGTGCGGTTATATGCAACAAGAGCTGGAAAGTTTGGCAGAAACACTTGAGCTGGCCCCGGAAACGCCAGTACGGGCATTGGAAATTTTGCCAGAGACTGAACGCACATTGTTATTAAAAAACTGGAATGCGACTGAAACCGCCTATTTTGACCCGCTGTGTATCCATCAATTATTTGAACAACAAGTGGAGAAAAACCCGGATGCCACGGCACTGGTGTATGAAGAACAGAGGTACAGCTATGCGGAATTGAATACCCGCGCTAACCGGCTGGCCCATCAACTGATTGCGCTGGGTATTGCGCCAGACCAACGAGTGGCGATTTGTGTTACACGTTCACCGACGATGGTCATGGGCTTGCTGGCTGTATTGAAAGCGGGGGGAGCCTATGTTCCATTGGACCCGGCTTATCCGAGGGAACGTTTGGCACATATTTTGACTGATGCAGCACCGGCTATTGTGCTGGCGGATAATGCCGGATGTGTCGCACTGGGTGAGAAAGCGCTTGCAGGATTCACTGTACTGGATCCGAATACTTTGCCGGATAAGCCGGACAGTAACCCGCAAGTGACCGCACTGACTGCACAGCATCTGGCGTATGTGATTTACACCTCGGGTTCAACTGGCACACCAAAAGGTGTGATGGTTGAGCATCGTGGGCTAATCAATCTTATCCGGGATAAAATCACTCAGTTTGGCATTCACTCGGATAGCCGGATGTTGCAGTTTGCCTCGTTGAGTTTTGATGCCAGTGTTTGGGAAATCATGATGGCGTTGGGAAGTGGGGCCTGTCTGGTTATTGCTGTCGATATCGTCCGTCAGGACCCGCTTCGCCTCTGGCATTATCTGGAACAACAGGCAGTGACCCATGCCTGTTTGACCCCGGCTTTGCTTCGGGATGGGGGAGATTTACCTGCGCTGACGATAACACCGACAGTGATATTAGGCGGTGAAGCACCTAGTGCTGCACTATTTCAGACACTTTGTCGTCGGGCGACGGTGTTTAATGCCTATGGCCCGACAGAAATCACGGTGTGTGCGACAACCTGGCGTTGCCCGCCAGACTACACGGATACGTTAGTGCCTATCGGTCATCCGACGGCGAACACCCAGATTTATTTGTTGGACACCTACCGCCAGCTTGTGCCATTGGGGGTCGTGGGTGAGTTGTATGTCGGTGGTGCGGGGGTGGCGCGTGGCTACCTTAATCGTCCTGAACTGACGGCTGAACGCTTCTTAGATGACCCGTTTAGTGAGATGCCGGATGCGCGGATGTATCGGGCCGGAGATTTGGCCCGTTATCTGCCAGATGGCAATTTAGTATTTGTTGGTCGTAATGACCAACAGATTAAAATTCGCGGTTTCCGGATTGAACCGGGTGAAATTGAGACTCGGTTGACGGAATATCCAGCGATACGTGAAGCGGTGGTGTTAGCGCTGGGTGAGGGGCTCGATAAGCGTCTGGTGGCTTGGGTGGTGGCAGAAGAAAACGATGAGTTGGCGAATAGCCTGCGTACTCACCTGAGCGCAATTTTGCCGGATTATATGATGCCGGCGGCTTTTGTCCGTTTGGATACACTGCCGTTGACGCCAAATGGAAAACTGGACCGTCTAGCTTTACCGGCACCGGACGAAGAAGCATTTTCCCGTCAGATTTATGAAGCGCCACAAGGCGAAACAGAGATAGCGCTGGCGGCTATCTGGTGTGAATTACTGGGGATTGAGCAGGTGGGGCGGTATGACAGCTTCTTTGCCTTGGGAGGCCATTCGTTGTTGGCGGTGCGAATGATGAACCGAATAGCGGCTTTAGGCATTGAATTGCCGCTGACCACGTTGTTTAAATCACCGACGTTGGCGGCCTTTGCTGAGGTAATGGGGATTCAGCTTGGTGAACAGAACAATAGCGTGTCTGCTATGGTGCCGATATCCCGCGAGGGTGCGTTACCTTTGTCATTTGCTCAACAGCGTCTATGGTTCCTAGCCCAATTTGAGGGGGTTAGCGAGACCTATCATGTTCCAATGGTCCTGCGTTTACATGGTCAGTTGGATATCGTTGCTTGGCAGCAGGCGTTGAATCGCTTGTTTGCCCGTCACGAGGCTTTGCGTTCCATCTTTATCTCGGTAGATGGTCAGCCTCAAGTCGAATTGTTGCCAGCTGAATTGGGTTTGCCGATGAGCAAACGCGATTTGCGCAAAGTGCCTAATGCGGATAAACAGTTCGAGCGTTTATGTGTACAGGAAGCGGAGGCGCCGTTTGATCTTGCTGGTGGTCCGTTAATCCGAGCGAGTTTGATACAACGGGCTGATGATGATTATGTCTTTTTGTTGACTCAGCATCATATTGTGTCAGACGGCTGGTCGGCTGGTGTGTTGATGCGTGAGTTAAGCGCCCTCTATACCGCTTTTTCAGTGGGGCTGCCAGATCCGTTGCCGCCACTGGTAATTCAGTATCCTGATTATGCCGCCTGGCAGCGTCAGTGGCTGTCGGCGGAGCGGTTACAAATCCAATCTGACTATTGGAGAATGAGTCTGGCAGACGCGCCTGTTCTACTGGATTTGCCTACTGATCGATCACGTCCATCTCAGCAGTCGTTTGCCGGGGCTTTATTGCCCGTCAATCTGGATACGGAATTAACCCAATCTCTTAAACGTTTGAGTGAGCAACAGGGCGTCACGTTATTTATGACGTTGCTGGCTGCTTGGGCAACAGTCTTATCACGCTTATCAGGTCAGGAAGATCTGGTTATCGGTACGCCAAGTGCCGGTCGCAGTCGGCAGGAAGTGGAATCCTTGATCGGCTTTTTTGTGAATACATTGGCGTTGCGCATGGATTTATCCGGCACCCCCAATGTGGCAGAATTGCTGGAGCGTGTGCGACAAACTGCGCTGGCGGCACAGGAGTATCAGGATCTACCGTTTGAACAGGTAGTGGAAATCGTACAACCACCACGTCACCTGGCGCATACTCCGCTGTTCCAAGTGATGTTTGCCTGGCAAAACAATGAAGGCATGGAATGGCGGATGCCGGGACTGACGGTTTCACCTGCCGATCAATACATTGATATTGTTAAATTTGATCTTGAATTGAGCCTGTCTGAGGTGGATGGCCGAATTGTCGGTTATCTGAATTATTCCACTGCGCTATTTGATCAACTTACCATTGAGCGGCAGATGGGCTATCTCCATACCGTACTACGAGAGATGGCGACTAACCCTCAACAGCCAGTTGGGAAAATCGATATCCTGACCGTGGTGGAGCGCAAGCTGTTACTGGAAACTTGGAATGCAACCCAGACGCGATATCCTGACCAGACATGCATTCATCGGTTGTTTGAACAGCAGGCGGAGAAAACCCCTGATGCAGTAGCGTTGGTGTATGAAGAGTACATTCTCAGTTATGCCGAATTAAATGCTCGTGCCAACCGACTGGCCCGCCAGTTAATTAAGCGAGGGGTACAGTTGGATGATCGGATTGTGGTGTTGTTAGAACGATCTATTGAGCTGGTCGTGGCTCAATTGGCAATTCTCAAAGCCGGGGCCGTGTATGTGCCAATCGATCCCCGTGTGCCAGATGAGCGGAAAAACTGGCTGATAAGCGATTGTTCAGCCAAATTATTGCTCACTGATATCCCGATTGATCTGACTATTCCCCTGTATTGCCTTGCTGATGAGATGGGTACTATCAGGGAGGAGGATTACCTTAATCTTGACTTGCCTAGGTCCAGTACCGAGTTGGCTTATATTATGTACACTTCCGGCTCGACCGGCACGCCAAAAGGGGTAATGGTGCCACACCGAGCTGTGGTTCGACTGGTCATCAATAACGGGTACGCTGAAATTGGGCCGGATGATCGGGTGGCGTTTGAGGCCAACCCGGCTTTCGATGCCAGTACCTTTGAAGTCTGGGCGCCATTGCTCAATGGCGGTACGCTGGTGGTGATTGATCACACCACATTGCTGATGCCTAAAGAATTCGTTCAGGCGTTACAGACTTATCGCATTACGGTGCTGTGGCTGAGTGTCGGGCTGTTTAACCGGCTGGCGGCAGAATTGTCTCCGGTGTTGCCGCAAATCAAGATTCTGATTGTTGGCGGTGATGTCCTTGATCCCCATGTGATGGCGCAGGTTTTACGTAATAGTCCGCCTCAACAGTTATTGAATGGTTATGGGCCAAGTGAAGGGACGACCTTTACCACCACCTACCTTATTGCAGAATTATTGCCAGAAGTAACTCGAATCCCTATTGGTCGACCGATAGCCAATACGCGAGTTTATCTGTTGGATACCTATGGTCAGTTAGTGCCGCAGGGGGTAATTGGTGAAATTTATATCGGTGGAGATGGGATTGCCTGTGGTTATCTCAATCGCCCTGAACTGACTGCGGAACGTTTTCTGCCAGATTCGTTTAGTGATAAGCCGGATGCCCGTATGTACCGAACCGGGGATTTGGCCCGTTACCTGCCAGATGGCAATCTGGAGTTCCTAGGCCGTAATGACCAGCAGGTGAAAATCCGTGGTTTCCGTATTGAGCCGGGGGAAATCGAAGCCAGGTTGATGGAGCATCCAACTGTACAAGAGGCTGTTGTGTTGGTACTAGGCGACGGCCAGGACAAACGGTTGGTGGCTTATGTAGTAGCAGAAAAGAATGAAGAATTGACTAACCACTTGCGTACTCATCTGAGTGCCATGTTGCCGGATTATATGGTGCCGACAGCGTTTGTCCGTCTGGATGCCTTTCCTCTGACGCCAAACGGCAAATTGGATCGTCGAGCATTACCGGTACCGGGGGAGGAAGCGGTTGTACGACAGGTTTATGAAGCACCGCAGGGAGAAACAGAAACCCTATTGGCCGCTATCTGGAGCGAATTGTTGGGTATTAAACAGATCAGTCGGCACGACAGTTTCTTTGCCTTGGGCGGTCATTCTCTGCTTGCAGTGCGGATGATTGAACGCCTGCGCCATGTTGGACTAACGCTGGCGGTGCGTGACCTGTTTCAATTCCCGGTGTTATCGGCATTTGCCCAAACAGTAGGGCAATCACCGGCGGTGGTGGTGCCGACGAATGTCATTACCCCGTCGACCACGGCGCTCACACCTGAGATGTTGCCGCTGATTGAGCTGACCCAACCTGAAATTGACCATATCGTGGAACAAGTGCCGGGTGGGGTGGCTAATATTCAGGATATCTATGCCTTGTCACCGTTGCAGGACGGTATTCTGTTCCACCATCTGCTGGCGAATGGAGGTGACCCGTATCTATTGGTCAGCCAAATGGTCTTTGCTGATCGTTCATTGTTGGATCGTTATCTGACAGCGGTGCAACAGGTAGTTAATCGCCACGATATTCTGCGTACCGCCTTTGTTTGGCAAGGGTTATCAGCGCCTGCTCAAGTGGTTTGGCGTCAGGCTCAATTGTCAATTATTGAACTGACATTAGACCCGGTTGATGGGCCGATCCGTGACCAGTTAGCTCAACATTTTGATCCACGTCGCTATCGTATTGATCTGCAACGAGCTCCATTGTTGCACTTTGTGGTAGCACAGGAAGAGGATGGTCATTGGCGCGTACTGCAATTGCTGCATCACCTGATTGGTGATCATACTGCAATGGAAGTGATGCATGGCGAGGTTCAGGCTTATCTTGCCGGACGGGAAGAGAACTTGCCTGTGCCGGTCCCTTTCCGCAATTTGGTGGCTCAAGTTCGTCTGGGAGTGAGTCAGGCCGAACATACCCGTTTCTTTACTGACATGTTGGTTGAGGTGGATGAACCAACACTACCATTTGGGTTCACGGAGGTACATCGGGATGGTTCGCAGGTGACGGAATCGCACCGGATGTTACCCGCTATGTTAAATGATCGTCTGCGCAGTCAAGCTCGACGTCTGGGCGTCAGTTTGGCGACTTTGTGCCATCTGGCTTGGGCGCAGGTGTTGTCACGTACCAGTGGGCAGGAGAAAGTGGTGTTCGGCACCGTGCTGTTTGGGCGAATGCAGGCAGGGCACGGAGGTGACAGCGGCATGGGGCTGTTTATCAATACCTTGCCGTTGCGACTGGATATGGATAATACCTCGGTGCAGGACAGTGTACGAGCAGCGCATACCCGGTTAGCTGGATTGTTGGAGCATGAGCACGCCTCACTGGCACTGGCTCAACGTTGCAGTGGAATACCGGGGGAAGCGCCGCTCTTTAGTGCTTTGCTGAACTACCGACATAGTGCGCAGTCGATTACCACAGATGCAATCATCAATGGTATTGAATTCTTGGGCGGGCAAGAACGCACTAACTATCCGTTTGTTTTGTCGGTGGAGGATGTTGGTCACGCTTTAGGATTGACAGCGCAAATTGTTCAACCGATTGATCCGGAACGGATATGTGATTACATGCAACAGGCGCTGGAGGATCTGGCAGAGGTCCTTGAACAGCGTCCGGAGACACCGGTACGAACACTGAATATCTTGCCGACAGCGGAGAAAAAGCTGTTGCTGGAAACCTGGAATGCAACCGAAACATCGTATCCAGATCACGATTGTATTCACCGACTGTTTGAGCAATGGGCAGAGAAAAGTCCGGATGCCACAGCGCTGATGTATGAAGAGCAGGTCCTCAGCTATGCCGAGCTCAATGCCTGCGCCAACCGTCTGGCGCATCAACTGATAGCGTTGGGCGTTACGCCGGACCAACGGGTGGCGGTTTGCGTGTCACGTTCACCGGCGATGGTGGTGGGGGTATTAGCGGTGTTGAAAGCCGGTGGCGCCTATGTGCCGCTGGACCCGGTGTATACCGGTGAGCGCCTGGCATATATCCTGACCGATGCGGCCCCGGCTATTTTGCTGGCGGATAAGGTCGGGCGTGATGCGTTGGGAGAGGATGCGCTGGCAGGGCTGACAGTACTTGACCCGAATAATCTGCCAGATCAGCCGGACAGTAACCCGCAAGTGCCGGCATTGACGGCACAGCATCTGGCCTATGTGATTTACACCTCGGGTTCGACCGGTACGCCGAAAGGGGTGATGGTGGAACATCGTCATATTCAGCGTTTGTTTGATGCGACTGAATCCTGGTATCGCTTTAATCGGCAAGATATTTGGTGCCTGTTCCATTCCATTGCGTTTGACTTCTCGGTATGGGAATTATGGGGAGCGTTACGCTACGGCGCTAAACTGGTGTTGGTTCCGCACGCGATTGCTCGTTCACCCCAGGAGCTGCATCAGTTCGTGTGTCGGCACGGCATCACGGTGTTGAATCAGACTCCCAGTGCTTTCAAAGCCTTTATTGCCAGCTATATTGCCAATCCGTTACCGGACTGTTTGCGCTATATCATTTTTGGCGGGGAAGCCCTCGATCCGAGTATTTTGAAGCCGTGGTATGCCCTGCGTGCGGAGACGTCGCCTCAGTTGGTGAATATGTACGGTATCACCGAGACCACAGTTCACGTCACTTACCGGGCTCTGACTCGCCATGATGCAGAACAGACAACCAGTCCTATTGGCACGCGTATCCCGGATTTAACCCTCTATCTGTTGGATAAGTATGGTCAGCCGGTACCGTTAGGCGCGGTGGGTGAGTTATATGTTGGCGGGGCCGGTGTGGCACGGGGTTATCTCAACCGTCCTGAACTGACCGCGGAGCGTTTTCTGCCAGATCCGTTCAGTAGTGAACCGGATGCCCGGATGTACCGTACCGGGGATTTAGCCCACTATCTGCCGGATGGCAATTTGGAGTTCCTGGGTCGAAATGACCAGCAGGTGAAAATCCGTGGTTTCCGCATTGAGCCGGGGGAAATCGAAGCCCGGCTGATAGAACACCCGGCGGTGAGTGAGGCGGTTGTGCTGGCGCTCGGCGACGGTCAGGACAAACGGCTGGTGGCTTATGTGGTGGCCGAAGTGGATGAGGAGTTAATTAATCGTCTGCGTGCTCACTTAAGTGCGATTTTACCGGATTATATGGTGCCAGCCGCTTTTGTTTGTATGAATGCCTTCCCGTTAACACCGAATGGCAAACTAGATCGCCGGGCATTACCGGCACCGGGGGAAGATGCCTTTGCCCGTCAGGTTTATGCGGCGCCGCAAGGGGAAACAGAAACTCTGCTAGCCACTATTTGGAGCGAGTTGTTGGGTATTGAACAGGTGAGTCGGCATGACAGCTTCTTTGCATTGGGAGGACATTCGCTGTTGGCGGTGCGGATGATTGAACGTTTGCGTAATGCGGGGTTAACGCTGGCAGTGCGTGATTTATTCCAATCCCCAGTGTTATCGGCATTTGCCCAAACAGTAGGGCAATCACCGGCGGTGGTGGCGCCGACGAATGTCATTACCCTGGCGACCACGGCACTCACCCCCGAAATGTTGCCGTTGACTGATCTGACTCAACTTGAGATTGACCATATCATTGCACAAGTACCGGGTGGGGTTGCCAATATTCAGGATATTTATGGCTTATCACCGTTGCAGGACGGTATTTTGTTCCACCATTTACTGGCGAATAAAGGGGATCCGTATCTGCTGGCTGGTCAGATAGTTTTTGCTAACCGCGCCTTATTGGACAACTATTTGGCGGCAGTACAACAGGTAGTTAATCGCCACGATATTTTGCGTACCGCTTTTCTCTGGCAAGGACTATTAGCGCCAGTTCAGGTGGTTTGGCGTCAGGCTCAATTGTTAGTCACTGAACTGACACTAGACCCGGTTGATGGACCAGTCTGTGACCAGTTAGCTCAACATTTTGATCCGCGTCGCTATCGTATTGATCTGCAACGAGCACCACTGTTGCACTTTGCGGTGGCGCAGGAGGACGATGGCCGTTGGAGCGTACTGCAATTGCAGCATCATCTGATTGGCGACCATACCACAATGGAAGTGATGCATGGCGAGATTCAGTCCTATCTTGCCGGACAGGAAGAAAACTTACCTGCGCCGGTCCCTTTCCGCAATCTGGTGGCTCAAGTCCGGTTGGGGATGAGTCAGGCCGAACATACCCGCTTCTTTACTGACATGTTGTCTGAAGTAGATGAACCGACACTGCCGTTCGGGTTGACGGAGGTACATCGGGATGGCTCACAGGTGGTGGAGTCGCACCAGATGTTAACGCCTGAACTGAATAATCGTCTACGCAGTCAGGCCCGGCGTCTGGGCGTCAGTTTAGCGACTTTATGCCATCTGGCTTGGGCACAGGTGTTGTCGCGTACCAGCGGGCAGGTAAAAGTGGTGTTCGGCACCGTGTTGTTTGGACGGATGCAGGCAGGACAAGGGGCTGACAATGGAATGGGGCTGTTTACTAATACTTTGCCGTTGCGACTGGATATGGATGATACCCCGGTGCAAGACAGTGTACGAATAGCCCATACTCGGTTAGCCGGATTGCTGGAGCATGAACATGCTTCACTGGCGCTGGCTCAACGTTGCAGTGAGGTACCGGGGGAAACGCCCCTCTTTAGCGCGTTATTGAACTACCGGCATAGTGCGCAGCTGGTTACCACGGATGCAACCATCGGCGGTATTGAATTCCTTAGCGGACAAGAGCGTACTAACTATCCGTTTGTCTTGTCGGTGGAGGATTTTGGTCACGCACTTGGGCTGACAGCGCAAATTGTTCAACCGATTGATCCGAAACGCGTGTGCGGTTATATGCAACAGGCGCTGGAAAGTCTGGCAGAGGTGCTTGAGCAACGGCTGGAGACACCAGTACGGGCACTGAATATCTTGTCAGAAGCAGAGAAGAAACTGTTATTGGCAACTTTGAACGCGACTCAGGCACCATATCCTGACCAGAGTTGTATTCACCGGCTGTTTGAACAACAGGCAGAAAACACCCCGGATGCGATAGCGTTGGTGTATGGAGAACACATTCTCAACTATGCAGAATTAAATGCTCGTGCCAACCAATTAGCCCACTGGTTAACTGGGCAAGGGGTCCAGCCGGATAACCGGGTCGCTGTGCTGTTAGAACGTTCTGTTGAGCTGGTAGTGGCTCAATTGGCTATCCTCAAGGCCGGGGCCGTTTATGTGCCGATTGATCCCAAGGTGCCGGATGAACGGAAGCATTGGCTGATAAGCGACTGTTCAGCCAAATTATTGCTTACCGATATCTCGATTGACCTAGCGATCCCTTGGTTTTGTCTGGCCAATGAGATGGGTGCTATCAGGCAGGAAGATAACCGCAATCCTGACTTGCCACGCTCCAGTACTGAACTGGCCTATATCATGTATACCTCCGGCTCAACTGGAGCGCCTAAAGGAGTGATGGTACCGCATCGGGCAGTGGTTCGGCTGGTGATTAATAATGGGTACGCCGAAATCGGGCCGGATGATCGGGTAGCGTTTGAAGCTAACCCAGCTTTCGATGCCAGTACCTTTGAAGTCTGGTCGCCGTTGCTCAATGGTGGCGCGCTGGTGGTGATTGATCACGCCACTTTGCTAATGCCTAAAGAATTTGTTCAGGCATTACAGACTTATCGCATTACCGTGCTGTGGCTAAGCGTCGGGCTATTTAACCGGTTGGCGGTAGAGTTGTCCCCGGCTCTCCCGCAGCTCAAAATCCTCGTTGTCGGCGGCGATGTGCTTGATCCACATGTGATTAGGCAAGTTCTGCGTGATAACCCACCGCAACAGTTGTTGAATGGCTATGGACCGAGTGAGGGCGCAACCTTTACCACTACCTACCGGATCACGGCATTATCGCCAGAAGTGGCGAGAATCCCCATTGGTCGACCAATAGCTAATACGCGGGTTTATCTGTTGGATGCTTATGGTCAGCCGGTACCGCAGGGAGCAACCGGTGAGATTTATATCGGCGGAGATGGCGTTGCTTGTGGCTATCTTAATCGTCCTGAACTGACGAAGGAACGTTTCCTGCCGGACCCATTCAGTGATGAACCCGATGCCCGCCTGTACCGCACTGGGGATTTAGCCCGTTACCTGCCGGACGGTAATCTGGAGTTCCTGGGCCGAAATGACCAGCAGGTGAAAATCCGTGGTTTCCGCATTGAGCCGGGGGAAATCGAAGCCCGATTAATGGAACACCCGGCGGTGAATGAAGTTGCTGTGCTGGTGCTGGACGATGGGCAGGGCAAACGGTTGGTGGCTTATGTGGTGGCAGAAGCGAATGAGATGTTGGTTAACCATCTGCGTACTCACTTAGGTACTGTTTTACCGGATTATATGGTACCGGCCGCTTTTGTACGTCTGGATGCCTTCCCATTGACACCGAACGGCAAACTGGATCGGCGGGCATTACCGGTGCCGGGGGAAGAAGATTTTGCCCGGCAGATTTACGCCGCGCCGTCAGGGGAGATGGAAACCACATTGGCGGCTATCTGGCGTGAATTACTGGGTGTTGAGCGGATTAGCCGGTATGACAACTTTTTCGCTTTAGGCGGCCATTCGCTGTTGGCAATACGAATGATGAACCGGATAGCGGCATTGGGGGTTGAATTGCCTTTGTCCACGTTGTTTACATTCCCTGCTTTGACCACTTTTGCAGAAGCGATCAGCGCCCAGTTTGATGAGTCAGACGAGGTATTGCCCGCTATCGTTCCGCTATCCCGTGAGGGTAAATTGCCGCTATCATTTGCGCAACAACGTTTGTGGTTCCTGACCCAGTTTGACGGGGTGAGTGAGACTTATCATATTCCGCTGGCCTTACGTCTACATGGTCGGCTGAATATTGCCGCCTGGCAACAGGTGCTTGATACACTGTTTGCCCGCCATGAAGGGTTGCGCTCTGTCTTCATTGTTGTCGATGGTCAACCGCAGGTGGAGCTGTTGTCGGCGGCATCAGGCTTGCCGATGAGAAAATATGATCTGCGTGATATGCCTGATGTGGAGGCGCAGCTTGCGGCCCTCTCTACTCAGGAAGTTGAAACACCGTTTGATCTTGCCCGTGGTCCATTAATTCGTTCCAGTTTGATACAACTGGCTGATGATGATCACGTTTTCTTGTTGACCCTGCATCATATTGTTTTCGATGGTTGGTCTGTCAGCGTGTTGATGCGTGAATTGAGCACTCTTTATACCGCGTTTCTGGCGGGGCAGTCAGATCCGCTACCACCGCTGATGATTCAGTATCCTGATTACGCCGCCTGGCAGCATCAATGGCTGTCAGCTGAACGCATACAGTCCCAGTCTGATTATTGGCGTGCGAGACTGGTCGATGCACCAGTTCTGCTAGATTTGCCTACTGACCGGCCACGTCCGCCTCAGCAGTCATTTATCGGCGCTTTATTGCCCATCAGTCTGGATGTGGAGTTAACCCAATCTCTTAAACGCCTGAGTGAGCAACAGGGCGTCACGTTATTTATGACTGTATTAGCTGCCTGGGCAGTTGTGCTATCACGCCTGTCAGGTCAGGAAGATCTGGTTATCGGTACGCCAAGTGCCGGTCGTGGTCGGCAGGAAGTGGAATCCTTGATTGGTTTCTTTGTGAATACGCTGGCGTTGCGGATAGATTTATCCGGTGGGCTGAATGTGACGGAATTGCTGGCGCAGGTACGGCAAACCGCGTTGGCGGCGCAAGAACATCAGGACCTGCCATTTGAACAGGTGGTGGAAATTGTGCAACCACCGCGCCGACTGGCGCATACTCCGCTGTTTCAGGTGATGTTTGCCTGGCAGAACAACGAGAATACGGAATGGCAACTGCCGGGACTGGCGGTTTCACCGGTCAAGCAAGCTTTTGATGTGGTTAAGTTCGATCTTGAGCTAAATTTGTTTGAAGTTGGATGCCAGATTGTCGGTTATCTGAATTATGCCGCCGCTCTATTTGATCAAGCGACCATTGAGCGGCAGGTGGGCTATCTCCATACCGTATTGCGGGAAATGGTCGCTAACCCTCAGCAATTGGTCGGGGAAATTAATATCCTGACCGTGGCGGAGCACAAGCTGTTATTGGAAACCTGGAACGCAACTGGAATGCCGTATTCTGCTCACTGTTGTATTCACCGGCTATTTGAGCAACAGGCAGAGAGAACCCCGGATGCCACGGCGCTGGTGTATGCAGGACAAGTCCTCAGTTATGCCGAATTAAATGCCCGTGCTAATCGGCTGGCGCATCAACTGATTACGTTAGGAGTGGTACCGGATCAGCG
>NZ_LOIC01000082.1:195447-201780 GCF_001684335.1 Photorhabdus namnaonensis
TTGGTTCATATTTTAACCGATGCTGCGCCGGCTATTGTACTGGCAGATGATGCTGGACGTGCCGCGTTAGGCAAAAAAGTGTTGACAGCGCTAACTGTACTGGACCCAAATTTATTGCTTAACCAACCGGATAGCAACCCGCAGATATCGGCATTAACTCCACGCCATCTGGCGTATGTGATTTATACCTCCGGTTCGACCGGCATACCAAAGGGCGTGATGGTCGAACATCGTGGGCTGGTTAACCTGATTCAGGAAAAAATCGTTCAGTTTGATATTCATCCGGGGAGCCGGATGTTGCAGTTTGCCTCATTTGGCTTTGATGCCGGTGTCTGGGAAACCCTGATGGCATTGTGCAGTGGAGCCATTTTGTCGATTCCTGCCGATGCGGTGCGTCAGGAGCCTCGCTATCTCTGGCATTATCTGGAAGAACAGGCGATAACCCACGCTTGCTTGACCCCGGCCCTACTCCGAGAGGGGACCGATGTGCCGGAGATGGCAATAAGACCGACGTTGATACTCGGTGGTGAGGCGCCCAGCGTGGCGCTGATTCAGGCATTGAGTCGTCGGGCAACGGTGTTTAATGCCTATGGACCAACAGAAATCACGGTGTGTGCGGCTACCTGGTGTTGTCCGTCAGACTACACTGAGGGCGTCATTGCGATTGGGCGTCCGACAGCTAACACACGAATTTATTTGCTAAATACTAACGGTCAGCCGGTGCCGTTAGGCGCGGTTGGAGAGATGTATATTGGCGGTGTGGGTGTTGCGCGAGGCTATCTCAACCGCCCTGATTTGACGACAGAACGTTTTCTGGCCGATCCGTTTAGTGGTGAACCTGGTGCCCGTTTGTACCGGACCGGGGATTTGGCCCGCTATCGGCCGGATGGCAATCTGGAATTTCTGGGCCGTAATGACCAGCAGGTGAAAATCCGCGGTTTCCGTATTGAGCCGGGGGAAATAGAAGCCCGATTGCTGGAGCACCCGGCGGTAAGTGAAGCACTGGTGCTGGCTTTGGGTGACGATCAGGATAAACGGCTGGTGGCCTATGTGGCGGCAGAAGCGGATGACCGGTTGGTTAACAGCTTGCATGTTCATCTAAGAGCCATTTTGCCGGATTACATGATACCGGCGGCCTTTGTGCGTCTGGATGCCCTCCCGGTGACGCCGAACGGCAAGCTGGATCGTCGGGCGTTACCTGCGCCGAGGGAGGGAGCTTTTGCCCGTCAGGTTTATGAAGCGCCTCAAGGGGAGACAGAAACCCTATTAGCCGCAGTCTGGAGCGAGTTGTTGGGTATTGAACAGATCAGTCGGCATGACAGCTTCTTTGCCTTGGGCGGTCATTCATTGCTGGCGGTGCGGATGGTTGAACGTCTGCGTAATGCCGGGTTAACCCTGGCGGTACGTGATTTATTCCAGTCCCCAGTGTTATCTGAATTTGCCCAAACAGTAGGGCAATCACAGGCGGTGATAGTGCCGGCAAATGTCATTACCTCGGCGACCACGGCGCTCACACCTGAGATGTTGCCGTTGATTGAGCTGACCCAGCTTGAGATTGACTATATTGTGGAACAAGTGCCGGGTGGAATGGCTAATATTCAGGATATCTATGCCCTGTCACCGTTGCAGGACGGCATCCTGTTTCACCATTTGCTGGCGAATAACGGCGATCCATATTTGCTGGCCGGTCAGATGGTCTTTGCTGACCGTGCCCTGTTGGACAGCTATTTGGTGACCATGCAACAGGTGATTGACCGTCATGACATTCTGCGTACGGCCTTTATCTGGCAGGGATTACCCACGCCGGTTCAGGTGGTTTGGCGTCAGGCTCAATTATTAATCACCGAACTGACATTGAACCCGATTGATGGGTCGGTCCGTGACCAGTTAGCTCAACGTTTTGATCCGAGTCGCTATCGTATTGATCTGCAACGAGCGCCTTTGCTGCATTTTGTAATAGCTCAGGAGAGTGATGGCCGCTGGTGCGTATTGCAATTGTTGCATCATTTGATTGGCGACCATACGACGCTGGAAGTGATGAACCGTGAGGTTCAGGCTTATTTTGCCGGACAGGAAGAGAGCTTGCCATCGCCGGTTCCTTTCCGCAATTTGGTGGCACAAGTCCGGTTAGGGGTGAGTCAGGCCGAGCATACCCGTTTCTTTACTGACATGTTGGTTGAAGTGGATGAACCGACGTTACCATTCGGGTTGACGGAAGTGCATCGGGATGGTTCACAAATGGCGGAATCGCACCGGATGTTGGCGCCTGATCTGAATGACCGCTTGCGTAGCCAGGCCCGGCGTCTGGGCGTCAGTTTGGCTGCGTTATGTCATTTGGCCTGGGCACAGGTGTTGTCACGTACCAGCGGACAGGCGAAAGTGGTGTTCGGCACCGTGCTGTTTGGGCGGATGCAGGCAGGAGAAGGGGCTGACAGCGGCATGGGATTGTTTGTCAACACTCTGCCGTTGCGGTTGGATATAGATGATACCCCGGTGCAGGAGAGTGTACGGTTAGCGCATACCCGGTTAGCCGGATTGTTGGAGCATGAACATGCGTCACTGGCGCTGGCTCAACGTTGCAGTCGGGTGCAAGATGAAATTCCGCTCTTTAGCGCTTTGTTGAACTACCGGCATAATGCGCCGGCGATAACCACGGATGCAACCATCAGCGGCATTGAATTCTTGGGCGGGCAAGAGCGCACGAACTATCCGTTGGTGCTCTCAGTGGAGGATTTTGGTCACTCTTTGGGGTTGACGGCACAAATCGTTCAACCGATTGATCCGGAGCGGATATGTGGTTATATGCAACAAGCACTGGAAAGTCTGATACAAGCGCTTGAGCAGCGGCCGGAAGCTCCAATACGGTTACTGAATATTTTACCGGCAGTAGAAAAAAGGCTGTTGCTGGAGAGCTGGAATGCGACCCAGGCGCCATATCCTGACCAGTGTTGTATTCACCGGCTGTTTGAACAACAGGCAGAAAACACTCCTGATGCGATAGCGCTGGTGTATGGAGAACACATTCTCAACTATGCCGAATTAAATGCTCGCGCCAACCGGCTGGCTCACTGGTTAATTGGGCAGGGGGTCCAGCCCGATAACCGGGTCGCAGTGCAGTTAGAACGTTCTGTTGAACTGGTGGTGGCTCAATTGGCTATCCTCAAGGCCGGGGCCGTGTATGTGCCGATCGATCCTAGAGTACCGGATGAGCGGAAACACTGGCTGATAACCGACTGTTCAGCCCAATTATTGCTTACTGATATCCCGGTTGACTTGGCCAATGAGAGCGGCTCTATCAAGGCGGAGGATTACCTTAATCCTGACTTGTCCCGCACCAGTACTGAGCTGGCTTATATTATGTATACCTCCGGCTCGACCGGTACACCTAAAGGGGTAATGGTGCCGCATCGGGCGGTGGTTAGACTGGTCATCAATAACGGGTACGCCGAAATCGGGCCGGATGATCGGGTGGCGTTTGAAGCTAACCCAGCTTTTGATGCCAGCACCTTTGAGGTTTGGGCGCCATTGCTGAATGGCGGTACGCTGGTGGTGATTGATCACGCTACTGTGCTAACGCCCAAAGAGTTTGCCCAGGCATTACAGACTTATCGCATTACCGTACTGTGGTTGAGTGTCGGGCTATTTAACCGACTGGCGGCAGAGTTGTCTCCGGCTCTTCCTCAGCTCAAAATTCTGATTGTCGGCGGCGATGTGCTGGATCCGCATGTGATGGCGCAAGTTCTGCGTGATAGCCCGCCGCAACAGTTATTAAATGGCTATGGACCGAGTGAGGGCACCACCTTTACCACCACCTACCGTATTACCGCGTTATCGTCGGGAGTGGCGAGAATTCCCATTGGCCGACCGATAGCCAATACGCGGGTTTATCTGTTGGATGCCAATGGTCAGTTAGTACCGTTGGGGGCGGAAGGGGAAATTTATATCGGCGGAGATGGGGTTGCCTGTGGCTATCTTAATCGCCCTGAATTGACCGCTGAACGTTTCCTGCCAGATCCGTTCAATGATGAACCGGGTGCCCGGATGTACCGGACCGGGGATTTGGCTCGCTATCTACCGGATGGCAATCTGGAATTTCTGGGTCGTAATGACCAACAGGTGAAAATCCGTGGTTTCCGCATTGAGCCGGGGGAAATCGAAGCCCGATTAATGGAACACCCGGCGGTGAATGAAGTTGCTGTACTGGTGCTGGACGACGGTCAGGACAAACGGCTGGTGGCTTATGTGGTGGCAGAAGTGAATGAAGAGTTGGTCAATCGTCTGCGTACTCATTTAAGTGCGGTGTTACCGGATTATATGGTTCCGGCCGCGTTTGTACGTCTGGATGCCTTCCCGCTGACCTCGAATGGTAAACTGGACCGCCGGGCGCTACCGGCGCCGGGGGAAGAGGCTATTGCCCGGCAGATTTACGCCGCGCCGTCAGGGGAGATGGAAACCACATTGGCCGCTATCTGGTGTGAGTTACTGGGTGTTGAGCGGATTAGCCGGTATGACAACTTTTTCGCACTGGGCGGCCATTCGCTATTGGCGGTGCGGATGATGAACAGGATAGCGGCGTTGGGGATTGAATTACCGCTGTCCACGCTGTTTACATTCCCGTCTTTGATAGCCTTTGCTGAGGCGATGCGTGCCCGGTTTGATGAGTTAGGCGAGGTATTGCCCGCTATCATTCCGCTGTCTCGTGAGGGCCAATTGCCGTTGTCATTTGCGCAACAGCGCCTGTGGTTCCTGGCGCAGTTTGAGGGGGTGAGTGAGACCTATCATATTCCTCTGGCCCTGCGTCTATATGGTCAGTTGGATATTGTGGCTTGGCAGCAGGCGCTTAATATGTTGTTTGCCCGTCATGAAGCGTTGCGTTCTGTTTTTGTTGCTGTTGACGGCCAGCCGCAGGTGGAATTGTTGCCGGCGGCATTAGGGCTGCCGATGAAGAAATATGATCTACGTGACGTACCGGATGTAGATGCCCAACTTGCCTCTCTCTCTGCTCAGGAAGCCGGGGCACAGTTTGATCTTGCCTGTGGCCCATTAATTCGTTCCAGTCTGGTACAACTGGCTGATGATGATCACGTTTTCTTACTGACTCAGCACCATATTGTTTCCGATGGTTGGTCTTTAGGGGTATTGAAATCAGAGCTGGAGGCGCTTTATTCGGCTTACTTGAACCAACAGCCTGATCCATTGCCGCCGTTGACGATTCAGTATCCTGATTACGCCGCCTGGCAGTGCCAATGGTTGTCGGCAGAACAGATACAGTCCCAATCTGACTATTGGCGCACCAATCTAGTTGATGCGCCGGTTCTGTTGGATTTGCCCACTGACCGGCCACGTCCATCTCAGCAGTCATTTGCCGGAAATATCTTGCCTGTCAGTCTGGATGCAGAGTTAACCCAATCCCTTAAACGCTTGAGTGAGCAACAGGGCGTCACGTTATTTATGACCCTGTTGGCGGCTTGGGCAACGGTTCTATCGCGTTTGTCAGGTCAGGAAGATCTGGTTATCGGTACGCCGAGTGCCGGTCGCAGTCGGCAAGAAGTGGAATCCTTGATCGGCTTTTTTGTGAATACGCTGGCGTTGCGGATGGATTTATCCGGTGAACCCAATGTGGCGGAATTACTGGCGCGGGTAAGACAAACCGCGTTGGCGGCACAGGAACATCAAGATCTGCCGTTTGAACAGGTGGTGGAAATCGTGCAACCACCACGCCGACTGGCGCATACCCCATTGTTCCAAGTGATGTTTGCCTGGCAGAACAATGAGAACACGGAATGGCGGTTGCCGGGACTGGTGGTTTCACCTGTCGGGCAAGCTTTTGATGTGGTTAAGTTCGATCTTGAGCTGAACTTGTCTGAGGTAGAGGGCAAGATTGTCGGTTATCTGAATTATGCCACCGCACTGTTTGACCAGCCGACCATTGAGCGGCATATGCAATATCTCCATACCGTATTGCGAGGGGTGGTGACTAACCTTCAACAACCGGTCGGAAAAATCGATATTCTGACAGTGACAGAGCGCAGACTATTGCTGGAAACTTGGAATGTAATTGAAACAACATATTCTAATCAGTTATGTATTCATCAATTATTTGAACAACAGGTGGAGAACGCGCCTAATGAGACGGCTGTGGTATATGAAGAACAGCTCCTCAGCTATGCCGAGCTCAATGCCCGCGCCAACCGTCTGGCGCATCAACTGATAACGTTGGGCGTTACACCGGACCAACGGGTGGCGGTTTGCGTGTCACGTTCACCGGCAATGGTGGTGGGGGTATTAGCGGTGCTGAAAGCCGGGGGGGCCTATGTGCCGCTGGACCCGGTC
>NZ_LOIC01000082.1:201790-270706 GCF_001684335.1 Photorhabdus namnaonensis
CTGACTCGCTATGACGCAGAACAGACAACGAGTCCTATTGGCACGCGTATCCCGGACTTAACCCTCTATCTGTTGGATAAGTACGGTCAGCCGGTACCGTTAGGCGCTGTAGGTGAGTTATATATTGGCGGGGCTGGTGTGGCACGGGGTTATCTCAATCGTCCTGAGCTGACGACAGAACGTTTCTTAGCAGACCCGTTTAGTCATATTCCAGATGCCCGGATGTACCGCTCTGGGGATTTGGCCTGCTATCGGCCGGATGGCAATCTGGAGTTCTTGGGCCGAAATGACCAACAGGTGAAAATCCGTGGTTTCCGCATTGAGCCGGGGGAAATTGAAGCCCGGCTGATGGAATACCCGGTGGTGAGTGAAGCGGTTGTGCTGGCGCTCGGCGATGGCCAGGACAAACGGCTGGTGGCTTATGTGGTGGCCGAAATGGATGAGGAGTTAATTAATCGCCTGCGTACTCACTTAAGTACGGTTTTACCGGATTATATGGTGCCGGCAGCGTTTGTCTGTCTGGATGCCTTCCCGTTGACACCGAATGGCAAACTAGATCGACGGGCGCTACCGGCACCGGGGGAAGATGCCTTTGCCCGTCAGGTTTATGCCGAGCCGCAAGGGGAGACGGAATCCCTATTGGCCGCTATCTGGAGTGAGTTGTTAGGCATTAAACAGATCAGTCGGCACGACAGTTTCTTTGCCCTGGGTGGTCATTCATTGCTGGCGGTGCGGATGATTGAACGTGTACGTAACGTGGGGTTAACACTAGCGGTGCGTGACCTTTTCCAATTCCCAGTGTTGTCCGCATTTGCTCAAACAGTGGGACGGTCACAAGCGGTGGTGGCGCCGACGAATGTCATCACCCCGGCAACTACTGCAATCACACCTGAGATGTTGCCATTGATTGCTCTAGTTCAGTCTGAGATTGACCATATCATTGAACAAGTGCCGGGTGGAATGGCTAATATTCAGGATATTTATGCCCTGTCGCCGTTACAGGACGGTATTCTGTTCCATCATTTGTTGGCGAATAAAGGCGACCCATATCTATTGGTCAGTCAGATGGCCTTCGCTGACCGATCTCTGTTGGACAATTATTTGGCGGCAGTGCAACAGGTGGTTAACCGCCATGACATCTTGCGTACTGCTTTTATCTGGCAAGGATTATCCGCACCGGTTCAGGTGGTTTGGCGTCAGGTGCCGCTATCAGTGACTGAATTGACGTTGGATATCGTTGATGGACCGATTTATGAACAATTGCTTCAACGTTTTGGTCCGCGTCAGCATTGCCTCGACTTAAGTCAGGCTCCCTTGCTGCGCTTTATGGTGGCACAGGAAACGGATGGTCGCTGGATTGCATTGCAATTGCAGCATCATCTGATTGGCGATCATACCGCAATGGAAGTAATGCACCGCGAAGTTCAGGCGTACCTTACTGGGCAAGAAGACAGATTGCCTGCGCCGATCCCTTTCCGCAATCTGGTGGCTCAGGTCCAGTTGGGCGTGAGCCAAGCCGAGCACATTCGCTTTTTTACCGATATGTTGGCAGAGGTGGATCAACCGACGTTGCCATTTGGATTGACAGAGGTACATCGAGATGGTTCGCAGGTGACAGAGTTGCACCGGATGTTGCCCGCCATATTGAATAACCGCTTGCGTATTCAAGCCAGGCGTTTGGGCGTCAGTTTGGCGACTTTGTGCCATTTGGCTTGGGCACAGGTATTGTCGCGTACCAGCGGACAGGAGAAAGTAGTATTCGGTACTGTATTGTTTGGGCGGATGCAAGCAGGACAAGGGGCTGATAGCGGCATGGGGCTGTTTATCAATACCTTGCCGTTACGGCTGGATATGGATGATACTTCGGTGCAGGACAGTGTACGATTAGCCCATACCCGGTTAGCCGGATTGCTGGAGCATGAACATGCTTCGTTGACGCTAGCTCAGCGTTGCAGTGGGGTTGCTAGTGGTACACCGTTGTTCAATGCATTGCTTAACTACCGGCATAATGCGTTGCCAGCAGCTCCAGATGAAACCCTGAACGGTATTGAATTTCTTGGCGCGCAGGAGCGTACCAACTATCCGTTTGTCTTGTCGGTGGAAGATTTTAGTGATGCTCTGGGGCTGACGGCTCAAGTAGTACAACCGTTTGAGCCGGAACGGATATGCGGCTATATGCAACAGGCATTGGAGAGTTTGGTTGAAGCACTTGAACAGGCACCGGAAACACCAATACGGATATTGAATATTCTGCCAGAAGTGGAACACCGGTTGTTGCTAAAAACTTGGAATGCGACTGAAACTGCCTACTCTGAGCAGTTATGTATCCATCAATTATTTGAGCAACAGGTAGAGAAAAATCCAGATGCTACGGCGCTGGTGTATGAAGAACAGAGGTACAGCTATGCGGAACTGAATACTCGCGCTAACCGACTGGCCTATCAACTGATTGCGTTGGGTATTGCACCAGACCAGCGAGTAGCGATTTGTGTTACACGTTCACTGACGATGGTCGTGGGCTTGCTGGCGGTGTTGAAAGCGGGTGGAGCCTATGTTCCGTTGGACTCGTCTTATCCAGGGGAACGTTTGGCACATATTTTGACTGATGCAGCCCCGGCTATTGTGCTGGCGGATAATGTCGGATGTATCGCACTGGGTGAGGAGGCACTGGCAGGACTCACTGTGCTGGACCCGAATATTTTGCCTGATCAGCCGGACAGTAACCCGCAAGTGACCGCACTGACTGCACAGCATCTGGCGTATGTGATTTACACCTCGGGTTCAACCGGCACACCAAAAGGCGTGATGGTTGAGCATCGTGGGCTAATTAACCTTATTCAGGATAAAATCGCCCAGTTTGACATTCACTCAGATAGCCGGATGTTGCAGTTTGCCTCATTGAGTTTTGACGCCAGTGTCTGGGAAATTATGATGGCGTTGGGGAGTGGGGCTTGTCTGATAATCGCTGTCGATATCGTCCGTCAGGACCCGCTTCGTCTCTGGCATTATCTGGCGCAACAGGCAGTGACCCATGCCTGTCTGCCCCCGGCACTGCTCCGGGAAAGGATCGATTTACCGGAAATATCGATAAGACCTACGTTGATACTCGGTGGTGAGGCACCTAGCGCAATGCTGCTTCAGGCACTGAGTCGTCGGGCGACGGTGTTTAATGCCTATGGCCCGACAGAAATCACGGTGTGTGCGACGACCTGGCGTTGTCCGCCAGACTACACGGATACGTTAGTGCCTATCGGCCATCCGACGGCGAACACCCAGGTTTATCTGTTGGATGCCTACGACCAGTCAGTGCCATTAGGGGCCGTGGGTGAATTGTATGTGGGTGGTGCGGGAGTGGCGCGTGGCTACCTTAATCGTCCTGAACTGACGGCTGAACGCTTCTTAGCTGACCCATTTAGTGAGATGCCTAATGCGCGGATGTATCGGACCGGGGATTTGGCCCGTTATCTGCCAGACGGCAATCTGGAATTCCTAGGCCGCAATGACCAACAGGTCAAAATCCGTGGTTTCCGTATTGAACCGGGGGAAATCGAAGCCCGCCTGATGGAATACCCAACTGTGCAAGAGGCTGTTGTGTTGGTGCTAGGTGATGAGCAGGGCAAACGGTTGGTAGCTTATGTGGTGGCAGAAGCGGATGAGGAGCTAGTTAATCGTCTGCATACACACTTGAGCGCAATTTTACCGGATTATATGGTGCCGGTGGCTTTTGTACGCCTGAATGCCTTCCCGCTGACCCCAAACGGTAAGCTAGATCGTCGGGCATTACCGATACCGGGGGAAGAGGCTTTTGCCCGGCAGATTTATGCCGAGCCGTTAGGAGAGATGGAAAGCATATTGGCGGTTATCTGGCGTGAATTACTCGGTGTTAATCGGATTAGCCGGTATGACAACTTTTTCGCTTTAGGCGGCCATTCGCTGTTGGCAGTGCGGATGATGAACCGGATAGCGGCGTTGGGGATTGAATTACCGCTGTCTACGTTATTTAAATTCCCGACCTTAGCCGATTTTGCTGAAGCGATGAATACTCGATTTGATGAACAGAGCAGCAAATTACCAGCTATTATCCCGCTATCCCGTGAGGGTAAATTGCCGTTGTCATTTGCACAACAGCGTCTGTGGTTCCTGGCTCAGTTTGAAGGAGTGAGTGAAACTTACCATATTCCGGTGGCATTGCGTTTACGTGGTCGGCTGGACATCGCTGCTTGGCAGCAAGCGCTTAATACGCTGTTTGCCCGCCACGAAGCGTTACGCTCTATCTTCGTTGCTGTTGATGGTCAGCCACAGGTGGAGTTGTTGCCGGCGGAATCAGGCTTACTGATGAAAAAATATGATCTGCGGGATACACCTGATAGGGATGCGCAGCTTGCGTTTCTGTCTACTCAGGAAGCCGAGGCGCCGTTTGATCTTGCTTGCGGCCCATTAATTCGTGCCAGCCTGATACAACTGGCTGATGATGACCACGTTTTCTTGCTGACTCTGCATCATATTGTTTTTGATGGCTGGTCTGTCAGCGTGTTGATGCGTGAATTGAACACCCTTTACACCGCTTTCTTGGCAGGGCAATCAGATCCGTTGCCACCGTTAACGATTCAATATCCTGATTACGCCGCTTGGCAGCATCAGTGGCTATCGGCTGAACGCATACAGACTCAATCTGACTATTGGCGCACAAGGCTGGCTGATGCGCCGGTACTGTTGGATTTACCTACTAACCGGCCACGTCCGCCTCAGCAGTCGTTTGCCGGGGCTTTATTGCCCGTCAGTTTGGATGCGGAATTAACCCAATCCCTCAAACACCTGAGTGAGCAGCAGGGCGTCACGTTATTTATGACCCTGTTGGCTGCCTGGGCGACAGTTCTATCGCGCTTGTCCGGTCAGGAAGATTTGGTTATCGGTACGCCAAGTGCAGGCCGCAGTCGACAAGAAGTGGAATCGTTGATCGGTTTCTTTGTGAATACGCTGGCGTTGCGGATGGATTTATCCGGTGCACCCAATGTAACAGAATTGTTGGCGCGTGTGCGGCAAACCGCGCTGGCGGCGCAGGAGCATCAAGATCTGCCGTTTGAACAGGTAGTAGAAATCGTACAACCACCGCGTCAACTAGCGCATACCCCATTGTTCCAAGTGATGTTTGCTTGGCAAAGCAATGAAAATAAAGATTGGACATTACCCGGACTGGTCGTTTCACCTGTCGGGCAAGCGTTTGATGGGGCCAAATTTGATCTTGAACTGAGTTTATCCGAGATGGATGGCAGAATTGTCGGTTATCTAAATTATGCCACTGCCCTGTTTGATCAACTCGCCATTGAGCGACAGGTGGGATATCTCCATACCGTACTGAGAGAGATGGCAGCTAACCCGCAACAGCCGGTTGGGAAAATCGATATCCTGACCGTGGCGGAGCGCAAGCTGTTATTGGAAACCTGGAATGCAACTCAGACGGCGTATCCTAACCAGTTATGCATTCACCGGCTGTTTGAGCAACAGGCAGAGAAAACCCCTGATGCAGTAGCACTGGTGTATGAAGAACGGATTCTTAGCTATGCGGAATTAAATGCCCGTGCTAACTGGCTGGCTCGCCGGTTAATTGAGCAGGGGATACGGTCGGATGATCGAGTTGCAGTGCTGTTAGAACGCTCCATTGAGCTGGTTGTGGCTCAGTTGGCTATTCTCAAAGCCGGTGCTGTTTATGTGCCGATCGATCCCCGTGTGCCCGATGAACGGAAAAACTGGTTGGTAAGCGATTGTTCAGCCAGATTATTGCTCACTGATATCCCGGTTGATCTGACTATTCCTCTGTATTGCCTTGCTAATGAGATGGGTATTAGCAGGGAGGAGGATTACCTTAATCTTGACTTGCCTGGGTCCAGTACCGAGCTAGCTTATATTATGTATACCTCCGGCTCGACCGGCACACCCAAAGGAGTGATGGTGCCGCATCGTGCTGTGGTTCGGCTGGTGATTAATAATGGGTACGCCGAAATCGGGCCGGATGATCGGGTGGCGTTTGAGTCTAACCCAGTTTTTGATGCCAGCACTTTTGAGGTCTGGGCGCCGTTGTTAAATGGCGGCTCATTAGTGGTGATTGATCACGCCACCTTACTGACGCCTAAAGAATTCGTCCAAGCATTACAGAGTTATCGTATTACGGTGCTGTGGTTGAGTGTCGGGCTGTTTAACCGGTTGGCGGCAGAGTTGGCTCCGGCTCTTGCGCAACTTAAGATCCTGATTGTCGGCGGCGATGTGCTGGACCCGCATGTGATTGCGCAGGTTCTGCGTGATAACCCACCTCAACAGTTATTGAATGGTTATGGGCCGAGTGAGGGTACCACCTTTACCACCACCTATCGTATCACGACATTGCCATTGGGAGTGACTCGGATACCTATTGGTCGACCGATAGCCAATACGCGAGTTTATCTGCTGGATGTTTATGGACAGCCTGTGCCACAGGGAGTAACCGGTGAGATTTATATCGGTGGAGATGGAGTGGCTTGTGGCTATCTCAATCGTCCTGAACTGACCGCGGAACGTTTTCTGCCTGATCCATTTAGTGGTGAACTAGATGCTCGCATGTATCGAACCGGGGATTTGGCCCGTTACCTACCGGATGGCAATTTGGAGTTCCTGGGCCGCAATGACCAACAGGTGAAAATCCGTGGTTTCCGCATTGAGCCGGGGGAAATCGAGGCTCGGCTAATGGAACATCCGGCGGTGAGTGAAGCGGTTGTATTGGTACTAGGTGACGGTCAGGACAAGCGGTTGGTGGCTTATGTGGAGGCAGAAGCGGATGAAGAGTTGGTTAATCACTTGCGTACTCATCTGAGTGCCATTTTGCCGGATTATATGGTGCCGGCAGCGTTTGTCCGTCTGGATTCCTTCCCGCTGACGCCAAACGGCAAGTTAGATCGTCGGGCGTTGCCGGCACCGGAAGAAGAAGCGTTTGCCCGTCAGGTTTATGAAGCGCCGCAAGGGGTGATAGAAACCACATTGGCCGCTATTTGGAGTGAGTTGTTGGGTATTGAACAAGTCAGTCGGCATGACAGTTTCTTTGCGTTGGGTGGTCATTCATTGTTGGCGATACAGATGATTGAGCGTCTGCGTAGTGCGGGGTTAACGTTGGCGGTGCGTGATCTGTTCCAATCTCCGGTGCTGTCCGCATTTGCCCAAACAGTAGGACAGTCTCGAGCGGTGGTGGTACCGGCGAACGTCATCACTCCGGCGGCTACAGTACTCACACCTGAGATGTTGCCGTTAATTGAGCTGACCCAACTTGAGATTGACCATATTGTGGAACAAGTGCCGGGGGGAGTGGCTAATATTCAGGATATCTATGCCCTGTCACCGTTACAAGATGGCATCCTATTCCACCATTTATTAGCGAACAAGGGCGATCCATATCTGCTGGCCTATCCTATGAGTTTTGCTGATCGTTCGTTGCTGGATTGTTATTTGACGGCAGTGCAACAGGTGATTGATCGCCATGATATTTTGCGTACTGCCTTTGTTTGGCAAGGATTATCAGTTCCGGCTCAGGTAGTCTGGCGTAAGGCACCGTTATCAGTGACTGAGTTGACGTTGGATTCCTCAGATGGACCGGTTTGTGAACAACTGGCTCAACGTTTTGATCCGCGTCAGCATCGTCTTGATTTGGGTCAAGCACCACTGTTACATGTTGTTATTGCACAAGAAACGGATGGTCGTTGGATCGTATTGCAGTTGCAGCATCATTTGATTGGTGACCATACTGCAATGGAGGTGATGAATCGCGAAGTTCAGGCGTACCTCGCCGGGCAGGGGGGCCGCTTGCCTATTCCGACTCCTTTCCGCAATCTGATAGCTGAGGCCCGGTTGGGGGTGAGTCAGGTTGAACATACTCGCTTCTTTACCGATATGTTGGCAGGGGTGGATCAACCGACGTTGCCATTCGGATTGATGGAAGTACATCGGGATGGTTCACAGGTGGCACAATCACACCGGATGTTGCCCTCCATGTTGAATGACCGTTTGCGTAGTCAGGCTCGGCGTCTGGGAGTCAGTTTGGCTGCGTTATGCCATCTGGCTTGGGCACAGGTATTGTCACGTACCAGCGGACAGGAGAAAGTGGTGTTCGGCACCGTGCTATTTGGGCGGATGCAGGCAGGGCAAGGAGCTGACAGCGGCATGGGACTGTTTATCAACACCTTGCCGTTACGACTGGATATGGATGATACCTCGGTGCAGGACAGTGTACGGGCAGCACATACCCGGCTGACTGGATTACTGGAACATGAGCATGCTTCACTGGCATTGGCTCAACGTTGCAGTGGGGTACAAAATGAAATTCCACTCTTTAGTGCTTTGTTGAACTACCGACATAATGCGCCAATAATCGCCACGGATGAAGTTATCAGCGGCATTGAATTTCAGGGCGGGCAAGAGCGCACTAACTATCCATTTGTTTTGTCGGTGGAGGATTTTGGTAATGCTCTGGGGCTGACGGCACAAATCGTTCAACCGATTGATCCGGAGAGGGTATGCGGTTATATGCAACAGGCGCTGGAAAGTCTGGCAGAGGCGCTTGAACAGCAGCCGGAGGCTCCAGTACGGTTACTGAATATTTTGCCGGCAGCAGAAAAGCGGCTGTTGCTGGAGACCTGGAATGCGACTGAGGTGCCATATCCTGACCAGTGTTGTATTCACCAGTTGTTTGAACAACAGGCAGAGAAAACCCCTGATGCAATAGCGCTGATGTATGAAGAACATATTCTCAGCTATGCGGCATTAAATGCCCGTGCTAACCGGCTGGCCCGCCGGTTAATCAGGCAGGGGATACGGTCAGACGATCGCGTGGCGGTGCTGTTAGAGCGTTCTATCGAACTGGTGGTAGCTCAATTGGCAATCCTTAAAGCCGGGGCCGTTTATGTGCCTATCGACCCCCGAGTGCCGGATGAGCGGCAGCATTGGTTGATAAACGATTGTTCAGCCAAATTGTTGCTTACAGATATTCCGGTTAACTTGGATATTCCCCTGTATTGCTTTGCTGATGAGATGAGTGATATCGAAGAGGAGGATTACCTTAATCTTAACTTACCTCGGTCCAATATCGAGCTGGCTTATATCATGTATACCTCCGGCTCGACCGGTACGCCAAAAGGAGTAATGGTGCCGCATCAGGCGGTGGTTCGGCTGGTTATTAATAATGGGTATGCTGAAATCGGGCCGGATGATCGGGTGGCGTTTGAAGCTAACCCGGCTTTCGATGCCAGCACCTTTGAAGTTTGGGCGCCATTGCTAAATGGCGGAACTTTGGTGGTGATTGATCACACGACTGTGTTGACGCCTAAAGCGTTTGTCCAAGCATTACAAGCTTATCGAATCACAGTGATGTGGTTGAGTGTTGGGCTGTTTAACCGGTTGGCGGCAGAGTTGGCTCCGGCTCTTGCGCAACTTAAGATCCTGATTGTCGGCGGCGATGTGCTGGACCCGCATGTGATTGCGCAGGTTCTGCGTGATAGCCCGCCTCAACAGTTATTGAATGGTTATGGGCCGAGTGAGGGTACCACTTTTACCACTACTTACCGTATCACGGCATTATCATTGGGGATGACCCAGATCCCCATTGGTCGACCGATAGCCAATACGCGGGTTTATCTGCTGGATGTCTATGGTCAGCCGGTACCTCTGGGGGTAGTAGGGGAGTTGTATATTGGGGGAGCAGGTGTAGCATGTGGTTATCTCAATCGCCCTGATCTGACGACTGAACGCTTCCTTGTTGATCCGTTTAGTGATTTACCTGATGCCCGCATGTATCGGACCGGGGATTTAGCCCGATATCTGCCAGACGGTAATTTGGAATTCCTTGGCCGTAACGATCAGCAAATTAAAATCCGCGGCTTCCGCATTGAGCCGGGTGAGATTGAGGCTCGATTAGTGAAATACCCAACGGTACAAGAGGCCGTTGTGCTGGTGCTAGGGGAGGGACAGAACAAACGTTTGGTCGCTTATGTTGTGGCACAGCAGGATGAGAGACTGGCTAATAGCTTGCGTACTTACCTGAGCGCCATTTTACCGGATTATATGGTGCCGTCGGCTTTTGTACGTCTGGATGATTTTCCGTTGACCTCTAACGGTAAATTGGATCGTCACGCACTACCTGCCCCAAGCAATGAAGCTTTTGCCCGGCAGATTTATGAAGCGCCACAAGGAGAAACGGAAACCATATTGGCGGCTATCTGGCGTGAATTACTGGGCATTGAGCAGGTTAGCCGGTATGACAATTTCTTTGCCTTGGGCGGTCACTCACTATTGGCTATGCGGATGATAAATCTTACCGCTAATCATGGTCTTATTTGCACATTGAATGATCTGTTTCAATTCCCTGTACTGTCTGAACTGGCAGCAAAAATGACATCAGATACGTTGTCTCAACCGCGAAACAGTGCAATACCAGTGCGTTCTGGTGGAACGGGTCTGCCGTTATTCTTTGTGCCTAGCGGGATGGGTGATTATTCCTATGTGTTCGGGTTGTCTCAGAAGCTTCATTCAGGATACCCGATTTATGCATTGCCTTGGCCATCCATTAGTGAAGAGCCGATGTTAACAATGGAAGAACAAGCGTCAAGAATGATCAACTTTATGAAAGTGGTTCAACCGGAAGGTCCATATCGGATATGTGGTTACTCTTCCGGTGGCATATTGGCTTACGCGATTGCTCAGCAACTTCTATATTCCGGTGAGGCGGTTGATTTCCTCGGTTTGATAGATACGCCGGCTCCTCATTATTATAGGCAGCGATTAACGCCGCCAAAACTTCAATTTTTTATTGAATTGGCGAGGCAGGCAGAGGACGGACATATTGAAGAAATTGCGGCACTGTACCGGCTAATTGATGAATTAGATTTAGTGCAATTTATCGAAACAGCGCAAAAATTGGCATTATACCCAGCAAATCTGCATGCTGATTTGGTCGCAAAACGTTGGGAACAGATAGCAAATTATGCACAAATAGTTAGAGACTATGAGCCGCAAGTATCGGCGATAACGCTGCATCAATTCTACGCAATGGAACCTTCTCCACCTGTCCCTGTTGTTATGAAAACTAAAGCTATGGAAACTAAAGTTATGGATGTTGAATCACTGCCTTTAAACAGGGATCTGTCGTTAGGTTGGGCGCAGATATTGCCTGATTCTTCGCTTCGGTTAATTCCAATTTCGGGTGACCATTTTAGTCTGTTGGAGAATAATGAAGATAAAGTCATTTTAGTTCGGGCTTTAAATATGGCGTTGGCAGAGAGAGGGGACGAGGAAGTTCAGTAAATGGCTTAAAAGAGGCTAAACGATCCTGTATCCATATGTATGATGATCCGGCATATGTAACTTATGCCGGATTTGTTCTATGTGTGTCTTGTAGAGCATGTTATCTGTTTTTCCTTAAAACATATTATTTCATTATAAAATTATTTTTTATAGTTTGTGCATTTGTATAAATAAGTGCAAATGATTGTACCTATGTTAAACATCGCCGTGACCTGAATGGTTGTTGGTGGTATATTTTCGCGATGTTTAGGTATTGAAGGCGGTCACTTTTTACATTGTGTACCAATTTTAGTACCAAACTTTAATGGATTGACGAGATAATAATTTAAATCGTTACTTTAGTTGAATATCGAACTCCTTCAAGTGACCTTTCGTGTGGGTCACCACTGTAGATAAGGATTTTAAATGCCTGTTGTTACTCTTCCTGACGGTAGCCAACGCCAGTTTGACCGTGCCGTTTCTGTAATGGATGTTGCCTGTGATATTGGTCCGGGTTTAGCGAAAGCATGTATTGCCGGCCGCGTAAATGGTGAGCTAGTGGATGCTTGCGAATTAATCGATTCAGATGCAAATCTTGCCATCATCACTAGTAAAGATGATGCAGGGCTGGAAATTATCCGCCACTCATGCGCTCATCTATTAGGCCATGCGATTAAACAATTATGGCCAGATACGAAAATGGCTATTGGTCCGATTATTGATAATGGTTTTTACTATGATGTTGATATTGGCCGTGCTCTGACGCAGGAAGATATTACGCTGCTTGAAAAGCGTATGTTGGAACTTGCCAAAAAAGACTATGACGTCATCAAGAAAAAAGTGAGCTGGCAAGAAGCTCGCGATACTTTCGTTGCTCGCGGCGAGGATTATAAAGTACAGATTTTAGATGAAAACATCAGTCGCGATGATCATCCTGGTCTCTATAATCATGAAGAATATATTGACATGTGTCGTGGCCCCCATGTGCCGAATATGCGCTTCTGCCACCATTTTAAATTGCAGAAAGTCGCAGGGGCATATTGGCGTGGTGATAGCAACAACAAAATGTTGCAACGAATATACGGTACCGCGTGGGCTGATAAGAAACAGCTCAATACTTATCTGCAACGTTTGGAAGAAGCGGCTAAACGTGACCATCGTAAAATTGGTAAACAATTAGATTTGTACCATATGCAGGAAGAAGCGCCTGGTATGGCATTCTGGCATAACGATGGTTGGACTATTTTCCGTGAGCTGGAAACTTTTGTCCGCACTAAATTGAAAGAATACCAATATCAGGAAGTTAAAGGTCCATTTATGATGGACCGTGTTATGTGGGAAAGAACGGGTCACTGGGAAAACTACGGTGAGCATATGTTTACTACTTCTTCAGAGAACCGTGAATATTGCGTTAAGCCGATGAACTGCCCGGGGCATATTCAGATTTTTAATCAAGGCTTAAAATCTTACCGTGATTTACCGTTACGTATGGCTGAATTCGGCAGTTGTCACCGTAATGAACCATCGGGAGCATTACATGGCTTGATGCGTGTTCGTGGTTTTACTCAGGATGATGCTCATATCTTCTGTACAGAAGAACAGATTCACCGGGAAGTCAGCAGTTGCATTAAGATGGTGTATGACGTTTACAGCACTTTTGGTTTTGAAAAAATCGTGGTTAAGCTGTCAACCCGCCCGGAAAAGCGCATTGGTACTGAGGAACAATGGAATCAAGCGGAAGCAGCTTTGGCGGCAGCACTACAAGAAAATGGCGTTCAATTCGAATATCAGCCGGGCGAAGGTGCCTTCTACGGACCGAAAATTGAATTTACTTTGCATGATTGTTTGGATCGTGCGTGGCAATGTGGTACTGTGCAGCTCGACTTTTCACTACCAGGTCGTTTGAGTGCGTCCTACGTAGGTGAAAATAATGAACGTAAGGTTCCTGTAATGATTCACCGTGCGGTTCTGGGTTCACTGGAACGGTTTATCGGCATTCTGACCGAGGAGTATGCGGGTTTCTTCCCGACATGGATTGCTCCACAGCAGGTGGTAGTGATGAATATCACCGATAATCAGGCTGATTATGTACAGGAATTAGTAAAAAAACTTCAAGATGCGGGCATTCGTGCAAAAGCAGACTTGAGAAACGAGAAGATTGGTTTTAAAATCCGTGAACACACTCTTCGTCGTGTTCCCTACATGCTTGTCTGTGGTGAAAAAGAGGTCGAATCAGGAAAAGTTTCCGTTCGTACCCGCCGCGGTAAAGATTTGGGCAGCATTGATGTTAACGAGTTCATCGAAAAACTGCTTATAGAAATACGCAGTCGCAATCTTCATCAATTGGAGGAATAAGGTATTAAAGGCGGAAAAAGAATTCAAACAGCGCGTCCTAATCGCATTAATGGAGAGATTCGCGCTTCTGAAGTTCGTTTAACAGGTTTAGATGGCGAACAGATTGGCATTGTCAGTCTGAGGGAAGCTCTTGAAAAAGCTGAGGAAGCGGATGTTGATTTAGTTGAAATCAGCCCGAATGCCGAGCCGCCGGTTTGCCGTATTATGGACTACGGCAAGTTCCTCTATGAGAAGAGTAAGTCGATCAAAGAGCAGAAGAAAAAACAAAAAGTTATTCAGGTTAAGGAAATTAAATTCCGTCCTGGTACAGATGAAGGCGACTATCAGGTCAAACTACGCAACCTGATTCGCTTTCTTGAAGATGGCGATAAAGCCAAAATCACCCTGCGTTTCCGTGGGCGTGAAATGGCGCACCAACAGATTGGCGTCGAAATGCTTAACCGCATCCGCGACGATCTGGATGAACTGGCGGTAGTCGAATCCTTCCCTTCGAAGATTGAAGGCCGTCAGATGATAATGGTGCTCGCTCCTAAGAAGAAATAGTTAGGCAATCAAGTAATAAGCTCCAGTCGGTTCATCTGGTTGGGGCTTGTTCGCCTGATTAATTCGTTGTAATTCACAATGCGAAGTGGAAATTAAAATGCCAAAGATTAAAACAGTACGTGGCGCCGCTAAACGCTTTAAAAAAACTGCAAGTGGTGGTTTTAAGCGTAAGCGCGCTAACCTTCGTCACATTCTGACTAAGAAATCAACCAAGCGTAAACGTCATTTACGTCCAAAGGGCATGGTCTCCAAAGGTGATCTGGGCCTGGTTGTTGCTTGCTTGCCTTACGCGTAAGCAATTTTAGATTAGAACTCAGAGACGATAGGAGAAGTATATGGCTCGCGTAAAACGTGGTGTTGTCGCCCGTGCACGTCACAAGAAAATTTTAAAGCAAGCGAAAGGTTACTATGGTGCCCGTTCGCGCGTTTACCGTGTTGCCTTCCAGGCAGTAATCAAAGCAGGGCAGTACGCTTACCGTGACCGTCGTCAGCGGAAACGTCAGTTCCGTCAACTGTGGATTGCACGTATCAACGCTGCTGCACGTCAGAATGGTATCTCTTACAGCCGTTTCATTGATGGTCTGAAAAAGGCTTCTATTGAAATCGACCGTAAGATCCTGGCTGACATCGCTGTGTTTGACAAAGCGGCGTTTGCTGCTTTAGTTGAAAAAGCGAAGAGCGCTCTGGCATAAGTTAGAGTAGTAAGAGGGAGCATGCTCCCTCTTTTACTTTGTTGTCAAATGCGGTTTACAAGAGTGTTGTTGCCGAAGCAGAATTTTATTCCGAGAGAACCAACATTATGTCCTTAGCTTTTTTTCGCATCTTTTTTTACTTTAGCACCTGAATTCAGGGGGCTTTGCGCGTAAGAAAAGAAACGAAAAGTAGCGCCTGAGCCTCCGTTGTGGAGGCTTTTTTGTTTTTATGACAGCAAAAACAGAAATGGGTACATAAGGTCATTAACGATCATTACTAACAGGCCGTTAGGCCGAAGGAAGAGGAAAACGATGCCACATCTCGCTGAACTGGTTGCAAAAGCAAGAGCAGCCATAGAAGATGCCCAGGATGTTGCTGCGTTGGATTTGGTGCGTGTTGAATATTTAGGCAAAAAAGGCCATTTAACTCTCCAAATGTCATCGCTGCGTGATCTGCCGGTCGAAGAACGTCCAGCAGCAGGGGCGGTTATTAATCAGGCTAAGCAGGAAGTTCTGGAATCTCTGAATATCCGTAAAGAAAAACTGGAGACTGACCTTCTGAACTTCCGTTTAGCAGCGGAAAAGATTGATGTATCATTGCCCGGTCGCCGTATGGAAAATGGCGGACTACATCCGGTTAACCGCACAATAGAGCGTATTGAAACTTTCTTTGGTGAATTAGGGTTTTCTGTAGAATCAGGCCCTGAGATTGAAGATGATTATCATAATTTCGATGCGCTGAATATTCCTGCTCACCATCCCGCCCGTGCTGATCATGATACTTTTTGGTTTGATGCCAAGCGTCTGTTGCGTACTCAGACTTCAGGTGTTCAGGTTAGAACTATGCACAGTCAACAGCCGCCAATTCGCGTCATTGCACCGGGTCGCGTGTATCGTAATGACTACGATCAGACACACACACCCATGTTCCATCAGGTAGAAGGTTTAATTATTGATCGTGATATCAGTTTTACCAATCTGAAAGGAACGTTGCACGATTTCCTGACTAACTTTTTTGAAGAAGATTTGCAGGTTCGTTTCCGGCCTTCTTACTTTCCATTTACAGAACCTTCGGCGGAAGTTGATGTCATGGGTAAAAATGGCAAATGGCTGGAAGTATTGGGTTGCGGTATGGTTCATCCCAATGTATTGCATAATGTTGGCCTTGATCCTGAAATTTATTCTGGTTTTGCTTTCGGTATGGGGGTGGAGCGCCTGACAATGTTACGTTACGGTGTAACTGATTTGCGTGCATTCTTCGAAAATGATCTGCGTTTTCTCAAACAGTTTAAATAAAGGCGGGAATATCTCATGAAATTCAGTGAACTCTGGTTACGCGAATGGGTAAACCCAGCCATTAGCAGTGAAGTATTATCTGATCAAATTACCATGATAGGTCTGGAAGTTGATGGCGTTGAAGCCGTTGCCGGTCAATTTCATGGTGTAGTTGTCGGTGAAGTTGTTCAATGTGCCCAGCATCCAAATGCAGATAAGCTACGGGTAACAAAAGTGAATGTCGGTGGTGAACGGCTGCTGGACATTGTTTGTGGTGCGCCAAATTGCCGCTTGGGGTTGAAAGTTGCAGTAGCAACTGTGGGTGCTGTATTACCGGGTGACTTTAAAATCAAGGCGGCAAAACTGCGAGGTGAGCCTTCCGAAGGGATGCTATGTTCTTTTTCTGAACTGGGTATTTCTGAGGATCACGACGGTATTATTGAATTGCCGATTGATGCTCCTTTAGGTGTTGATCTGCGTGAATATTTGAAGCTGGATGATAAAGTCATTGAAATTAGTATTACGCCTAATCGCGCTGACTGCCTAAGTATTATAGGGGTTGCGCGTGATGTGGCGGTTGCTAATAAAATGCCCCTATCTGAGCCACAAATTGAAGCAGTAAAACCGACAACAGATGCTGTTTTCCCTATTCGTGTTGAAGCAACAGAAGCTTGCCCACGTTACCTGGGACGAGTAATTAAAAACATTAATGTGAAAGCGACAACACCACAGTGGATGCGTGAAAAATTACGTCGTGGTGGTATCCGTTCCATCGACCCGATTGTCGATGTAACTAACTATGTATTGCTTGAATTAGGTCAACCGTTGCATGCGTTTGATCTGGAACGCTTGAATGGCTCAATCACTGTGCGTATGGCGAAGCAGGATGAAAAATTGGTGCTGCTGGATGGTACAGAAGCCAACCTTTCTACTGATACGCTAGTTATTTCTGATGAAAAACAAGCTGTTGCAATGGCAGGTATTTTTGGCGGTGAACATTCAGGCGTGAATGAAGAGACGCAAAATATTTTACTTGAATGCGCATTTTTCGCCCCTTTAGCGATTGCTGGCCGTGCTCGTCGCTATGGTTTACACACTGATGCTTCTCACCGCTATGAACGTGGAGTTGATCCTCAGCTACAACACAAAGCAATAGAGAGAGCGACTCAACTGCTGATTGATGTTTGTGGTGGTGAAGCGGGTCCAATTATTGATGTTACTGATGAATCTCAATTGCCACAGTCCGCGACAATCACATTACGTCGTGAAAAACTGGATCGTTTGATTGGTCACTATATACCTGATGAACAGGTTGGTGACATTCTGACTCGCTTAGGTTGCAAAGTCACTGTTCAGGAAAATGGCTGGCAAGCGGTTGCGCCAAGCTGGCGTTTTGATATGGAGTTGGAAGAAGATCTGGTGGAAGAAGTTGCCCGTATCTACGGTTACAACAATATTCCAGATGTACCGATGCGTGCCGATCTTATCATGAAAAAACATCGTGAAGCGGAGCTTTCCCTGCAACGAGTTAAAACGATGCTGGTTGACAGAGGTTATCAAGAAGCGATTACTTATAGCTTTGTTGATCCCAAAATTCAGGCACTGTTACATCCACAGCAACAAGCGTTGATGCTGCCTAACCCAATTTCAGCAGATATGTCAGCAATGCGTTTATCTCTACTGACGGGTTTATTAACGACTGTGGTATATAACCAGAACCGTCAGCAAAACCGTGTACGCTTGTTTGAAACGGGTTTGCGTTTTGTTCCTGATGAAAATGCGGGGCAGGGCATTCGTCAGGAGCTGATGTTAGGGGGAGTCATTACCGGCAATCGTTTTGAAGAACATTGGTCACTGGACAAACAGTCAGTTGATTTCTTCGATATGAAAGGCGATTTGGAAGCTGTTCTGGAATTAACTGGAAAATTATCTAAGATTTCTTTTAGAGCAGATGTAAATCCGGCGTTGCACCCAGGTCAAAGCGCTGGGATTTATTTGGAAAATGAATACATCGGATATATTGGTGTAGTTCACCCGGAATTGGAACGTAAACTTGACTTAAATGGCTGCACAGTGGTATTCGAAGTACTCTGGAACAAGCTGGCAAGCAGCGTGGTTCCTGATGCGAAAGAGATTTCACGTTTCCCATCAAACCGTCGTGATATTGCGATCGTGGTGCCTGAAAATATTGCTGTAGAAGATGTTCTGGCTGAGTGCAAGAAAGTTGGCGTAAATCATATAGTTGGCATAAACTTGTTTGACGTGTATTGTGGTAAAGGTGTAGCAGAGGGTCATAAGAGCCTTGCTATAAGTTTTATCTTGCAGGATACCGCGCGTACACTGGAAGAAGAAGAGATTGCTGCGACTGTTAATAGATGTGTTGCAGTGCTGAAACAGCGATTCCAAGCATCCTTGAGGGACTGAACCTATGGCGCTTACTAAAGCTGAAATGTCAGAAAATCTGTTTGAGAAACTGGGAATTAGCAAGCGTGATGCTAAAGATCTGGTTGAATTATTCTTTGAAGAAGTGCGTCGTTCTTTGGAGAATGGTGAGCAGGTAAAATTGTCTGGATTTGGCAACTTTGATTTACGGGATAAAAACCAACGTCCGGGGCGTAATCCTAAGACTGGTGAGGACATTCCGATTACAGCTCGCCGAGTAGTGACATTCCGTCCTGGTCAGAAGTTAAAAAGCAGGGTTGAGAAAGCCACGCCTAAAGAATAATCAAAAAGGCCGCATCAATAGCGGCCTTTTTCTTAAACGAATCCTCCCTCATGAGCTTGATTTACCATGCAACCCATCTGTTCCATCACTGAATTAGTGACTCGCCAGAAAAGGCGTGATTATCGCTTTCTGGCAATTCTCACTTGTTTATTTCTATTGGTTTTTTTTCTCTCACTCTGTGCCGGAGAAAATTGGATCTGGCCTGATAAATGGTTTTCTGAAACAGGCCAGTTGTTTGTATGGCAATTGCGTTTTCCTCGTGTATTAGCTGTAGTTGCGGTGGGTGCAAGCTTGACTGTGGCGGGTGCCGTAATGCAGGCGCTGTTTGAAAATCCGTTGGCGGAACCTGGGCTATTAGGCGTCAGTAATGGTGCTGGCGTGGTGGTAGTGTTTTTGGTGTTGATGTTTCATGGTATTGCGCCATTTTGGTTACTAAGTATTAGCGCTGTGTTCGGGGCGTTGACTGTCACAATGATATTGCTGACTTTTGCAAGAAAGCGTTATTTGAATAATGCCCGTTTATTATTGGTAGGGGTTGCTTTTGGTGTCGTTTCAGGCGCGTTAATGACCTGGATGGTTTATTTCAGTACTAGCCTGGACTTGCGTCAGCTAATGTATTGGATGATGGGAAGTTTCAGTGGAATAGACTGGCGGCAGCAATGGTTAGTAGTCGCTTTGTTTCCTTTGATCATTTGGTTGAGCAGGCAAGGAAAAGTACTTAATTTTCTTTCATTGGGAGAAACACAGGCTCAACAGTTGGGTATCTCGCTTTATTATTGGCGTAATTTATTTGTCTTTGCTGTTGGGTTATTGGTCGGATTAAGTGTTGCACTTGCTGGAACAATCAGCTTTATTGGTTTGGTTATTCCACATATTTTACGTTTATGTGGTCTGACAGATTATAAAACACTACTGCCTGCCTGTGTTCTATCCGGTGGTTGTGGATTATTGCTGGCTGATTTATTTTCTCGCCTTAGCTTGAATAATGCAGAAGTGCCGATTGGCGTTGTGACTGCGACATTGGGTGCGCCGGTATTTATTTGGTTATTATTGAGAGTCAGAGACTGGAGTTAAAAAAGTGGATAATGTGCAAGCGACCAATCAGTTGATGGCTCTCAGTCAAGTATCAGTACGAAACCGATTAATTCCACTGACCGTGTTGGTGCAACAAGGTGAACAGGTACATCTCATTGGGCCGAATGGTTCAGGAAAAAGTACGTTACTGGCTTGTATGGCCGGTATTTTACCCTATGGTGGTGCAATCAATTTGCAACAAAAATGTCTTAGTCAATATAGTCACTACCAGTTGGCACGGCATAGAGCATGGCTTAGCCAGCAAATTTCTTCTGTGCCGATAATGCCGGTTTTTCAATATCTGCAACTGTACTTAGCTGCCCATCTTGTTAATTGTGACAGTGTGTTGTCAGAACTTTGCTCCTTTTTTAAGTTGGGAAAACTTCTGGAGACGCCCGTAGGTCATCTATCTGGTGGTGAATGGCAAAGAGTGCGATTAACAGGGGTTTTTTTGCAAGTCTGGCCGACAATCAATTCGGAAGGCAAATTATTGCTCTTAGATGAGCCTACGAATAATCTTGACATCACTCAGGTAGCCGCACTTGATCTATTAATAAAGAAATTTTGTCAACTTGGTGGAACCGTAGTCATGAGTGGTCATGATCTCAATCATAGCTATGATAAAGCTGATCGGATCTGGTTACTTGCTAATGGCTCACTGGTCGCGAATGGAAAACCGGATGAGGTAATGAAAGAAAATATACTCTCCAGCGTTTTTGCCGCTGATATCAAATGTGTGTCAGAAAAGGTAGATAAATATTGGCGGGTTTTCTTACCTTAATTAGTCCGGCTTTATGCGCCTACCGTGAATCTGTACATATCGTGGATCTGTACGTACCGTAGATCTATAGTAATTTCCACTTAATTTGTTAAATCATACCTGTGTTTACGATTCGTTCAAATATAGTCATCTAATATATCGTTATATTATGAATGAATTGGACTGTGTTTTATGGGTAGTTTTCTTCCATTTTCTCGTCCTGCGATAGGTGATGAAGAAATTCAGGCGGTAGAGAAGGTTCTTCGTTCGGGTTGGATTACAACAGGCCCGCAAAATCATCAATTGGAACAGGACTTTTGCCGCATGTTTGGTTGTAAACATGCGGTTGCATTGGCCTCTGCAACGGCGGGTATGCATCTGACGCTAATGGCGTTGGGAATTGGTCCTGGTGACGAAGTGATTACACCATCTCAAACTTGGGTTTCCACAATAAATATGATCTGTTTGCTTGGTGCTGAACCGATCATGATTGATGTTGATCGTCATACGTTAATGGTCGACGCGCAGGCAGTGAAAAAGGCGATGACTTCCAGAACCAAAGCGATTATTCCTGTTCACTATGCCGGTGCGCCTTGTGATTTAGATGAATTGCGTGGGATTGCTCAGGCGGCGGGTATTCCATTGATTGAAGACGCGGCTCACGCATTAGGAACCCGTTATAAAAATGAATGGATTGGTGAGCATGGTACTGCGATTTTCTCTTTTCATGCCATAAAAAATGCCACTTGCGCGGAAGGGGGGTTAATTGCTACTGATAATAATGAACTTATTGAACGAATTCGGTGTCTAAAGTTTCATGGATTGGGTATTGACGCTTTTGATCGCCAGATTCAAGGCAGGAGACCACAGGCGGAAGTTGTAGAACCGGGTTACAAATATAATTTATCTGATATTCATGCTGCGATTGCTGTTGTGCAATTAAGTAAATTGGAATCAATGAATATTCGCCGGCGGCAAATTGTCGCCCGTTATTCAGCGGCATTAAAAGATTCGCCTTTGCAGATGTTAAGTGTGCCCGATTATGAGCATATACATGCACATCATCTATTTATGGTGCGGGTTGATAAGGATGTTTGTGGCATTGATCGCGATACGTTGATGGAACGTTTGAAAGAGAAAAATATTGGTACAGGTTTGCATTTCAGGGCTGCGCATACACAAAAATATTATCGGGATCGGTATCCGCAATTGTCATTACCCGAATCAGAATGGAATTCAGCAACACTTTGTTCATTGCCGTTCTTTCCTGATATGCGTGATGACGATGTGGATTATGTTATTGATGTTTTACAAGAAATTATTTCGGAGCACAGATAAGTGTTATTTGAACAAATTAAAAAAGTTTCTGTTGTTATTCCGGTTTATAACGAAGAAGAAAGTTTACCTCTTTTATTGGAAAGAACCTTAGCGGCTTGTAAACAATTGACTCAGGAATATGAGCTTATTCTTGTCGATGATGGTAGTAGTGATAGATCTGCTGAAATTCTGATTCAGGCTGCGGAACAATATGAAAATCATATTGTTGCAATTTTACTTAATCGTAATTATGGTCAGCATTCAGCGATTATGGCGGGGTTTAATCAGGTCGATGGCGATTTAATTATTACGCTTGATGCCGATTTGCAGAATCCGCCAGAAGAGATCCCTCGTCTTGTTAAAACGGCTGAACAAGGTTATGACGTTGTGGGTACTCGCCGGGCTAATCGGCAGGATTCTCTATTCCGTAAAACAGCGTCAAAAATCATCAACGCTATGATTACTAAGGCAACAGGCCGCTCTATGGGAGATTATGGCTGTATGCTCCGTGCCTATCGTCGCCATATTGTTGAAGCTATGTTGCAGTGCCATGAGCGCAGCACCTTTATTCCTATTCTGGCAAACACGTTTGCCCGTAAAACCATTGAGATTGATGTCGCCCATGCAGAGCGTGAATTTGGCGATTCTAAATATAACTTCATGAAGCTGATTAATCTGATGTATGACTTGCTGACCTGCCTGACAACTGCGCCTTTGCGTTTGCTGAGCGTCGTAGGCAGTGTGATTGCGGTTTCTGGTTTTTTGCTGGCTGTATTATTGGTGGTTTTACGTCTGATTTTCGGAGCCATATGGGCAGCAGAAGGGGTATTTACGCTATTTGCCATCCTTTTCATGTTTATTGGCGCGCAGTTCGTCGCGATGGGTTTATTAGGTGAATACATAGGCCGTATCTATAACGATGTTCGGGCGCGCCCACGTTATTTTATTCAAAAAGTGGTCGGAAATAAAAAGACCAACAACAACCAGGAAGAGTACTAAATGAAAGCAATTGTATTTGCCTATCATGATATCGGCTGTGTCGGGATCAATGCCTTAATTAAAGCGGGTTTTGATATTCAGGCGGTATTTACCCATACAGATGATCCTAATGAAAACCATTTTTTCTCTTCTGTCGCCCGTTTAAGTGCAGATTTAGAGCTACCGGTTTTTGCGCCAGATAATGTTAACCATCCACTTTGGATTGAACGTATTCGTGAACTGAAACCTGATGTGATTTTCTCTTTTTATTACCGAAATATGCTGAGCGAGGATATTTTATCGCTGGCGAGCACAGGCGCATTTAATCTGCATGGTTCACTGTTGCCAAAATACCGTGGTCGCGCCCCGATTAACTGGGCAATTTTAAATGGTGAAGTGGAAACAGGTGTAACCTTGCATAAAATGGTGTTGAAACCTGATGCAGGGGATATTATTGCTCAACACAAGGTTGCTATTGCAGAGACAGATACCGCGTTGACTTTGCACGGTAAAATTCGTGAAGCAGCGGAAAAACTGCTTAATCAAGTATTACCCCAGATCAAAGCGGGAACTCATCCAGCGATACCTCAAGATGAAAGTCAGGCAACTTACTTTGGGCGCCGTACTGCTGCGGATGGTGAGATTGACTGGAGCAAATCAGCCGCTGAAATTAACAATCTTGTCAGGGCAGTGACTGAGCCATATCCAGGGGCGTTTACTTTTTTAGGTGAGCGTCAGATTACTATCTGGCGCGCCTCTCCGTTGAATGAGACGCATAATAAACAACCGGGAACAGTATTATCGGTAGATCCGTTAATTATTGCCTGTGGAAAAGGCGCGTTAGAAATTATCAATGGGCAGAGTGAATCAGGTTTATATGTTCAGGGCCATCGTCTGGCGGTAGATATGAGCATGGTGACTGATATCCGTGTTGGTCCAAAGGCAACCGCTCAAATTAGCCACCGGAAACGTGTATTAATTCTTGGTGTAAATGGCTTTATCGGTAATCATCTAACAGAACGTCTATTACGTGATGGCAACTATGATATTTATGGTATGGATATCGGTTCTTCCGCCATTGAGCGTTTTATTGGTAATCCGCGTTTCCATTTCATCGAAGGTGATGTCAATATCCATACTGAATGGATCGAATATCACATTAAAAAGTGTGATGTTGTTTTGCCATTAGTAGCCATTGCGACGCCAATTGAATATACCCGTAATCCGCTGCGTGTATTTGAATTAGATTTTGAAGAGAATCTAAAAATTGTCCGTTATTGCGTTAAATACAATAAACGGATTATTTTCCCATCCACATCAGAAGTTTATGGAATGTGTGATGATAAAGAATTTGATGAAGATGACTCTCGTCTGATCGTTGGTCCGATCAACAAACAGCGTTGGATCTATTCTGTATCAAAACAATTGCTAGATCGTGTTATTTGGGCATATGGTGAGAAAGAAGGACTCAAATTCACACTATTTCGTCCATTTAACTGGATGGGGCCGCGTTTGGATAATTTGAACTCCGCGCGTATTGGCAGTTCCAGAGCGATCACACAATTAATATTGAACTTAGTTGAAGGTTCACCGATCAAACTAGTGGATGGTGGCGAACAGAAACGCTGCTTTACTGATATTAATGATGGTATTGAGGCGCTGTTCCGTATTATTGAAAACCGGGATGGATTATGTGACGGTCAAATTATCAATATTGGCAATCCAACTAATGAAGCCAGTATTCGCCAATTGGCGGAAATATTACTTGATAGCTTTGAAAACCATGAACTGAGAGATCATTTTCCGCCGTTTGCTGGATTTAAAAAGATTGAAAGCGGCAGTTACTACGGAAAAGGTTATCAGGATGTTGAACACCGAAAACCAAGTATTAAAAACGCGGAGCGGTTATTAGGTTGGAAGCCAACCATTGATATGAAACAGACGATAAATGAAACACTGGATTTCTTCTTGCGTGGCGCAGTGGAAGAATTAGGGAAAAATTAATGAAACAAGTTGGCTTGAGAGTTGATGTGGATACCTATCGAGGAACCGTTGAAGGGGTGCCGCAATTACTCAAAATTTTGGCAAAACATCAGATTCAGGCCAGTTTTTTCTTTAGTGTTGGGCCGGATAATATGGGGCGCCATTTGTGGCGTCTTTTACGGCCGAAATTCTTATGGAAAATGTTGAGGTCAAATGCAGCATCTCTGTATGGTCTTGATATTTTACTGGCGGGAACGGCATGGCCGGGTAAGAAGATCGCTAAGGATTTAGGCTATTTAATGAAACAAACTCTGGATGCAGGCCATGAAGTGGGTCTGCATGCCTGGGATCATCAGCGTTGGCAGGCGAAAGTCGACCGTTGGTCAGAAGCTCAGTTAACAGAGCAGATTAAACTGGGGGTGGATGCATTGGTACAGGCAATTGGCCAGCGGGTAACTTGCTCTGCTGTTGCGGGTTGGCGGGCTGATGAACACGTAATCGCGGCCAAGCAACAGTTTGGTTTTGATTACAACAGCGATTGTCGGGGAACTCATCCATTCAGGCCCATTTTGCCTGATGGTACTCTTGGTACTGTGCAAATTCCGGTAACGTTGCCAACTTATGACGAAGTGATAGGAATTCAGGTTAAAGATGAAGATTTTAACCAATTTATCCTTGATAAGATGAAAAACAGCCAGGGAGTTCCGGTATATACCATCCATACGGAAGTTGAAGGGATGTCCAAATCCACAGAATTTGCGACACTGTTGGAAATGGTTCATCAGGAAAATATACAATTTTGTGCATTGAGTCATCTGCTGCCTGAAAATATACAGCGACTTCCTGTCGGGAGAATTATTCGTTCCGAATTTCCCGGCAGAGAAGGATGGTTAGGATGCCAACAAGAGGTTTAACTTATCTATGTTAAATAACCGGGCGTGTAAAGTGGGGGCCTTGCTGATGGCTCTTTTTTTTATCCTCACCTACTTATTACCCCTAAATGGCCGTCTGCTATGGCAGCCTGATGAAACCCGTTACGCGGAAATTAGCCGAGAAATGCTGCAACGAGGGGATTGGATTGTTCCATATTTGCTGGATATTCGTTATTTTGAAAAGCCAGTAGCGGGTTATTGGATTAATAATATTAGCCAATGGATTTTCGGTGATAATAATTTTGCTGTCCGTTTTGGGTCGGTTTTCTGTATTTTTATCAGCGCGATTTTATTATATCGACTTGCTATGATGATGTGGAATAACCGGCATATTGCTTTTGCCTCCAGCCTTATTTACATCTCAATGTTTCTGGTATTTGCCATTGGCACTTATAGCGTACTCGATCCAATGTTTTCTTTATGGATAACGTCTGCCATGATATCTAGCTTCTGGGCGTTAAAAGCCGATTGTACTAAACAGCGGATTATGGCATATCTGGTACTGGGCTTATGTTGTGGTATGGGATTTATGACCAAGGGATTTCTGGCATTGGCCGTTCCGGTCATTGCGATGTTGCCCATTGTCATTTATCAGAAGCGGGTTCTGCAAATAATATACTTTGGCCCACTTGCCATTATTTCGGCGGTAGCAATCAGTTTGCCGTGGGTGATTGCGGTTGCCCAACGGGAGCCTGACTATTGGCATTATTTCTTCTGGGTTGAGCATATTAAGCGTTTTTCTTCCGATGACGCACAGCATATTGCACCATTCTGGTATTACATACCGATTCTTATTTTTGGTGTGATCCCGTGGTTGGGATTATTACCCGGCGCGGTGATTAAAGGTTGGAAAGAGAGAAAATCCAATCCTGAAATGTTTTTTCTACTTTGCTGGTTTGTCGTACCATTTTTATTTTTCAGTATCGCGAAAGGAAAATTGCCAACCTATATCTTGCCTTGCATGGCGCCATTGGCAATGATGATGGCTAAATTTGGCGTTGATTGCGTAAGAGATGGCAAAATGAAATTGCTGAAGATCAATGGAATGGTTAACGTATTGATTGGTCTGATAGCGGTAATGGTTTTGTTTGCTATGGAAGCAGTAACAAAACACTCTTTATATCAACCATCAGAATGGCCTAAATGGGTTTTAGCGATTGTTGCTTTTGGTATTTGGGGAATTATTGGTTATCTGTGTTTTGCGTTGAATGGAAAATACTGGTTGTGGTCGGCATTTTGTTCCATAGTTGTCAGTTTAGTGATAGGTAATGCGTTGCCTGAGAATACCGTTAATTCTAAATTACCGCAAAGTTTTATTAATTTACATCATCAGGACCTTGCAGACAGTCGGTACATTCTATCGGAAAGCGTTGGTCTTGCAACCACGGTGGCTTGGGAGATGAAGCGTAGCGATATTTATATGCTTGAGAATTGGGGTGAGTTAGAATATGGGTTGAATTATCCAGATAGCCGATATCGATATATCAGTTATAAAGATTTTCCGCAATGGTTAGAGAAAGCGCGTAAAGAAGGACGGGTATCAGTACTCTTTCATTTATATAAAAATGAAAAATTACCTGATTTGCCAAAAGCAGATCACATTAATCGTAATTATCGCTTTGCTATTTTGGTTTATGAGAAGCGACCATGATAAATTTCACTTTATTGTTGCTGGTTAGCTTACTGACATGTGCGGGTCAGCTATGTCAGAAACAGGCTGTGATATGTTGGCAGAGTGATGTTTATCCGCGGGCATCTGCGCTGAAATGGTTGATAGGGGCTGTGATTCTATTGGCTGTTGGCATGTTATTCTGGCTTCGTCTATTGCAGATATTGCCATTAGGAATTGCTTATCCCATGTTAAGTATAAATTTTATTATGGTCACGTTAGCGGGGAAATTTTTCTATCAGGAGAAAGCAGGCAGAAAACATTGGAGTGGAGTTGTATTTATCATGTTGGGAATTTTGCTGATGAGCTTGAATGAATGAAAGGTTATATTTGGGGATTAGTTAGCGTATTACTGGTGACAATAGCCCAGTTATTACTGAAATGGGGTGTTGTCAATTTACCAGCATTGAATCTTGGTTTGCATTGGTTTGATATTGAGTGGCTGTGGAGTCATCGCCATTCCCTGATGATGGTAATGGCTGGTCTGGCTGGGTATCTATTATCTATGTTGTGTTGGTTATTCACGCTAAAATATTTACCATTAAATAAAGCCTATCCGTTAATAAGCTTAAGTTATGTATTTGTCTATTTAACGGCGGCTTTATTGCCTTGGTTTAATGAAACCATCACATTATTGAAAACTACGGGTGTCATTTTCATTTTGTGTGGTGTCTGGTTGATTAGCCGTCCAGAGTGAAGAATATTTAGCTGTTTTACTTGAAGTACAACCTTGTTTTTTTATCGAGTGCCGGATAGAGTTAACTTATTCTGCTGATCTTATGAGGAAGGGTAATGATAATAAGAACAAAAGAGTTACTACTGTTGCTCAGTCTGTTACTTATTGGCTGTTCCAGCCACGCCCCCAGGACACCGGCGCCTGAGTTAAAAACGGCGCTTTCTGATCCCATCATGGTAATTGCTCAACTTAAGGAGCAGCTTAATCAATGGCATGGTACGCCATATCATTATGGTGGAATGGATCGCCGAGGGGTAGATTGTTCTGGTTTTGTTTACCGTACTTTCAGTGACCGGTTTGATATTCAGTTACCTCGCACTACCGATGGGCAAATAAAATTAGGCGCTCGTATTAATAAAAGCGATTTAATGCCGGGTGATTTGGTCTTTTTCAGAACAGGTAGTGGCGAACATGGGTTACATGTTGGTATTTATGATGCTAATAACCAGTTTATTCATGCCTCGACCCATAAAGGTGTTACTCGCTCATCTATGAATAATGTTTACTGGAAAAAAGCTTTTTGGCAAGCCCGTAGAATTTAAAGTATATTCATTATTGAGAAGGTATTAATTGCAATTATACTGGCTAAAGCGATTTTGGTGAGTTTATTACTTGAGGTCACTATATCTCCTCTCACAGAAAATTTGTTTTTAAATTGAATCATATTATTTTCCTCATTAATGTATTTTCAAATTTAGTCATATTTTATCTGTTAGAAATTAATTATTATTTTGGCGAAGAGAATAGATCTAATAACTTAAATCATCTCAAGAGGAAAACTGATGACAAATAAACAACCTTATTCACCGGAAATAAAATGTTCTCCGTGGGCGCCCAATGATGCGCCATTATTTATCATACTTGGGCAATCCAACAGTTATGGTCATGGAACACAATTACCACAAGGTGAAAAAATTACACAAGGTTTAAAAAACGTATTTACATTATCTCAGCCAGAAGTTTACAGCATTGACTTTCCCGCAATTAACTGGACAGGGCTGACTAGCTTTGGTAATGCCAATATTGGCACTCCTATCGGTTTACCTATTGGCAATCAGGATCACCCAGTCAATGTCGCCAACCGTTTTGCCAAACTTTGGCAAGGCCACATTAACCGGGGCAATGCGCTTAATTTACCTAATCTTTATGTCATTTTAATGGGGTGGGGCGGGCAGGGCATGTATCTGGATAATCCGCCGAATAACCGTTGGGCTCCTGAGCGAAATCCCTGTGATGTCGAATCGCTCTATCCGCGTGCGATCAGAACCTTGCGCATGGCGGTCAAATCACTGCGTAAACTAGGCAAAAATCCTCGTATTTTGGCTGTTCATTGGAACCAGTGGGAAGCAGAAACCGAAAGTTTATTGGCGGCACAGGCATCAGAGCAGAATTTTACCCGCATCATTACGGGTATCAGTGATGCTTTGGGTTCTCGCTGTATACCGTGGAGATTGTATTATCCACTTTCGGTTGTATTTGAACCTATTAACACTCGTTATGTACTTGAAGCAATTAACAATGTTATCGCTGATGATCCCAAATACCGAACGCTAATTGATGCACGGAATTCTCCTGACTATACCGGAAAGGCGCCGGAGTTTGGTGTTTTTCTGCCTGATAGTATTCATTATGATGACAAAACCCAGATATGGTTTGCCCAACAGGAGTGGGAATTGATTTTATCTGGTTATAAAGGGGTTCAATTACCGCAGGATTAATTATCTGAGGGAGACTAAGATGGCGGCCGAGGCCGTCGTCATCTATTATCAGGTAGAAAATAATACATTCTTGGATGTTCATATTGTGCCTTTTCGACATACATATTAATGAACGTCTATTTTTTATGCCATAATGGCACTATGTTTATTATGGAGTAAATAATGTAGATGAAATCATGGCTACTAATACAGAACGCCAAGAGACGTATTTAGAGTTTCTTATTGCATCAAGAATGGAGAGAGCGAGTAACGTGATTGAACGAACTGAAACCTTACATCTTTCGATGGTGGGTGCTAATGCTTTGTTTGCCACTTTAGGAAATCCACCAAAAGCAAACCCTAAGCTGCTTAAAGCCGCAAAGCACTATAAGGATAGGGTGAATGTCTATAATCCTTGAAGAAATCATCTAGTAACTTTCTTAAACCCTACAATATTCAAAGCAAATCAAAATTGCCGCCTATAATACAGACGGCAATCTTTGGAGAGTTATTGAAATATTATTCCCAGTTGACAGTAACTGTTCCGGTTTGGCCAGATACAGGTACTGTTCCACCACTTGCAACTCTCAGAGCATAAAAGAATTGCTGTGCCGGGTCTCTATTATTGAATGCGGTAGTCGTCATTCTTTGAATGCGTGATACATCCAGGCAACTGTTGGTATCTCCGTGGCAAAGATAAACGGATAGTCCTTGAGTATTAGCAGGCCATCCAGCAACGCTCCAAACCCAAGATATTTGAGTAATACTACCCGTCGTTGGTGTAGGTCCAACAATAGGAAGATAGGCAATTTCCGTGAAGTTTCTGGAATATACCGTTGGTAGAGTAATCGAAGATGTATAGCTCCAGCTTGTCGTGAATCCTGTTTGTGGAAACATTGTTAACAATAATGCACTGCTGATGCCACAGAGGGTTGTGAGCACTTTCTTTTTCAATTTCATAATTGCTCCCGATAACTTAATGTTTTCTGTTGCGAGGGCCGGGATGTCTCCTGCGATCTCACACTTTTCGCCACCTAAATCATAAGTGAGGATAGATAAAATACATTAGATGACTTTATTAATTGAGGTGTTTTTTCCTCGAGTTGTCAATGAAAAATGGGAATTTAAATTAAATTTATCTAATGAATTAATGAAATGAAGCCAGAGTTGGAAGACTATTTAGCAGACTATATTGATATTCAAAGCAAATCAGAATTGCCGCCTGTAACGCTGACGGCAATCTTTGGAGGATAATCGAAAAGTTATTGCCAAGTGACAGTAATTTCTCCAGTCTTACCTTCTATTGGCATTATGTTGCCGTCTCCAACTCTTAAAGCGAAAAGGAACTGTTGTGCTGGGCTTCTGTTATTGAATGCGGTAGTTCCACCACTTGTCTCGCGTGATATGTCGAGGCAGCTATTGGTATTTCCCTGACAAAGATAAACCGACAAATTTTTAGGCCATCCATCAACTCTCCAAGCCCAAGTTACAAGGTTAATTTTTCCTGTTGCAGGTGGAGATCCGACAATAGGAACGTTAGCAATTTGTGTGAAATGTTTGTAATGCAGCGTGGGTAGAACAACCGAAGATTGATAGTTTGCCGCGAATGCGGATTGTGAAAACATCGTTAACAATAATGCACTGCTGACGCTACAGAGGGTTGTGAGCACTTTCTTTTTCAGTTTCATAATTGCTCCTGGTAACTTGATATTTTCTATTGTGCGATCTTGGATATATCCTGAAATTTCGCACCGTTTGCCACCGACGTTATATTTAGAAAGCCATACTGATATTCAATATTGGTCAGAATTGCCGTCTATAGCGCTGACGGCAATCTTTGGAGAGTTATTGAAATATTATTCCCAGTTGACAATAACTTGTGCTGCCTGGCCTGCTATTGGCATGACATTACCGTTTCCAACACTTAAGGCGAAAAGGAACGGCTGTGCCGGGCTTCTATTATTAAATGCGGCTGTCGACATTCTTCGCGTGCGTGATACATCTATGCAACTGCTGGTATCTCCCTGACAAAGATAAACCGATAAATTCTGAGGCCATCCAGCAACGTTCCAAGTCCAAGATACATTATTAATCCTTCCTGTTGCAGGAGGAGATCCGAGAATAGGAACGTTAACCGTTTCTAAGAAATTTTTGGAATACAGAGTAGGCAGAACAACGGAAGAAGCATAGCTCCCGCCTGCTGCGAGTGAGAATTGCGAAAACATCATTAACAGTAATGCACTACCAATCCCAAAGATTTTTTTCAATTTCATGGTTGTTATCCTGATAATTTAATTTCTTCATATTGATGAGATCTTGGATATGTCTTTCGATCTCGCCCCCTTTTGCTTCCTGAATTTCATAACAACACCCACCATATACTCAAGGTGGTAGCATCAATTTGGGTATATTAACCCTATTACGTCAATGGGTAATGTTGATTTTTGTTAAATAACTCTAATTAATTTTCGGCATTTGATGTTTTTGTCTTTTATTCAGACGGCAATCTTTTACAACAGGATCTCCCCATGATATAAAACCTGCTAAACAACCGAGCGGAGTCAGTGATACGTTTAATGGATGTAAAAAACGATGAATAAATCAGACATGACAATCACGACTTCCTCATGTCAGGAAGCCTTGATTCATATGGAAAATATTTGTCGATCTTATCGTATGGGGGAAAAATATTACCCAGTGCTTGATAAAATATCATTCACTATCATGCGCGGACAAAGTTGTGCGATTGTCGGCGCTTCCGGCTCGGGTAAAAGTACTCTACTCAATATTCTTGGTTTACTGGATCAACCCACTTCTGGCTATTTTCAGTTTAGGGACGTTAATATAACAAATGTTACTCCTAATGAACGGGCGAAAATAAGAAATCAGGAAATTGGTTTCGTGTTTCAGAGTTTCAATTTACTTCCCAGAATGCAGGCGTTAGATAATGTCGCGCTACCATTATTATATCGTGGATATTCCCGCTCTCTCGCTCGGCAGGAGGCGAAATACCAGCTTGAGTTGGTTGGTCTGGCTGGCCGTATTTACCATCGTCCGGCTGATCTCTCCGGGGGACAGCGGCAACGTGTCGCCATTGCCAGAGCCTTGGTCGGTAAGCCTTCTCTGATTTTGGCGGATGAACCGACAGGCAATCTCGATAGTGCGACGGCACGAGATATCATGGCGCTTCTGCTGTCATTGAACCGTGAGCAAGGGGTTACGTTGGTCATGGTTACGCATGATGAAGCTATAGCCAAAAACATGCAGCGCTGTCTCTATGTTAACAACGGGCGGCTTTCCGAAACCGATCTGTGGCTGGGTAGCCCTAATGCTTAATGTGAATTCTGGTCGCTATGGTTTTTCCTTCACGCAAGCGTTGCGAGAATCACTGGGTAGCTTGCGTCTGCTAGGCAGGCGCTCTTTGCTTGCTTTACTTGGTATTGCGGTCGGATGCGCTTCGGTTATTGCACTTTTAAACATCGGTCATAACGCGGTTAATGAAGCTATCAGCACTTTTAAAAGTATGGGAAGCAATATTTTGGTTGCTCATTTTGCTTTTATTCCCGGCGTTGATGTCAAACCCGCGCCCTCTACGCTGGATACTCAGGCGCTGACTCGTACAATACCGACTATTACACATGCTGCGCCCATCACGTTATATTCGACTCGTGTACGCTTTCACGGGCAAGGGATCGATACGAATATTACCGGTACCTCCTCTGATCTGGCTGCGGTGCTGGATTTACAGATCGAACAGGGACGTTTTCTATCGGACTATGATCGTCAAACCACCTATGCCGTGCTTGGCGCGGATATTGCCAAACAATTAAAAGTAGCCAATCAACCTATTCGAGTAGGCAGTCAATTGCAAATTGGGGAATATCTGTTTGAAGTGATAGGAATTCTAGCAGCTCAGGGGCCGAACCCTTTACTCCCCGGCTCTATTGATCATTCCATCATACTGCCCATTGAAGCAATGCGACGGTTGCGCTCTGCGCCGGAAATTGGCAGCGTCATTGCCAGAGCGCGTGACACAACAACGCTAAATAGTGACGCGGTGTCGCTGCGTGATTACCTGGTCTCATTATCAAAAGGTCGTCGTGTCGAAGTTGAGATTCCGAAACAATTGCTTGATGGATTGACCCGTCAGGCAAGGACATTCTCCTATTTGCTCGCGGGCTTAGGGGGAATTTCGTTGCTGGTGGGAGGAGTGGGCGTGATGAATGTCATGCTGATGAATGTTTCGGAACGCAGGCGTGAAATTGGTGTTCGTATGGCTTTGGGCGCTCGGCCTGTTGATATTGGTATGCTGTTTATGTTGGAGGCTGCCATTCTGTCCATTGCCGGTGCAATGATTGGTTCATTGTTGGGGGTTGCGGCAGGGTACCTATTTGTAAAGTTTTCGGGCTGGGTATTTACGTTATCCCTATTCTCTTTGCCTCTGGGTATCGCCAGTTCATTAGTCATCGGTCTGTTTTTCGGTATCAATCCGGCATTAGCGGCGGCCAGATTACAACCTGTAGAGGCGCTTCGTGATGATTAGCCAAGTTTTTCAACGTGTTATTGGCATCATCATTGCCCTGATAATAGCCGCATCCGTCAAACAGGCTTTAGCGGAGCCGTTGAATCCATCACAGGCAACCATGCCTGAGACGAAGACAATTTCGCTTAATCAGCAAACTATTGGTCTGACGCTCAGTGATGCAATCTATTTAGGGTTACGAAACAATCGTTCGATTCGCAGCGCTTATCTGGATCGGATTGCGCAGAAATTCGATTTACGCGTTGCTGAGGACCGTTTTACGCCTAAGTTGCTGATTAATAGCCGTTATACCGCTACCCGTAATCAGAGCGATCGTTATCGTCAAAGCGAGATTACCCCCACCTCTACGCTGCTTGGAGAATATGGCGCTCGATTTAGTTTGTCTTGGACGAATCGGACGACATGGGCAGACAATGCGGGTCGTAGCCGTAATGATGGTGTTTCATTCTCGGTTATTCAGCCTCTGCTGCGTGGCGCCGGCAAAGATGTGGCTACAGCGCCTGTGCGCCTCGCTCAATTGATGGAGCAGACAAATCGTTTGAACCTAAAAGCGACGGTATCCCAGACTATCACGCAAATTATTATGGCTTACCGTGAATTGTTGCGTGCTCAAGAACAATTACAAATCGCCCGTGACGCTCTTGAACGTTCGCGTCAATTGCTGGAAGTTAACAAAGCGATGATCTCCGCAGGCAGAATGGCGGCTTTTGAGGTTGTCCAGACCGAGGCTGATGTCGCGATGCAGGAACTGGCTGCGGAGGAGGCGGCTAATCAATTGGATACCAGTCGTTTGGAACTACTGCGTTTGCTCGCCTTAGACTTACAAACTCAGGTGAAGGCGACTGATAGATTGGAAGCTAAACGCGTAGATATTAACCTGCTACAGGCGCAAAATTTAGCACAAGAGCAGCAACCATCGTATCTTACTCAATTGATTACTGCGGAACAGGCTGCAATTAACCTGACAGTTGCTCGTAACGAACGCTTATGGGATGTCTCTTTGGTTGGTGGAGCCAGCCAGATACGAGATCGAACAGAGTCAAATAGTTCCCGTAATTGGGAAAATTACGCCGGTGTTCAGGTAGAGATACCCATTGGTGATTTGAGTCAGCGTCAGGCGGAAGTGCGGGCGCGGGTTGATGTTCAGAATCAGGACATTCGTCTTGCTGAGGCGAAACAGTCACTGGAACGTAATGTGGGTAATGCGGTGCGCGATATTGGCACGCGTTGGCGTCAATATGAGATCGCACAGCGTGCCAGGGATCTCTCCTTGCGCAAGCTAGAAATTGAACGTGAAAAATTGACGGTGGGCCGCTCCAGCAACTTTCAAGTATTGAGCTTTGAAACCGATTTGCGTAATGCTGAGAATGTTCGTCTCAATGCGTTGATCACCTACTTAAATGCGCAAGCGGATTTGGACGAAACATTGGGCACCACATTAGGGAGTTGGGATATTGCGCTTAACGACTAATATCAAGGGACTTGCTCGTTCCAAATATAAAACTCGTTGGCTGATGACACTTGCCGTTGCATTAGTCATTGGGGCTGCCATTGCTTATATTTTCCTCTCTTCCTCAACGGAGACATCATCACCGCAGCGGTGGGTACATGTTGAACCTCAATTACTGGAAAATCGTCTTGGGTTGGTTGGCCGCATTCAGGCGGCAACCAGTTTGACGATCGCGGCGCCATTTGATGGCGTGATTGCCGAAGTGATGGTAACTGAAGGCCAGCGCGTTAAGCGCGGGCAACCTCTGTTGAGCCTTGACACGACACAGTTGGACATTCAGTTGCGGCAGGCGCTCACGGAGCTGTTGAAAGCCCAGAAAACCGTACAAGATTTGGTGGGGTGGGAGAACAGCCCGGATGTCGCCAGGGTACGTAGAACGTTAACCAATGCGCAGTTAAGTTTGAGCGATACCGAACGCAAGTTAATTGATACTCGGGCTTTGTTCGAGCGTGGCATTGTTCCCCGTATGGAGGTTGATACGCTGGAGCAGCAGGTCAGAGTCCAACAGCTTGATTTGGCTGCCGCTAAGACGGAACTGAGTACTGTTCTTGATAAGGGCGCTGGGGAGAATCGCCAAATTGCCGATATGGAATTAGCGAATGCCCAATCGCGTCATCGAGCGCTTCAAGCCCAGCAAGCGCAACGTGAATTGATTTCTCCTTTTGATGGCATTGTTATTCGCCCTCAGGTACCGGAATCAGATAAGGGAATCTTTATTCAAAAGGGGACACGTGTCACTCAGGGAACACCTATGTTAGGGGTGATTAATTTGGAACAAATTCAGGCGGTGGCGCGTATTGAGGAGGCCGACCTTCATCAAGTATATGAAGGAATGCCGGTTGAGATCACCGGTGATGGTTTTGCCGGGCTAGCTCTGCGGGGGCAAATTAAGACAATTGGTGTACAGGGGAATTCAAAGGAAATGCAGGGAGCGGGTGTGACCTATGATCTATTAGTGGCGATTGATCCTTTGACTTCTCAACAGCGGCAGCGTATCCGGCTGAATATGAGTGCGAAACTGGCTATTGTCACCTATCGCAATGAACGTGGATTAGCCGTGCCGGCCGAGGCATTACATATCGGCTCTGATGGACGAACTTTCGTTAACTATCGCAGTGAATTAAACGCACAGACCCAGCAGATTATAGTGACGCCGGGGCATGCTGTTCCTCTGGGTGTAGAGGTGAGCGGATTGGAGGCAGGCTATATTGAAATCGCTGGGCAGTAATGATTGATTCGAATTAAGTACAGACATAACCGATTATATCCCGTTTGCCGTTGACGATGGTCTGCGGTGCTGGATATGTTTTGTTGTTTCTTGGTAGACAAAATGTGCTCTCGATAATACTTTCTTAATTTTTTGATATAGATCAAATTTCATATTTGCGCTGATGAGAATATATTACTTTAATTAGATATTAATTGGCATAGACTTTTTCTAACAGCAAACATGAATATATAGCTATTCAAAACATTAATTAAATAATGAAACTTTGAGGTAGACATTATGAGTATTATTCGTCATTCGCTATCGGTTATTTCATTCGTCGCTTTGATTCATCTATCTGGACATGCATACGCATTTGGTTTGCCTGAAAATAATATCCCAACTTCTCATGATCCAGCTTGTTGGACCGTCTCGAATCAAATTCAATTTGATCGATTGATGAAAGAGATGGAATCAGTTGATGGCGATTCTGAGAGAGAAAAGAGAGAAATTGTGCGGCAGATAGGGAAATATGCTACTCCGAAAAAAATCCATATAGATGTTAAGGTAATTCAGGAAAAACCGGGGGATAAGATTAAACTCGATGCCAGCGGCTCTACGGTACCTAGTGGAAATATCGGATATAACTGGAATAACAAAGGGCCAGATCAAGTTATCATTGAAGTTGCTCCAAGTCGTTCAGGGACTTATTATCAACAGAAGGTTCAAATTATCGATAAAACCTGCGGAATTTATAATGCGACGATGATTGATGTACATTCAAAATAGTGATTATTATTGATTATTAATTATAGTGACTCTCTCATTAACCCGTTAATTAATTCTTGACGAATATTATGTCTGTTTAATTAAATAATATCTGTATTTGAATTGAATTTTTTCATTCAGATTGTGAGGTTTTATTTACATAAATATTCGTCTTCTTATTATTCTCTGCCAGATAAATGGCGTTGTACGAAATACCTAGAACTCTTGTTTTAGTAAGGGTATATGCGGAGATTTATCCATATACTCCGGGTAAATATATTATCATTAATATTAAGGATTTATAATTATGTCCACAAGAACACATAGCGGTAAGGTAAATTTCCATAGTTATATTGAGAGTGGAGTCGATAATCGCACCGGGACTTTTTCTTCAAATATATGCCTCTCAAGCCTCATAGAACCTCAATTTGATATTCGACTTCTCTATTCGCCATTAAATCAGAAAAATGTCGGATTAGGAAAAGGATGGAGAATCCCAGTGACAGTCTATAATGAAGACAAAAAACTGCTTTCTCTGACTGATGGTAGATTATTTCATGTGATTGAAAAAAAAGGTGCTCTGATATTAGAAGGAGGTATTGGTGATGTATTGTTTGAGAAAATAGATAAATTCTACAAAGTCACTTATCGTAACACCGGGATGATTGAATTACTTAAAATAAGTGATTTTAGTGATAATAAACCCTGCGTATTTCTTAGCTCTCCTTTAGGAGAAATATTGGAATTTAATTGGCATAAAGAGGGTAAAGAAGTCAAATTAATCGGTATAAACAGATATACCGACACGCAAGAGATAAAGAAATCATTGGTCACTATTTCCTATTCAAATGAAAAAGTGTCCCTGCTAGTTTTCCCTGATAGTAATGAAAAGAAGGAATTTAATCTGACTATAAATAATAGTCTCCTGACTGGAATAGAAAATGCTTCATTCAGTACTCCATTAAAATGGAAATTATCCTATACTGAATTGTCAAATAAGAATTCGGAAAAAACAGCTTATCTTACAGAAATTGTTTCTCCGCTAAATAAGATAGAAACCGTTTCATATGAAGACGATGGTCGTAATAGCTTTAAAGTCTGTTTTCATAAGATTGCAGACGGAACGGGAAGAAGTGAAGCTATTTGTACATATTATAGTTATGAAGTGAGTCATAATTCATATTATGATGATAAAAATGATAATATTGTCTCTTATGGTTCCCCAATGGGTTCTCTATTTGGTTCCCCTATATATATCACTACGGTTCAAAAGCAGAAACATAATTATTCACGTTTATATAATAAAACAATTTATATTTACAACGCTCTTTATCTTGAAGAGTTTAATTGTGATATTATTGGTTCCTATGATGACAATATAAAAAATAATAGAGATTCGATGCAATATTATGATCCTATGGCTAGACGCGGGAATAATATAGAAACTTATCTTAATAATCCAGGTGTTATTAAGGCCAGTATCAGTAAATATCGGGCAATTAAAGATAAACCGTTTTCAGAGCAACCAGAATTTTTCTCTTTAAAGAAAGAAGAAAAAGCAGTCTATTTTGAGTATAAAGATAATAGTAATTCATTGAAAAATATAGGAAATAGTGACGTAAATAAGAAAGTGAAACTAGGAAAAATAGAGATAATAGAAACTGGAATAACATTGAAGTCGATAGAAAATAATACTATTGATACTGTCTCAATATTAACAACCCGATTTGAATATGATAATGAGGGGCGAATTATAAAGAAAGAGCATCCTGATGGTAGTATTGATAATTACAGCTATTTTAAAGGAAAAACGCTGCTTTTGGAGACGGAGAAGCATATCCCCTCCTCTAATAAAAGTAGTGAGAAAACGTACATAAAGAAATATATATATGAGAGCTTTCCGGTGAAAGAGAAGAAAGGCTCTCCTGTTAATCTTGGCAATTGTGATTTAATGGCTTGTATGTTGATGCAACATACAGATGATAAATCTGGTGTAGTCACATACGAAATTAATCGAGCGTCTTATATCAATAATCCTTCTCATTTTAATCATGGAAAATTGGAAAAATCAATTGATTATTTGATTAATAATAAGCTGTTATTGGGCAATGTTAAATCTTCCTCTGAAATTGATAATTTAGTTAATAAAGATGCAAAAATAAATACAATATTATATAAATATTAATTTTATGAGGGTAACCTTAAAGCAGTGATGACGTTTACCGGGCATGATGGAAAAAGCTCTATGACTGAAAAAGTGATTTCTATTCAGACGGGTTTAACGTTAAGTGAAAAAGATAAATATGAAAATATATCTGAATATGAATGGGATGCGTTATCAAGACTGAAAAAGATCAAAAATAATCCTAAAAAGGAATTTAGTACAACAGAAAGCTACGATCATGGAATTATTATAAATGATGATTATACTACGGTTTTTAAAGAGAAAGTCGATAATGCCAGATTTGCAGGATATATCATGCATACTAATGCACAAGGTGTGAAAGTTCTGACTGGTCATGATGTATTTAATCGAGAGGTACAGATATGGAAATCTTCCCCAGATAAAGGTCAGAATAAGTGGCTGTTGGTATGTGATAAACAATATGATGAAAATTTCCTTGTTACGGTTGAAAAGAGATTTGATTTATTACCAGACGTAAAATCAGGGGATATTATTGTCACTGAGGATATTTACATAACCTATTATATTTCACCATTCTGTTATTTCAATTTACATAGACGTCATGATCAACAGTTCGATATAACGTATACTTTCATCAATGAGGTCAAGAAAACACGGAAAACTATTTATATTGACTCAATTAATATTGATGATAAACATGAAGTGACCGGAGATTATATTCTATCGTTGTTGAAAAAATATCAGAGATCATCATTTGTCCGTTATGACTCTACTAGTTTTGACTCTCTTAATTATAATTACCAAATACAAGAGAATAACAAGGATGATGAATCAAGACTTTGTATACCGGCTATTATGCTGAAATCAGGGAAAGATATTGCGTGGTTTACTGAAGAAACTTTCGATAGTCATGGCAATGTGATTAAGAATAACCGATATACATTGGATTCTGAGGTTAAGGATGAAAAAAACAAGAGTCACGCTTTTAAACTTAAGATTGAAGATGATGAAATTGAGGATGAAGATGAGATTGTCAGGAAATTAATTCTATCACCAACATTATATTCTGCTACAGAACATCAATATGGATCTGGTAATAAGCTTACTTCTTTGACTGATGAAATAGGAAACAAAACAGATTTTATTTATGATATCTACCACCGTGTAATAGAGGTTATACAACCGAATGGTGTGAAAATTAATAAACAATATGCTCCCCATACAGATAAGGAACTTGTCACAAAAATTAGTATCACCAATGCGAATAAAACATTTATTCCTGGTAGTCAAAAATTTGACTCTCTGGAGCGTTTGATTGAGGTAAATAATGGTGGTCGTATTCAGAAATATACTTATAAAGATTCATCCCCAATTCCAGATACAATGATCAAACCGGATGGAACGATATTGCAATATCAAAATATCCATGAGCTTGGTGATGTGATTAAATCAATTAAAGGTGGTAATATTGACCACCAATTTGATTATGACAAAACAACCGGTCAGCTTAAACGTTATAGGGATCAAAGTGGTTATATTAGCCAATTAACTTATGATGGTCTTGGAAATATTACCGGGGAAAACATTACCCCTATTACGGAAGGTGTTGAGCAATCCTTGTCTCAAATATTTTCAATAGGTGGTAAGTGTATTGAATGTAATGATATTACTGGTAAGAAACAGAAACATTTCTATAATTTACAAGGGCAACTTATTAAAGTCGTTGATGCTGATATCGAAGCTGAGATGGAATATGCGGCTTTCGATCGATTAGTGCGCCAAAATATATTAAATAAGCGCGATCAGACTAAATTAGTGATGGAATTGGGGTATGATATGTTCGGTCGTGAAATTTCCCGCACGATAACCCCGTCAGGGCAGTCTGATAAGACGCTTACCATCACACAACGTTGGCATAAAAACGACCAGTTGGCATCACGTATGATATGTAATGGCACAATCACACTGCGCGATGAAACTTTCAAATATAATTCACTCAATATGTTGGTGGAATATAATTGTACCGGCGATGAATTACCCCTTGATGGCTATGGAAAACCTATTTCCAAGTTGACGTTGAATTATGACGCGTTAGGCAATATTACGCAGTGCGTGACTCAATTTGATAATGAACAGGATGAAGCCCGTTTTATCTATTCAAGTCCTCATGATCCCTGCCAATTGACGGAAGTTAGGCACACTCATAAAGATTATCCTGTGTTGATCACATTGGAGTACGATGCGAATGGTTGTATGACGAAGAACGAACAAGGTCAAACTCTGACTTATGATGCGCTTAATCGGTTAAAAACATTAAAAGCCGGGGAAGACATTTATCTCTATCATTATGATCCTCAAGGTAAACTGGTATCCCGCAGTAAGCTTGAAACCCGTAGAGAATGGTATTATCAACAGAATGCCAATTATCCGTTGTTGAGTAATGAGCTGACTGGGGAACTCAAAACTCGGGTGTCGCGTGTTTCAGAGCAGATTACCGGTGTTATTACCTCTGGCCTGAAAGATAATAAGCAGCGAGACGATGTATTGCTCATTGGTGCAGATAGCATGAACTCACCAGTGTTAACGTTGAATAAGGAAGGGAAAAGCGGCTTACTCAGCTATAGCCCGTTTGGTTCTTCCGCTACACCAATGATGATCGGATTTACCGGACAGATGGTTGATGATATTAGCGGTGTCTATCATTTGGGAGAACGGCAATACAGCCCTTGCCTGTTCCGTTTTACAACACCTGATAGTTGGAGTCCTTTTGGTGACGGTGGGCCAAATAGTTATGCATATATCGACCCAATTAACTGCCGTGATCCACAAGGTCATATCTCTTGGGCGGGGATATTTGGGATTGTTTTTGGGATTATCTCTGTTGTCGTTGGTGTTGTGACACTCGGTGCGGGATTGGCCGCAATGGCTGCCGCCGGTATGACTATCGCCGCGGGTTTATTGGCTGTCGGTGGTGCCGCAACTGTTGCTTCTGGCGGATTTGCCATTGCTGCCGGCGCAATTATGGATACTAATCCTGAACTTGCGGAAACATTCAGTTGGGTCGCGTTTGGCCTTGGTGTAGTGGGCATGTGTGCGACTATGGGCGCAGGATTTGCGCCAGGGGCGGGGACGGCGGCGATGAGGTCGGTTAGTTCGAATGCGCCCAGAATTGGCAGAATGGGGGGAAGGTATGTTGTACAAGAGAGAGTGCTCGGTAGCGTTTCCATGGAATTATTAGGTCCTGTGACAAGCCGCTCAGGTGTGGCAATGGAAAGCCATTTTATGCTGACAGGTACGCGAATGGGGGGAGGGACCGCCGCTTCGATGATAGGGAGTGGACCAAGTGTAGGCGGTACTCTGTTTCTGGATATGCTCGGCAGAATTGCCGCTTCCGCTCCGGCCAGAATGATAGGGCTTACTATGGGTATGGAGGCGTTAATGGGATTGGGCTTGGCCGCGTTTTGGTACGAAAGAAAACGTAAATAAACCTGACTTATAGAAAGTAATAATTAAAACAAGCGTGCTGCTTAAAGGCAGTGCGCTTTGGCTTTGCTAAATAGCAGACTATTGGCGGATTGTGAATGTTTTCCGTTATCAAATTACGGTTTTCTTAACTAATTACGGTTTTTTTAACTATCAAGCCGTTATTAATTCCTTAAGGTCAGAGTATTTGTCAATTTTATGACGGAGAACCTCTTACTCTTTTAAATAAGTTTTGCAAAGTGGTCTATATTAATAGGGACATAAAGTGAAAATTTGCTTTATGGAGTTGGGTGTATATTGTACGAAAAAATAAATTATAGAAAAGAAAGTTGTATTAAAGCGCAGTAAGCCATTCCAAACAACATAAAGGAGAGTATCTAACATGTTAGTACGTAAATCGTTGTTGGCCCTGTTTGCAACTGCTTCCCTAACTGCCGCAGGTATCGCTTATGCAGGCCCGCCGGTAACAGTGACATTTAAGCATCTTGGTGCGTCTGGTAGCGCGGATGCTGTTTATACCATCATTACTAATAATGAATCCGGTACCTATGTCAATGCGACACCTAAACCTAGTTCAAACGTAGCGCCGGGAGGAGTCAATATTTATCAGGTTCAAAGCCCGCTTTCACCGGACGTAAACTATGCGATGGTGAGATATAAGATAGGGGTTAAAACCTGCGAATTTATGACCACTTTTGTGAACGGATATGTTAATGGCGTTAAAATTCCAAAATGGAATAAAGGAGCAACACCGAGTGGAGGCGCTGTTTGTAATGCAACCATCACTTCTACGAATATTGCGACCTACGCATGGTCGGTTGAATTCACGATGAAGTAGCAGAGGCGAGCCAGATACTTTATGGAATAATCTGGCTCATCATATTTTTCACTTGGTTTATTGAGAGTGAGATCATATTTTTTCAGTTAATTAATCTTTCTGTTGCATAATTGATGATAACAAGATCCTTAAAAAGAGCTTGTTACTATTGTCAAAAGCCTGTGAATTTATTGAAAAATGTGTCAAAGAATATAGTGGTATAACATTATCATTCCTATGTGATACATATGTGATAGGAATCATAAAAATCATAAAAACAACTTTAGGGTATTGTGCAGTTCCTTTTGTTGGTGTTTATTTATTTTAGGGAGAAATTTTCTAAAAATGGACTGCTATTTTATTAGTTTTTATTTTTAACAAATTAAACACTAAGGGCTGGTTTGTATATGGAAAAGCGAGCGAAGGGCATTGAGTTACAACAAGCTATTCAAAAAAAAGCTCAATTGTATAAATACACGCTTGATAAATATCAAATATCTGTCGTCGAGAATATGGTATGTTTAATTAATACAATACTTAGTCGCTCTTGGTTTAAACGTCCCTGTGTAAAGGGAATTTATATTTGGGGTCCGGTAGGAAGAGGGAAGAGTTTCATACTAGATGCTTTTTTCGAGGCGGCGCCTATAAAAAATAAACGCAGAGTCCATTTCCACCATTTCTTTCGTGAGCTTCATCAATTAATGAACCTTCAAGTAGAAAAGAAGGATTCAATGGAAGCAACTTTACATACTCAGCTACAGAACTGTCAATTATTGTGTTTCGATGAATTTCATTTGCATGATATTGGAGACGCAATGCTGATTAGTCGGCTTTTAAATTTTATCTTTCAGCGCGGTATAGTCTTAATAACAACTTCAAATTATCCTCCTAATGATTTACTGGCAAACCCCCTTTATCACGAGCGGTTTTTACCTGCTATTCAGTTGATTGTGAAAAATATGAAGATAGTTTCGATGGAGGGAGAAATTGATTATCGATGTCTGGCTGGCAATGATGTCGATCCTTTTTGCCAAGGTGCTTATGTTTGGCCTGGGAATGAAGAACAACGTATTGAGCTGTCTTTGCCAGAACATCTTATGTCGACTATAGATCTAAAAGTTGGTTACCGTATATTGTCTGTATTATCTGCTGCCAATGGCACAATTCATGTGACTTTCCAGGATCTGTGCATCAGTCCGACAGCGGTAATGGACTACCTTGCTTTAAGTGAACGCTATCAATGTTGGATTATTGAGGATGTTCCTGAATTAGGTCGGGTTTCCAGCGCTGCTCAACAACGTTTTATTAATGTGGTCGATGTGCTTTATGACCAACGTTGTCAGCTCTTTTTGATCGGTTGTCGCCCACTGGATGATAAAATGTTTGATGGCGTTGAACTGGCAGATATTTCGCGTACACGCAGCCGCCTTAGTCAATTGAAACAATATGGTTTGGGCTATTCTATAGCGTGAATATGATCTCATTAACTACTCATAAAATAGGCTAAGAAAAAAATGTTGGATGCTTTAACTTACTCAAATTATGCCGTAATAGTCGGTGCTCTGTTGATTGCTTACATTATATTTGGAATTGCTGGTTTTGGTACGGCCTTAATTGCCAGCCCAGTACTAGCGTTATATATTCCCGTGGCTAAAATTGTTCCCTTGCTGGCACTACTAGATATGTTTGCCGCGATCGTTAATGTTAGTCGTGACGGACGTAAAGCCGATTGGAAAGAATTAAAACGCCTTGTTCCATTGATGATTTTCGGTAGCCTTATTGGTGCGGCGATATTACTTAAAACTAAACCTGAAATACTATTGCTTGCCTTAGGTGTATTTGTTGTTCTGTATTCTGTTTACTCTTTGAGTGGATTAAAGCCAAATCGGAATTTTTCATCGACTGCTTCGTTCCCTTTCGGATTAATTGGCGGCGTATTCAGTGCATTATTTGGTAGCGGTGGTTTTCTATATGCGATTTATCTAAGCGGGCGGATTGAAAATAAAGAGGCTATGCGTATCACTCAAACAACGCTTATTGGTCTCAGTACATTAACGCGAGTAGTAATTTTTGGTTTAGCGGGCGTATATTTCGATACTGATTTGATTTTGTTGGTGTTGGTACTTGCTCCTGGCATGTTAGTTGGTATTACATTTGGTCGGTATATTACGTTGAGAATGTCGCGTGAGCAATTCTTGAAACTGGTTAATATTGTGGTATTAGTTTCTGGTGTGATGTTAATAGTTAAATATTTTTATTAATACTCAAGATAGAGAGTTATAAGGAGTAATAGTATGGCAAGTGTTGATAAGAATGAAATGATGACCGGTGAAGAATATCTTAGTAGCTTAGATGATGGGCGTGATGTATTAATATATGGGCAAAAAGTGCGTAATGTTACGACACATAAGGCGTTCCGCAATAGTGCTTATTCGATATCTAGACTCTATGACGCGTTACATAATTCAGATTCTCAGGAGATATTAACCGATATTGATCCTGACGGCTATCGAACGCATCGGTATTTCATGCCGTCCAAGTCCGCTAAGGATTTATTAAAAGCACGAGATGCCATAGCACATTGGGCAAAATTAACCTATGGATTTATGGGAAGAACACCAGATTATAAAGCAGGGTTTACGGCTACGTTGCGTTCAACTCCTGAAATATATGGTTCGTTTAGTGATAACGCTCTATCCTGGTATCGTAAAAGTGCGCGGAAGGTACTATTTCTTAACCACGTATTAGTTAATCCCCCTGTTGGCAGGGCTAAGAATGTTTCAGATATGCGAGATATTTATTTGCATGTCGAAAAGGAAACTGATGCGGGAATCATTGTCAAAGGGGTAAAAATGGTTGCGACGAGTGCGGCAATTTCAAATGCTACCTTTGTTGCACAAAACAGTGCCGCTTATTATGAGAAGGGCAGGGAAGAGGATTTTGCTCTATGTTTTATAGTGCCAATGAATTCTCCTAATCTAAAAATAATATGTAGAAAATCTTATGAGTTGGCGGCATTAAGCCCGTTTGATAATCCTTTATCGAGTCGTTTTGACGAAAATGATTCTGTCTTGATTTTCAATGATGTTTTTGTTCCGTGGGAAAATGTATTGATTTATCGAGATATAGAGAGAGCACGAAATTTCTATTCAGTATCTGGTTTTCTTAATCGTTACCCTTTGCAGTCAGGTACAAGATTGGCCGTTAAAATGGATCTGATGTGTGGGCTATTTGCTAATGTTTTGAAATCCAATGGTTCAGATCAATTCAGAGGAGTGAGGAGCCATTTGGCTGATATTGTGGCTATACGCAACCTAATGTGGTCGTTAACAGACAACCTTTGTCAAAATCCCGAAAAAAGAGATGACGGTTCTGTAATACCTAAATTGGATGCCGCCACAACGGTGAGATATTTCAGCACTCAAGTCATGTCACAGTTAAAACCTATATTCAACACGATCTTGGGAGGCTCGCCTATTATGCAAGTTTCAAGTTGGTTGGATATTGAAAATACGGAGATTAGGCCACTGATTGATTGCTATTATCAGGGTACTGACCAATCCGCTATTGAACGCCAGAAACTGATTAAACTTCTTTGGGATGCATTAGGCAGTGAGTTCGCCGGGCGTCATGAACTATATGAACATAATTATGCCGGTAATCATGAACAAATTCGCCTTGATATGCTGAAACATTGTGAAGCTACTGGAATAATGGATCAATGTAATGATTTAGTGAGTCAATGTTTATCTGACTATGATTTGAGTGGTTGGGTAGATAACGGTTGGCGCTTTGATCCTAATAACATAGAAACATTATAGTCATATTATTTAAATCGTATTTCTATCAGCATTATTACACTATTTAAACTCCTATTATAGCCTATGGATTTCAAGTTGCATCGCGACGGCAAGGGAGCGAATCCCCGGGAGCATAGATAACTATGTGACCGGGGTGAGTGAGTGCAGCCAACAAAGAGGCAGCTTGAAAGATAACGGGTATATATTAATAGTGGAGGTTACGATGTTGTACTCAGGAAAATGGAATAGAGAGGAGCTTGATTATTGTGCTTTAAATAATCAATGGCATGTTGTTGCAGATTCTAAGGAGGTCAATAATAATCGACCAAAAGCGATTCGTTTATTAGGTGAAGAATTGGTGCTTTGGCGAGATAGTGAGAATAAAATATATGCATGGAAAGATTATTGTGGACATCGGGGCGCTAAACTATCATTAGGTTGTATTAAAAATGGGAATATTGAGTGCCCATATCATGGATGGCGATATGATGCTAAAGGGAACTGTACTTTTACACCTGCGCATCCGAATAATATCCCACCTTCGTCAAAGAGATTGATTTTCTGTCACTATGCAGAAGAAAAATATGGTTTTATATGGGTAAGCCTGTTAGAACCATTGCGTCCTATTCCTTTCTTCCCTGAATGGGATAAACCCAATTTCAGGAAAGTGGTTGCAGGTCCTTATTATTATAAAGCTAATGCGTTAAGGTCATTGGAAAACTTTATAGATGCCTCGCATTTTCCTTTTGTTCATGCCAATCTTAACGGCTTGCCTGATGCTCCAGAGGAGATAAAGAAATATACTGTTAATCAAGATGATTGTGGGCTTCACTCTTCTGAAATTAGCGTATTTCAACCTTATGGCGACCATCGGGGAATACCGGTTACTGCACGTTATTGCTACTCAGTACTCAATCCTACTACGGCTTATTTTGAGAAAAAGACCGGGGATATTGAGCGTTTTTGTACTTTCTTCAATGCGACCCCAGTTGATGAAGATGAATGTATTATATGGCTGATTGTTGCAATTAATTTTGGTCATGATCTCACATTGGAGCAGATACTTTCCAGACAAAATACTGTATTTGAACAAGACAGAATTATTGTTGAATCTCAACGACCAGTAAGATTGCCGCTTGATCCACGGCAAGAAATGCATCTCAGTAGTGATCGAATGGGGTTGGAATACCGCCGATGGTTAAAAATATTGGGGCTTAAAGCACGTGAAGTCATTCTCTCAGAAACAAGAGAATCTGATTTTTAATTTCCTATTTAAAAAAGGTATTAGAATGAATAATGATTTTAGGTTGTATCGACTTGTCGATCGCGAATCTAACGCGCGTACTTATTCGCGAAATATAGACAAGGTATTAAGTAAAGGGAAATTGTCTTATGTATATGACAGTGAAAATAAAGAATATATTGATTGTTTAGCTTGTGCCGGCGCTTTACCACTTGGACATAATCATCCTTTTGTAAAGCAAAAAGTTATTGAGTTTTTGGAATCGGGTCAATTACAGCAGGCTTTGGATATAGTAACCCCTGCGAAAATTAACTTTGTTGAACAGCTTTATCAAATATTGCCTCAAAGCTTTGCACGTCAGGCAAAAATACAATTCTGTGGTCCAACGGGGACTGATGCGATAGAAGCAGCGCTAAAATTATTTAAAACAGCTACCGGACGGCGTTCTATTATTGTATTTCAGGGGGCTTACCACGGTATGACTCATGGCGCACTTTCTTTGATGGGTAATTTGACGCCAAAGAGATCTGTGACAGGGCTTTCTGCTGAAGTTCAGTTTCTACCTTATCCATATACTTTCCGTAGCCCCTTTGGTGCAAATACCAGTGTCAGCGAAACGGAACGCTTGAGTCTTGTAAGCCTGGAAAATCTCCTTAGTGATCCAGAAAGTGGTATAACCAAACCTGCAATGGTGTTGGTTGAAGTTATTCAGGGTGAAGGTGGCTGTATTCCGGCGAGTGCTAATTGGTTACATCAGATTCGGGAAATAACCGCGCGACATGATGTTCCTCTGGTTATTGATGAAGTACAGACAGGAATTGGGCGTACGGGTGATATGTTTGCTTATGAATTTGCTGATATTACGCCTGATGCGATTATTCTTTCTAAAGCGATAGGGGGAGGATATCCGCTTGCAGTGCTTCTCTATCGAGACATATATGATCAGTGGTTGCCGGGTGCGCATGCCGGTACATTTCGGGGTAATCAGATTGCTTTAGTCAGTGGCGCTGCTACCTTAGATTTTATCCAGCGAGAAAATCTTCTCGATCAAATTAACTATACAGGTAATCTCCTGAAAAATAGATTGCTTGAATTACAAGATGATTATCCTGTTATTGGCGATGTTCGTGGTCGGGGGCTGATGTTGGGTTTAGAATTGATTGATTTAGACTCTCCTCCTGATGCGCTTGGGCATCCTCTAGCTAATGGAAAATTAGCTCAAATGATAAAAAAGAGTTGTTTTGACGCAGGCTTAATTATCGAGAGTGGAGGGCGGCAAAGTGCTGTTTTGAGGATGTTGCCTCCTTTGATCATTACTCCTCAAGATGTAAACAATATTGTAGAACGTTTAAGAAAAGCATTTTCTATTGTTTGCTCAAACTATAATTATCAGCCATCGTGAAGCAAAATAATTTAAGGGGAGATTATGAAAAACTCTTCGTCAATTTATGATATCTTGGGTATTGGATTTGGGCCTGCTAATATTGCTTTATCTATTGCTTTAGAGGAATTAGCCCCGCATTTTTCAGTCCGGTTTATTGAACGTCAACAAAGCGCATGTTGGCAGCCGGGAATGATGTTGCCAGGATCTGATATTCAAAATCATCCGCTGCGTGATTTGGTTACGCCAAGAAATCCCAAAAGTCATTATTCGTTCACCAATTTCCTTTATGAAACTGACCGATTATATCAGCACCTTAATTTACCTTTACATTATCCTTTGCGTTTAGAATATGCGCAATATATAAGTTGGGCGGCGAATTTTTTCAATGATCAGGTTGATTACGATTGTGAGGCGACAGAGATTTTTCCTGTTCTGGATAGCCAAAATAAATATATAAATCATTATTGTGTCAATACCGTTAAAGGAGATATCTATAGAGCGAGAAGTATTGTCCTTGCTCCCGGCCGTACTCCTTTCATACCTGAACCTTTTAATCAATTGAAAGATACGCGTGTTGTTCATCTTAACCATTATTTACCTTCATTAGATCAGGCTAGGAAATACAGTAATTCTTTAAGCGTTGCGGTTATTGGCGGCAGTCAAAGCGCAGTAGAAATTCTATTACATGCCAGTACCCAAAATGATATTAAAAGACTCGTTGGAATCACCCGGAATTTTGGATTTCGGCAGAAAGACACAAGTCCTTTCTCTGATGAAGTTTATTTCCCTGCGTTTGTTGATACATTCTATGAAGCTACGCCGGAGAATAAGGCTCGCCTTCGTCGAGAATTGGTACACACGAATTATTCGTCGGCAGATATTGATGTTTTGAATCAATTGTATATTAAACAGTATGAAAATAAACTGTTACATAAAAATTCAATGCAGATATTAACTTGCAATGAAATAGTTGATTGCCGGAGTATTTCAAATGGTATATTGCTAAAAAGTCGAAATTTTATTAATAGTAATGAATTTGAAGAGTGTTTTGATTTAGTTGTACTTGCTACTGGATTCCTTGATTTAGGCACTGGAGAACGCCAGGAGCTTTGTCCTGAATTATTATTACCTATTAAGAAATTACTGATCAATCAGGGAGATATATTGTCTATAGGAAGAGATTACAGGGTACGATATTTGACGAAGGGAGATTTTACTCCTATTTATTTAAATGGATTGTGTGAATCGACTCATGGTATGGGTGATGCTGGTTCATTTAGTTTGCTTGCATTGCGTTCTAAAACAATTATCGATTCATTAAGTCAACATTTATCTCGAACCAGATGAGTATAAGAAATGTGCCTAATATTTTGTGCTAGAAATGGTTGAATTATCTATTGAGAGTAAAATATATAGTATTAAGAGTGAAAATATTATTCAAATAGACGTTGAAATTAATTAAATAAATTTAGAGGATAATTAATATTATGAAAACATTCCCGTTTCATTATCATGAATTCATTTGCAAAAATGTAGAGTTATTAGGGCGATTTATTGATGCATATCCTCTGGCGTTAATAACGCGTTACATGAGCAATGGTTTCATGACCAGCCATATTCCTTTATTCCAAAGTGTTGATAAGATGTTATTCGGGCATACAGATCGTCGTAATCCTATGGTTAATGATCTTGTTTCATTTGATGCGCATATTGTATTCATGGGACCATCCAGTTATATCCCTCCTGAGGCTTATAAGAATAAGCAGTTGCCTACGTGGAATTATACCGCAGTACATATGGATGCCAGTATTGATATTATTGTAGAATCTTCGATGAATTTAAATATTTTGCTAGAAACCAGTGAGCGTTTGGCGACTGGCAAAGATTCTTTCCGATCAAATAAGGAAGATCCTCGCGTAGCTAAGAATTTATCTGGAATTCTGGGACTGAAAGTTGTACCGGAATACATTGAAGGTCGTTTTAAATTATCTCAGGATAAACCGTTCGTTGATCATGAGTCAGCTATGCAGTGGCTGTTAGATAATAATCCATCGGAGTTTGATTTATTAATTAAAAGTTTAATCAATAGTTAGAGTTATTTTTATGAAAAAAGAGTAAATAATATATTAATAACAATGAGGGTTATCATGCCTATGATATATTTAAACGGTAGTATCTTGCATAGAATAAAGTAGCAACGCTGAGTGGAGGTGCTATTTATAATGTAATCATCACTTCTATTAATATTGCGACTTACACATGGTCAGTTGAATTTACTATCAAGTAGTGAATAGTGAGTCGGATTATCCATTAGAGATATCTGGCTCATTTTGTGTTTTGACATTTTTCCTGATGTGGTAATTGTTGTTCAATGGGCTATTGTGATTTTTGATGGCTGATCTGATTTCAATACGAAATATCTTGCTCTATTGCTATAACTATATGAATTTTTGGTTATCTATCTGTTATATTTTTTTAACTTGAATTTTCTGTTGATCATATAATTACCGACCACTATTATTAGGAGGGTTTTTTCTTTACTGTATGTTTAATGTAAATAGCACGATATATGAACTATGTTAGATCTAAATTAAAATAAAAAATATACGGTAATTTAATTTGTTATTATAAATTAATGTTGAATGTTTATTTTTTTTAGTTTTGGTCTTTTATTGACGTATTATTGGTTCTACACTATTTTTAAAGTTGTAAAGTTTTTTTATTTTTTATAAGTTTATGGATTATGATGGTTGAATATGGATGTTCAGTAAATTAGTAGAGTTTTTTTGTGTGATATGATTTTCTATATTTATAACTTGGTGTGAATTCAACCTTATAAGGAATAATATATTATGATTGATCAAAACAATTCTAATAATATAGTTGCACCTAATGTAACGATTTCTGATGTAACTGTGTCTTCCATTCAAATTGCTCCAGAGATAGCCAGAAACAATGTTCATGTAATAATTGTTGATGATAAAGGTGCTTCACGGGATTTTCTTTTGGATAATTCTGATGGTGGTTATCAAGGGAGTGGTGGTTTAATAGCTTTGATTCTTGCACATCTTAATTCAAAGAAAGTCACTATTAGAACTACCGGATATGAATATAATAAACATGGATATATCAATGGTGTATTAATTAAGGAGGATAAGGGATCTGGCGGTGGAACTGGTGGCGGAACAGGCGGTGGAACAGGCGGCGGAACAGGTGGCGGAACAGGTGGCGGAACAGGCGGCGGAACAGGTGGTGGAACAGGCGGCGGAACTGGCGGTGGAACTGGTGGTAAAACTGGAGGATAATAAAGGACAGTAAAAATTAGGAATTATCGGAGTGAGAATTTCTATAGAGCATAGTATTCTCTATTATTTACGTTAAAGGTATTAAATAGTGAATTGGAATTAATTTTAAATAAAAACCCTGAGGTTTAATCTTTAGGGTTTTTACTTTTTAATAACTGAACATACATCGAGCTTGAGGAAAAAGACACTTATAAATACCTGATATATATTTTTTTCAGTTTTCTTCTACTGGGTTATTAAGTGCTATTAAAAAGTCACTTTAATTAATACTATTTTATAAACAAATTAGTAGATTTCTTTAATCTATATTGGCTAGAAATGAATAAGATAGTATTTTTATGTTTTTTATCTGCTTGCTGGCAGTAAAAGCTTGTATTTATGGTTGGATGAAGATATTTTTATTTTAAAATTATACTAATTAATTTATTCTCAGTTAGTTAATAAATCCTAATGAATTTTATTGTTATTTAATAGAGTTATTTCCTGAAATCATTTATGCTGGTATATATGGTGATTTTTCTGGAAGACTTATGGAAATTTGTTGTCAATTTCTAGGAAATAACTCGGGGTTAGCCAATAGTTATCTGAAAAATCCTTATTTGGTTTTTTGAACAATTAGGACGTTAATGAATTCAGATAGCATAAAAATTAAATGGTCAATAAAATATTGACCATTAGAAAATACTATCAATAAGGTTATTATAGGCTCGGTTATTGCTTATGATCTAAGAAATACATTAATTCAGGTAGATTGCCATTTTCTCTGAATCTGGCAGGTGTGGTATTAAAGTGTTTTTTAAAGATCCGAGTGAATGTTGCCTGAGAACTGAATCCATACTGTAAGGCGATATCAAGGATTGGTAAGTTTTCTTCACGTAGAGATCTCGCTGCTTCATGTAAACGCCGTTTGCGAACATATTCACCCAAGGTATAGCCTTTCACTTCTTTAAACACTCTTTGTAGATGCCACTTTGAATAACCGCTTTTGTCAGCAATGGTCGCTATTTTTATACCTTCGTTACGTTCGAGCTGAGTTTCGAGCCATCTGACAATATCATTTACTACATTTTCTGACATTTTCACCTCCCACTAATGGTGGGCTAGTTGCTAAATCATTAGATTTAGTTAGTTATTCTTATAAGGATAATAACGATGGTTACTAATGTGTGTATTTTAAAATAAATCCGGGATATCTATAGGCAAAAAGTGCTATTTATAATTGATAATTATTATCATTTGTGCAAATTTCCTTTGTTTTAATAATAATTAGCATCAAATGATCTTCACTAATTTATTTAAAACAGTATCATCGTTGGTCATTTAATTTAATGGAGGTTGTAATGCAATCGGACTTGACTTTTTTAACGAAAAAGTTGGCATTTTTTGTTCTTTATGCTCTGATTTTAACTATAGTTATAAGCTTACTCTTTGTTGATGTTATCTATTTGCAGAATGCGGTAAAGGAAAACTCAGTAACTGAAATTTCTCAGGAAAGTATACTGTTTGTTATTTCTGCTGTATTTCTATTAGAAGCAAAGAAGAATTGTCAATTACGTCCCGCATTAGTCTTGATATCAGGTTTTTTTGCTTGTTTATTGATAAGAGAGCTGGATGCTATTTTCGATGAAATATTTCATGGCGCCTGGGCGTGGATTGCTATTCCGTTAGCGCTAATTTGTATTTTTTACGCTGCTTATAAAGGCAGGGATACGTTGGTTGGTCTTGTTCATTTTACCCGCCATCAAAGTTACGGCATGATGGTTGCGGGTATTTTGTGTGTGCTCGTTTTTTCCCGTTTGTTTGGTATGGGAGAATTATGGCAAGGTTTGATGCTCGAAAATTTTGATCGAACAGTAAAAAACATGGTTGAGGAAGGGTGTGAACTTCTGGGTTATTGCTTGTGTTTGATTGCAACTTTTTGGTATCTGCCTGATGCAATAAAAACTCGTAGATGAAAGTAAGACAGGCAAAGTGGCGGAACTAATTTGCCTGTCAGATTTTGCCGCTATTGTCTCAAATAAATCTGAGGTTGCTGAGTTTCAGGATGGCGGGTAATACCAAGATCTGCTTGGTACCATTTTCTCAGAGTATGATCATTTAGTACCTCTTCTGGTGTACCCGCAGCGACAAGCTTCCCTTTATGTAACAGAAAGATTTTGTCTGCATAGAGAGCGGCAAGATTCAAGTCGTGTAGAACGCAGCACATAGCCATAGGTTGTTCCCGCGTCAGTCGGTAAAGTAGACGCAAAGTATGTTGTTGGTGGTAGAGATCCAAGGCTGATGTCGGTTCGTCAAGAAACAAACAACACTCTATTGGTGTTGGATACCAAAGTTGAGCCAGGACGCGAGCGAGTTGTACTCTTTGCTGTTCGCCACCCGAGAGTTGCCGGTAGTCACGATGACGTAACTCTTGGCAATCCGTTTGTTCAATAACAGTATCAATCGCTGTCTGTTTATGATGGATACCATGAGGAGAACGCCCCATAGCGACCACTTCTTCCACACTGAAAGGGAAGGAGAGTGAGTTATGTTGACGCATGACAGCACGCGTGCGGGCTAATTGTTCAGCCGGCCATTGCTCAATGGGTATTCCATGTAAATAACATTGTCCATGTTCAGGTTTTATATATCCGGTTAATAGTCGCAATAATGTGGATTTCCCCGCGCCATTTGGCCCAATGATGGCGACAATCTCGCCTTTATTTACCGAGAGAGAAACATTATCAATTATTTTCTGGTTGCCAATTGAATAGCTTAAATTCTCTGCTTGCAGAGAAATATTATTTTTTATGACATCCATTATGTGCGGCTCCCCGGTTGTTTGAGTATCAACCATAGAAAATATGGACCGCCGATTAAACCAGTAATGAGGCCAACGGGTATTTCTGCCGGGGAGACCAATGTTCTTGCCAGTGTATCCGCGGTAAGCAGAAGAGAAGCTCCGCCTAACGCAGCACCGGGAAGCAGCCAATTATGATCACCGCCAAATCGCATTCTGATTAAATGTGGGACAACTAGCCCGATAAATCCAATAACACCACTTAACGCGACAGAGCTGCCAATAAGCAGGGCGCTGAGTAGTAATAACTGGAATTTAGTGCGTTGGACATTTATACCAAGGTAGTGGGCTTCTTCATCGCCTAATTGCAGCAAATTCAGTTTACGGGCTTGGCTGAAAGTTAGGATGGTGGCGGGAATAATTAAAGAAGCGGTAATTGCCAATGTCGGCCACTCTATCTGGCTGAGTGAACCCATCATCCATAAGGAGAATTGCCGTAGCTGTTGATCGTCACTGATATAGCTCAGGACGCCAATAGCGGACATACAAAGAGCATTAATAGCAATCCCAGCCAATAATAAGCGGGCCAGATTTCCGTAGTTATATTTATTGAGTGAAAAAATCAGTAATGAAATTAGCAGGCTGCCAATAAAAGCGGCGATAATATGTCCGTATACAGCAATTACCGATGGCAGGCTAACGGGTAGAACAATTGCCATTGCGACCATTAGTGCGGCTCCACTGCTGATACCTAGCAGGCCAGGATCAGCCAGTGGATTGCGAAATAATCCTTGCATTACAGCACCAGAAGCCGCTAAAGCACAGCCAACTAGTATGGCTAATAGCACCCTTGGTAATCTGATATTAAGCCAGATTTGCCACTGGGGATCACTAATGGAAGATTCCCATAATGTCTTGAAAGATAATGATAATGCGCCAATATTGGCAGAGCCGATAGCCAAGCCGGATAATATCAAACAAAGAAACGCTAAACCCAATCCCGGAGACTTCATACGGCTCATTGAGTCTTCTCCGCCGCCTGTCTGAGTTGTTTCATTACTGAGGGGGTTTCGAGGCCAAAACCGAGTAGTCCCATATCATCTACAATTAGAACCTGTTGTTTCTGGCCGGCAGGGGTATGTTTCAATCCGGGCAATTGCCAGATTTTATCCAAACCGCCCATTGATTTAACGCCATCTTCCGTCACCAATAACAGATCGGGCGCGCCGGCAATAACACCTTCTTGGGAAAGTGGACGATAATTGTTGAAACCTTGCATGGCATTAGTGGCACCAACAGCGCGAATCATTTTATCCGCTGCGGTTTTTTGCCCGGCGGCCATTGGCATGATACCCCCGTGACTCATGACAAACAGAATACGGGTGGGCAATGTCGTTGTCGGTATTTCCGCCAGCGATTTTTGATATTGCTGAATCAGTTGTTCACCACGTTCAGCCTGATTGACCGCCTTAGCGACGGTCTTAATTTTTTCAGGAATGGCTTCTAACGCTGCTTTTCCGGTTATCTGAATAACTTCTACGCCAGAATCCTGGAGTTGCTTAAGCGCCAGTGAAGGTTTTGCCAGCTCACTGGTTAGAACCAGTGTCGGATTCATAGAGAGAATACCTTCAGGGTTGAGCATTCTCATATAGCCGACATCGGGTAAAGTAAGCAATTCGGTTGGTTTCTGGCTGGTGCTGTCTCTGGCGACAACTTTTTCACCTTCACCAAGTGCAAAAACAATTTCAGATACATCGCCACCGATAGTGACGATCCGTTCAGTGGAAAAAGCACTGAACGATAATACCGCAAGGGCAAATGTCAGAAGCCATTGTTTCATGCTATATACTCTTCCTGTTTTGATTGCAGTTTTGGCAGAGCAGCTATTTGCTCACGCCACTGAGTTTGTTCAGGAGTGCCTTCTGTACGCTGACCAAACAGTTGAGCAATTTGGTTGCCATTAGCGTCAAATAGCTCAAGGCTAGTGACAAAACCATCCTCTGTTGGTTTACGAGTTACCCAACTTTCAGCGATGGCACTCTCTATTAAATGTAGTGTGAAATTGCGGTTAAAGATATTAATCCATTTCTGATCTGAGTTTTCTTCCTGATATGGCATCAGTCGTTCCAGTTGTCCGGTGAAAATTTGTACGCAGCCGTGGTTGCTAACGAAAATCATGATTTCATTCTGATCGTTATAAGCTGTGTTGATGAGCTCATTCAGCGCGGAATTTTCCACCTTGTAAGCCAGATCATTCTGTACCGCGTTGAAAACTTGCTGGCGGTTCAGATTATGACGTTTAAGTAACGTAAAGAATTGATGAACGTTAGTCATTGCTCGCCACTCTTCATCAAGCTGGACTTTCAGTTCATTTGTCACGGTTGAATAGGCAGTTTCTTCTACAAGTTTGATGACCAACGCAGGGTTGTCTTCTGTCTGATATTTTTCGATCAGCGCCTCCCAGGCTGCCATATCAGTATTACTTGTTGCATAAACTTTATGCAGTGCGTCACCCTGATGATCAAAAAATTGAATGCTGTGGCGCATACCATTTTTTGCGGGTTCAACCAGATAAAATACACTACTCCAATGTTCAAAGAATATCCGCAAGTCGAGTTCACGAGGGTTTAGGACCAGCCCTGCATGGCTGCTGAAACGTGTATTTTCATACCGGCCAATCTGTTCATGAACAGCAAAATCGTTGCGGGTGATCGCTTTAGTTTCACCAACAATAGCTAACTCTTCCAGTAAAGTTGGGGCGTCAACGTTAAGGCGTTTGGCATCGATACCAACGCGGCTATGCAATAATTCACCTTCGCTGACATTCAGATAGGCAGCCAAGTCACGGGCATATTTGGCTTTATTATCAGCTTTGGCTTGCAAGTAACGTTCATAAAGTGACGAATTCACAGTTTAACTCCTTGAAATATATTTATTTAATTACCACTGGTAACTGACTAACAGTTTGGCGTTGCGGCCATCCTGAGGTGTTCCTTGTGGCGAGTAGTATTCTTTATCAAAAGCATTGCCCAAAACTGCCGTGGTAGTCACACCTTTTAGCATTCCTTCACCTTGATAGCTGACGTAGAAATCATTAATGCCGTAGCCAGCTTGTTGTTTAGGATCTCTACCTCTGGCATCTTTACCTTTGAAATTAGTATGCTTGGTGAATTGACCTACCCAGCCGACAGAGAAACTGGTCTGTGCAATAGGGATATCCAAGATGCTGGTGATAGTATCTGGGCTAAGGTTATCTAAAGAATCACCGCTTTGTTCATCTTTACCTTCTGTGCGGTTGTAAGCCAGTTCCCAGGAGAACAGATTAGATTCATAGTTTATGGAAGCATCCCATCCCCAGATCTTGGCGCTAGATATATTGATAGATGTTGTATTCCTTCCTTGGTTGACGACATCTGACTTAATATAATCTTTAGCTTTAGTATCAAAATAACTCGCTTTGAATTTCAGTTCGTCATTATCTGCCAGGAGATTATCGAAACGTAAACCAAAACCAGACTCCCACGTCTCATTAGTTTCTGGGCGGAGATTTGGATTGGGAATCCAGAAGTTTCCGGGATAGTGCATAGAATCGTTATACATTTCTCCCATTGTCGGTGCACGGAAGGCTTGAGCGTAAGAGGTAAACAGCATCGACCAGTCAGTTGGCGTGATACTGATGGCGCCTTTGGAAGACCATTTATCTGCGTTGACAGCCTCATCTTTAGAATTCGTTCCCTTATAGTTGTCATAGCGAGTGCCGGCGATAATAGAGACAGGTAGGTCGCGCAGCGTCATCTCATCTTGTAACCAGCCGGAATAAAAGCGGATATCAGCGTCAGGGAAGCTATCTGTATTACCGTTTGGGGTCTGTTTCTGTTTGTAAGTTTCACCACCGTAGGTAAATTGATGCGCCAGCGGGCTATCTGTCCACAAACGGGAGCGGTTTTCCAGTTTTATGCCATAGGTTTTCTGCTTACGGCCTTCGAATCCCTTTTTCTTAGTACGGGCATCAATCGTGATATCGGAATAATAGAGGTCGGTTTTGGCATTTAACCAATCATATTCCGCTGGATTTACTTGGTAGCTAAGTTGGGCGTCACGTTGAGTTGTCGTGCGGTCGGTCCAAGAGCTAGGATCTTTATTTTTTCCGGTGAGTGTTTGTGGATTTTTAGGTTGATTAGCCTCATTACGGTAGTAGCGTAATTGGCTGCTCAGGGACTGGTTATCATCAATTTTCCAACTGCCTTTCGCCATCAGGTTACTGATAAATTCATCATTATCGCCAACTACGCCACCACCGTGGCGGATATTACCTGAATCACGGGTACTGAAAGCAAATACCCCATCCAGGGATTCCGATTTTGCGAAAGTCGCACCACCGAAGCCCATACTATGGTCACCGGTTGCTCCGCGGGCGAAAACGCGGAATCCGTGATCTTGACCCGTTTGCAAAAGGTCTGCTGCATCAACGGTTTGATAAGCGATCACACCGCCTAAGGCGCCACTGCCGTAAAGTAGGGCGGAAGGGCCGCGTACAACTTCGACTTGTTTAATTAATGCCGGGTCCAAGAACGTACCATTGATATGACCGGTATCGGTACCTTGGCGAATACCGTCAATCAATGTCAAAACACCTTTTGGACCATAACCGCGCAGACTAACATCTTGCCCATTAGCACGGTTTGTACCGGCTATGCTAATGCCAGGTATTTTTCTGATAAGGTCGTTAGCATTACCGGCGGTCTGACTTTGTGGTGATTTACTGTTTATCACCGTTACCATCATGGGAGCTTCGAAACTATCCCGTTCATTACCTGTTGCATAAACAGTTATCGCATCGCGGGATGATTTATTACTGTCAGAATCAGGCGATTTTGTTGCGGCATGAGCAGCCGAAATACTACTAATAATCGCTAAGCTTAATGCTGATAGTTTAAGTGTTGATCTTGCAGATTGAGACATCAGACGAATCTCCATAATAATATTTTATGAGTTATGGATATAGCTGGCTGCCCCGATACGCGATCCGGGTGGCTGGCTGAGTTATTATTTTATTTAGTTAGTATCAGCTTGCCGGCTTTAGTTTGGCGTAATTGGTAGAATTCTCCTTGGTGACGAATTCTGGTAATTCCTAGCTCACCTAATAGTTGTTTACTGTCAATGTAGCCAATTTCTACAATTTCAGTAGGATAGGTGTTGTAACGTTTTTCAAGCGCAATGCAAGAATGTTGGTGACATATTTTAGTCATAAAACCACTTTGCGAATACTAACTATTATCATAGTGAGAATTATTATCGTTATATGAAGGGGCGACTTCAAGCAATATTTTTGGTGGTCATGATCATAACATTAATGAAATTTAACTAATTTGTTGTCAGTTAGCCTTTTATGAATGAATAAAGGCTAACTCAAAATAAGGATTCAGAAACGGTAACTTACTGCTTCAGCAAGAATGTCAATAAGTTGTTCTGTATCTTGCCAGTTTAGACAAGGATCTGTGATCGATTGACCGTAATTTAGCGGTTGTCCTTGAATGATTTTCTGGGTGCCTTCAACCAGAAAACTTTCAGCCATCACACCGACAATAGCGGTAGAACCCTCTTGAATCTGTTGGCCCACCTCTTTTGCTATAGTCAGTTGGCGTTTATGTATTTTCTGACAATTGCCATGACTAAAATCAACAACTAAATGTTCTGGTAAATTAAATTCGCGTAGTTGGGCGCAAGCTATAGCGATATCTTGGGTACTGTAATTAGGCTGTTTGCCTCCACGCATAATAATATGACCGTATGGGTTGCCTTCGGTTTGATAGATGGTCATCTGACCGTGCTTATCAGGCGAGAGAAATGTGTGATGGGCACTGGCTGCGCGGATTGCATCTATGGCGATACGAATGTTGCCGTCCGTGCCGTTTTTAAAGCCAACCGGACAGGAGAGGGCGGATGCCATTTCACGGTGAATCTGGCTTTCTGTTGTTCTGGCTCCGATAGCGCCCCAACTGATCAGATCGGCAATATATTGGCCGGTCACCATATCCAGAAATTCGGTTGCCGTAGGTAAACCCAACTCATTGACGTCAACCAATAATTTCCGGGCCAAAGTAATTCCCCGATTTACCTGGCAAGAGCCGTCGAGATAGGGATCTGAAATTAAACCTTTCCAGCCTACTACTGTGCGCGGTTTCTCAAAATAGGCGCGCATAATAATCTCCAGTCTGTGCTGGTATTTTTCACGCAATCTGTTCAGTCGCTGTGCATAATCTAAAGCAGCATCAATATCATGAATAGAACAAGGACCGATGATTACCATAAGCCGTGGGTCATTCCCGCAGAGAATATCAGCAATGCGTTTCCGTGACGCTGTAACATTGTTAGCGATTTTTTCGGAGACGGGAAATTGAATTGCAAGAGCTTGAGGTGTTACCAAACTATCGACACGGTGAGTCCTTAAACCATCTGTTTTGCACATATATTTTCTCAAAGTTTGTTTCACATTAGCAGGCATATCTATAGGTAATTGAAATTACAATAAACGAAAACGACTAAGTTAAACAAATGATATAATTAATCATATGATGAATTTTTTTCCGTTATTCCTATTGATATATTTTTAAAACATTCGGCGGTTTAGCTTCATCATGTCGATTATTTTGGTCGAGATTTCTTCAACAGAATAATTGGTGGTATTAAGATAATTAATCTTATTTTTGCGGAATAAAGCTTCAACTTCGGAAATTTCTATTCTACATTGCCTTAATGATGCGTAACGGCTGTTTTCTCGACGTTCTTCCCTAATCGCCGCCAGCCGTTCAGGGCTTATAGTTAAACCGAATAACTTATGTTGAAACTGTTTTAATGTCGCAGGTAATTGTAAATTGTCCATATCATCCGCAGTGAAAGGATAATTTGCAGCCTGAATACCAAATTGCATGGCTAAATAGAGGCTGGTGGGTGTTTTCCCACAGCGGGATACGCCCAATAGGATAACTTGTGCCTGGTCAAGATTACGTAAAGAGATACCATCATCATGGGCCAGGGCATAATCAATAGCCGCTATGCGTGCATCGTACTGACTGAGATTCTTTTCAGTCAGACCGTGGGTACGATTAAGTTCGGGTTTGGGTTCCAATCCGGTTTCTTGCTGTAATGGGGCAACTAGTGTCTGTACAATGTCCTGACAAAATCCTTCGCTGCTGGTAATAATATTTTTCACTCCAGAAGAGATAATGGAATAAAAAACTAAAGGTCTTATACGCGTATCTTGATATATCTGGTTTATTTGTTGCTTTATTTCTTTTGCGCGGGTTTCATTGGCGACAAAAGGAAGAGTATAAGCAGTTATTTTGATGGGAAATTGTGATAAGACAGCATGCCCCAATACTTCTGCGGTAATTGCCGTGCCGTCTGAAATAAAGAAAACGGTACGTTCAACATTCTCAACGCCTGTAACATTATTACGTTCCACTGATGTTTCTAATCTGAATTCCGCCATGATATTTATAGTGACCTTTTATCTTGCCAATTGTTTAGTTGAATAAAACCGGATATTGATTCTCTGCAAAGTATACCTAAGAAAAAAATAATGTGTTGGGTTGATCGATTCACCTTTCTATGTGTGCGAAAACATTGTGTTAGTCTACTTATGGCTGCGCTATGCAGCGCCAATTTCTCGATTTGTACCTCACGAATAAAAGGATTGTTTAATGCCCAATAATGACCTCACCCCGCGTAATGTGCTTTGGTATAACCAATTAGGTATGCATGATATTGACCGGGTTGGTGGTAAAAACGCCTCCCTGGGAGAAATGATCACTCACCTGTCAGGATTGGGGGTTTCTGTCCCGAATGGTTTCGCTACGACAGCGCAGGCATTTAATGATTTCTTGGAACAAAGTGGCGTCAATCAGCGTATTTATGACTTGCTGGATGAAACAAATGTTGATGATGTCAATCAACTCTCTAAAGCCGGCGCACAAATTCGCCAATGGGTGATTGATACGCCATTTACGCCACAACTGGAAAAAGATATTCAGGATGCTTATCAACAGTTGTCGGAAGGAGAGCCAGAAGCCTCTTTTGCTGTACGTTCTTCGGCGACCGCTGAAGATATGCCTGACGCTTCTTTCGCCGGGCAGCAGGAAACTTTTCTAAACGTGCAAGGCATTGATGCGGTGATGGTTGCCATCAAGCATGTGTTTGCTTCATTGTTTAATGATCGCGCTATTTCCTATCGTGTCCATCAGGGATATGACCATCGAGGAGTCGCACTATCAGCGGGTGTACAACGTATGGTGCGTTCCGATCTCGCCTCTTCCGGTGTGATGTTCACTATTGATACTGAATCAGGGTTTGATCAGGTTGTTTTTATTACCTCTGCTTACGGATTGGGTGAGATGGTTGTTCAGGGCGCTGTGAACCCGGATGAGTTCTATGTTCATAAGTCAACTCTGAATAAGGGAAAACCGGCAATTGTGCGGCGTAATCTGGGTTCTAAAAAACTGCATATGATCTATGCTGACAATAAAGAACATGGTAAGCAGGTACGTATCGAAGATGTAGCAGAATCACAACGCAATCGTTTCTCTTTAGCGGATGAAGAAGTTGAGGCATTAGCGCGTCAGGCATTATTAATTGAAAAACATTATGGCCGGCCAATGGATATTGAATGGGCTAAAGATGGTCATAATGGCAAATTGTACATTGTTCAGGCGCGTCCTGAGACTGTCCGATCAAACCAGCATGTTATGGAGCGCTACCAACTGAATGAACAAGGTCAGGTATTGGTGGAAGGGCGTGCCATAGGCCATCGTATTGGCGCAGGTCGAGTAAAAGTTATTCACAACTTGAATGAAATGGATCGCATCCAACCGGGTGATGTTCTGGTCACTGATATGACCGATCCGGATTGGGAGCCTATTATGAAAAAAGCCGCTGCGATTGTGACTAATCGAGGCGGCCGGACCTGCCACGCAGCGATTATTGCCCGTGAATTGGGCATTCCTGCGGTTGTTGGATGCGGTGATGCAACGGAACGTTTGAAAGAAAATCAGCCGGTGACAGTTTCCTGTGCGGAAGGTGATACGGGTTTTGTTTATCAGAATCAATTGGACTTTACTGTACAAAGTTCTCAGGTCGATCAGTTACCGGAGCTTGATGTAAAAATTATGCTAAACGTCGGCAACCCAGATCGTGCATTTGATTTTGCCCGATTGCCGAATGACGGCGTAGGTCTTGCTCGTTTGGAGTTTATTATTAATCGGATGATTGGCGTACATCCTCGCGCATTACTGGAGTTTGATCAGCAAACTTTGGAATTGCAGCAGGAGATAAAATCGCTGATGGCCGGTTATGATAACCCGGTTGAATTCTATATTGGGCGCTTGACTGAGGGGATTGCTACTCTGGCGGCCGCGTTCTGGCCGAAACGGGTTATTGTGCGTTTGTCTGACTTTAAATCTAATGAATATGCCAATCTGGTTGGCGGTGACATTTATGAACCTGATGAAGAGAACCCCATGTTAGGTTTCCGTGGCGCAGGGCGTTATGTTTCTGACAGTTTCCGTCGCTGTTTTGCGTTGGAGTGCGAGGCCGTTAAACGCGTACGTAATGATATGGGGTTGACCAACGTCGAAATTATGATCCCGTTTGTTCGTACAGTAGCTCAGGCTAAAGCGGTTATTGCTGAACTGGCGTCCCAAGGGTTGAAGCGCGGTGAAAATGGATTAAAAGTCATTATGATGTGCGAGATTCCGTCCAACGCAATTCTGGCAGAACAGTTCCTTGAACATTTTGATGGCTTCTCCATTGGTTCTAATGATATGACTCAATTGACTCTTGGTTTGGATCGGGATTCTGGGGTGGTATCTGAACTATTTGACGAACGTAATGATGCGGTCAAGGCCATGCTTTCATTAGCTATTCAGGCGGCCAAACGTCAAAACAAGTATGTGGGAATTTGTGGTCAAGGGCCTTCAGACCATCAGGATTTCGCGCACTGGTTGATGGAAGAGGGTATTGATAGCCTGTCATTAAATCCAGATACCGTTGTAAAAACTTGGTTAGGATTAGCAAAAGTGAGTTAATTGAGAATAATACGCAATTAGAATTAAAGTCCCGTCAAAATAATGGCGGGTTTTTTCACGATTAAGGTTGCTGATTACAGTTTCCGTGGAAAAGTAATGAAAAAAAAAGCCTATCATGGGCGTGATAGGCAAGGACTACACACAGCAATATAGGAGTTTCTAACAAGTAGAATCATCAAAAGGAGAAATAAACGTCTCGTTCATAGCCCGTTTATATTAATTTAGTTATATGGTTTATTCATTAAGAATTGTCCTAATTTCCGTATTATTTACGACTAAAATGAGCCAAATTTAACTAAATTTTAACAATTTTTTCACAATAATTATATTTAACGAATAAGTACCACAAAAGAGTGGTAAGTTTTATAAGATTATGCTTTAGCGAAAGAGCTAAATTCTCTTTCGCTGTGTAAGTCAGAATTAATTATACCTATGGATTTCAAGATGGATCGCGACGGCAAGGGAGCGAATCCCCGGGAGCATAGAGAACTATGTGACCGGGGTGAGTGAGCGCAGCCAACAAAGAGGCAACTTGAAAGATAACGGGTATATCATACAAATTATTCTGACAACTCTTGTTCCAGATATTTTTCCGTTTCGGCTAAATCATTTTCAGGTTCTGGGACTTCATTCATCCATGCGATTAATAAACGATAAGCAACCGCTAATACAACGGGGCCGATAAATAAGCCAATCATGCCAAATGAGAGTATTCCACCAATAACGCCGATTAATATCAGCGCCATAGGTAAATCTGCGCCCAAACGAATTAAGAATGGGCGAAGAAATCCATCCATCGTTGTTACGATGCAGCTCCAGACCAATAATACGGTTCCCCAGGTTGTATCACCTGTCCAGTAAAGCCAGGCGACAGCAGGAACTAAAATCAGTAATGGGCCAAGCTGAGCGACACAGCAGACAAACATCAGTACGGTCAGCAACGTCGCATAAGGAATACCTGAAACAGCCAAGCCGAGACCACCGATAATGGCTTGAACCAGCGCGGTAACGACTACGCCGAGCGCTACGGCACGGATGGATTGTGCCGCCAGCAGGATGGCGGCATCTCCGCGCTTATTTGCCAGGCGAATAGCAAAATGGCGAATACTCATCGTGACTCGTTCGCCTTTCAGATATAAGAGCACGCTAAATAACACCATCAAACAGAGGTGGAATACAAAACGCCCGGCATTTGCCGCTTGAGTAAAGAACCAGGTTGCTGCTTCTCCAACATAAGGTTGGACTTTAGCTATCAGCACATTTCCACCATCAGTAATGAGCGAATTCCAACCGCTGTAAAGTTTATCGCCAACCAGAGGAATACTATTCAGCCAAGTCATTGTCGGTATCTGAAAATGGGAGGGGGATTTAGCCCATTGGATTAATGGCGCGCTGTTTTCCAATAAGCTACTGACCAGTAACGCGACAGGGATTACAAACAAGAGAATTAGCAGTAGCGTCATGATGGAGACGGCAATCCAGCGTTTACCCCATAAACTGTTCTGTAGTTTTTCTAATAATGGCCAGGTGGCGATAACAACCATGCCCGCCCAGACAAAACCGAAGATAAAGGGCTTTATCACCCAAAAGCTGGTAACAATTAGCAGTGACAGGAAAATTAAAGTAAAGAAGAGCTTTGGCAGGTCATAATGCGGTTGAGATTTGTCCATAAGTTAATTTCTCTCAGGGATTTAGTGGCGCTAAAGATAATGAATAAATAGGATGTTATCTATACCCGTCATCTTTCAAGTTGCTTCTTTGTTGGCTGCACTCACTCACCCCGGTCACATAGTTCTCTATGCTCCCGGGGATTCGCTC
>NZ_LOIC01000082.1:270716-346561 GCF_001684335.1 Photorhabdus namnaonensis
GGTTACTCAAAATAGGTGAATATTGTGATAAGGTAAACGCTTGCCTTCTCAGACAAATCAGTTAACGGTGGTAAATGATTACGGCTGATTAAGGCATTGATTCAAAGATAGTATAAATGGAGCAATGTGGACACTCATTTTAAAAGGGTCAAAACGATAATGATCCCACGCATATCACAAGCACCGCACGTCAGTGAGGTCGCACAGAAGTTCTTGGATACATTAAAGGCACAAGGATTTACCGGAGATGTTGCAGGCAGTTATGCCGATCGTCTGACAATGGCGACAGATAACAGTATCTACCAACTCTTACCACAGGCTGTCATTTTCCCCCGATCCAGTGCGGATGTAGTTTTACTGGCTCGTGTCGCAGGTGAAAAAGAGTATCAGAATTTGACATTTACTCCACGCGGTGGCGGTACAGGCACAAACGGTCAGGCGCTTAATGATGGTATTGTGGTGGATATGTCCCGTTATATGAATCGTATCCTTGAGATTAACCCAGAGCAAGGTTGGGTCAGAGTTGAAGCGGGGGTGATTAAAGACCAACTGAACCAATATTTGCGTCCATATGGTTATTTCTTTTCACCAGAGCTTTCAACCAGCAACCGTGCGACATTGGGCGGTATGATTAATACCGATGCATCCGGTCAGGGTTCACTCGTCTATGGTAAAACTTCTGATCATGTTCTTAGCCTGCGGGCCGTTCTATTAGGGGGGGAATTACTTGACACCCGCGCTATGGATATAGCCCAAGCGGAATCGATTGCGCAAGAAGATTCGGTTATCGGTCGCATTTATAACACGGTGCTTAGTCGTTGCCGTGAACAACGTGAACTTATTGTTGAAAAATTCCCTAAACTCAATCGTTTTCTGACTGGTTATGATTTGCGCCATGTTTTCAGCGACGATATGCGGAAATTTGACTTGGGGCGTATCTTAACTGGTTCAGAAGGAACGCTAGCTTTTATTACCGAAGCGATTTTGGATATTACCCCGCTGCCGAAAGTCAGGCGGTTGGTGAATGTGAAATATGATTCATTTGATTCTGCATTGCGTAATGCCCCTTTTATGGTGGAGGCAAAGGCGTTATCGGTTGAAACCGTGGATTCTAAGGTGCTGAATTTGGCGCGTGAGGATATTATCTGGCATTCAGTTAAGGAATTGATCACTGATGTTCCTAACAAAGATATGCAGGGGTTGAATATTGTTGAATTCAGTGGCGATGATCAACCTTTGATAGAGCGGCAAGTAGAAACACTTTGTCAGCGCCTTGATGAACTGATGGATAGCAAGCAAGCAGGGGTTATTGGCTATCAAATTTGTCGAGAGTTAGCTGATATTGAGCGTATTTATGCAATGCGCAAGAAAGCGGTTGGTTTGTTGGGTAACAGTAAAGGTGCGGCGAAACCCATTCCTTTTGTGGAAGATACGTGTGTGCCGCCACAGTATCTTGCTGATTATATTACGGAATTCCGACGGCTATTGGATAGCTATCATCTTAATTATGGTATGTTTGGTCATGTGGATGCGGGGGTGTTGCATGTTCGGCCAGCGCTGGATATGTGTGATCCTCAGCAAGAGATACTGATGAAACAGATTTCTGATGAAATTGTCAGTCTTACGGCACGTTATGGTGGTTTATTGTGGGGAGAGCATGGTAAAGGATTTCGTGCTGAATACAGCCCTGAGTTTTTCGGTAGCATCTTGTATGAAGAATTACGCTGGATTAAGGCTGCTTTTGACCCGGATAATCGCTTGAATCCGGGTAAAATTTGTCCTCCGATGGGGATTGATGCCCCTATGATGAAAATCGATGCCGTTAAGCGAGGAACTTATGACCGGACAATTCCGGTGAATGTCAGAAATACATTCCGTGGCGCTATGGAGTGTAATGGGAATGGGCTCTGTTTTAATTTCGATGTAAAAAGCCCGATGTGTCCATCGATGAAAGTGAGCCAGCAACGTATCCATTCGCCGAAAGGACGTGCGACACTCGTGCGTGAGTGGTTGCGCCTTTTGACGGAACAGGGTGTGGACCCGACGTTACTGAAACAGGGATTAGGACAAAAACGACCAAGTTTGCGTGGGTTGATTGAGAAGACTCACAATAGCTGGCAGGCATGGCGTGGAGAATATGACTTTTCTCACGAAGTGAAAGAGGCAATGTCGGGTTGTCTGGCATGCAAAGCTTGCTCAACACAGTGCCCGATTAAAATTGATGTTCCGTCATTTCGTGCTCGTTTTCTTGAGTTATATCATGGTCGCTATTTTCGCCCTTTACGTGATCATATTGTGGCGAGTGCGGAAAACAGTACGCCATTAATGGCTAAAGTTCCTCGGGTCTTTAATTTCTTCCTGAAACAGCCGTGGATGCAAGAATTGAGTCGCCGGACTATCGGCATGGTGGATTTACCTTTGTTATCCAGCCCGACGCTGCACCAACAACTGGCGGGTCATTATGCGCTTTCCACCACATTAGAACAGCTTGAAAAAATGGATCAGGTTCATCGTAACGAACATGTATTGATCGTTCAGGACCCATTTACTAGCTATTACGACGCTAAAGTTGTGGCTGATTTTGCCTGTTTGGTAGAGAAATTGGGATATAAACCAGTATTGCTGCCATTTTCTCCGAACGGTAAAGCACAACATATCAAAGGCTTCTTATCCCGTTTTGCTAAAACAGCCAAAAAAACGTCAGATTTTCTCAATCGGGTTGCTGAGTTGAGTATACCTATGGTCGGTGTCGATCCAGCGCTGGTTTTGTGTTACCGGGACGAATATAAAGAAATTCTGGGAGAACAGCGTGGAAAGTTTGAGGTTCAGCTTGTTCATGAATGGTTGATTAACGCTTTGCCAGAAAAAAGTGATCATGAAGAAAAATCAGGTGATAAATGGTATCTATTTGGACATTGTACCGAAGTGACTATGCTACCGGGCAGTAGTCAACAATGGGGAAAAATTTTCCATCGGTTGGGTAGCAAGCTGGATAATATCAGTGTAGGCTGCTGTGGCATGGCTGGAACCTATGGTCATGAAAACAAAAACATAGAACACTCTATTGGTATCTATAAATTATCCTGGCAACCTGCCTTACAGAAATTACCCTTGGAGCGTTGTCTAAGCTCTGGTTATTCCTGCCGCAGTCAGGTTAAACGGATAGAAGGGCAAGTACTTAAGCATCCGTTGCAAGCTTTATTGGAGATAATCCCATGATTTGGAAACGTGATATTGGACTGGATAGCCTGAATCAAGTAAATAGCCAATGTATGATGGGCCATCTGGGCATAAAAATCACGCATATCGGTGATGACTATATTGAAGGCACAATGCCGGTTGATCATCGCACCCGTCAGCCATTTGGTTTATTACATGGCGGGGCATCTGTTGTGCTGGCAGAATCACTCGGTTCTTTAGCTGGGTATCTCTGTTCCGAAGGTGAGAAAAAAGTTGTTGGATTGGAAATTAATGCTAACCATATTCGGTCGGTTCGTAGTGGTGAAGTGAAAGGCGTGTGTAAACCTCTTCATATTGGCCGCAATCACCAAGTGTGGCGAATTGATATTTTTGATGAGCGGCAACATTTGTGCTGTACCTCTCGGTTAACCACATCAGTTTTGCCTGGATAAAATATAAAACAAAAGTGAAAGTAGGTTATTGTATGGAAAAATAACCTACTATTTAAGTGAAAAGGTTATTTATTTACGTATTAAATTTAATTGTGATAACCTTTAAGAAGTATATATATTTATGTAACTTATCGATGTTTTTATAATATTATGGGTTGTTTGATTGTATATGTCTGATGAATAGGAATGGTGAATTATCTTAAAAGAATTAATACTCTAATAGGGAAAGATCTAATTGAAAATTCTTATTCAAATCTATAAATACTGATATATTAATTAATGCTAAAGTTTCAGCAGTTTTAATTTGCGTTAAATTCCACTTAAATATGAAGGGTGCCTGAGAACCAAGTCATAACAACATCTAAAAGGGCGGGAGTAAAAACCTCCCGCCTAAGGTTGCCTTACCTGTCGCTGGATTCGTAAGCCATGATTGCCGCAACCTCTGTATTACCTCGTTTGATATGGAGTTTACAGATTGAACCCCTGGTTATCCACGTGAATATAAGTAATGTCACACAAATAATGATCAAACTAAATATTGCGATTTTTTGCGGCTTCATCGCCTTCTCTCCTTGCTTTTTTTCAGGTAAGAGGCTAGCCTTGTGTTGTCATGCATAGGAACAGCCTCATTTCGATTTATAGTCGGATGGGGCTTTTCTCTTTCTGCCTGGAACATAATGCTTAAGACAGAAAGTCTCAAGCACCCGGAGGCAGTATACGTTTATTCGCATGATATGCAATATCTTAAAATATTTATTATGGTCACGTAATACCTTCGAATTAAATTAGCCAGCTAGTCAAGCTATTAATAAGAAAAGGAAAGAATGGTGGAGGTGGAATATATAGATAAAATTGTTTCTTAATACGTTTAATTAATTGCGTCGATTAAATAGAAACTCTATTTGCATATATAATAATAGCCCCCTATTTTCCACTTAAATATGAAGGGTGCCTGAGAACCAAGTCATAACAACATCTAAAAGGGCGGGAGTAAAAACCTCCCGCCTAAGGTTGCCTTACCTGTCGCTGGATTCGTAAGCCATGCTTGCCGCAACCTCTGTATTACCTCGTTTGATATGGAGTTTACAGATTGAACCCCTGGTTATCCACGTGAATATAAGTAACGTCACACAAATAATGATCAAACTCAATATTGCGATTTTTTGCGGCTTCATAGCCTTCTCTCCTTGCTTTTTGTCAGGTAAGAGGCTAGCCTTACGTTGCTAGGCATAGGGGTAGCCTCATTTCGATTTATAGTCGGATGGGGCTTTTCTCTTTCTGCCTGAAACATAATTCTTACTTAGAACATAATGCTTAAGACAGAAAGTCTCAAGCACCCGGAGGCAGTATACTTTTATTCATATAGGATGTAAAATCTTGAAAATATTTATTATGGTCGCGTAATACCTTCGAATTAAATTAGCCAGTTAGTAAAATTATCAATAAAAAGGGAAGAAATGTTTAAAATGGAATATATAGATAAAATTGTTTCTTAATGCGTTTGATTAATTGAGTTGATTAAATAGAAACTCTATTTGCATATATAATAATAGCAACTTCCATTCTTTATCTCCGGTTAATGATGTCAATTTTGTCTGACTGCTATTTTCATATCGGTGAGGAGTCATTCGCCGTTGTGTCTGAAAGCTCACATCGAATAGTATTTCTGATGAACTTTTTGTGCTTTTGTTTTACGCCAAGAAGTAAAGAATAGCACAATTGATCAAACTAATAATTTATAGATAAAACAGTAAATTAAATAGATACCTTCATATGAAATGAACATAAATTATCGCATTCGAATAAAATTTAACCTTGTTAAGGTATATCCTCTTAAAACAAATGGTTGAAGTGATAAAGGTTATCATTACCATTATACGGAAGGAGAGCACTCCGATAACGGCGGCAAAAATAGCTATAGAATAAATGTGAGGCCAACTATGACAAACAGTGTTGAAACCTTTTCTCTAAATGAAACCGCATGGCAAGGAATTACCATCACCACGAGAGCCGCAGCGCAGATCCTAAAGTTGATGCAGCAAAACCCACAAAGTAAAGGATTATGTCTGGGGGTAAAGCAGTCAGGATGTGCCGGCTTTGGCTATGTATTTGAAATGGTTAACGATCCCGCACCTGATGATCTAAGGTATGAAAATGAGGGTGCGTGTCTATATGTCCCTTTGAAAGCCATGCCCTTTATTGATGGTACTGAAGTGGATTTTGTTCGCGAAGGTTTAAATCAGATATTTAAATTTAATAATCCAAAAGCACAACATGCCTGTGGGTGTGGTGAAAGCTTTGGTATATAAGTGTACCAATATATGTCTCAGAGCAATGTAGAAATCAGCGATGATGTGCAGACTTGGCTCAGCGATCATCGCTATAAAGAAGGTTTCTTCACTCAGGTGGCGACGGATGAGTTGGCTAAAGGTTTGAGTGAAGAAGTTGTGCGGGCTATTTCCGCAAAACGCAATGAACCCGAATGGATGCTGGAATTTCGGCTGGAGGCTTATCGCCATTGGCTAGGAATGGAAGAGCCTCATTGGTTGAAAGCCAATTATCCCAATCTTGATTATCAGGATTACAGTTACTATTCAGCACCTTCATGTGGTGCTTGTGATGATAGTTGCAATTCACAATCTGGTGCTGTTCAAGAGGCAGGGGCGGAGCAAGCTAATAGCTATTTAACCGCGGAAATTGAAGAAGCGTTTGATAAGTTGGGTGTTCCTGTACGGGAAGGTGAAGCGGTTGCGGTAGATGCTATTTTTGACTCCGTTTCTGTTTCAACCACCTATCGGGATAAGTTAGCGAAAGAAGGGATTATTTTCTGTTCATTTAGTGAAGCGATACAGGAATATCCTGGATTGGTCCGTAAATACCTCGGCAGTGTCGTTGCAAGCCACGATAACTTTTTTGCCGCATTGAATGCCGCGGTGGCTTCTGATGGTACTTTTGTTTATGTGCCAAAGGGCGTTCGATGCCCAATGGAGCTATCCACCTATTTTCGTATCAACGCTGCGAAGACGGGACAATTTGAGCGCACTATCCTGATTGCTGATGAAGGCAGTTATGTCAGCTATATAGAAGGATGCTCCGCGCCGGTGCGTGATAGCTATCAACTTCATGCCGCTGTTGTCGAAGTGATTATCCATAAAGATGCCGAAGTGAAATATTCCACGGTACAAAACTGGTTCTCAGGTGGCGACAGTGCAGGGGGGATTCTCAACTTTGTCACTAAAAGAGCGTTATGTGAGGGCGAAAATGCCAAGATGTCTTGGACGCAATCGGAAACAGGTTCCGCAATTACCTGGAAATATCCCAGTGTGATCTTGAAAGGAGATAACTCGATTGGCGAGTTTTTCTCTGTTGCTCTAACTAACGGCACTCAACAGGCAGATACCGGCACCAAGATGATCCACATTGGCCGTAACACTAAATCGACCATCATTTCAAAGGGCATTTCTGCCGGTCATAGTCAGAACAGCTATCGTGGGCTGGTCAAAATATTACCGGGAGCAGAAAACGCTCGTAACTATACCCAATGTGATTCCATGTTGATTGGTACTGAATGTGGCGCGCATACATTCCCTTATGTAGAAGTACAGAATAATACGGCGCAACTGGAGCATGAAGCGACAACCTCTCGCATTGGTGAAGATCAATTGTTCTATTGCTTGCAACGTGGCATCAGTGAAGATGATGCGATTTCCATGATTGTTAATGGATTCTGTAAGGATGTGTTCTCTGAACTTCCCCTTGAATTTGCCGTTGAAGCACAAAAATTGCTGGCGATCAGCCTTGAACACAGTGTCGGATGAGTTCTTCCTGTTTCCCTTTTTTATGACAGAACGTTAAGTCGTTCGAAGGCATGTAATATGTTAAGTATTAAAAACTTACGAGTTAGTGTTGAAGGTAATGCAATCTTAAAAGGATTAAATCTTGAAATTAAACCGGGTGAAATTCATGCCATTATGGGGCCGAACGGTTCCGGTAAAAGTACATTATCAGCAGCGTTAGCTGGCCGTGAAGAGTATGAAATTGATGATGGTGAAATCACCTTTAAAGGAAAAGATTTACTTGGATTTGAGCCAGAAGAGCGAGCCGGGGAGGGGATTTTCCTGGCTTTTCAATATCCGGTGGAAATTCCGGGCGTCAGTAATCAGTTTTTCCTACAAACCGCAGTGAATGCTGTCCGCCAATATCGCCGTCAGGAGCCGCTGGATCGCTTTGATTTTGCCGATTTTATCGAAGAGAAAATTGAATTGTTGGATATGCCGCCGGATTTGCTGACACGTTCAGTCAATGTCGGCTTTTCCGGTGGCGAGAAAAAACGTAATGATATTCTGCAAATGGCCGTGCTGGAGCCGACACTTTGTATTCTGGATGAGACAGATTCAGGGCTGGATATTGATGCATTGAAAATTGTGGCTAATGGCGTGAACTCTTTACGTGATCCAAACCGCTCATTCATTATTGTGACCCATTACCAACGTATTTTGGATTATGTGACACCTGATTTTGTGCATGTACTTTATCAGGGACGAATTATTAAATCCGGTGATTTCAGTTTGGCGAAAAAGTTGGAGGAGCAAGGTTATGGCTGGCTTATTGACCAACAGTGAAAAAGCTGAAAAGGTGCGGCAGGTTGTGGAACGTAACCAGCAAGCATTAGCACGTTTTGCAAATTTATATCGTTATCGTCATGGTGAGGATTCATCTCATGCCAGTTTGCATTGGCAACGAGTCGCTCAAACCGGCTTTCCCCAATTCAGGCATGAAGATTGGCGTTATACTCCGCTGGATAAATTGTTAAATCAGCCATACAGCAGCAAAACTTGGGAGTTGACAGTAGCACAATGCGAACAATTGGCGATTCCAATGGATTGTTGGCGTGTCGTTATGGTGGATGGTTGTTTTTCACCTTTACTGAGTTCCTGTGAATTTGGACCCTATCAGCTCAATTTACTGGATAATAAAAGTGGGCTTCCGGCGCCGGTACAGGGTGAGATTTTTCTGCATCTGACAGAGAGTTTGGCCCAACAACCTTTGGTTATTACATTAAGGGCTGGGCAAGTGGCAGAAAAGCCCTTGTACTTGCTGAATATAACCAGTGGTCATGGTAGTGAAGCATTGAATTCCAGTCATTACCGCTATCACATTGCCGTAGGCGCGAATGCGAGTGCCAGCGTGATTGAACATTTCGTCAGTATTGATGAGCGGCAACCCCATATGACAGGAAGCCGATTAACTGCGGAAGTGGGTGACAATGCTCATTTTGCCCATATAAAACTGGGGGTTGAGAATAGTGCAAGTTATCACTTTGCACATAACGATATTGTGATTGGTCGTGATGCTCAAGTAAAAAGCACCAGCTTTTTATTAGGTTCTGGGCTTGGCCGACACAATACCAGTGTTAAGTTGGATGGCGAAGGGGTCAATTTGTCGTTGAATAGTTTACTGTTGCCACAAGGAAAAGAGGTCGCTGATACTCGAACTTATTTGGAACATAATAAAGGGCATTGTGAAAGCCGTCAGTTGCATAAAACCATTGTGATGGATCAGAGCAAAGCGGTATTTAACGGCATGATTAAAGTGGCGCCTCATGCGCTAAAAACTGACGGACAAATGACTAATAACAATTTGTTGTTAGGCAAACAGGCAGAAGTGGATACCAAACCCCAACTGGAAATTTACGCTGATGATGTGAAATGCAGTCATGGTGCGACCGTTGGCCGGATAGATGAAGAACAACTGTTTTATCTGCAATCACGCGGTATCAACCGACGCGATGCAGAACATATGATGGTATTTGCTTTTGCTGCTGAGTTTACTGAATCTATTGCAGATGAATCCCTGAAGAACGCGGTGATGAAACACATTAAGCACCGTTTAGCGGGAGTGGAAAGATGACTTTTTCTGTAAAAAAGGTGCGACAAGATTTTCCGGTATTAGCTCAACAGGTTAATGGACATCCACTGGTTTATCTTGATAGTGCGGCCAGTGCTCAGAAGCCGGTTTCGGTTATTGAACGAGAAAGTGAATTTTGTTTGCACCAATATGCGGCAGTTCACCGGGGAATTCATACCCTGAGTTCTGCGGCTACTCGGATGGTTGAAAATGTGCGTCACCAGATGGCGCAATTTATTCATGCTCGAAGTGATGAAGAGATTGTATTCGTCAAAGGTACAACGGAAGGGATTAACTTGATTGCTAACAGTTATGGCCGCAAATTTATCAATAGCGGCGATAATATTGTTATTACTGAAATGGAGCATCACGCCAATATCGTTCCGTGGTATATGTTGGCAGAACAGATTGGATTTGAAATCAGAATATGGCCGTTGAATGAAAATGGCGAATTGGATCACGCAATTTTGGCTTCTTTGATTGATTCACGTACTAAATTACTCTCTTTTACTCATCTTTCTAATGTGCTTGGCACCGTGAATCCTGTACGTCAAATCATCAAACAGGCAAGAAAACTGGCTAATGAGCAGGGAAGTCGGTTACCTATTCTGGTCGATGGCGCTCAAGCCATTATGCATAAGAAAGTTGATGTGCAGGATCTGGACTGCGATTTCTATGTTTTTTCCAGCCACAAATTATATGGTCCAACAGGCATTGGTGTGCTTTATGGGCGTAAATCCCTGCTGGATGCTATGCCGCCTTGGGAAGGCGGCGGCGCGATGATAAAACAGGTTAGCCTGCAAAGGGGGATAACCTATGCAGAACCACCGTGGCGATTTGAAGCGGGAACCCCAAATATTACGGGAATTATTGGGCTTGGCGCTGCTGTCGATTATGTTACTTCACTTGGGCTGGATGAAATTCGGCAACATGAACAGGCACTGATGGATTATGCAATGGCACGGCTGAAAGAGGTCAGAACCTTGAAATTGTATGGTCCTGAGCGACGTCAGGGGGTTATTGCTTTCAACCTTGGTCAGCACCATGCTTATGATGTGGGAAGTTTCCTTGATCAATATGGAATAGCGATCCGTACCGGACATCATTGTGCCCTTCCTTTGATGGAGCATTATCACGTTTCCAGTATGTGTAGGGCATCATTGGCGATTTATACTACGCAAGAAGATATTGATGCGCTTGTTGTCGCATTGCGGCGAATAGAACAGTTACTGGGTTGAAAGGAAAAAGTCATGGCAAGTTTGCCCGACACAAATAAGTTGTTACGTAATTTTTCCCGTTGTCAGAATTGGGAAGAAAGATATCTCTATATGATTGAATTGGGGGGGAGGTTGCCTCCTCTTACTGACGAGCAACGCCGACTTGAGAATTTAATCGCAGGTTGCCAGAGTCAGGTGTGGATACTGCTGAGAACGAATCACCAAAACAAAGTGGAATTTATTGGTGACAGTGATGCCGCTATTGTTAAAGGATTGGTTGCGATTGTCTTTATCCTGTTTCAGGATAAAACTCCCCAAGAGATTCTGGATTTGGATGTAACTGAATATTTTGGAAAATTGTCTTTGGAGCAACATCTGACACCCTCACGCACGCAGGGGTTACATGCGATGATATGCGCCATCCGAAATAGAGCGAGTAAAATGGTTTAAATACTAGTCTTACGAGTTTCTTTCACTACTGATAACATATACGGCCGATAAGGCTTCAACCTTTTACACTTAAATTTATTCGATAACCATTCAGAAGTCATTCCAGGAAGCAAGCATGAAACGAGTTTTAACGTTTATTGGCATGTTATTGTTAAGTGGGCTAGCTAACACCGTCAGCGCCACAGAGTATACCTTGCCAGCAGCCAATAGCCGTTTAATTGGCGAAAATACGACATTGGTTGTACCCGATGATGGGCGTTCTTTGGAAGCCATTGCTGCCGAATATGAAATTGGTTTATTGGCAATGCTGGAAGCTAACCCAGGTACCGACCCTTATTTGCCTACTCCGGGTTCTGAACTGATTATTCCGTCACAAATGCTGTTGCCTGATACACCGAGGCAGGGGATTGTGATTAACCTTGCAGAACTCAGACTTTACTACTTCCCTAAAGGGAAAAACAAAGTCATCGTTTATCCGATTGGTATTGGGCAACTTGGTCGTAATACGCCAGTGATGACAACATCTGTCAGCCAGTTAATTAAAGATCCAACTTGGACGCCGACTAAGAATATCCGTAAACATTATGCTGAACAGGGGATTAGCTTACCTGCGGTTGTTCCTGCTGGTCCTGAAAACCCAATGGGCTTATTTGCGTTGCGTTTAGCAGCCGGGCGCGGAGAATACTTGATCCACGGCACGAATGCTGATTTTGGTATCGGTATGCGGGTGAGTTCCGGTTGTATCCGTTTACGTCCTGATGATATTGAAACGTTGTTCAATACAGTGCCCCGTGGAACGCGAGTACAAATTATCAATGAAGCGGTTAAATATTCTGTAGAACCAAATGGTGAGCGTTATATTGAAGTACACCAGCCGTTGTCTAAGAAAGAGAATGATGATCCACAGACATTATCTATTGTCCGATCAGTCGATTTGAACAAGTTCATTGATAATAGCAAAACGGATAAAAACATTGTTGAACAAGCGATAGTACGCCGTTCTGGTCTGCCGGTGCTGGTAAGTCAAGGCATAGAACCTGAAACCCAACAGGAGTTGCAAGAAGAGAATATCGTACGGGTGGAAGATGAGGTTAAAGGTGCGGAACAAGCGGTGAATAAAGATGTATCTGAATCGTTTAAATTACCACCGTTATATCAACCTGGACCAATCTATCGGGAAAATTAATATTTCATTGCGGACAGGGAAGTCTGCGAATATTTATCTAATAAAACCCGAAGATAAAAAATGGCGCACAGATAGACTGTGCGCCATTTTTGTACATAATTACAAAAAATTATTTTTTGTAGGAACGAACTTGATTATCCAGACGCTGATTCGCACGAGCTGCATCGTCTTTAGCGGCTTGAATGTCAGTACGTACTGCGTTCACGTCATTGCTCAGTTGATCAACTTTTGCATTCAGAGTCTGAATATCAGAAGTCAGTTGGTCAACCTTAGCAGTGCTTGAACAACCAGCCAACAGAGTAGAAGCTAGAACTACTGCACCCAGTACAATTTTAGTACGATTCATTATAATACCCTCTAGATTTAAGTTAATCTCCAAGTAGCCATGTAAGTATTACACAAAGTTTTTTAGAAAGAGAATAAATTTTTATCATGAAAACCAATTATTTCAATTTTTCTCTTTAACGAGTGGATAATTTTTATCTGAATGTAAAAAAACAAAACCGTTGAGTAACATTTTAATCAAAAAAAGCCTATTCCATGAGGGAATGATATTCTTCGAAATAATTTTAGTTAAAAATTCTTATAAATAAAAAATACAACATCCAGATCATCTTGCATCTATTGAACCATCAGGACATCTCTATTAATGCAGCCATTTTTTATACATAAATTTAGGGTTTCTCTTAAAACAAATTTGTTAACTGAATCTTACTGTAGATGAACAACTTGACAATGTTCAGGTTGAATCCTAGGCTCAAATGCAAACTGGTAAGAGGAGTTTATTATGTTAACTGATCAATCTAACGAATATTTTGACATCAACATTGACAACGGAGTCGCTCATTTACAACTCAGTCGTCCCGAAAAGGCAAATAGTTTGGCGCTTGGGTTCTGGAAAAGGTTTCCTGAGGCAATAGAGCAACTTAGTCGTTCAGGTGAAGTTCGGGCAATGGTGATCTCTGCACAAGGAAACACATTTTGTGGTGGGCTTGATCTGCAAATTTTTGCTTCTAGCAAAGAGGCTAATACGGCTAATCCTAATGAGCGGGAATCGATGCAGTTCAGCTTATTACAAATGCAGGAGGCGATAAGTGTATTGGAGCGTGCACGATTCCCTGTTATTGCCGCAGTGCAAGGTGCCTGTCTTGGCGCGGGTTTTGACTTAATTGCCGCATGCGATTTTTGTTTTGCTGCTGAAAATGCGAAGTTTCGGATAGAAGAAACCAATATCGGTATGATGGCTGACTTAGGTATTCTTCAACGTTTGCAACATTTGATACCTGGGGGTATGGCCCGCTATCTTGCCCTTACTGGAGATACACTGAGTGCGGCTCAGGCTCATGATTTGGGGCTGGTGGTAAAAGTGTTCCCTTCTACAGAGACATTAATCGAAGGCGCTCTTGCGACTGCCCGACGTATTGCTGATCGGCCTCCGGTTGCCATTAACGGGATTAAACGAGCTATGCTTTACAGCCGTGATCATGGTGTTTATGAATCGTTGCAACAAATAGCACTTTTGCAAGCTTCGATTTTTAGTCGTCAAGATATTCTGTGCTCTATTCAGGCGAAAGCGGCCGGAACAAAAAGTGAGTTCCAGAATTTAAGTGAAGTCGGTAAAGCTTTCGATGAATCATGATTAAGAAAAAGATATTGATGACATCCAAAGTGGATTCTCCGCAAATGATGTAGTGCTGGAAAATGTCATCATTGTTGAGGTTTACGCCATTTTCTGACCATGAGAAAACAGAGAATGGCATTATTATCAATCAGCATATAAGTGGATGGAATAATTTGATCGATATAATGAATATATGAAAGCATTTTATTTTCTGTTAATAAATGATTTATAGCTAGGTTGTAAATTTTCACAAAAACCAAGGTAAATATATTATAATAATATTCCTATTTCATATAATTTTGATTTATTATTCATATTTTTATTTATCATTAATAATATCTTAGGTGTTGATAAAACATTATTATTGTTAGATTTTATTTGACATTCGTGATTAATGATTGGATTGTAGAAATAGTAGTTAATGAGGAATTTTTTAATAACTTTAGATTAGAGATTATATACCCTATGGATTTCAAGTTGCATCGCGGCGGCAAGGGAGTGAATCCCCGGGAGCATAGAGAACTATGTGACTGGGGTGAGCGAGTGCAGCCAACAAAGAGGCAGCTTGAAAGATAACGGGTATAGTATTAAAAGCGATATTTTTCAGGAGTGAGTTAACCTATTGTCATGTTCATCAACTGAGCTTTTTGCATGTTATTACATGAACGCCAATGAAACTGGCTGGTAATCTGTACTTGCCGTTAGCCAGATGGCGCGGGAAGCAAGGTAGAGATAATATCAATAAGAAAAATATATTAAATGAAGGAAATAATAAAGGTAGAAGTAAATAACAAAGATACATTATTATATTTTAAATTTATTAATATAATCATAGGATTTTTTCTGTGTAAATTATTTTTTGATTAAGTAGATAATCTTATTATTTTATATGTGTTAATAATGCTCATTGTTTTTAAAATACATATGTATTATGGCTGATTATTAAATTTATTCTATTTTAAAGGGATAATTTAAAAACCAAAATTGAAAATGGCAGTTTTAAATATTTGGCTAATGGTAAATAAGAAGAATAAGGTTATTTTATTATTCATTGAAATAGATAGAATGGAAATAAATCTGTGATTATGATGATTAGTAAAATAATTTGGTATTGCATCATATTAACGGAGAAAATTAGAGCTCTGAAACACCGCCAGGAGTACGGTGTTTCAGAAATAAAACGACTGATTAAATTAAAGTACGTGAACAGACGAGGTGTTAGTGGTACCGCTGGGAACCAAGGCGCCGGATACCATAACTACGATTTCACCTTTCTTCGCCAGGCCACTTGCTAGTGCCGCTTCTTTACCAATGCGGTAGAAATCGTCGGTAGAGGCGATTTCTTTAACAATTTGGGTAGAAACTCCCTTAACAAGCAATAGTTGGCGGGCAGTCACTTCATTAGTGGTTAATGCCAAAATAGGGGCGCCAGGGAAGTACTTACGAATGGATTTGGCAGATTTACCGCCATAGGTTGCGACCACAATCAAAGGAGCTTCCAGTTTTTCTGCTGTTTCGACGGCGCCACGGCACACTGCTTCGGTTACGCGCAGATTACGACAATTGACGGCTTCGATACGACTTGGCATTACGCGGTCTGTACGTTCACAAATCGTTGCCATGATAGTTACCGCTTCTATTGGATATTTGCCTTTTGCACTTTCACCGGAAAGCATAACTGCATCAGTACCATCCAAAATAGCGTTAGCAACGTCACCTGCTTCAGCCCGGGTAGGGCGCGGGTTTTTAATCATGGAATCGAGCATTTGAGTTGCAGTGATAACAACTTTACGAGCAATGTTACATTTTTGAATCATCATCTTCTGAGCGAAGATCACTTCTTCTACCGGGATTTCAACACCCAAGTCACCACGGGCAACCATGATCCCGTCAGAAGCTTCCAGAATTTCATCAAAATTGTTCAGACCCTCCTGATTTTCAATTTTAGAGATGATTTGAATATTTTCACCGCCGTGCCCTTTCAGATGTTCACGGATTTCCAGAACATCGGAGCGTTTGCGGATAAAAGAAGCGGCGACGAAATCAACACCTTGTTGGCAACCAAAGATCAAATCTTGTTTATCTTTTTCAGCCAGAGCTGGCAGACTGATGGAAATACCCGGCAGGTTAACACCTTTATTTTCACCTAAGTCGCCATTGTTCAAAACTTGGCAAATGACTTCTGATTTAGTGACTTCTTTGACTGTCATGCCGATTAATCCGTCATCAACTAGCACGGTATTACCGGGAGCCAGATCCGCAGGGAAACCACTGTAAGTGACAGCTACACGGTCTTTATTACCGATAACGGAAGTGTCAGTGGTAAAAGTGAAGGTCTGACCGGCGGTTAGAGTGACATCATTACCGCCTTCCAGCTTCATGGTGCGAATTTCTGGTCCTTTAGTATCCAACAAAATAGCGGCTTGTTTACCTGTCTTAGCCATAACTGAACGGATATTTTGAATACGCTGACCGTGCTCTTCATAATCTCCATGTGAGAAATTAAGGCGCATAACATTCATGCCGGCATTCAACAGTTCGGTCAGTTTTTCTTCGGATTCTGTTTTTGGCCCGATAGTACAAACAATTTTGGTTTTTTTCATGACAATCTATCTACAGGTTTTAATTGGATAAAATAGTGAAACCGCCAACTTTATGGTTTGCGCAGATACCATATGGTGCTGAATGTTGCGCAACATCATTAAGGGCTGGTGGCGGGGAAGACATGCGGCGGTTAGGCACATGTAATTATGCGAGTTTATACATACGATTAGTCTGTAACTTTTCAGTGTTCGGCAAATTAATGTTAATAAGCTGAAACCATTCAACTATAAATTGCGCCGTATTATAGAGACTTATTTCTGTGAAATGAATCGAAAAATGATTATGTGAATTAATTATAACGATAAACTGGAAAAATGACGCAGATCTTAGCAAAGAAGGGTTATAACTCATCGCGGAAACTGCTTGTAAACAGCTAACAGTGTATTTTGACGCAGCAAGCAGACTGAGTATAACCAAGAGATAATAAAAGTAAGAAAAGAGATTTGTAGACTTGGTGCGTCCGAGTGGACTCGAACCACCGACCCCCACCATGTCAAGGTGGTGCTCTAACCAACTGAGCTACGGACGCACTAATAGGATTATGCTATCAACCAAACAATATTAACCAAGTAATATTAATCAAGTAATTGGTGCGTCCGAGTGGACTCGAACCACCGACCCCCACCATGTCAAGGTGGTGCTCTAACCAACTGAGCTACGGACGCAATCTAAATTGCATGGGTGACAACGGGGACGAATATTAGCGGCGAGTTAGCCTTCTGGCAAGGGGAATAATACAAATTATTGTTCAACTGTTCGTATTTGCATCTACATACAGTGAATTTGCCGTTTATTCCACCAATTAAGTATTCGTCCCCGGCTTTATGAAAAAGAAATCAGCGGGTTGAGCGTTGTAAAACTATTTCATCTGACTGTTTTTGTACCCACAAAATACGGGTAAATATCATCACTGCTGATGCAGTCAGGCCAATAATAAAGCCAATCCAGAACCCTTGTGGCCCCATAGCGGGTACGAAATAGTCAGTTAATCCCAGAATGTAACCGCTTGGCAACCCCAAAATCCAGTAAGCGATGAAAGTGATATAAAAGATAGAACGCGTATCTTTATATCCACGTAAAACACCAGCCCCTACAACCTGTACGGCATCAGATAATTGATAAAGCGCGGCAAATAACATCAGATGCGATGCCATGATGATAACTTCAGGATTGTCGTTATACATCAAAGCGATCGGCTCTCGCAAAATAATAGAAAAAGTTGCGGTTAAACAAGCAAATACCAAACCAACCATAATTCCGGTATAGGCTGATATCCGGGCATTATCGGTAGACTTTTGTCCTAAATTGTAGCTCACCCGGATAGTGGTTGCCGCGGCTAAAGATATTGGGAACATAAACATTAATGATCCGAAATTTTGTGCAATTTGATGCCCTGCGACAGCGGTAATGCCTAAAGGAGAGATCAGCAATGCCACTATGGCAAATAGGGTAATTTCAAAAAACATCGCCATCGCAATAGGAAAACCGAGAGCTGAAATACGTTTCAGAATATGCCAATCTGGTGCGGCAAAACGATGTTTAGGACGGATATCCTTTTGTGATGACGAATGTTTCACATACCAACGCATGAGTAGGAACATGGCCCAGTAAACGCTGGCGGTTGCAACGCCGCAACCAACACCACCTAAAGCGGGCGCGCCGAATTTACCGTAAATGAGTATGTAGTTAATCGGAATATTAATTAACAATCCTAAAAAACTAATCACCATGCCTGGTTTGGTTTTCGATAAACCTTCACATTGATTACGCAGCACATGATAAAATAGAAAGCCTGGCGCACCCCACATGATTGCGTGGATAAATCCAACCGCTTTTTCGGCTAAAAGTGGATCTATATTATGTTGCCGGTCAATCAGGAACTTGCTGTTGTATAAAATAGCGATAATGATAATGGAGAGGAAAATCGCTAGCCAGAATCCTTGCTGAGTTTGGTTAGCAATGAGATTCCTGCGTCCAGAGCCATTCATTTGCGCAATAATGGGGGTTAAAGCTAGTAGTAAGCCGTAACCAAATAAAATAACCGGCAGCCAGATAGAGGTGCCGACGGCAACCGCAGACATATCGGTTGCACTGACGCTACCCGCCATAACTGTATCCACAACTCCCATTGCAGTTTGTGAAAATTGGGCAATAATGACGGGGATCCCTAGAGCGAGCAAACTACGCGCTTCTTTTAAATACTTCTGCACGCATTACACCTTATTTTAAAAGTAGAAAAGATTAAGAAAAATGCCTGTATATAAGAAACGATTTTCGAAAAATCAATCGTTTACTAACCGGCGTATTGTATCTATTTGGTGCTATATTACAACAATCATGCTGAGTTTATATTCAAATGTTTAGGTGGTATTTATCAATGACAACTTGATATAAACTAATTAATAATTATACACAGTCATTAAGAGGTTCTTCTATGTTTACGGGCATCGTTCAGGGAAAGGCACCCTTGGTTGCTATTGATGAAAAGAGCAATTTTCGGACTCATGTTGTTAAATTCCCGGCTGAATTATTGCCGGGTATTGAAACCGGGGCATCGGTTGCCAATAACGGTTGTTGTCTGACGGTAACTAAAATAGAAGGCGATGAGATTAGTTTCGACTTAATCAAAGAGACTCTACGTCTGACTAATCTTGGTGATTTGCAGATAGGGGATTATGTGAATTTGGAGCGGGCGGCTAAATTTGGGGATGAAATTGGTGGACATTTGATGTCCGGTCATATCATCACGGTTGCTGAGATAGTTAAAATTTTCACTTCAGAAAATAACCATCAGATATGGTTCCGTATCCATGATAAGCAACTAATGAAATATATCTTACATAAAGGGTTTATCGGCATCGATGGAATTAGCCTGACAATTGGCGATGTGGTTAATAATCGTTTTTGCGTTCACCTTATTCCTGAAACATTGGAACGTACAACATTAGGTAAGAAACGTCTTGGTCAGAGAGTTAATATTGAGATTGACTCACAGACTCAAGCGATTGTTGATACTGTGGAGCGCGTTCTTGCCCAGAGAGAGCGGGAACAGGTCCTCTCTCAGCAGTCAGAGACATTCATGGAGGAATGATCAATCAATGAGGAGCGACAGGATGACCCCGCTTGTCGCTTTCAAACAAAATTAACTGTGTTAAAAGGGAGCACTGAATCCACCGATGCTCCTTTTTGTGATTTATGTAGCAGTGTTTTGTATATTGTGTTAACTAATATAATTAATATTGTTATTATTGTGTTAATGCCCTTTCTCATAAAGCGCAGACTAATCCCCACGATGATATTTTTAGAGGCTACTTTATGGAAAACCCGATTGAGTTAGATGAATGGCTTGAAGAACCTACACACGATGATGCTGTTGAAATGATGAATGCGCAAGCTGTCGTACCTTTTGGTACTGCACTTTGGCCTTAATGGTTTTTTATAATTAAGGCTCTTTATAATAATAGATAAGTAAGGGGAGAGTTTCCCCTTACTTAAAAATAAACAGGATTGTCCTCATGGATAAAAGTCTTGAGAATATGTATCGTTGTTTATCATATCATCCTGCGATTTCGGATAAAGTAAGAAATGATGAATGTATAAAGATATTTATCGGATCTGATGCTGAGCATGGCGATATTGCGCAAAAGATGCATGTGTATAAAAAGAATTTCGATGTGAAATCTGATTTCGCTTTCTTAGAAAAAACGCCGCCAGACGATGTAAAACAAAAAATATCCGATTGTGATTTGTTTATTTTTCTTTACGCATCATCAACATTAAAGAATGCATCTCCACAAGGGCCAGAATATCTAACCAAAATAAGAAGCTTTATTACTGAATCATGGAAGAAATCTGTACTGTTTAAAGATTATGGTCCGCATTTTATTGAAGCATTCAGTGAGCTACCAGCATCAATAACAGAAAGGAATCAAAAGCTTATTGGATTATCAAGTCGATCACAGAAGATTCAATATACAGATAATAAAGGGAACTCGATTGTAGGTTATTTAGAAAAGGACCATAAATGGACTTCCATTGATGGCAACGGAAATATTGATGTTATTCCTGGGGAAATAGCAAGTCATATAAAGAACCTTAACGGCAGTATTAGCTTTAGTGGTACCTTTTTGAGTACTGCACCCTTTGCCATAAAGTATGGGGTTGTCAATGATATGATGACGATAAATATAAAAGAGGGTGAAATTATTGGTTTTGATTGTGAGAATGATGAATTTAGTAGAGATTTTAATTTATATCTAAATCATAATCACGGAAATAGAATTGTTGAAGAGTTTGGTATTGGCACTAACACCGGTGTGAAAGCGCTTTATGGCAGAAATGCCGGTTTTGAAGAGCGGCATCCTGGCTTACATCTTGGTTTAGGTGGTGGTGTAAAAGGGAGTCATCATTTAGATTTGATATTTTCTGGTGGAAAAATAGCATTTGATCAAACCGTTTTCTTTGATAATGGTTATGTGGGTGATTTCCGTTAGTGAGAAATAGATCTCTCTTTTATTAAGGACCACCTATTCTAAGTGTAGTTAAATGGTTTTGTCATATTGGAATAGGAATTTTCCTTTTAATGATTAGAAATGGATATGTTGCATTGACTAAAAGCTACAGTGGGAACCTGTAGCTTTTAGGTTAACTATCGGGCTACCCGTAACCCGCCTTCAATGCCTTTTAGACTGAATATGATTTGCCATAATTGAATATCGCGAGCACGAAATGCACCGGCACAGGCATTCAGATAATAGCTAAACATGCGTTTAAATGTTGGGCTATAGTTATCTTGTATTTCAGGCCAACTGGCAATAAATCTTTCATACCAGGCCATCAATGTACGATCATAATCTGCGCCAAAGTTATGCCAATCTTCCATAACAAAACAGTTTTTGCTGGTGCGAGCTATTTGCTCAATCGAAGACAAGCAGCCATTAGGAAAAATATATTTGCTGATCCACGGATCAGCACTGGCCTTAGTTTTGTTGGAACCAGCGGTATGTAGCAGGAATAGGCCATCAGGCTTCAAGTTTCTTTGAACAACGTCGAAGTAAGTCGCATGATTTTTAGGTCCAACGTGTTCAAGCATACCGACAGAAACAATTCTGTCGAACTGCTCATGTAAATCCCGATAATCTTTCAGAATGATTTTTACATCCAGATTTGTACATTGTTTCTGTGCATATTTCTGTTGTTCGGCTGAAATAGTTATACCTGTGACAGAAACACCATAATTTTTAGCAGCATAAGCTGATAGCCCACCCCAACCACATCCAATATCCAGCAGGGCCATACCTGGAGAAAGTTCCAATTTCTCGCAGATGAGTTTCAACTTATCAAGTTGAGCCTGCTCCAGTGTTTTAGCTTGTTTCCAGTATCCGCAGGAATATTGCATATAAGGGTCAAGCATATGGGTAAAAAGATCGTTTCCTAAATCATAATGTTGATAACCGACAATCCATGATCTTTTTGGCGTTTGCAGATTACGTAAGCGGGTTGTTGCGATTCTTACTATGTCTTTGAGATTATTGGGCATTTTATTTTCTAATCCAGCGCGTAAAACGCGATAAAAGAAAATATCTAACCGCTCGCAATCCCACCAGCCATCCATATAACTTTCACCTAATCCCATAGAACCTTGTTGTAAAACTCTTTTGTAGAAATTAGGGTTTTTTATCTGGATGTCATAAGGATTGTGACCATTAATTTGAATTCCTGCTTCCTCTAGCATCTGATTGGCAATTCTCTGCCAGGAGTTAATGGCTGTTTTCGGGTTTTCAATATAGGGTGAACTCATATACTCTCCAACGTTAGGGTGATGGAATATTGAGGAGCTCGTTTTAGCTAACAAAGCAGGATGCGAAGACGCAAAATGCAAAAAATAACAAAGAATCAAAGTAAAAAAATCTTAAAGATGACTAATCCATGAGTTTAATGGGGCAATCATTGCTCCTGAAAACCTCAAATTCCAGGTTATTTGTAATAAAGATCTTTATTAAGTATAAAAGCATAAAATTGTTTTATCAATTAATAAATAAAGGCCGCGATTAATTGATAATTAGCCGCCTTTATTGGAGTAACAATTTGATTAATATTAAGAATTTTGTTCAACTGTTTGAATTCGGCGATCAGCGTTTTTTTTCCACTGTATAAAATATCCTAATGTCATTGGAACAACGGTAGAAACCATGACAGTGGTTGTGGATATAAGTGGATTGCTGATAAATGCTGATACAACCAAACTGGCAATAAAACAGAGCCCTAATTGAAGCGTGTTTTGTAATGCAGTAGCTTTTCCACTGTCTTGTGGATAAGCGGATAAAGCGTTTGCTACTGCAATTGGATATGATGCGCCATTCATTGCAGCCATAAAGCAGAAAGGGATCAGAATAGTGAATAGAGTTGGCTCGCTAAATTTTGCAATCAAATAGAGCGCAATCATGCTGAAAGCATAGCCAACTAACAGATAAGGAAAAATAATCTCACTTTTTATTTTGGTCAAAATACTGCGACATCCATAACCTCCAACGATAAAGGCCAACGTTTGAGGAATATAACTCAGACCGATGTCATCGGGGGTATATCCCATTTCACCGAGGATTGAAGGGGAGCCGGTTAACCAGGCAAAAAAGCCGGCGCTGCATGATGCGAATATCAGAACGTTGCCATTAAACAGTGGTGATTTTAATAGCGTAAGGAAAGAGACATTATTTGTTTGCACTTGAATTTCATGGTTTTTGCGATTTTCTTGCAAAAACAGAGTAAAAAACAACAGTATTAATGTGATTGTCAATAAGACTAGGAAAATTATGCGCCAGCCGCCATGTTGCAACAGCCAGGCTCCCATTAAAGGCGCCAGGGCAGGGGAAAGTGCAACCAATGGCATAATTGTCGCGAAAACACGTTTGGTACGATTGGAATCGTAACGATCAATAACTAATGCTTGCCATGAGACGGCGGCTGAACACACACCGATGGCTTGAATAAAACGCAAAGCTAAAAGTTGGGTGGAATCTGTTATCCAAATCATTCCCAGACAGCCAATAGAAAACAGGGATAGGCCGATGATAATAATCGGTTTCCTGCCAAAGCGATCTGAAAGAGGCCCCCACAAAAGTTGCGCAAAGGCGAAACCTGCAAGAAAGATGCTTAGGCTGGCGCTAATTGCGTTTGCTGATGTCCCTAATTCTTGTTGCATAGCACCGAATGCTGGCAGATACATATCAATAGCCAGATAGCCTAGCATACTCAAGCCTGCAAGGTAGAACATGAACTGACTTGAGTTTTTCATTTGATTACTCTCTTTGAATGTCATGATTGAAATAATTTGCAGTGATAAGATAGATAACAATATTGACACATATTCTATACGTCGTGATTTTTACTTGTGAAATGGTAATATTTGCATAGTGCTGTGAAAAAAATTGAAAGGTAAAATTATGTGGTCGGAATATTCACTTGAAGTCGTGGACGCGGTTGCCAGAACAGGCAGTTTTAGTGCCGCGGCATCGGAGCTTCACCGTGTCCCTTCTGCGATCAGTTATACCGTAAGACAATTGGAAGAGTGGCTTGCCGTTTCGTTGTTTGAGCGTCATCATCGAGATGTAGAATTAACTGAGGCAGGCGCTATTTTTATCAAAGAAGCTCGCTCTGTTATCAAAAAAATGATTGATACTCGTCACCAATGTCAACAAGTTGCAAACGGCTGGCGAGGGCAATTTAATATTGCTATTGATCTCGTTGTCAAACCAGAACGTAGTCGTCAGCTTATTCTTGATTTTTACCACCATTTTCCTGATATAGAACTTTTTATTCATCAGGAAGTGTTTAATGGTGTGTGGGATGCGCTGGTGGATAGTCGAGTTGATGTCGCCATTGGGGCAACCCGAGTGGTTCCTGTCGGGGAAAGGTATAGTTTCCGAGATATGGGGTTTATGCCTTGGTTATGTGTGGTTAGCGCAGACCATGAGTTGACTCAATTGCCGGGGCCGCTATCTGATGACCAAATGCGGCCTTATCCAAGTTTGTGCCTTGAAGATACATCCCGTAATTTACCGAAGCGTGACACCTGGAATCTGGATAACCAGCGCAGGTTGGTAGTTCCTGATTGGGAGTCTGGTCTGTCTTGTTTAAACGAAGGATTATGTGTAGGAATGGTGCCTAAGCATAGGGCAATGCCGCTTATTCGGCAGAAGAAATTAGCCGTGTTGGAATTGGAACAGCCTTTACCAGACAGTCCATGTTGTTTGGCGTGGGTACAAAACAGCCATTCTCCAGCATTAAGTTGGTTGCTTGACTATCTTGGCGATAGTGAAACGCTTAATGCTGAATGGCTTCAGGATGAATAAAACGGATTAACGGCGGTAGTCTATAAATGGACCATCCACGACAGAGCGTCGTTCAACCAGGCGTGGATGTACTTCAATGGTTTGTGCATCTTCACGTTTGTTGACGATTCTGTCCAATAACATAGAAAACGCCATTTGTCCCAGTCGTTCTTTTGGCTGATGAATGGTGGTCAATGCCGGAGAGAAATAACGAGCGTTGCGTATATTGTCATAACCGATGATAGAAATATCTTGCGGGACGCGTAATCCTGATTCATCAGCAGCACAAATAGCCCCCATAGCCATAACATCTCCGCCGCAGAAAACCGCAGTCGGACGCTGTTTTTGATGCAGAATTTGATGCATGGCTTTATAGCCCGATTCTGGCTCAAAATCCCCCTGAATAATCCATTCTTCTCTGATCGGAATATTGGCTTCTTTTAACGCTTTTAAGAATCCTTGATGGCGACCACCGCCGGTATTTCGTGCCAGAGGGCCGGGGATCGCGCCAATATCACGATGGCCGCGCTCGATAAGATAACGACCAGCCAGATAACCTCCGTGGAATGCGTTATCAATAATCGTATCGGTGAAGTCGCTTCTGGCTTGACCCCAATCCATGACGACCATTGGAATATTGCGATAATCTTCCAGCATTCCCAACAACTGTTCCGGGTATTCTGAACACATAATCAGCAGTCCATCCACACGTTTTTGTGCCAGCATGGCGAGATAGGCTTTCTGTTTATCAATGTTATTGTGTGAGTTACATAAAATCAGCGTATAGCCTTTGCTATAACAACTGTTTTCAACGGCCTCAATGACTTCAGCAAAATAGGGGGCTTCACTGGATGTCGCCAGTAATCCGATCGATTTTGTGTGGTTAACTTTCAGACTGCGAGCGACGGCGCTGGGTGAATAATTCAGTGCCTTAATAGCAGCCCAAACGGCAGCTTTAGTATCTTCAGCGACGAAGCGGGTTTTATTAATAACATGGGATACGGTAGTGGTTGAGACGCCAGCGTGTTTAGCCACATCTTTGATCGTTGCCATGAGGTGAAAGACTCCTGACCTTTTGGTCTAAATTTAAAACGCTTTGTTAATCACTTGCCAGCCCTTTTACACAAGGGCTGGCAATAAGTTAGCGATAAATCTTGGATTTTGTCTGATCTGGCTCAAAAGTGAAAGCAATAATCAGTGTTATAAAATGAATGGTAATCGCTATTTATGCTTTTCCTTATATAAGGGCAATTAACCATCTCAATAGACTGGTTTTTGTCGTTATAAACTTTTTATTCTGAGGAGGCTTTATGAATACCGATTTGAAACTTGGTTTATTTACTGCTGTTAGCACGTTGGTGATGATTGCCATTTTTGCCGCTCTTTGCTTGATCTTTGCCTGATATTTTGAACAGGTTAGATGGTTTAGAAATTGGGCTTTACGTTGAAAGGAAATTGGGCGGATAGTCTCAGCGGTTTATCTGCCCTTTGCCTTTGGGTGTTAAAACAGAGAGTAATGAATTAATCTGATGGTTGTTAAGCCCAGCCCAGAACCAAAAGCTTTCATTGCTGTGCTGGTAAATTTCTGGTCATCCTGGCAACTTCTACGATAAATAACAGTGAAAATGATGCCATCTGCATCAGAATAAGAAAAGATCAGGATACATCTTAGTGAGAGAAAATGGTATTCTCCGTAATATTGTGACGATGTTGGTTATCAACATAGTGTTGGTTTAAAGGAAATAAAAATGACGACTATTGAGAAGATTGAGCGCCAAATTAAAGAAAACCCAATTTTATTGTATATGAAGGGTTCTCCTAAATTGCCAAATTGTGGGTTTTCTGCGCAGGCTGTTCAGGCTTTATCTGCATGTGGTGAGCGTTTTGCTTACGTAGATATTTTGCAAAATCCAGATATTCGTGCAGAATTGCCAAGATATGCTAATTGGCCAACCTTTCCTCAACTTTGGGTAGCAGGTGAGTTGATAGGTGGATGCGATATTATCATTGAAATGTATCAGCGTGGTGAGTTACAAACATTAATCAAAGAAACTGCTGATAAATATCGTCTCGAGGACGAAGACGCGACAGAGTAATTTTTTAATTACTTATATTACCCAATGGATTTCAAGATGCATCGCGACGGCAAGGGAGCGAATCCCCGGGAGCATAGATAACTATGTGACCGGGGTGAGTGAGTGCCGCCAACAAAGAGGCAACTTGAAAGATGACGGGATAAATTATTATGCTATCTCCCCATATATTGATATATGGGGGGTATTATTGCTTAAATTTAGATTTGATAATGTTAATCTAGCCGTTCAGCTATTTATCCGTTTTTTTCTTCCGTTGCTGTCGTTAATGGCCAGCCACCGAGTTGTTTCCAACGGTTAACCATTTCACAGAATAATTCAGCGGTACGATCAGTATCATATAAAGCGCTGTGAGCCTGATGATTGTCGAATGGGATACCGGCGGTGATACAGGCTTTTGCTAAGATTGTTTGTCCTAATACCAGACCACCTAAAGCAGCGGTGTCAAAAGTTGCAAACGGATGGAACGGATTTCGCTTTAGTCCGGTGCGTTCCGCGGCAGCCATAACAAAGCTATGATCGAAGCTAGCATTGTGAGCAACGATAATTGCCCGATTACAATGATTATTTTTTATCCCTTTACGAACCATTTTAAAAATAGCGTGTAGAGCTTCATATTCGCTCACTGCTCCACGTAGCGGATTTAATGGATCAATGCCGGTGAACTCCAGGGCTGCTGGTTCAAGATTGGCTCCTTCAAATGGCTCAATATGGAAGTGAAGCGATTCGCTAGGCGTTAGCCAACCTTCACCATCCATCTCCAGTGTAACGGCGGCAATTTCAAGTAATGCGTCTGTTTTGGCATTAAAGCCGCCAGTTTCAACATCAATAACAACAGGGTAATAACCTCTAAAACGTCCACTAAGGACGTTTGGCTCTTTTTTGTCAGACATCAGATCGAGTTACCCAGAGCGTTGCTGGCATTTTTATTTTCAATCAGTTCAATTTTGTAACCATCTGGATCTTCAACGAAAGCAATAACGGTTGTTCCGCCTTTTACGGGGCCTGCTTCACGGGTAATGTCGCCACCGGCTTTGCGAATAGATTCGCAAGTGGCTGCGACATCATCAACACCTAATGCAATGTGACCAAAAGCATTCCCCATTTCGTAATGATCAACTCCCCAATTATAGGTTAACTCGATTACGGCTCCTTCGCTCTCATCAGCGTAGCCAACGAAGGCGAGTGAGTATTTATATTCGATGTTTTCACTGGTGCGTAGCAGGCGCATGCCTAACACTTCAGTGTAAAAATTAACGGAGCGTTGTAGATCGCCAACACGGATCATGGTATGGAGTAAACGCATAATTACCTCTAATTTAATGGTTTTACCAATATTTTTGTGCGGTAGGTCGCACAAAAACCACTAACTATAACGTGTCTTACGGTTACAGTTCAATTTTCCCATAATTATAATTTATTCTTATCTAGGTTTATAATTAAATATAGTATGTGAATTGTATAGGAAACGGGATGTGATGGCTGAGCAACTGGAGTTTTTTGCTATTCCCAGTCCTTGTCGAGGAATTTGTCAGGCTAATGAGCGAGGTTTTTGTCTGGGGTGTTATCGCAGCCGGGAAGAAAGATTTAATTGGATGAAAATGTCTGATGGGCAAAAGCGTGAAGTATTGCGACTGTGCCGGCAAAGATATTTACGTGCATTGAGAGCACAAAATCAGACAGATGAAGAACCACCTGAGCAGCCATCACTATTTTAATTAGAAATTTTTGAAGTTATTAAAGTTAACAATTCAATGATTTACTTATATAGGGTTATATTTTTGGCGAAGTTATAAATGTTCTACTATAATCTTAAGTATTTTGTTTGTTATTTTTTTATTTTTCACTTAACGAAAAGACTAAGGGAGCTTATTTGAGTGTTCTTATAACTTTATGTTTTAAATGGAATTTTAAGCCCAATTGTGTGATAAATGTAAAATAAAAACAACATTAATGTAAAAATAGATAGCTTAGCATTTAGATGACAGCTATTCTTATAGTACTTTGAATAAAGTATTGAATGATATTTATTGGTTTCTGTCTGCTTGTATTCATAGTTCTGATAGTTTTTATGGTAAAAATATTGTATGTTAATTGTTTTGTTCTGAGTTTAAATTAAGTTTAGTTGTTCTTGGTTATAGTTACCTGAATTAGTTAGTTGCTAAGAATTTACTGTGATTATGCAGAAGTTATATATACTTTTTTAAGGCTAGTTAGCCTGATTTAGAAAAATTTGGCTGTTATGTTTAGTAGGCTAGTTTATTTAAGGAGGGACAATTGGAATCTACATTGGGATCAGATCTGGCACGGTTAGTTCGTATTTGGCGTGCTTTAATTGACTACCGTTTAAAGCCGTTAGAATTAACTCAGACTCATTGGGTAACGTTATACAATATTAGCCGGTTACCTCAGGAGCAATCTCAGATACAGTTGGCGAAAGCTATCGGTATCGAGCAACCATCTTTGGTCAGGACATTAGATCAGCTTGAGGAAAAAAAACTTATCACCCGGCATACTTGTGCCAATGATCGCCGTGCAAAGAGAATCAAGCTAACTGAAGATTCTGCATCGGTTATTAGGGAGTTGGATGGTGTTATTGAATCCACAAGAAATGAGATTCTGGAGGGTATTTCACGCGAGGAACTTGCTTTTCTTTCCACTTTAGTGCAGAAGTTAGAGCAAAATATTATCCAATTACAGAGTAGATAGTAATTACGATAGCCATGAAATGCGCTAACCGGATGAAAGAAGACCGCGACTTACCAAAATGAAGTCACGGTTTTCTTATTTCTATATCTTATTGTCGAGGTGAAACAGTAATACTACTGCCTTGGCCTGCGATTCTTACTCGTTGACCTTTATGGAAAACAGTTTTACCTTGCTTTTGAACAACAATGATACTTTCACCGCTGTCACGACGAATTTCGAGTTCCACACCTTTAGTTGTGTTAAGAGCCCCCTGAACGTTTTGGCCTGCAACACCACCGGCAATCGCACCAGCGGCGGTCGCCAATGTATTGCCGCTGCCGCCGCCAATAGTATTGCCAACCAAGCCTCCTAGAACTGCGCCGCCAATTGCGCCTAATACATTCTCATCGCTACCCGCCTGAATATTGATAGGACGAACAGAAACAATTGTACCGTAAGAGACAGTCTGGACCTGCTTAGCTTGTCCAGCGGTATAGGTATCACCAGAAAGAGAATCGGTGTTGACACAGCCTGATAATGAAGCAACGGCAACCGCGCTAACTAAAAAGTGCTTAAACATAGTAACTCCTAATTTCGATGCCTGACTGCGGAAATCTGATAGCTTACTGGGCAATCAGGCTAACAACCGGCATTGGCAATAAGTAATAAAAAGTTTATCCAAATAGAATGCCAGTACATTAGCAATCTAGTGCTAAACATATATTAAACGTCAATAGAGATTTTTAAAAGAAATAGCTATTAATGAGAAATTCAGCATTTTTTGTGAAGTTGTTTCCAAAACTCAGGTTTTATTCCTTAGTTTGTCTATTAGCCATATACAGCCAAAACCACTGCGCTTTATAGTTATTGGCGTGGTTTCTGATTTTATCAAGACAGATTTTAAGCAGGAAGGCAAATTAAATGGTTATGAAGTCAGGTCGTTATATTGGTGTAATGTCGGGGACAAGTCTGGATGGCGTTGATGTGGTGCTTGCAGCAATCAATGATAAAGTTGTTGCTCAACAAGCCAGTTATTCGCATCCATTTCCACACGAATTAAAACAGAAAATTCTTGCAGTCTGCCAGGGGCAGCAAACGACATTATCAGCAATTGGTCGGTTAGATTATGAACTTGGTTCTTTATTCGCTGAAGCAGTGCAGGGCTTACTGATTAAAACAGGGTTAACCACCAGTGACATTATCGCTGTGGGATGTCATGGACAAACTGTTTGGCATGAGCCAGATGGTCACACGCCTTTCACTATGCAACTTGGCGACAATAACCGTATCGCAGCTTTAACTGGGATGACTGTGGTTGGCGATTTTCGTCGGAGAGATATGGCATATGGCGGGCAGGGAGCGCCATTAGTTCCCGCTTTTCATTTCGCCGTCTTAGGGCATTCGACAGAACGCAGAATAATTCTCAATATCGGTGGTATTGCCAATATAACGACGCTATTACCGGGATCACCGGTCAAAGGTTATGACACAGGTCCGGGTAATATGCTGATGGATAGTTGGGTGTGGCGTCATCAGAAAAAACCTTATGATAAAGATGCGCAATGGGCGCGGGAAGGTGCGGTTAATAACCAGCTACTTAGACAAATGCTTTCTGATCACTATTTTTCACGACCAGCTCCTAAAAGCACAGGCCGGGAGTATTTCAATATGAGTTGGTTGGAGGCGCAATTAGCTAATTTTCCTGACATATCTCCAGTTGATGTCCAGGCGACACTGGCCGAGCTGACAGCAGTGTCTGTGTCACAGCAAATCATGTTGAGTGGTGGATGTGAACGTCTGTTGGTTTGTGGCGGCGGCGCACGTAACCCACAGATAATGAGTCGACTTTCTGCATTATTACCGGGAACGGAGGTTTGCCCGACAGATAAATATGGCCTAAGCGGCGATGATATGGAAGCACTGGCATTTGCCTGGTTGGCATTCCGTACGATGTCAGGTGCGTCAGGGAATTTGCCCTCTGTTACCGGTGCGAGTACTGAAACCATTTTAGGGGCGATTTATCCTGTTAATAATCAATAACAATGATAAGCTGTCTGGTATTTAGTGAGTCATAAACAGAGCTACGTTAATGTCAGAACATAATGAATTTGATGTTGCAGAATTACGCCGTGAATATATTCGTGGTGGATTAAGACGTAAAGATTTAACTAAAGAACCTATTGAACTTTTTGAGCGTTGGTTCAAGCAAGCATGTGAAGCTAAATTGAGCGATCCAACCGCAATGTGTATAGCAACAGTTGATGAAAATGGCCAACCGTATCAACGTATTGTGTTATTGAAGCATTTTGATACAAATAGTTTGATTTTTTATACAAATTTAAGCAGCCGGAAAGCAAAACATTTGGCGCGAAATAACAAAATCAGCCTCCATTTCCCTTGGTATCCTCTGGAAAGGCAAGTCTCTTTTCTTGGTAAAGCGGAACGTCTTTCTCCTGTTGAAGTGATGAAATATTTCCATAGTCGTCCCAGAGATAGCCAGATTGCCGCATGGGCGTCACAACAATCTTCTCGTATTTCCGCACGCGGTGTTTTAGAAGGGAAGTTCCTTGAATTGAAACAGAAATTCTTGAATGGCGAGGTGCCTTTGCCTAGCTTTTGGGGAGGATTCAAAGTGACCTTTGATTCTGTTGAATTTTGGCAAGGCGGTGCAAATCGGCTCCATGATCGGTTTATTTATCAACGGGAAGGCGATAGTTGGCATATTGACAGGCTTGCGCCATAAATCGTGGATTATTATTTTTAATACTAGCACTTATAGTAGTAGCGTTTTATGCTATGCCGCACTCTTTTTAAGTCGCGATTTATACAACAGACAAAATACACAAATTGATGGAGTCATTAATGTCTAGCAATAACCTGATAAAACAACTGCAAGAGCGGGGCCTCATTGCCCAGGTGGCGGATGAGAATGCGTTAGCAGAGAGACTGGCGCAGAGCCCTGTCTCCCTCTATTGTGGTTTCGATCCGACCGCTGACAGCTTGCATTTGGGGCATCTGGTTCCCTTGCTGTGTTTAAAACGCTTCCAACTGGCCGGGCATAAACCCGTGGCGTTAGTTGGTGGGGCTACGGGTTTGATTGGCGATCCAAGCTTCAAAGCCACTGAACGTAAACTGAATACTGAAGCCACCGTTAAAGAGTGGGTAGAGAAAATCCGTAGACAGGTTTCACCTTTCCTAGATTTTGATTGTGGTGAAAATAGCGCTAAAACAGCCAATAATTATGATTGGTTTGGCAACATGGACGTCCTGACTTTCCTGCGTGACATTGGCAAACATTTCTCAGTTAATCAGATGATTAATAAAGAAGCGGTTAAACAGCGTTTGAACCGTGATGATGTAGGTATCTCTTTCACTGAGTTTTCTTATAACCTACTGCAATCCTATGACTTTGCTCGCCTGAATGAAGTACATGGTGTTGAGTTACAGATTGGTGGTTCTGACCAGTGGGGAAATATTACTTCTGGTATTGATCTCACTCGCCGTATCAACCAGAAACAAGTATTTGGCATGACTGTTCCGCTGATCACGAAATCTGATGGCACTAAGTTTGGCAAAACAGAAGGTGGCGCTGTTTGGTTGGACCCGAAGAAAACCAGCCCGTACAAATTCTATCAATTCTGGATTAACACTGCGGATGCCGATGTTTATCGCTTCCTGAAATTCTTTACCTTCATGAATCTTGAAGATATTGACGCTTTGGAAGAAGAAGATAGAAATAGCGGTAAAGCTCCCCGTGCTCAGTACGTGTTGGCGGAACAAGTTACTGGTATGGTGCATGGTGACGAAGGATTGGCCGCTGCTAAACGGATTACAGAAAGTTTATTCTCTGGGGCCGTTGCTGATTTGACCGAGGCGGATTTTGCTCAATTGGCACAGGATAGTATGCCAGTAATTGAGTTGGAAAAAGGTGCGGATTTGCAACAAGCTTTAGTTAATGCTGGATTAGTACCTTCTCGTGGTCAGGCGCGTACTATGATCAGTTCCAACGCTGTCGCAATTAATGGTGAAAAACAATCTGAACCTGAATATCTGTTTACTGACAGTAACCGTCTGTTTGGTCGTTACACCCTGTTGCGTCGTGGTAAAAAACACGATTGTTTGATCTGCTGGAAATAACTAATATTGCGTTATGACAGGGCAACAAATGTTGCCCTTTTTCTTACCATGACTTTAATCTTAATAAACAGAAGCCAGAATAAAATATAGGCCGTCATTGTGAAAAATATTCTCTCAATTCAATCCCATGTTGTCTTTGGTCACGCTGGTAACAGTGCTGCGGAATTCCCTATGCGTCGGATGGGGGTAAATGTATGGCCATTGAATACCGTACAGTTTTCAAATCACACCCAATATTCTCAATGGAAAGGGTGTATTATGCCGGCGAATCATCTTACGGAAATCGTTCAGGGCATTGAAGAAATTGAACAGCTTAAATCTTGTCATGCGGTACTGAGTGGATATATCGGTTCACCGGAACAGGGGAGCCATATTATCGATATCGTGAAACGGGTAAAAGCGGTGAATCCTGATGCTTGGTATTTCTGCGATCCCGTCATGGGGCACCCAGAAAAAGGTTGTATTGTTGCGCCGGGAGTGGCTGAATTTTTATGTGAAGAAGCACTTCCTGTAAGTAACATTATTGCACCAAATTTACTGGAGCTTGAAACACTGAGTATGCAGAAAGTGGCTAATGTAGAACAGGCTGTTGTGGCTGCCCGAACATTATGTGAGAAAGGGCCGGATATTGTACTGGTTAAACATCTTAGTCGTGCTGGTTATCGGGCTGATCATTTTGAAATGCTATTAGTGACTAAAGAGCATAGCTGGCATGTAAGTCGGCCTTTGGTGGATTTTGGCGAACGTCAGCCGGTTGGTGTGGGTGATTTAACCAGTGGCCTGCTATTGGTTAACCTATTAAAAGGCGAGTCTTTACAAACTGCTCTCGAACATGTTGCTGCTGCGGTTTATGAAGTGATGGTAACAACGAAAGATATGGGCGAATACGAACTACAAATTGTGGCTGCGCAGGACAGAATGGTGACTCCTGGCTATAAATTCTGTGCGACGCAATTGGATTAAGATATTTAACCGTTCCACTAACATTGCGTGGAACGGTTTTTTACTCTTAAATTAATCCTTCTGCTTTCAGGGCATCATGAACACTTGGACGTTCTGCAATCTTCTTTTGGTAATCTTTAAGATGAACCAGGTCAGATAGATCCAATTGCACTAAAGGCGCCCAGTTACTGAGGGTGAATAAATAAGCGTCAGCAACAGTAAAGTGCTCCCCGGCAATGTATGGCTGTTCTGCTAATACCTTATCTATATACTTGAATCTCCTGAGTAGATTATTAATAGCAACAGGACGATAATTTTCTGGTGTTCCCGGGAAAAACAGGGGTGAAAATCCTTTATGGATTTCACTGGAAAGATGGCTAATCCATTCAAGTTGATGATATCGTTCCATCGTTCCGGCTGGTGAGATTAATTTTTTGTCCGGTTTCTGGTCGGCAATATATTGGACAATAACAGCTCCTTCGGTGAGGATCTCATTGTTATCTAACAGAAGAGTGGGTATCTGGCCTTTTGGGTTAATTGCGAAAAAATCGTCGCCGTTCTCCATTTTTTTAGTTTTCAGATCAACTTTAATCATGCTGAAATCAAGTCCTGCTTCACGAAGTATGATGTGAGGTGAGAGAGAACAAGCTCCAGGTTGGTAATAAAGTTTCATGTGCCGCTCCTTAAAAGTTTCCGGTAATAGATATAATAGGACAAAGGAACTCAGTAAGGCATTGCTATAGCCTTGATATATACTACCACGACAGATGGAAATAAATGAATGATTAAATAGATATAAGGTGGTGTGATTGTATCGTGAATAATCCTTTTCTATATTCTGGTATAGAGGCGATTATTTATTTTTTTTATCATTATTTTCAAATAGATTAGTTGCTTTAATTTAGAAGTTTAGGGAAAGATTTTGGATGAAGTGACTTATCCAAAACTTCCCCATATTTTGTGTCATATAGTATATTTTTCAATTGGTTATATTATATGGAATAAATAATGGCGATTATTGATAATTACAAGAATTCATTTTATATTGGTTATAAGATAATTAATATATTATTCTTGTTAAATGATTTGTAATCATAGGAAAATAAATTGAATTTATTTGTAAATTCACTAAAATAAATCATGCATTGTCTATAGTTTCTTGTAAAAATATCTTTTTTATTCTCTTGATTAAAGTTTTCGACTAACTCTTTGTAAATATTATTAATTGTTTCTATTTGTCCGTTAAGTCTATTGACGGAATTATTTATATTTCTAAGACTAAATGAAACGTATGATATATTTAACGTGATTTCTTCCATCAATAAAGAGACTTTGTATATTTGCTTTTTATCTTCTCCATCGGGAATATTCTTTAATAATTGTTGTATTTTTATGTGTGTTTTTTCTGCGAAGTTTTTCTTGCGTTCAAAATCAATTTGAGATATTTCAAATAGTTGTGGTAGTTTTGAGATGAAATCGTTTAGCTTACTAAAATCTGATTCAATTTCTTTCAATGCATGATCGACTCTGGCAATATAACCATGACCTAAATATCCACTGCTAAGTGAACCTAAATAAGTTGTTGCTTTGTGTATATTTTTAATAATTCTATCAATATCTTGTTCATCGGAATTATATGCATATTCGTAATCTTCCAATGCTGATGGCCAGTGATATAATGATTCCTTAAACTCATTCCAAGAAACTGCAATGCCTTGGGATGGATCATGATTTTTCAGACATTCTGGCAATTTTATATTGGTGATTGATTTAAACATATTAGATATAATTAAAAAATCATTTTTCATTTTATGCACCTTGCTAAAATAATAAATATCATTAAATTGTATAAAAACATGAAATATAATATTTAAACTAAAAGGGTAAAATAATAATAAAATATTGCATTAAAAATATTTAACTGGAAATATTTAATTGTAAATATTGTGCTGATAATCGATTTAATGAAATTAAGTTATTGATTATATTAAAGGACATATTACTGATTAGTGCAAGGAAACAAGATGATATTTTTTATTTCAGTAAAATAATTATAAGGTAATGTCGTTTAACTCTTTAATTACAAAAGGTTTAATAATTCGTTCCAATGGTTTTTTTATATTTTGACTTAGAATTAATTTTTACCTGTTAGTGATGATTTAATGAAGTAATTAATTTGTTATTTTATTGATAATAAAAGGCCCGAAAAACTAGCTTTTCGGGCCTTTTGTGAGTTGAAATTTACTGATTATTAATCAGATTATTTCAAGTCCAGTTCATTCATTGCGACAATGCTGAAACCACCATCAACATGCAGGATTTCGCCGGTAATACCGCCGGACAGATCCGAACACAAGAATGCCGCAGCGTTACCAACATCTTCAGTTGTTACAGTGCGGCGAATTGGGTTAACAGTTTCACAGTGAGCCAACATTTTACGGAAATCCTTGATGCCAGACGCAGCCAAAGTGCGGATAGGGCCGGCAGAGATACCGTTTACACGAATACCTTCGGCACCCATAGCGTTAGCCATATAACGAACGTTAGCTTCCAGAGATGCCTTTGCCAGACCCATTACGTTATAGTTAGGGATTGAGCGCTCTGCTCCTAGGTAGGTGAGAGTCAGTAAAGCAGAATTTGGGTTTAGCATTTCACGGCAAGTTTTTGCCATAGCGACAAAGCTGTAAGAGCTGATGTCGTGTGCGATTCTGAAACCTTCGCGGGTAACGGAACTGACATAGTTACCATCCAGTTGATCAGCCGGTGCAAAGCCAATGGAGTGAACAAAGCCATCGAATTTTGGCCAGACCTTACCCAATTCAGTGAACAGGGCTTCGATGCTTTCATCTTCGACTACATCGCATGGCAGAACGATAGTAGAGTTCAGGGAAGCTGCAAATTCTTCAACACGAGGTTTCAACTTGTCATTTTGATAAGTGAAAGCCAGCTCAGCTCCTTGGTCATGCATTGCTTTTGCAACACCATAAGCGATGGAGAGTTTACTGGCGACGCCAGTGATCAGAATGCGCTTGCCGGTCATAAAACCCATAACAGTATCCTTGTGTGATAACGCCGGTAATGATATTAATGGATTAAAATTGCTCATAGAGACAATATCAATATGACGTTTTATTGTTAATAAACCCAGTAATTCTATCACGCTAGAGAGAAATATGCTGTATTTTGCGTTCTGCTCCGAGCAGTGATTATCGTTTTCTATATGTCAAGGAATATCCTGCCGCCAGGCATCAGCGGTGAGTGGTTCACCAAAATGGCTGGCGATCAGACGGCGGGTCATATCATGCAGAGGAGAAGCCAACACTTCTGCGGTATTTCCCCGTTCAACAACTTCCCCCTGATGCATGACCATCACCTGATCGCTGATATGTTTCATCATGCCAAGATGCTGGGTGACATAGAGGTAAGAAATACCCTGTTTTTCTTGTAATTCCAACATCAGATTAATGATTTGAGATCGCATAGACATATCGAGTGATGCTAATGCCTCATCAGCAATAATAATCTGCGGTTGTAATATTAATGCGCGCGCCAGTGCTACCCGCTGTTTTTGGCCGGAGGCTAACATATGTGGATAATAATTGGCATGGTCCGGTAACAGGCCAACTTGTCGTAATGTCTGGTTGATCCGTTTTTCCCGCTCCATTGTATTAAGCGCTGTATTAAGCAGAAGGGGAATATCAAGAATTTGTCCAATACGCTGACGAGGATTTAGCGATGTACTTGGGTCCTGAAATATCATGCGAATGCGTTGGCTGCGATAACTGTAATCACCGTAAGTGAGTTTATGGCCTTCGATCATAATTTCGCCGGAAGTTGGTTCAATAACACCTGAAAGCATTTTTGCCAGTGTTGATTTCCCGGAACCGTTTTCACCAATAATCGCCAGTGTCTGTTTAGCTTTTAAAGTAAAACTAACGGGTTTTACCGCATCAAAATGTTGACGGTGAAAAAAACCGGTTCGATAACGAAAAGTTTTAGCTAAGTTCTTGACTTCTAGCAGAGTATTAACCAATTACTGTTCCTCCAGATTCAGTGGAAAGTGGCAGGCGAAAGCATGGTTTTTAATCACCCGCAACCGTGGTGTTTCAATACACGTTTTTTGTGCATACGGGCAACGAGGACCTAAACGGCAGCCGATGGGTAGATGCTCAAGGGATGGAATAGCGCCGGGTAAGGTGTTTAACCTACTTTTATGAGGCAAAGAGCTGCCAAAATCAGGAATAGCGCGGCTTAACGCTTGTGTATAGGGGTGATGTGGCGTTATCAGTAATTCATCAGGAACGGCGCTTTCGACCGTTTGACCACAATACAGAACATTAATGCGATCCACCAGTTTGCTCATGACTTGCAAATCGTGACTTATCAGTAAAATAGTGGTGTTATTGTTCTGATTCAATCGTGCTAACAGACGGAAAATCTGAGCTTGGGTGGTCGGTTCCATCGCATTGGTTGGTTCATCTGCAATCAGCAGACGTGGTTGGTTAGCCAATGCGATAGCAATCATAACTTTCTGGCATTCTCCTTCCGTTAATTCGCAAGGGAAGCTATTCATGATGTCTTTATGATCTTTAATTCCCACACGGTGGAGTAATTCAATAGCCCGGCGTTTTCGCCATTTGAAACGTTGCCACCAACGGCCTTTGTAAGTCCAGCCGGGGATGGCTTGAATAAGCTGTCGACCAATATTTTCAGAAGGATCAAGACAGGATTGTGGTTCCTGAAAAATCATTGAGATATTGTGGCCGATCACTTTGCGGCGCTGCCGTGGAGTCAGACGGAGCAGGTCAATATCGTCGAAGCGAAAACGGTCAGCCGTCACTTTGAGATTATCTTTAGTGACTCCACTTATTGCTTTGGCAATCAAGCTTTTACCTGAGCCTGATTCGCCAACCAGACCGCGTATTTCGCCTTCTGTCAGTGAAATACTGACGCGATCAACCGCTTTAACTGGCCCTTTGGCAGTCATAAATTCAATAGTGAGATTGCGAATGTCGAGTAATGGCATTATTCCACCCCGGAATTAATTGCACGGTGTAATCCATCACCTAATAAATTGACTAACAAGACACTGAACATGATTGCCGCGCCGGGTAACATAACGGTCCAGGGCGCAACATAGATTAGCTCCAGTGAATCGCCCAACATGGCTCCCCATTCGGGTGAGGGAAGTTGGGCGCCAAGATCAAGAAAACCAAGTGAAGCGATATCAAGTATGGCGATAGAAATGGCGCGTGTTAACTCATTGACCAAGGCGGCGGTAATGTTTGGTAATACGGCATACCATAGAATATGGTAATTAGAGGCGCCATCCAGGCGAGCGGCAATAACATATTCTTTATCAAGCTCATCGTGAACTGCGCTGTAAACTGTGCGAACGATACGTGGCAATAGCGCTAACCAAATAGCGATTATTGCATGTTGCAAACTGGCGCCTACAAAGGCGACGACAATAATTGCCAGTAATAGTGATGGGATAGAGAGTAATGTGTCGAGAATATGATTGAGTACCGCGGATTTCAGCCCTCGAGTCATGCCTGCCAGACAGCCGATAATCAGACCACATAAAGCGGCCGCTAAAGTGACTAACAGCGCTGAACCGAAGGTGGATGCCGTGCCTATTAGCAATCGGCTAAGAATATCGCGCCCAAGATCGTCGGTACCTAGAAAAAATGCGATATTACCGTGATATGACCATGAAGGCGGCAGTAGTTGGTGACCAAGAAATTGTTGATCGAGCTGATAAGGGGCCAGATAGCCGCCAAACAGACTTAGGGCAATCAGAATAAGCACCCCATAAAATCCCATCATTGCCAACATGTCGGAATAGAAAAAGCGCCAGATGACCTTTATCGGTGACGGCATTTTCTTTTCACGATAAAAATTATCTAAGGGCATACCATTCCTTATGCTTCAGAGGGTTAGTTATTGCGCCAATAATATCAGACAGAACATTGACAGAAATCACCAGTGTGCCAATCACCATAACACCGGCGGAAATGGCGGAATAATCTTGCTGACGAATGGCGCTGACTAACCAATGGCCAAGTCCCGGCCAGTTAAATACGAGTTCTGTCATCATTGCCAGTGTCAGCATGGTGGAAAATTGTAATCCTAGTTTCGGAATGATAGGGGGCAACGCATTGTGTAACACATGACGACGGATAATGGTCAGCCTTGATAAACCACGGGTTGCGGCGGCCTTGATATAGTTTTCACCAAAAACCTCTTCTGTACTGTTTCTCATCAACCGAATAACTTCGGTTGTCGGTGCGACGGCGAGTGTAATCACCGGTAGCAGCAAGTGTTGCACGGCGCTAATGATCATCTCATTACGATGGGATGATTTTGATAACCAGGCATCAATTAATGAGAAACCTGTCACAGGTTCAATCTGAAATAGCAGATTAAAGCGCCCTGAGACCGGTAGCCAGCCGAGATAAAGAGAAAAAAATAGGGTGAGTAATAGCGCTAGCCAAAAAATCGGGATGGAAAATCCGACTAAGGCAATGGAGGTGATAACCGTATCCGCTGGTTTGTTACGCCATACCCCCGCAATAATCCCGAGTGGGATGCCGACTAGCAAGGCGACAGAGAAAGCCAGAATACAAAGCTCCATTGTGGCGGGGAACACTTCCCATAGCTGTGCGCTGATAAGTTCGCCGTTGATGCTGGATACGCCAAAATCCCATAGTAATAAGCTGTGGAAAAAGAATATATAAGCATCAAACAAGGATGCTCCGCTGAGAGGAGCATTAGGGGTGAAGTAGCTGAGACTAAAGCTTATCAGCGACAGGAAAAACAGGGTGATAATCAGCAAAAGCAGACGACGGAGAGTGTAAATAATCATTTGCCACCTTTTTGAGTCATTTGATCAGTCTCTTTTTCCCGATAAACACCGGCGAAAGAGGTATTGCCAAATGGACTGAGTACTAACCCTTTAATATCGTAACGGTAAGCCTGTAAATGCAAAGAATAGGCTAATGGTAACACAGGTAATTGCTGTTCAAGGATTTGTTGAGCCGCATGGTAATACTTAATTCGGGATAATAATTGTTGGTTAATCAAAGCTTCCCGTAAAATTTTATCAAATTCTGGATCACACCAATGGCTGAAATTGGTCTGTGAAGCAATCGCAGCACAACTTAACAGCGGCCGGAAAAAACTGTCTGGGTCATTACTATCAGTTGACCAGCCTGATAAGGTCATATCGTGGGATTTATCCATCAGTTTGGTTTCCTGAAAGCGGCCCTCAACAGGTTTAATACTCATGGTAATGCCAACTTGTGCTAAATCGGCCTGAATCAGCTCTGCCATTTTGAGTGGACTTGGATTATATGATTGAGAGGCGGAAGGTACCCATAAGCTCAATTGCAAACCGTTTAATCCAAGGCCATTAAGTATTTTGCGGGATTTTTCTGGGTTGTATTCCGTAATCTCAGTTTGATTATCATAAGCCCATGACGCCCGAGGTAAAATTGATGAGGCTGTTTCCGCCGTACCATAATAGATGGATTGCATCAGCCGTTGGTTATTAATAGCGTAGGCAATGGCTTGCCGAACCTGTAGTTTATCAAGTGGCGGTTTGCTGGTATTGAAAGCCAGATAAGCGATATTCATTCCTGGGCGTAAAGTCAGACGCAGGCGGGGGTCATCTCGTAAAACTGTCAGTTGGCTGGCAGCGGGATACGCTAATACATCACATTCACCGGTTAAAAGCTTAGACATCCTGCCGGTGCCGCCGGCGCCGACATCAATAACTATTTGCCGCATTTGTGGTTTGCCTTTCCGGTATTTATCATGGCGAACCAGACGGATAAATTGTCTGGTCCGATGATCTTTCAACATAAACGGGCCGGTACCGACAGGTTTCCAGTCAATTTGCTCATGGCGATTCATTTGATGCAATTGTTGCCCATATTCTTGTGAAAGTATTGGGGCATAGTGGGTGGCCAAATGCCAAAGAAAAGAGGCGTCTGGTTCGTGCAGGCGAAATTCCACCGTATATTCATTAATTTTACGGATACTTTGAATAGAATTGGCCAATTGGAGACTGTCAAAATAGGGATAATGCCCGCCATTGACGTTATGATAATAGTGTTGCTTATCAAACAGACGCTTAAAGCTGAAGATGACGTCATCAGCATTCATTGTACGGGTCGGAATAAACCAGTCTGTTGATTGAAATGAGACATTATGGCGCAAATAAAAGCGGTAAGTAGCGCCGTTATCCAGTATCTCCCAATGGGAAGCTAATTCAGGGAGCAAACGATAAGTATAAGGATCAACATCTAATAGACGCTCGTAAAGTTGGGCGGCCAGCGTATCGACAGTTAAGCCACTGCTCGTCAGTTGGGGATTAAAGGTATTCAGATTGCCATTAACGCAATAAATAAACCCGTGTTGCTGAATGTCAGTCGGAACGTGGGGCTGTTTTTCAGGCGCAGCCATTGTTTCTGCAATAGCTGGGGCTGAAAGGAATAATATGATCCAATAAATCAAACTGTGCATATAAGGCATCTGTTATTAATTAGAATTGACACATTGTATCTCAAGTCGCGCTTGAGCCCAAAAAAACGCGGTGGTAATGGTAATGAGAAAAATTCTCAGTAAAGTGCTTTACAAATCGTATTGATAACCATTATCATCTGTATCGCACTTCCGGGGAACAGTTTTTAGGTCCCAGGAAATGCACGACATTGCTCACATTGCTTCCAGTGTTTTTTTAGCCAGCTCGGGTGCTGGCTTTTTTTTATCTGTCATTCGGATCACTTATCGCCGACGTTGATATCATGTTTCTTCATTAAGCCTCGTAATTGATAATAGGTCAGTCGTAGTTTCTCTGCCGCTTTTCTTTGGTTAAATCTGCTCTCTTTTAACGATAACTCTATGAGTTGTCGTTCGCTGTCATGTTGCCACTGTTTCAAATTAACAGGCAGTGAAGGCAGAAGTTGTGGAGATAAATCATTACTGTCATCAATATTACTAGCATCAACATTGGCTAGAAAATGCGATGTGGAGGCGAATGGGTTAATAATAATATTATCAAGTTGATCAGAATTCTCGCCGTGACGATAAACGGATCGTTCCACAACATTTTTCAGTTCACGGATATTACCGGGCCAAGTGTAATTCTGTAACTGTTGTTTTGCCTGGTCAGTGAAACCGGGAAATAACGGCAAATCAAGTTCCCGGCACATCTGAATAGCAAAGTGTTGTGCTAGCAACATGATATCCTGTTGTCGCTGGCGAAGTGGAGGAATTTTGACCACATCGAAAGCCAGTCTATCGAGCAAATCAGCGCGGAATTGCCCCTTAGCTGCCATTGCGGGCAGATCATCATTGGTTGCGCATATGAGTCGAACATCGACATGTAATGGTTGGTTGCCGCCAACGCGTTCAAGATGCCCATATTCAATGACGCGCAACAGCTTTTCCTGAACTTGCATTGGTGCGGTTGCCAGTTCATCAAGGAATAGCGTTCCCCCATCGGCACGTTCAAATCTGCCTTGGTGCTTTTTTTGTGCACCAGTAAATGCGCCAGCCTCATGACCAAATAACTCTGAATCCAATAAATTTTCATTCAACGCCGCGCAGTTTAGGGAGATAAATGGCCCTTGCCAGCGGGGGGATAAATAATGCAAACGGCGGGCGATCAGCTCTTTGCCGGTTCCGCGTTCCCCAATAACGATAACGGGTTTGTTCAATTTTGCGAGTGCGGATACCTGTTCCAAGATTTCGACAAAGCTGTTTGCTTCACCTAATAGATTTTCTGTAACGTCATTCATGGTTATTTTCACCAATATTTGGTTGTTTAGACCACTTTATTTCGTTGTGATAAAAAGTCAAATAAAAAATTCTCTTTGTATTTCATAAGAATAGAACAAATAAAAAGTTGGCACGATTCTTGATAATAAATTATAGGAGTGACATGAATAGTATTAACTAACCTTAACCAAAGAGGATAATTTATTATGGGTATTTTCTCTCGTTTTGCTGATATCGTGAATGCCAATATCTCTTCATTATTGGATAAAGCGGAAGATCCGCAGAAAATGATTCGTCTGATGATTCAAGAAATGGAAGACACTTTAGTTGAAATTCGCTCAACTTCCGCCCGTGCTCTGGCAGAGAAAAAGCAGTTGTCTCGTCGTATTGCCGCAGGTGAACAACAAATGCACGATTGGCAGGAAAAAGCGGAACTGGCGTTGAATAAAGAGAGAGAAGATTTGGCGCGAGCAGCGCTGATCGAAAAACAGAAAGCAGCTGCTTTAGTGGATACATTGAAGCATGAATTAACCATACTGGAAGAGACGCTTGAGCGGATGAAAGGGGAGGTTGTCGAGCTTGAAAATAAACTGAGTGAAACCCGAGCAAGACAACAAGCGTTGGCTTTGCGTCATCAGGCGGCGGCCTCTTCCCGACAAGTTCGTCATCATTTAGACAGCGGTAAAATTGATCAGGCAATGGCTCGCTTCGAGCAATTTGAGCGGCGTATCGATCATATGGAAGCGGAAACAGAAGCCGTGGGCATGGGAAAACAAAAATCGCTGGATCAACAGTTTGTTGAATTGAAAGCAGACGATGAAATCAGTGCGCAGTTAGCGGCAATGAAGGCTAAAATAAATGCTAATAAAGAACAACATTAAGTGTTGATGCACTCAACTAACCGTTTAAGGAAAAGTGATGGGCTCGATATTTCTCGGCATTCCACTGACTATCTTTGTACTTTTTGTATTACCCATTTGGTTGTGGTTGCATTATAACAGCCGGAATTCCAATCAAAGCCAGTTGGATCAGAATGAAATTCAGCATCTGGCAGAGCGTGTACAACATATGCAGACACGAATTAAAACATTGGAAGATATTCTGGATGCGGAACATCCTGATTGGAGGCAATCATAATGTCGAATAGTAACCGTAGGAAACTGTATCGAATACCCGAAAAGGGCAAAATTAAAGGTGTTTGTGCCGGGCTGGCCGATTATTTTGATGTACCGGTGCGCTTGATTCGTGTCATCGCGGTATTGTCACTCTTTTTTGGCCTGTTTGGTTTTGTGGTTGTCGCTTATATTGTACTGGTTTTCGTCCTTGACCCGGCACCGCCGGGTTATACCCAAGAAGCTCATTTTTCAGCGCAAAACTTGCTGAATGAAATCGATTATCAATTGAAATCGGGAGAGATTCGTCTGCGCCAAATGGAACGTTATGTTACCTCAGAAACGTTCAGTGTTCGCAGTCGTTTCAGGCAGCTTTGATATTGACCTTCGTCCACAAAAAGTGAAGAGCGCGCTTTTTCATCTATTCATCGTTGCTGCTGTTTGGTTTTTTGTTCTCGGTTTGATGCGTGGAATCTCTTGGGAGGAAAAGGCAATGGAGTATCTTTGCATGTTAATTATTATTTATGTACATTGATAATAATTAACCATGCATATGGAGATAACCATGTACACGTTTACCTTGGAGCAGTTACGAGCTACTACAAATTCTGGCGGTGTCGCCGGTGTTACTCTCAAGGCAGAAGGCGGCTCTTTCATTGTTCAAATAGACACCCTAAAAGGGGAGGAGGCGGTGCTTACTAAAGCGCGTAGCAAGGAACCGCGCCGTTTTGGCAACCCTGTGCAAGCTTTCACACTACTGAAAGGTCTTGGGCTAGTTGTGGGGGCATTTAATGTTGAGCAATGGGAGCCGGATCAGAAGGTTACCCACAGAACCCGACCTGACCGCGCCGAGGCGTTGAAGCGAGCTCACGAAGCGGTAGAACACGATAAATGGTTCCGGGAACAAGTGAAACAGGGTCTCAATGAAGCAGATGATCCTAACACTGTTTGGGTTTCTCATGAATCTGCCAAACAAGAGATGCAGCGTCAACGAGAAGTCCTGCAAGCACGAATTGCAGGAAAAGTTAAATGATGGAGTTGGTATGGACACCTCGTGCTAACCGTGTCCGAGAAGCTGCAATCGATTTTATTGCACAAGATGATCCTATTGCAGCATTAGGCCAGCTAGACGAAATCGAATATCAGACTGACTTGCTGCCCTACCAGACTGAAATGGGCCGACCGGGGCGCGTCAAAGGGACTCGCGAATTAGTTATCAACGGAACTCCTTTTATTGTTGTGTATCGAGTTAAACCACGTTTAAAGCGTATTGAAGTTATCCATTTTTTGCATGGGGCACAGCAGTGGCCTAAGGTTTGAAGTTATAGATCTACACAGGAGAGATATGAAACGGCTGCAAAATGAATTAACTGCGTTGGTTAATCGTGGGATGGATCGCCATTTACGGTTAGCGGTGACAGGATTAAGTCGCAGTGGTAAAACCGCGTTTATCACATCTCTGGTTAATCAGCTACTTAACCTCCATAGCGGCGCTCGGTTGCCGCTATTTTCCGCTGTGCGTGACGGTCGCTTGTTGGGTGTAAAACGGGTTCCTCAACGCGATTTAGGCGTTCCCCGTTTTACTTATGATGAAGGGTTGACCGCACTTTACGGCACACCACCTTCATGGCCGACCCCGACACGGGGTGTCAGTGAAATCCGTCTGGCGCTTCGTTACCGTTCTGAGGATTCTCTGCTGCGTCATTTTAAAGAAACAGCCACGTTATATCTGGAAATCGTGGATTACCCCGGTGAATGGCTGTTAGATCTACCGATGTTGGCACAAAGTTATTTAACATGGTCCCACCAGATGAATAGCTTATTGCAGGGACAAAGAGCTGAATGGGCAAAGCCTTGGCTGGAGCTTTGCAAACAATGTGATCCGCTGGCCCCCGCAGATGAGAATCTATTGGCTGCTATTGCTCAGGCATATACGGAATATTTGATTAAATGCAAAGAGCAAGGGTTGCATTTTATTCAGCCGGGGAGATTTGTTCTGCCCGGTGATATGACGGGTGCTCCGGCTTTGCAATTTTTCCCGTGGCCGGATATCAACCCTATCACTGAATCACAATTTGCTCAGGCAGATCAACATACCAATATCGGTATGTTACGTCAGCGCTTTGAATATTACTGTCAGTCGGTTGTGAAAGGGTTTTATAAAGCACATTTTCTACGTTTTGATCGGCAGATTGTGTTGATAGATTGTTTACAGCCATTGAACAGTGGACCACAAGCATTTAATGATATGCGTTTGGCGCTGACACAACTAATGCAGAGTTTTCATTATGGTAAACGCACTCTCTTCCGCCGTCTGTTTTCCCCTTGTATAGATAAATTAATGTTTGCTGCCAGTAAGGCGGATCATATTACCGCGGATCAACATGCTAATTTGGTGTCTTTACTGCAACAGTTGGTTCAGGAAGCCAGACAAAATGCGGCTTTTGAAGGTATCAGCATGGATTGTGTCGGCCTGGCGTCGGTACGGGCGACAGAAAGCGGCATGATTGAACATCATGGTGAAAAGATTCCGGCATTGAAAGGATATCGACTTACAGATGGTAAATCACTGACATTTTTTCCCGGTGAAGTGCCGCGGCGTTTACCTGATGATAATTTCTGGCAAAAACAGGGTTTCTGTTTCGAGGAATTTAGTCCTTGTCCGGTCAATGTTGATACACCATTGCCTCATATCCGGTTAGATACTGTGCTGGAATTTTTAGTGGGAGATAAAGTGAGATGACGGAACCTTTGAAGCCAAGAATTGACTTTCAAGAACCCTTATCAGGGCCGCGAGAGCCGGTTTTAAAACCCGCTCAGATCTTTGATGAGAAAGAGACAGAGAATTTTTGCCCTATCTCACCAGAACTTGAGGTTGAAGAGCGCGAAGGTCAGATAGAAGGGATAGTGAATGCAGCGCTGAAACCTAAGCGTAGTTGCTGGCGTAAAATGGTCTATGGCGCTCTGGTTTTACTGGGCGTGAGCGCTGTTGCTCAGTTTGTGCAGTGGATTTATCAATCATGGCAGCAACAGGATTGGAGCGCATTAGGTGTCGCGGCGGCAGGGGGCATGATTGTCTTTGCCGGTATAGGTTCTCTTGCCAGTGAGTGGCGTCGTCTTTATCGGTTAAGAATGCGGTCTGAAGAACGCGATACGGCGAAGGAGTTATTACAGCATCATGGTGTGGGTAAAGGCCGAGAATTTTGTGAGAGATTGGCAAGTCAAGCAGGTATCGAACAGCATAACCCTGCGTTACAGCGCTGGCGGGCCGCTTTACATGATACACATAATGATCGTGAAGTGGTGTTGTTGTACAGTAAATGGGTTCAACCTGTTTTGGATACGCAAGCCAGAACTGAAATCAGCCGCTATGCTGCGGAGTCGGCATTAATGATAGCGGTTAGCCCGTTGGCGGTTGTCGATATGGCATTTATTGCCTGGCGTAATATCCGGCTAATTAATCGAATTGCAGGTTTATATGGTATTGAACTGGGATATTTCAGTCGAATTCGGCTTTTCCGCCTTGTTCTGTTGAATATTATTTTTTCTGGCGTCTCAGAAATGGTGCGGGAAGTGGGTATGGATTGGTTATCACAAGATATCACCGCGCGTCTTTCCGCCAGAGCCGCCCAAGGTATCGGTGTAGGTTTACTGACCGCCCGGTTGGGTATTAAAGCGATGGAATTATGCAGGCCATTACCTTGGATAGAAGGTGATAAACCTAAATTAGGAGATTTCCGTCGTCAGTTGATCACTCAACTTAAGAATATCCTGCCAAATAAATCTAAGAATATAGTTGATTAAATGATATATACTTTAATTCTATATGAAGGCACAAAATATCCAGATAACGAAAACGTTTTACGTTATTTTATTAATCTGTCTTATAATCAATTGTAGAATTTGTTTATTTTAGTGAAAGTTTCAAATGCTATGTTATTTACGACATTGAAAAAACCGGAGTCTGGTCAATTTTTACTGACAGAATGCTTCATATGAATAATCGTAGAGAGTAGTATTTTAAAAAATTATATGTATTAGTGTAAATAAGGTCAAAACAGATGCGCTTAGAAGTTATTTGCCATGATCGAATTGGGCTTACCCGTGAATTACTCGATCTACTGGTATTAGAGAATATTGATTTAAAAGGGATAGAAATATCCCAAATCGGCCGGATTTACCTTAATTTTTCACCTGTTGATTTCAATGTATTTCGTAAATTGATGGCGGAAATTCGCCGTATTAATGGTGTTATTGATGTTCGTACCGTCTCTTTTATGCCTTCGGAAAGAGAACACAAAGCGATGTGCGCACTGTTGGAGTCCTTGCCTGAGCCTGTTTTTTCAGTTGATCTGAAAGGAAATATTGAGCTTGCTAACTCTGCGGTGTTTAAGTTGTTTGGGGTGAGCGAGGAGCAAACTTATCAAAAACCTATTGGGCAGTTTATCAGCGGTTATAACTTCTCACGCTGGTTTGAGAGCAAAAATATCCAACAACGTGTGGAAAGAGTAACTCTTAAAGGTCTGGACTACCTGATGGATATTACGCCCATTCAACTGATGGATGAAAAGCAAAAAATGCAGTGTGTCGGCACGGTGATTATGCTCAAATCTGCTGCCCGAATAGGGAATCAACTGAAAAAACTGACTGTCAATGACGGGAGTGAGTTTAAGAAAATTATCGCTGTTAGCCCAAAAATGACTCAACTCATTGAGCAGGCTCGTAAAATGGCGATGTTGGATGCGCCGCTGCTGCTGATTGGCGAGACAGGAACGGGCAAAGATATTCTGGCAAAAGCTTGTCATTTGCACAGCTTACGCGGAAAACAGCCCTTCTTGGGGTTGAATTGCGCATCAATGCCGGATGATGTAGTAGAAAGTGAGCTGTTCGGCTATGCCGCCGGCGCTTATCCTAATGCGATTGAAGGAAAGAAAGGTTTCTTCGAACAGGCTAATGGCGGCACTGTTTTACTGGATGAAATTGGTGAAATGTCGCCACAGATGCAAATTAAGCTCCTGCGTTTTCTGAATGATGGGACTTTTCGCCGAGTAGGGGAAGAAAACGAAGTCAAAGTGAATGTCAGAGTTATCTGTGCTACGCAAAAAAATCTGGTTGAATTAGTCCAACGGGGGGAATTTCGCGAAGATCTCTATTATCGCCTTAATGTGTTGGCGATTACACTTCCGCCGTTGCGTGATCGTAAAGCGGATATTATGCCGCTGGTGGAGTATTTTATTGAGCGTTTTGCTGAAGAACAGGGGGTATTGAAGCCTAAACTGTCCCCTGAACTTCCCCATTTCCTGACCAGTTACAGTTGGCCCGGTAACGTAAGGCAGTTACAAAATGCCATCTATCGGGCATTGACACAGCTTGAAAATATGGAGCTGACGCCGCGGGATATACAATTACCGGAGTTTGAAACAGAGGTGTCTTTTAGTGAAGATGTGTTCAACGGTTCTCTGGATGAAATCAGTAAACGTTTTGAACGTTCGGTGTTGACACGTCTTTATCGGCACTATCCAAGTACGCGTAAACTGGCTAAACGTCTAGGGGTATCGCATACTGCGATTGCCAATAAATTGAGAGAATATGGTTTGAGTAGCAGGAAACACGCTACCGAATATGAGCCGGATGATGACGAGTAAGATCATGCCCACCGGAAGTGGGCATTATATATATCCGTCGTCTTTCAAGTTGCCTCTTTGTTGGCTGCACTCGCTCACCCCGGTCACATAGTTACCTATGCTCTCGGGGATTCACTCCCTTGCCGTCGCGATGCATCTTGAAATCCATAGGGTATAAATCATGGGATCTATTTCAGTACGGCCAGTGCGCTATCGTAATCTGGCTCATTAGTGATTTCATCCACCAGTTGGCTATAAATCACATTATCACTTTCATCAAGCACAATGACCGCACGGGCTGTGAGACCTCTCAGAGGACTGTCGCTGATGGCAACGCCATAATCTTCACTGAAAGTACCGCCGCGCAGGGTAGAGAGCGTGACGACATTTGATAACCCTTCTGCGCCACAGAAACGGGATTGAGCAAAAGGCAGATCAGCGGAAATGCACAGTACGACGGTATTTTCCAAATCATTCGTTACCTGATTGAATTTACGTACTGATGCCGCGCAAACACCGGTATCGATACTTGGGAAAATATTCAGCACCTTACGCTTTCCGGCATAGTGGCTAAGAGAGACATCGGAGAGATCTTTGGCTGTCAGAGTAAAATCTTGCGCTTTCTCCCCTGATTTTGGGAACTGGCCGCTTACGGAGATATCATTGCCTTGAAATTTTACTGTTTGTGTCATCGTTTTCTTCCTCTGATAAATGAACCACGATTGCCCAGTGTAGAAGAATATTCGGCTCTTGCCCATCAAAAATAGTACCTGTGAGAGTAAAATTGTCTGATTGTGTCATTTCGACAATGGCTTATAATTTAGTACTGGGATATTTATTTTATAACAGGGCAGATTATTACCTTATGCGTTATTTCAATCTGATTTCTTGTGCACTACTTATCAAAAGCTCTTTTATCACTGTTTCTGCTTTTGCTGCGGAAGTTCCTTCGGGCGCTCAGCTTAATGACAAACAGGAACTGGTGCGTCACCTAAAGGACGAACCGGCGTCCTTAGACCCGATTAATGCCGTGGGTCTGACAGAAGCGCAAGTTCAGCGTGATCTGTTTGAAGGGTTGGTGAATCAGGATGCGTATGGCAAGGCCATTCCCGGCGTCGCGACAGCGTGGAAAACCGCAGACAACAAAACTTGGTTTTTTACATTGCGTTCTGATGCCCGTTGGTCAAATGGCGAACCGGTTACTGCGACAGATTTTGTGTATAGTTGGCAGCGGTTGGTCACTCCGGTTAATACCTCTTCTTTTGCTTGGTTTGCCGCACTTGCGGGTATTGAAAATGCTCAGGAAATTATTGACGGCAAACTGCCGCCGGCAAAACTGGGTGTTCAGGCCATTGATAAGCACACACTAAAGGTGACGTTAAACCGGCCTGTGCCTTATTTCCCTAGCCTGACGGCGAATTTCAGTCTCTATCCGGTAAATAAGAAAATAGTAGAGAAATATGGGAAAGAGTGGATAAAGGTTGGTCATTTGGTGGGAAATGGCGCTTTCAAATTACATGATCGAATTGTTAATGAGAAAATCGTTCTGACACCAAACCCTTATTATTGGGATCATAAAAAAACCGTCCTAACCAAAGTCACATTTGTACCCATTAATCAGGAATCACACGCGACTAAACGCTATCTGGCGGATGATTTGGATATCACCGAATCCTTCCCGAAAAATATGTATAAAAAATTGCGGCATGAATTACCCGGGCAAGTCTATACGCCGGATCAGTTAGGAACCTATTATTACGCTTTTAACACCCAACGCGCGCCCACTAATGATGCCAGAGTGCGTAAAGCGCTTTCTATGGCGATTGACCGTAAAGTCATTGCGGAAAAAGTTTTGGGGACAGGAGAAAAACCAGCCTGGCATTTTACGCCGGATGTGACCGCGGGTTTTCATCCTGCGCTCAGTGACATGGAACAACACACACAGGCAGAACTGGACCAACAGGCTAAGGTTTTGTTGCAAGCGGCTGGTTACGGGCCGAATAATCCACTGAAACTTTCTCTACTCTATAATAATTCTGAAAACCACCAGAAAATTGCGATTGCTATTGCCTCTATGTGGAAGAAAAAACTGGGGGTGCAAGTAAGTTTGATGAATCAGGAATGGAAAACTTATATTGATAGCCGTAATACGGGTAATTTTGATGTTATTCGTGCATCTTGGGTGGGTGATTATAACGAACCCTCTACATTTCTAAGCCTGTTAACATCAACACATAGTGGCAATATTGCTAAATTCCATCAGGCAAATTATGACAAACTGCTACAATCTGCTAGTTTGCGAACAGATGATGGCTTAAGAAACGATGATTATAACAAAGCGGAGCAAATGATTGCTGAACAGGCGCCTATCGCACCGATTTATCAATACACTAACGGCAGATTGATAAAGCCTTGGTTAAAAGGATACCCGATCACCAATCCAGAAGACGTGGCATATAGTCACACTATGTACATAATTAAGCACTAAGGGTAAGGAGCTGGATGTGGAAACCATTTATGGTTCATCATTGCAAGAGGCTGATGCGGTCTATGCTTGTCAGTTTGACGGACAAGGCGGTATGACACCGATTGATAGGAATGGATTAGCCACACCAGCTCAACCTTTCTGGCAACATCTGGATTACCACAATCCCAAAAGTTATCGTTGGATAATGGACACTGATTTATTGCCGGCAACAGTCAAAAAGGGGCTGGCCGGAGAGAGTTTTAGGCCGAAAATAGTTCGTACCGGCGATGGTACGATGATTACGCTGCGAACAATTAATAGCAATAAAAGTGAACGTCCCGATCAACTGGTCACGTTCCGTATTTATATTAATTCTGAAATTATCGTTTCCAGTCGCCATCGTAAAGTTCATTCACTTGAACAGGTACTGAGTGATTTACAGAATGGGATAGGCGCGAAAACGACCGGGCACTGGTTGGTTGAAATGGCTGATGCAATAACCGATGAAGTGGGTAATTTTATTGAAGATCTGCATGACAACCTTATTGAGCTTGAGAATATGATTCTTGAGCAACGGATACCGGGGCGGGGTGGATTAGCTTTACTGCGCAAACAATTGATTATTCTGCGCCGTTATATGGCGCCTCAAAGAGATGTATTTTCTCGTCTCGCCAATGAAAGATTACTCTGGATGAGTGATGAAGATCGTCATCGAATGCAGGAAATATCTGACCGCTTGGGAAGGGAATTGGATGATTTGGATGGTTGTATTGCTCGCACAGCGATTATTTCAGATGAAATTACATCCATGATGGCGGATGCGATGAACCGTCGTACTTATACTATGTCATTATTTGCCATGATTTTTTTACCGACAACATTCCTGACTGGATTATTTGGTGTCAACCTTGGCGGTATTCCTGGTAATGAAAACCATCTGGGTTTTAGTATTTTTTGTTTGCTGTTATTGGGATTGATTATATTTGTTGCTTGGTGGTTAAAAAGAAGTAAATGGCTATGAAGATTAAATAGTTATTTGGAGAGATGAAACACGGCTGCGAGAAAGTGTTACAAAAATCGGTTCTTAATTTGAGATATATCAATATTCACCAAGCCTCATTGAGGCATGATAACTCTCGCAGGTGAAAACAACGTTAAGCGATGAACGTTGTTCTCCGTAATTGTAGTTTTTCTCACATAAGTCTTTATACAGAATAATTGCCCATTCTTGTGCCGATGTTAATTTCTAATGTCGGCTTTTTTTTATTTTTCATTTTTGTGGAGGAAAATAAATAAAAATCAAGGCGAAAGAGAAGAGGAAATTAACGCTCTGAGATATATCCAGAGCGGTATGATTAAGATCCTGCTATTGGGATAGGCAGTAAGAATAGCTATTTGACTTCAATAACATCCAGTCGTTCTGATTGATAATCGGATTGATCTTCTATATCACTGACGGGTTGTATGGGTAATTCTTCGCGGTCAAAGGCGAGATCGCCACCATCAATCACTTCGCTGCCGTGAGTGATATTTTTAAAATCGAATAGATTAAAATCGCTGAGATGCGACGGAACGACATTTTGTACCGCACGAAACATGGTTTCAATTCTGCCGGGATAACGCTTATCCCATTCCCGTAACATATCCTTGATAACCTGACGTTGCAGATTGGGTTGTGAACCACAGAGATTACAAGGAATGATCGGGAATGCTTTAGCGGTTGCATAGCGTTCAATATCTTTCTCGCGGCAATAGGCGAGAGGGCGAATAACAACATGTTTACCATCATCGCTCATTAACTTTGGCGGCATACCTTTTAGTTTGCCGCCATAAAACATATTGAGAAATAGGGTTTGCAAAATATCATCTCGGTGATGGCCTAATGCAATTTTCGTGGCGCCCAACTCAGTGGCTGTACGATATAAGATGCCACGGCGCAAACGGGAGCAGAGAGAACAAGTTGTTTTACCTTCGGGTATCTTCTCTTTCACTATGCCATAAGTGTTTTCTTCGACAATTTTATATTCGACACCCAGTTCATCCAGATAAGCGGGCAGGATATGCTCAGGAAAACCGGGTTGTTTCTGATCCAGATTAACTGCAACAAGTGAGAAATTAACCGGAGCGCTTTTTTGCAGATTTTGCAGGATGGACAGCAGGGTATAGCTGTCTTTACCACCAGAAAGGCAGACCATAATGCGATCGCCTTCCTCAATCATATTGAAATCAGCGATTGCCTGACCGACATCACGGCGTAAACGTTTCTGTAATTTGTTCAGGTTATATTGTTGTTTCTGATCCACCACGGACGCTCTGTAAATAATGTTTAAATGGGATTTAGGCGGTGGAGTATACCATTTTTGTTACCTTAACACCTTAAAGAGTTTGTGATAGCTTCCGCTCGTTTTTACCTGTTAATGCGGATGGACTGACAGTTTTTTCTGTATGGCAGATGAGGATTGCCTATATTCTAGATGCTAAACGTCATTAAATCTTCACCATTGTTAATGATAGCGGATGCTAACCATGAAAAACTGGAACTGACATTTGATGTTTATTGAGCCTCTTAAATAGATTTAACACGATGAATAATATTTTTGAATTAAGATTATTATTGTTGACATTAGAGCAAATGCTGCACTTATATAAGTGGTAATGATACATGTTTTCATCCAATGCGTTAAACTGGAGGGTAGATTTTGAATAAAGTTATAAGATTCTTGGTGCATATATTTACTATCAGGCTGATTTATCTTCATTTTTTTTCCAGTTAACAGCATGTAGAAGAACAAAACGACGTGAATCTGATCACGCATCCTTCCGAAGCGTTGTATTATTATGCCTGTTGGTAAATAAAGTCCTTCTTCTATATATAATTCAATAATTTTATCCATCTTTTTTTGATTTATTTTATAAATGGCTATTGATATAATAATAAAAATAGTGAATGAAATATATGAAATAAATAAGATGATATATGTGACTCTGTTCATACTAATATTCAATTGAATGTTGAATATAAATTTATAGTCTATTTGATGTATTTGAAATATAAAACAAATATCATTCCGATAGAGAAAGATAATATACTGATGGAGGTGGTTAAAATATAGAGTTTTAACCAACTTGTCATATTTTTCGGTAATCTCTGGATAAAGTCGTAGGACTCTTTATACATATATTTACTATCCTTTTCATTGATTCTCATTCTTTTTCCAATGAGTAATTGGTAAAAAAACATAGCAACTTGAAATTGACCATAAACACCCAAAAAACGGCCCAACTTTACTCCTGCTGATAAGTAAAGTCCTTTTCCTATATATGATTCAATAATTTCATCCATCTTACTCTGATTTATTTTGTAAATAATGATTGATACAACTAAAAAAACAATAAATAAAATATAAAGGATAGTCATAATGATAAGAGTTAATCTGTTCATGTTAATTTCCTGTTTGTGTTTTAATCAATAAGGTGTGTTTTATGTATTCGTTAAATACTTGTATAACAAGAGAATTAGACAGCTTAAAATGAATAAGAATATAGAGACAGAGAACAAATAATAATAGATAATCATTATTGATGCAAGTTTTTTAGGTATACTCTTTGCGAACTCATATGCTTCTTGCGGGATGGAATTACCTATAAAAGCACGAGATATTATAGTCTTTCTTCTAGTTATTATCTGGTATAAGAAACATGATAGATAATAACTCCCATAGAAGCCAGAAAACGATATTACATATATGATTTGTGGTATGAGAAACCCATTTTTTATATATTCGTCTCTGATTTCTATGAAGGATTTTTTATTTATTCCATAAAAAATGAATAAAGATAGCAACAAAAACATACTAACTAAAAATAAAGAAAGCATGATAAAGTTAACTGTATTGATTAAGATGTTCATGTTATTCACTTACTATTTTATCTATTAGAAGATCTCCTGCTGTGCTTCCGGCAATTCCACCTACTACACTACCGACAGCTACGCATATCCATTTAACACAATGAATAATGTTTTTGAATTAAGATTATTATTGTTGATATGAGAGCAAATGCTCCACCTATATAAGTGGTAATGATACATGTTTTCATCCAATGCGTTAAACTGGAGGGTAGATTTTTAATAAAGTAATAAGATTCTTGGTGCATATATTTACTATCAGGCTGATTTATCTTCATTTTTTTTCCGATTAACAACATGTAGAAGAACAAAACGACGTGAATTTGATCACGCATCCTTCCGAAGCGTTTTATTATTATGCCTGTTGGTAAATAAAGTCCTTCTTCTATATATAATTCAATAATTTTATCCATCTTTTTTTGATTTATTTTGTAAATGGCTATAGATATAACCGAAAATAAAAGAGATAAGAAAAGACATATTGTCATTATCAAATCTAATATGCTCATATTTAATTTCCTATAAAAAATCTACAGTAAATTCCGCAGCTTTCTCAAATCCATAGTTACCTATAGTCTTCCTAGCTACGTGTTCTTCTAAAAAAGTCTTAATTAAAAAACGGTAAGATATATTTATCATATGTAAGAAATACTATTCCAATAGCGAAAGATAATAAACTGATTAAGAGATAATAACAACAAGAGGAATTATTCTGTACATATTCATCTCCAAAAAATACTCAATAGCAGATTTATCCATTACATTCTCCATTTTTATTCTTAATGTGATCTCCAAATTTTAGTGCGTATTTTGAGTTGAATTCAGTTAAAAATATAAGAGTATTTATGACATAAAGCCGTTACTGTTGATATAAAGAAGGATATAAAGCTTGTATTAATGGTGATGAAATATATTTTTATCCAGTGGGTCAAATTGGAGGGTAAGTTTTGAATGAAATCATAAGATTCTTGGGGCATATATTTACTACCAGGCTCATTTATCCTTATTCTTTTCCCTGTTAATAATTTATAGAAAAATACGGCAGGATGAATCTGACCATGAATACCCATAGAATGACCAATGTATGCTGCTGATGATAAGCAAAAACCTTTTTCCATATATAAATCAATAATTTTATCCATCTTTTTTTGATTTATTTTGTAAATGGCTATTGATATAATGAGAAAAAGATTGAAAGAGATATAAGAAATAACCAAGATGATAAAAGTGACTCTGTTCATATAAAAAGCCCATTGAGTATTCAGTATAATTAAGCGTATTTTTGAAATAGGCATATTGCCATTGATATAATAAAAAATGCAACACTTATATTGATGGTAATGTAACATATTTTTATCCAGTGAGTTAAATTGGGGGGTAAATTTTGAATGAAATCGTAAGACTCTTGTGGCATATATTTACTATTAGGTTTATTTATTCTTATTTTTCTTCCTGTCAATAATTTATAGAAAAATGCGGCAGTATAAAATTGACCGTGAATACCCATAAAATGCCCTATGTATGCTCCTGATGATAAACAAAATCCTTTTCCCATATATAACTCAATAATCTTATCCATCTTTTTTTGATTTATTTTGTAAATAGCTGCTGATATAATAAAAAAACCAATAAAAGAAGAGCAAGAAATAAGTAAAATGATAAAAGTGACTCTATTCATATTAAAATCCCATTGAATGTCCAGTATAGTTAAAAATATTCTCTAAATAGAAATGTTATCATTATTATGAAGAAGAACATACCACCTATATTAATGGTGATAAAATATATCTTTATCCAGTGGGTTAAATTGGAGGGTAAATTTTGAATGAAATTATAAGATTCTTTAGGCATATATTTACTATCAGGTCTATTTATTCTTATTCTTTTTCCTGTCAATAGTTTATAGAAAAATATGGCAGGATAAATCTGACCACGAATACCCATCAAATGACCCATGTATGCTGCTGTTGATAAGCAAAAACCTTTTTCCATATATAATTCAATAATTTGATTCATCTTTTTTTGATTTATTTTGTAAATGGCTATTGATATAATAAGAAAAATGTTAGAAGAGATAAAAGAAATAACCAAGATGATAAAAGTTATTCTATTCATATTAAAGTCCCATTGAAGATTCAACAATAAGTTCAAAGAGCCATTCTCCACCTTTACTACCGGCATAACCACCAGCAAGACCGCCGCCCATCATGCAAAGTCCGGCAGTTAAGCCATCAGTTACAGCTCCAAGAGCAACACATGCTGTGCCTGCTGCAATTCCGCCGTAATATCCTCCCCAAAAGCCCAGGCTTGTCCGACCGGAAAATTTACTATATTCTTTGATAGCTACTTTTTCACATTGTCCTGTTTGTCCATAATTACAGGCATCAATAACCTGCCCGGTGGTATCGATAAAATCCAGGCTAATGGCAACTCGGCCGCCATATTTCATCCATTTAACCATTTTAGCACTGCGGGTGATTATATGGCTATATCCCTTTATCGCGCCAATCCCTGCTTTATCCCATTGGTGAGCAATGGCTTTGGTTGATAATTTTAGCGCGTGTTTTAAATTAGGATGTTGGTCGATTTTCAAAGAGAGTCTGCTAAATTTATTTAATAATTCCTTTAGGTTACCCATAATCAACTGTCTTTCTATATAAAACTCGTGACTGATAAATTTTCGGTTTAGCCCATTTAACCGATATTCTTTTTCATAAAGATTCTGTAACTTTGACAGATTCTTTTTAATTTGGGAGAAATAAGTGTCACCCATTGATGATGCGGTGCCAACTAAGGTTCCTCCCTGATCCAGTACATAGTGAAATAGGCCAAAATGACGATGCAAAAATGCTGCGGATTCACCAGGCAGAGCTGAAACGGATTGGTTGACTTCATATTGAGATTGTTTCAATAGCTGTATGAGATGTGGGGGATTATAGGAATCTGGATCTGCCACCAGCAGAATTTGTCCCGGTTTCAGGAATCGGTAATTTGAATTTAACTCCATAAAATAGCGGGCCGCTTCGCTATTTGAATGGCTGAATAACAGACTTGCTTGAAAGCTCAATCCTCCGGGTTGCTGTACAACACAGAAACCGGGCTGTATGTTTCTTTTCATATACCTTATTTGGTCCGCTAGTGGCTTTTAACATGTTGACTCAACGTTAGATAGCATCACTTAATCAGATAATCGGATTATCTTCAACATATAGTGAACGGGTCTATAATCTCTACAGAGTGAGAATTTATAGGGGTTAGGTGATGGATAAATTCAATCTGATGTTGTCTGTAGATATTGATTAATTTACGGTTTTTTCTATACTAAAGGATAGTAATAGTGAAAGAAGTTCGTTTGTATATTTGTCCTGACTACAAGCCTGCAATATTTACATTTATATAAGATAACTAACGATTCATTACAATTCTCTTCTTGAAATCAAAGGAAAATAATTCAGAATGCGAACTCGGACATAAGGTAAACTAAGTAGGTAAAGTTATGGCAAATATGATTTATGTGACGATAAAAGGTGAATCTCAGGGACTTATTTCTCAAGGATGTTCAGCTTTGGATTCTATTGGCAATCGGTATCAGAATGGACATGAAAATCAAATTATGGTGTTGCAATTCAATCATGGTCTGACTGTCGCTCAACATGTCAATTACCAGCCGGTAAACTTCATTAAACTATTAGATAAATCTTCTCCATTGCTCATGATCGCGGCAGCTAATCGTGAAAAACTGGAATTGACGTTTGATATTTATCGGACTTCTCAAATAGGTTCACAGGAACTTTTTTATTCCATTTTGCTCACTGGAGCAAAAATTTGCGATTTAAATGTTAATTATCCGCATGTTATTAATGATAATAACGGTCAACCGGAGGAAGTTGTTTCAGTTCAGTATGTCAATATTACTTGTCGGCATCATATGGCGGGAACATCAGGATATTGTATCTGGGATGAGATGGTTTATTGATAAATGCAATATATACGCTTATTTTTCATTTAATAGCTAAGCGTATTTTAATAGTAAATACATCGCCATTGATATCAAGCATAATATAAGGCTTATATTAATGGTGATGAAATATGTCATTATCCAGTGAATTGCTGTACGATACAGAAACCGGGTTGAATGTTTCTTTTCATATACTCTATTTGTTCCGGTGGTCGTTTTTAACATGTTGACTCAACGTTGGGCAACATAACTTCCTGATAGTTTCATCGCCATCATGACTTAATCAAATGATAGGATTATTTTTAACTTATAAATCTACTGGTTTTTAATTCTACAGCGCTATGTTTTCTTAGACATCTTAAAGGTTATCGTGCGAATGATTCTGATCTAAATCTCAAAGCTGAAACCTATCATTAGCACTTTTTCATATTCCTTGTAGAATCTATTCAACGGTTTTCCTGCTTGTGTAGTACTTCTGTGGACAGGCTGTAAATAAAGCTTAAATTGGATTTAAGGAACGAAATATATCAATTTTGTTACGTTACACCTTAAAGGGTTTGTGATAGATTCAGCCTTTTATCTATTAATGTTGGTCGATTTGTTGTTTCTACTATAGAGAGTAAGAATATGAATGGATTTGTATATTTAGCAATGGCAATTGTTGCCGAGGTTATAGCAACGGCTTCGTTAAAAGCCTCCGATGGGTTTAGTAAATTATTCCCTTCTATACTGGTCATTGTTGGATACGGCATTGCTTTTTGGGGGCTATCTCAAGTGGTTAAAGTGGTGCCATTAGGAATTGCTTACGCCATATGGTCGGGCTTGGGTATTGTGCTGGTTTCTGTCGCAGCGATATTTTTATATCAGCAGAAGCTGGATTGGGCGGCTATTTTAGGTATGTCTCTTATTGTCGCCGGTGTTATGGTAATAAACTTGCTTTCTAACACCAGTGCACATTAATTAACAGTTAACGCTGTTTTTGTTTTCCCTGAATCGTTTTCTGGAGAAGAAATATGTTAAACGTCAGTAATAAGAAAGGATACCAGATAGTGTTATTAGGAGTACTCTTGAGTATTGCTGTATTAACGGGTTGTAGTCGCCAGACAGGGAAAACATCTACCCAATATCAGGGGATACAATACTTTCAACCGGAAAATTCACAACCGGAAGTTGTTCTTAGGGATAATGCCAGGGCAATCTGTTCTTATGCAGGGGGTATGCCTGCGTTAGCAATACAATTAAATGGTGCGCAAATACCTGTTTGCCAATTGGCAAATGGTAAGCGTTGTGATGAAAGGGCGTTATTGCAAGGTTCTTGTGCATCAATTTGAGGCAATTGATATGAGCAGAAACATGCCGTTGGAATATCCGATTATAGGCAGCCTTGGGCATGATTCTGTGAGTATATTTGATTCATTAGACAATCATTTTCAACTATCTAAGTTGGAAATTATTTACGGCTAAAAAATTGGCTAATCAACACTAATGCAGCAACAATCAAATAAGCCGCGAAAATACCGACCAGCCATTGTGGCATCTCTAATGTCAGGAATTGCCACTGTCTTACTGAACAATCACCTGTAGCTTCAAATACAGAAGGAAGCCATTGATTTAACGCCAACCATGAAGGGAAGTTGACGAAGAAATCACAGGTATTAAATGGCGAAGGGTGCAATAGCATCATAGTATGTTCCCATGCGAGTCGCAGGCCGCTCCAGGCACTGTAGATCCACAAAACAATAGCCAGCCAGCGTAACGGCGTTTTGGGTGCGATCATACCCAATACTCCGGCGCCTAACACGCCAAACAGCGCAACCCGCTCATAAATACACATCACGCAAGGTTGTAATTTCATCATATGTTGAAAATATAATGCCGAGCCTTCCAGTATCAGGGCGGTCAAGGTCATTAACAGCCATGCGCTTCGTCCTTGAGAACAGTGGTTTAAAAATCGCATCATTTCCGTTTTTCCATGCAAATTAAGATAAACAATTGAACGCCTATTTTGCCGACTTACAGGTGACAAAAAAAGTCAATTAAGGGGAATTTGGCTTTTTCGGAGAAAAAATAGAACCGTATTGCGCGTAATCACTGTGCAATACGGCATTGATTATGTTACGAAATAAATTATTGCTGATTATGGCAAGGCAATTAAGCCCCATTGAACCATCATGTCAGTGACTGGAATTAATAGAAATTCTACGCACAGCAAACCGACCAAAGTCATCACGATAGTGTAGGGTAATGCCATCATCACCATGCGACCGTAAGATAAACGAATTAACGGCGATAATGCCGAAGTCAACAGGAACAGAAATGCCGCTTGTCCGTTCGGGGTAGCAACGGAAGGCAGGTTAGTGCCGGTATTAATGGCGACAGCCAGATATTCAAACTGTTTATGTGAAATTAACCCCTCTTGCATAGCAGCCCTCGCTTCGTTGATATAAACCGTACCAACGAATACGTTATCTGATACTGATGAGAGCAGACCGTTGAACAGATAGAATAGAGAAAGTTGAGAGGTTTCAGAAACCTGTAATACAAATTGAATAAAAGGCGTAAAGAGTTGCTGGTCGACAATGACCGCGACGATAGAAAAAAAGACTGTCAGTAATGCTGTGAATGGTAGCGCCTCTTCAAATGCTTTACCCAGTGCATGTTCTTCGGTAATACCACAGAACGACGTGGTTAGAATAATGACGGAAAGGCCGATCAGGCCAACGTCTGCCAAATGAAATGCCAGCGCGATAATGAGCCATATACCAATCAGCGCTTGAGCAATAAGTTGCGCTTTTTCTTTACGTGTTCGTTTTGCGCTGGTTTTTTTATCGTAATCTTCTAACACTTGTCGGACGCGTTCTGGCAATTCGGCGCCATAACCGAACAGCTTAAAGTGTTCGACCAGAAAACAGACTAACAGCCCGCAAATAAAGACAGGTAAGGTAACCGGAGCCATGCGAATAAAGAAGGTGACAAAATCCCAATTAACGTTTTTGGCGATAATCAGATTTTGTGGTTCGCCTACCATTGTCATCACACCGCCGAGGGCAGTACCTAAACCGGCATGCATCATCAGACTGCGTAAAAAAGCCCGAAATTGTTCGAGAGTTTGTTTCTTTTTTGCTGTGTCAATGTGATTGTCATGTGTAGAATTAATGACATTATGTTGATCGGTAATAAAATTGTTGTAAATGGAATAGAAGCCAAGGGAGACACTAATAACCACGGCGATAACGGTCAGCGCGTCAAGAAATGCTGACAGAAATGCACTAGCCAGACAGAATGCTAAAGCAAGCATGCGCTTAGATTTTATGGAGAGCAGGAGTTTAGTGAAAGCGAATAATAGTAATTGCTTCATAAAGTAAATTCCTGCCACCATAAATATCAGCAACAGTACAACTTCCAAATTATTAGCAATTTCATGACCCACTTGTTGAGGCGAGGTCATGCCGATGATAACCGCTTCAATTGCCAATAAGCCACCCGGTTGTAACGGGTAACATTTAAGTGCCATTGCTAACGTAAAGATAAATTCGACAACAAGCAGCCAGCCAGCGACGAATGGGTTAATAAAGAAGAATATCAATGGGTTGGTGATGAGAAAAGTGATGATAGCTAGCTTATACCAATCTGGCGAGTTGCCGAGAAAGTTTTTTACTGTTGTTTTTAGGATACTGGTTTCCATTGCAATTAAAGTTCCTCTAAATTCGTAAGATTGTGTTCTTTAAACAATAGTACGCTTTAATACAGAATATTTTAAGGGAAACGAGTCATAGTTAAGCATTAATACGCTTGTTTTTATGACCGTCTCTACGCTTTCTAGACTACATAGCTATATTGAAGTTGCGTATTCTGATATAATTTCATCTATTATTAGTTGAAAAAATCACGTTGGAATAACAAAAATATGGTCATTAAGGCTCAAAGTCCCGCAGGTTTTGCGGAAGAGTATATTATTGAGAGTATATGGAACGGCCGTTTTCCTCCTGGTTCCATTCTTCCGGCAGAACGTGAATTATCTGAGTTAATTGGTGTAACAAGGACCACCCTGCGTGAAGTATTGCAGCGTTTGGCACGCGATGGATGGTTAACTATTCAGCATGGCAAACCAACAAAAGTGAATAACTTTTGGGAAACATCGGGCCTTAATATTTTAGAGACTCTGGCCCGTCTTGATCACGATCGTGTTCCTGAGTTGATTGATAACCTACTAGCGGTGAGAACGAATATCGCGGCGATATTTATTCGCACGGCTTTTAGGCATAATCCGGGTAAATCATTGGAAGTATTGGCGGAAAAAGAGAGCGTGGAAGATAATTCAGAATCATTTAGTCGGCTAGATTATGATATTTTCCGTGGTTTGGCTTTTGCTTCCGGTAATCCAATTTATGGCCTGATTATCAATGGGTTGAGAGGGCTGTATACCCGTGTGGGGCGTTATTACTTCTCTAATCCTGAGGCGCGTAAATTGGCGCTGAATTTTTATCAGCAACTGGTGATATTATGCCGCGATAAATCCTACGATAAGGTCATGGAGTGTGTTCGTAGTTATGGTAAAGAGAGTGGCGTCATTTGGCACAGTATGCAAAGTACAATGCCTAGTGATTTATCTGAATTGTCGCTGATATCCCGTTAATATTCTTATTTAATCTCAGGCTTTATCCAATCTATTAGTTTCAAATCAAAATTATTTTGAGTTGGCCCGGTGCAGCATGCTCTGTACCGGGAGTTTTGTTTCTTTCTCACTCAATTTCAAGCCAATCGTTAATGTCTCTATTTTAGAATATTATTCTAAATATTGGGTTTTTATTTGAATTTTTATTTCGATTAATTGATGGTTATTGGTATCTTGTGGTTGTTTAATTGATTCGCTTTTTTTGCCGAAAAACTCAGAATAATGACTTGATATGAAATAATTAGCATGTGATTCATATTGTAGTTATTATCTTAATTTTATGATTTTAATATTAATTTTTATAATTTGGTTATGTATTAATCACAAATAAGACTGTTGCATAAATGTAATCTAATTGTGACCTAAATCATAAATGTAGATTATTGACGTGACCGATGATTGTTCTATATTGGTTTTTTATAAACAGCATATTATGCTTGCCTAAAATTTTAAATCATCCGAGGGCTATGATGAAAATCCTTGTTTTAGGTAGTGGTGTGATTGGTGTAACCAGTGCCTGGTATTTGGTACAGCAAGGTCATGAAGTCACTGTCATTGATCGCCAGGGAAGCGCTGCTGAGGAAACCAGTGCGGCTAATGCCGGGCAGATCTCGCCGGGATACGCGACCCCGTGGGGAGCGCCGGGTATTCCATTGAAAGCCATTAAATGGATGTTTCAACGCCATGCGCCATTGGCTATTCGTCCTGATGGATCGCTGTTTCAGTTACGCTGGATGTGGCAGATGTTGCGTAATTGCGATGCCAGTCACTATGCGATAAATAAGAGCCGAATGGTGCGACTGGCAGAGTACAGCCGTGATTGTATCAAACAGTTGAGGGCAGATACCGGTATTCAATATGAAGGGCGTCAGAAGGGCACGCTTCAGTTATTCCGTACGAATAAGCAGTTTGATAATGCCGTGAATGACATAGCTGTTCTTGAACAGGAAGGCGTTCCTTACAATTTATTAACGGCGGATAAACTGGCGACAGTAGAGCCGGCGTTAGCGCATGTCGCTCACAAGTTGGCGGGGGGCTTGCAATTACCGAACGACGAAACGGGCGATTGTCAGCTTTTTACCAAAGAGTTGGCGAAAATGGCGGAAGCGGCGGGGGTAACGTTTCTGTTTAATAAGCAGATCAAACAGTTATTGGTGGAAGGGCAGCGGATTACCGGCGTCCAATGCGAAGATGACGTTATGACAGCAGACAGCTATGTTGTTGCGATGGGGGCTTATTCCACTGAATTGTTAAAAGGTTTCGTCAAAATTCCCGTATATCCACTGAAAGGTTATTCATTAACGATGCCTATTGTCGATGCAGAACGGGCTCCGGTATCTACTGCATTGGATGAAACATACAAAATTGCGATTACCCGGTTTGATAACCGTATTCGTGTGGGCGGAATGGCAGAAGTTGTAGGTTTCAATTTGGATCTGCTTAAAGCACGTTATGAAACACTGAAAATGGTGGTACAAGACCTTTATCCCGGCGGAGGCGATATTACTCAGACCCGTTTTTGGACGGGATTACGCCCAATGACGCCAGATGGTACCCCAATTGTTGGCCCGACTGCATATCACAATCTCTATCTAAATACAGGGCACGGTACATTGGGATGGACAATGGCATGTGGCTCCAGTCAATTACTGGCTGATATTATTTCGGGTAAAAAGCCCGCCATTGCGTCTGATGATTTGTCAGTATTTCGTTATGTTAATGGTTTTAATACAAAATTGGCACCATTTAGCCACCAATTACACACTGAACTAAGAGGCTAATAGAATATGCCACGTCCGATTTCGGCAACGATTCATCTTGATGCATTGGAAAATAATCTGGCGATTATTCGTAATAAGGTCGGTAATAGTAAAATCTGGGCTGTTGTTAAAGCAAATGCCTATGGGCATGGTTTGAGTCGCATATGGCAATATCTCGATCAGGCTGATGGATTTGCTTTACTTGATTTTAATGAGGCGATTTTATTACGGGAGCAGGGTTGGCGGGGGCCAATTTTGCTATTGGAAGGATTTTTTAAACCTGAAGACTTGTCGATAATTGATGAATATCGGTTAATAACGGTAGTACATAGTCATTGGCAACTGAAAGCAATAGAGATGGCCAATTTAAGTAAGCCAATCGATATTTATCTCAAACTCAATAGCGGTATGAATCGATTGGGATTTCCTGCGGATCAATATAGAACGGTTTTATCATCGGCAAAGGGTATCCGGCAAATTGGGCAAATAACATTAATGTCACATTTTGCGAATGCGGATAAGGATAATAAGGAGATTAGCGTTGCTGAACAACTTAACGTTATTAATTCGGTCAGTCATGTATTGGATATTTCTCAATGTCTGGCTAATTCAGCCGCTTCTTTGTGGTATCCACAAACTCATCGAGATTGGGTACGTCCCGGGATTGTGCTGTATGGCGCCTCACCGAGTGGAAAGTGGAAAGATATTGCCGATATTGGGTTGAAAGCAGTGATGAGCCTGCAAAGTGAAATTATTGCCATTCAGGATCTCAAAGCAGGAGACAAAATTGGTTATGGTAGTGAATATACAGCACCGGGTCCTATGCGAGTTGGTACAGTTGCCTGTGGCTATGCTGATGGTTATCCCCGTCGTGTAATGACGGGGACGCCGATTATTGTCGATGGTGTTAGGACTCAAGTATTAGGTACAGTATCAATGGATATGTTGTCGGTGGATTTAACGCCTTGTCCGCAGGTCCAAATTGGTAGTCCTGTTGAATTATGGGGGCAAAATTTGCCGGTGGATGATGTGGCCGAGATTTCCGGGACGATTGGTTATGAATTATTGTGCGCATTGGCAAATCGGGTCCCGGTATCTCTATGTCGTTAAATGCTGTGTCGTTAAATACCAGATAGCGTGTCAAATAGTAGTTGACGACGGGTATTATCACAGGAAATAAGTTACCGCTTTCGTCAAATTAATATATTTTTATTTTGTACAATTTATCTATTCTCGCTAGAAAAATTGGATGAGCAACAAACATATTGTGCTCTTTAAGAAAAATAGGACATTATTACTTGAAAATGAGGGAAATGATCTCTTACACTTGATATAGCTAATTGTATAATTGTTTTAAAGGAAATAGTTAATCATGATCAACAAAGCTAAAATTTTAGCCACAGTCGTCACTTTTTGTCTGTCTTCATCTTTAGCTTATGCAGGGCAGTGGTCAATTGGCGCCTCTGTTTTGGCTGAGGCATCACCTTATAAAGGTGTGAAGAATAAAGATAAAGTGTTGTTTGTTCCAATGGTTAATTATGAAAGTGACAATTTCTATTTTCATACTTTAGCCGCCGGGTACTATTTGTGGAATCAACCAAAAGATCAGTTATCTTTAGATGTCTATTACTATCCTCAAAGTTTTCGCCCAAAAGATAATGAAGATAAGCAAATGAAAAAGCTGGATCGTCGTGATGATACTATGATGGGCGGTTTTAGCTATCGTCATATTGAAGATTGGGGTACGTTGCGTAGCTCTTTTGCTGCGGATACGTTGAGTAAAAGTAAAGGTATAAGGATTGATCTGGCTTATTTGTACGAATTTAAAAGTGATGATTGGTCATTACAACCGGGATTAGGCGTGGTTTGGAATAGTAAAAAACAAAATCGTTATGAGTATGGTATCAAAGATAATGAATCGCGCCATAGCGGGCTAGAAAAATATACGCCAGATGATAGTTGGACTCCTTATCTGGAATTATCGGCCAATTATAAATTTAACCAAGAATGGTCTGCGTTTATGATGGGACGTATTGCGAGTTTACCGAGTGAAATTAAAGATAGTCCGATGGTTAATAAGTCATATTCAAGTATTGTCTGGGCAGGTGTTACATATAGTTTTTAATTACCTGTGGCAATAATATCGGATGAAGACTGAATTCATTAAATAGTATTCAGTCTTTCTGATGTAAATTCACTGATAGTCTTTCCGGCAACGGATTAAAACCGAAAGGTGGGCTGGACTATCATCTTTAGAGATTAATGGCTTATGGATACGAGCTGTTTCTATACAAACCATATTTTTATAACCTTCATTACACATATCTTTCATTCCGTTCGATAATTGAGCGCCGGGATTCCAGCATACAACATCACTGTGATGAGAATGGTGAATTTCAATGGTTCGTTTCAGCGATTTATCTCTTATCAGATTAAAATCTTCTGGCTCGGTATAAATATGATCAGTACGACCGTTGAAAATAAGATCCTCTGCTTTGGTGTATTGCTCTTTGTCAGCAACCGTATCAATAAAATGTTTACCTAAACCGCTGACTGAAATTTGATTAATATCGCCTATATTCAGATAAGTGTGTAGGGCACAAGTTGCTTGATAATCACCATAGGTTTCCAGTTCCACTTCACAGGTTTCACACAGTTTGAAACGAGCAATCAAGGTAAAATTATAAGGCCACAGTTTATGAGTATATTCATTGTCTCTCAGCGTGAAAGTTAATATGACGCCATTTTCATGTTCATTATGTGCGCTAAATTTCCAGGGAAGAATTCTGGCGAAACCGTGACTTGGCGCTCTTGAGGAACCAAACCAAGGCCAACAAATAGGAATACCACCGCGGATAGCAGTACCCGCCTCAAGAGCGGTTTCCTTGCTTAGCCACAATCCCGGTTCCTTGCCACTGGGTTGCCAGGCGATGAGATGTGCCCCTTGCAGACTGATTGCGCCACGAACTTTAGGATGAGAGATGACTATCAGTGGGAAGCCATCTATATTTCGTTGACTAATAGCGGGAGATATTTGTTCTGCGACAGGTAATGAAAAGATTTTATCGTTCATCCGTATAACCTTGAACCAAAGCTGGGAGATGGCATGGCCCAAGGATAACGCATGTTGTACACAGATTGAAATATACCCGTTATCTTTCAAGTTGCCTCTTTGTTGGCTGCACTCACTCACCCCGGTCACATAGTTCTCTATGCTCCCGGGGATTCGCTCCCTTGCCGTCGCGATCCATCTTGAAATCCATAGGGTATAAAAGAGCCGCCGGGGAAGGGCAGCTCTTTTCAGGCAAGGCGATTACTCAGTTATTTGGCGATGTGAGCAATCAGATCCAGAACTTTGTTAGAGTAACCGGTTTCGTTGTCATACCAAGAAACCAATTTCACAAAGTTGTCGTTCAGAGCGATACCTGCTTTGGCGTCAAATACGGAAGTCAGTTTTTCGCCATTGAAATCGTTGGATACGACGTCATCTTCGGTGTAACCCAGAACGCCTTTCAGTTCACCCTCGGCAGCATCTTTGATTGCATCACAGATTTGCTGATAAGTAGCTGATTGTTCCAGACGTACAGTCAGGTCGACAACTGATACGTTAGGAGTAGGCACGCGGAAAGCCATGCCAGTCAGTTTACCATTCAGTTCAGGGATAACTTTACCAACAGCTTTAGCCGCACCGGTAGATGATGGAATGATATTTTGAGCAGCGCCACGACCACCACGCCAATCTTTCGCAGAAGGGCCGTCAACAGTTTTCTGAGTTGCCGTTGTTGCGTGAACAGTGGTCATCAGACCTTCAACAATGCCGAATTTATCATTGATAACTTTAGCCAGCGGGGCCAGACAGTTAGTGGTACAGGAAGCATTAGAAACGATGTCTTGGCCTGCATAAGTTTTGTGGTTAACACCCATAACAAACATAGGCGTGTCATCTTTGGACGGGCCGGTCAGAACAACTTTTTTCGCACCAGCGGCAATGTGCTTACGGGCGGTTTCGTCAGTCAGGAAGATGCCTGTTGCTTCTGCGACAACATCAACACCCACTTCATTCCATTTCAGGTTAGCTGGATCTCTTTCTGCTGTAACGCGGATAGTTTTGCCGTTAACAATCAGGTGGCCGTCTTTTACTTCAACAGTGCCGTTGAAGCGACCGTGAGTTGAATCGTATTTCAGCATGTAAGCCATGTATTCGGCGTCCAGCAAATCGTTGATTGCAACGATTTCGATGTCTGAGCGTTCTTGTGCGGCACGGAAAACAATACGGCCAATACGACCAAAACCGTTGATACCTACTTTGATAGTCATAGTGTTCCACCAGCTATTTTTTAGTGAATTAAAAATTATTACTAAAGTTACCAAAACCTTGCCAGCCGTCAAGCGGAATCGTGTCAATAGCTGAAAAACATTAGCTTTGAGTTCACCATTTAGACGCTTGCTATAGGGTACTGGCAATCGAGCCGCCCACCATTATCAAGGCACAGACGGATATTGAAAGTTAATTGGTTAGATATGCGAGTCACATCACAAATAGTAGGATATACCCGTCATCTTTCAAGTTGCCTCTTTGTTGGCCGCACTCACTCATCCCGGTCACATAGTTATCTATGCTCCCGGGGATTCGCTCCCTTGCCGTCGCGATTCATCTTGAAATCCATTGGGTATAGACAGATTCAGTTAACCACTTAAAATAAATTCCACTGATGTGATGTTAATTTTTTGTTATTATTAATCAATTTTATTGAGAACATGAGTCTTATTATTAAGGTGGTCGTTATGGCTAAGAATCCTGATGTTTCCCTTTGTAAAGAACTGACTGATATTCAGCGTCATGTAACCCAGAATGCCGGGACAGAGCCGCCATTCTCAGGGAAATTGCTGCATAATAAGAAAAGTGGCATGTATCATTGTTTATGCTGCGAACAACCGTTATTTATGTCCGACACTAAATTTGATTCTGGTTGTGGCTGGCCGAGCTTTTACCAGCCAGTTACTCATGATGCAGTTCTGTATCTTGATGATAATAGTCACAACATGCACCGTATTGAAGTACGTTGCAGCCATTGCAATGCTCATTTGGGGCATGTGTTCCCTGATGGCCCGCAACCGACAGGAGAACGTTTTTGCATCAACTCGGCTGCATTAAGCTTTACTGATGAGAATACAGGTGAAAAAACAGTAGGTTAAATCATTTTTGTGATTGCGGACATAATCGTATTTTACGCAAAAAATCGTTTCAGCTAATGCTGGAAAATAATGAGGAAATATCAATGGAACTGGATGATCTGTTATCTGTAATGACACCAGAAATATATCAACGCTTGGTTCAGGCGGTAGAACTGGGTAAATGGCAGGATGGCGTGCCTCTAACGGTAGAGCAGAAAGAGCATAGTTTGCAAATGATTATGCTATGGCAATCAAGGCATAACCATGATCCGCAACATATGACGATTGGTACTGACGGTCAGTTGGTGATGAAGAGTAAACAACAACTGAAAGCGATCTTTCAGTCTGAAATGGTGGCGACATTCAAGTCATAATCTTTGGCAAGTAGGTGATGAAAAGGCTGAGTGTGTAAACTCAGCCTGGCCTTGGATTAATATCAGAGGAGAGCGTTTTCTAGTTGATCAAGTTCTATCAATATAGCGCCTTTCTCTTTTATCTTTTTGAATGCTGATTGGCTATCATTTGGGCTGAGGTTAACCCCCCGGCAACCATCAGTAATGACCCAAGTCTCATAACCTAATGCCAGCGCATCCAGCACAGTAAACTTCACGCAATAATCAGTCGCGATACCGATAATAAACAGACGTTCAATTTGCTGTGTTTGCAACCAGTCATCAAGCCGGGTTTTACTCAGATGGCCGTTGTCAAAGAAAGCACTGTAGCTATCGATCTGTGGATTTTCACCTTTATGGAAAATTTCGAGAATGGCTTGCTTGTTTAGCTGTGGATGGAAATCAGCGCCAGGCTGACCCTGAACACAGTGTACCGGCCACCATACTTGTGGAATACCGTTTAATATACCGATATCACCGATCTGTTGCCCGGAATTGACCGCGAAGCTCATATGTTCAGCTGGATGCCAGTCTTGGGTGGCAATAATGCTGATATTGTGTTTCAGACAAATATCAATTGCCTGATTTGCCGCGACAATGACTTGTTCACTCTCTTCTACGGCTAAAGCGCCGCCGGTACAGAAGTCGTTCTGTAGATCAATAAGTAATAGGGCTGTTTTCATCTTTTTCCTTGATTATTTATCAGGATAACTTAATTCACCACGTAAATTTTGTTGCATTAAATAACGAATTTTTTCATTGCTATAGGGTTGACTGAATAAATAGTGCAATTTGGTTAAAGTTGCTTCAAAAGTCATATCGTAGCCGCTTATTACCCCTGCTTCCGCCAGAGCATGGCCCGTTGCATAACCTTCCATATTGACTCGGCCAGAAATGCATTGAGTCAAATTAACAACTACGATCCCTCTCTCTGTCGCCTGTTTTAGCTCTTTCAATAATTCAGGTTGCTGAGGTGCGTTTCCGACGCCATACGAGCGCAGGATGAGAGCCTTAACCGGCTGCATTAAAATATTATTCACAACCTGGCTGGAAAGGCCAGGGTAAATGGTGATTACGCCAATTGGCTGAGGAGTAATCCGATGAGTAATAAACTCACCATGACTGGCAGGGGCAGAACAGGCATTGAAAGTTTTGATGTTAATGCCGGCTTCCATTAATGGAGAACAGTTTGGCGAGGCAAAAGCATCGAAACCGTCGGCATGTGCTTTGACGGTCCGATTCCCACGAAACAGTTTATTATTGAAAAACAGGCTGACCTCGTTAACCGGATAATTAGCGGCAAGGTAAAGTGCATTCAACAAATTTGTTTGCCCATCAGAGCGCAGCGCTTCCAGTGGGATTTGCGACCCTGTGACAATGACTGGCTTACCCAGATTCTCAAACATAAAGGAGAGGGCCGATGCCGTAAATGCCATTGTATCCGTACCATGCAGGATCACGAACCCATCATAATCATGGTAGTTTCCTCGGATATCATCAGCGATAAACTGCCAGTCTTCTGGGGTCATATCAGAAGAATCGATCAGTGGTTGATGTTCACGGATGGTGAATGTCGGCATTTCCGGTCGATGGAATTCGGGCATCTTTGTTAATTGACGCTGTAAATGCCCGGAAACGGGAATGTATCCCTGAGATGAGTGTTGCATCCCAATGGTTCCGCCAGTATAGACGACATAAATAGACTTCTTCTGCATGACTGTACCTCATAAAAAGATCAGCTGGATTATAGGAGTATTACAGAAGAAAAAAAGCCTGACAGAGTTTGTCAGGCTAAATTAATCAAATTACTAGGAATCATGCATTGTTATTAGCAAAATCCGCCGTAAACCCTCGCCCAATGCGGGCGGTGATATAAGGCGAAAAGCCCGCAGGGCTTTCAGGTTATTAACCATCACGTTCACTGGCAGCCCGGGGGGGACACGGCCCCAAAAAGCGGTTAAAATACATAAACTATCCCGATGAGCGCTGATGATGTTAAGAGCCACCAAAGTCCGCATTTACCCGACACCCGAACAGGCTGATTATCTCAATGCTCAGTTCGGTGCGGTCCGTTTCGCGTACAACAAGGCGCTGCACATCAAGAAGCACGCTTATCAACGCCACGGGGTGAACCTCAGCCCGCGTAAAGACCTCAAGCCCTTACTGTCAGTGGCAAAAAAGT
>NZ_LOIC01000083.1:0-31464 GCF_001684335.1 Photorhabdus namnaonensis
ATCCTTGCCTATAGTGACGCCGGATAGATTTAAGCAAGCCCAAAATTCATCAAAATGAGTGTTGCAAAAACGAGGGTGACCATAGATTCTTATTAGATGATATTAAGTTGCTCTTCTTCCTATAATCGTTGAAATTTCTTTGGGATTTTGTCTCATACACCGTAAAAACTCTGCTTGAATAAATTGTAGTGCAATAATGAGGTCAGAACTTCCATGAGTTCGTGTCGTAAATATTATCGCTAAACAAACCAAATTATAGGAAATGGGGTTTGTTCGTCACTTTTAATGAAATGTTTTCAATATCTTAATGAATAAGTGTATGCACATGACTTAATTGCCTGTGTTTTATCTCGTCGTAGTTGAGTTCAATCTTTCAATGTTTTCAATAGATTTTAAAATTTAGTCGAGAGGAAGGTTTCAGAGTGAATCAGTAGGATAAATCTTATCGGCATGCTGATTAACCGGTTATTTTTGATATCGGTTTTGAGTACTTTATGACGTAGCCTTTTCTTAATTGGTATGAGTTGCCGAGAAATTACATGCCTGTTTGTACTTAAGTTAACAACGTAGTTCATATTAACCTTGAGCCAGTATCGAATGATTAAACCTTAATTTCGTCTGGACATTTCTCCTAAGCTGACTTAATGTCTCTACTTCTGATTTTGATAGGTTTGGCAATTTTCAAGTTCTTAGTCACTGTTGAGACTTGGTTCTTGCTGATTGTGGTGGCTCATTGTCTTTCAATCATTCGGTAATAAATCCTCCTGATTAATAAAAAAACATTTCTTATATTTCCGCTTTAAAGGATGAGATTTTACGATGCATTGAATAAATGGGGGTTACGGTTTCACTATCAGACTAAGTTTAAAAAAATGTATCCTTATAGTGTATAAGTATGTCATAACATTGCGTTTATTATCCTAAACTTGACTAATTCTATATTGTTTTGAAATATGAAGAAAAAACGCCCTATTTTACAAGATGTTGCTGATCGTGTTGGTGTAACTAAAATGACGGTAAGCCGTTTCTTACGTAATCCTGATCAAGTTTCTGAACAATTGCGAGAAAAAATAGCGGATGCTTTAGATGAGTTAGGTTATATACCCAATAAAGTGCCGGATATTCTTTCTAATTCTACTAGTCATGCTATTGGTATTTTATTGCCTTCTTTGACTAACCAAGTTTTTGCGGAGGTTATCCGTGGTGTCGAATATGTGACGGATAGTTATGGTTATCAAACTATGTTGGCTCACTATGGATATCGTTCAGAAAAGGAAGAAGAGCGTTTGATTTCTTTACTTTCCTATAATATCGATGGTTTGATTCTTTCAGAACGCACTCACACTCCACGAACTTTAAAAATGTTGGAAACTGCGGGTATCCCTGTCGTTGAGTTGATGGATTGTGTTTCTCCTTGTTTTGATACGGCGGTCGGTATTGACAACTTTGAAGCTGCTCGGCAAATGACAATGGCAATGATTGAGCGTGGTTGTCAGCGGGTGATTTATCTTGGTGCGAGGCAAGATGAAAGGACAATTATTCGTCTGGAGGGTTATGAAGCTGCAATGGAAAGTGCGGGGTTAAGACCAGGTAAGATAATGACTCCAGACAGCTCTTCTTACACATTAGGGGGGCAGTTACTAAATGAAGCACGAGCAAAATATCCTGATGTTGATGGTCTATTTTGTACTAACGATGATCTCGCTATCGGAGCAATTTTCGAGTGCCAACGTCAAGGGATAGTTGTACCACATGATATTGCGATAGCTGGCTTTCATGGTCATGATGTTGGTCAGGCGATGACACCAAAACTTGCCAGTGTATTAACGTCTCGTGATTTAATGGGGAGGAGGGCAGCCGAATTATTAATGGCTCGGCTGAGGGATGAACATTTACCGCAAAAAATGATTGATATCGGTTTTCAGTTATCTTTAGGAGAGAGTATCTAAATCGGTCTGCTGGATTTGCATTTTCTTGAACTTATTTGTGATAAATATCACATTTATATTTCCTGAATATTCCGTATTTTTGCTAATTTCATCTCTACTTCTGATAATGTTACCGATAACAGTTACCGGTAACATTTTGTAGATAAAAGATCTACGCTAAGGAGTTTATATGAGTGATACCCAGCATTCGAATCATGCTTTTGTGCTTATGGGGGTATCCGGTAGTGGTAAATCTGTTGTTGCCAGTGCTGTAGCCTGTAAATTGGATTCTGCTTTTTTAGATGGTGATTTTTTACACCCAAGATCTAACATTAGTAAGATGGCTAGAGGCTATGCACTGAATGATGAAGATCGTGAGCCTTGGTTGAAATCACTGAACCATGCAATTTTTGCTATGCAACGTACAAACTCGGTTTCCTTAATTGTTTGTTCTGCTTTAAAAAAACATTACCGGGATATACTGCGTGATAATAATAAGAATCTGTCATTTCTTTATATGAAAGGCGACTTTGATTTAATTGAAAGTCGATTGAAGGCACGTAAAGATCATTTTTTTAAACCTCAAATGTTGGTATCTCAGTTTGAGGCATTAGAAGAGCCAGAGAGTGATGAACAGGATGTTTATCTGGTTGACATTAGATCATCTCTTGATGAAGTGATAAATCACTCGATAAGAATAATTAATAGTGTCATTTCAGGGGAAAAATAATGAATACTTTAACCTTAGTGCTGACAGCGGTGGGTTCTGTTCTCTTACTATTGTTTCTGGTGATGAAAGCCAGAATACACGCTTTTGTTGCGTTAATACTGGTTTCTATGGGGGCGGGTGTTTTTTCTGGTATGCCACTGGATAAAATTGCTGAAACAATGCAGGAAGGAATGGGAGGAACGTTAGGTTTCTTAGCTATTGTTGTCGCATTAGGGGCAATGTTTGGTAAAGTTCTGCATGAAACAGGCGCACTGGATCAGATTGCGGTTAAATTACTAAATAGTTTTGGTGAAAAGAATGCTCATTATTCACTGGGGATCGCTGGCCTGGTTTGTGCTTTGCCGTTGTTCTTTGATGTAGCGATTGTTTTATTGATTGGTGTGGCATTTGCAGTAGCGCGTCGTACTGGCGGTAATGTAGTCAAGCTGGTTATTCCTTTGTTTGCCGGTGTTGCAGCCGCCGCAGCGTTTTTGTTACCTGGTCCAGTACCGATGTTGTTGGCTTCACAAATGAATGCTGACTTTGGTTGGATGATCTTGATTGGTATCAGTGCCGCGATTCCTGGGATGTTACTGGCGGGGCCAATCTTCGGTAGTTTTATCAGTAAGTATGTCACTCTGGATTTACCCAACGATATAAGTGAGCCAAGTCTTGGTCAAGGTAAGATGCCATCTTGTGGTTTGAGTTTGTCACTGGTTCTGTTCCCTTTGGCTTTGGTTGGATTAAAGGCTATTGGTGAGAATTTTGTTGAACAGGGTTCTGAGTTGTATCAGTGGTTTGCATTTATCGGTCATCCATTTTCTGCGATTTTGGTTGCTTGTTTGATTGCTATTTATGGTTTAGCAATTCGCCGTGGGATGAGTAAAGAAAAAGTAATGGATATTTGCTCTTCGGCTATTCAACCGGCTGGAATTATTTTATTAGTGACTGGGGCTGGTGGTGTATTCAAACAAGTATTAGTGGATTCGGGTGTTGGTCCTGCTTTGGGAAATGCATTGATTGGTGCGGGCTTGCCTATTGCATTAGCGTGTTTTATCCTTGCTGGAACAGTACGTATTATTCAAGGTTCTGCAACTGTTGCTTGTTTGACAACTGTTGGTCTGATTTTGCCAGTTGTTGATCTTCTGGGATATTCTGGCGCCCAGCTTGCGGCTCTTTCAATTTGTATTGCGGGTGGTTCTTTGGTATTGAGCCATGTCAATGACTCAGGCTTTTGGTTATTTGGTAAATTTACTGGTGCAACAGAATCTCAGACACTGAAAACTTGGTCAATTATGGAAACTATTCTTGGAACAACAGGTGCCGTTGTTGGAATGGTTTTCTTTACTATGTTGTAATTTGTATGAATTCAAGGATTGTATTAGACTCATGCTGCCTTCCTTAGAAGGCGGCAAGATAAGTAAACTATCTGAAAATATTGGCGACATTAAAATAGTGTTCTTGCTAGCGGGTGACGGTAGCACCAGCGATCTTTATAGGTGAGAGAAGGTCTACCAATAGAATAGCGCATCGTTTTTTGATTCTGCTGACAGAGCGCTGAAGCATTTTGAATATTTAACCACATTAGAATACTGCCAACACTGAGATTGGAATATTCAGGATCGAGTCCGCCGTCTACTGCATCAAATGAAATCCACTGGGGACTGTCTGCTTTTATGACTAAATCGTAGGCAACTGGGGCACCATTGATAGTTAATACATTTCCATATAGATGTTGTTTGAGGTCGGTATATAATTCAGTTAATTTTTCTTTCTCTTCTTCATTGTGTGTTTTATATGTCCAGCGTTTTTCGTACAGTGTGGTGTAAATATCGATGAACTCTTGGCAGGTAAAATCGTTAATTTGATGTATTTCTCCACCAGAACGCTTAAATTTGTTAATTTCATTACTTCGATTTCTTTTTGTTTTATAAGAAAATTTTTCTTTAGCAAGACAGACTGTTCGTTTGTTTAACCGACCATAACAAACGTTGATAAAATTTTCTTTGTGCAGGAGCGATATGGTTTTAGATTTCCCTGGAATGATGGTTTTTAGATGTTTGGCGATAGGAAAGATAATTTCATCATAGGTGAAGAAGTGGTAATCTTTTTGGTGACTTGCTGCCAGATGATGATCTTTACATGTAAAGTATGCCCCTTCGATAACGTTTTCTATTTGTGGATTTTCTTTGACGTAAAAGATAAAACTATTGCCAAATTTTTCATTTAAAAAACGTACAATATTTGGATGAGTGGATATTCCACCCCCATAGAGAGAATACGCTTGTTGGTAACGTTCGAAACTACACTCTTTCCAGCCGGAGATGAGCCTTTTTATAGAGCTGAGAGGATACTTGTTTGGAAAAATCATATTTTAAATACTCTTTTTAAAGCTATGTTTTACACATGGTATAAACTTATTTTTCAACGCATTAAATACAACAAAAAAGTTAGTTTGTCTTTATTAAATGGGTTTTTTGTGAGCTCATACATATTGTAAATCTAAGATTATAAGTTTAATTTTTCTGCACTAAAAACAAGATAAGTATTTAGTACTATTCCCAATCAAGCTTTATTGTTGCTTATTGATCGAGAATATTGATTAATTGTTGATATAAAGCTTCAGCACTGCGTTCATAACCCGCGGCTGAAAGATGAACATAATCAGGACGAGCAAGATCTTGTTGCGCCCAGCTCTTAATTGAGCATTTTCCACCCATATATTCACGCCAGTTCCAGAATAGTGTGTGCTGATCTTGAGCGACTTTTTGTTGAATATGGATGATATTATCCAACATTGTTGGTTGTTGTGTTGTACAACTTGTAAGTTGATTGTTTTTCAAAGAATCACCCGGCCCAATAATAAGGATAACTGCTTGTGGTAGCTGATTACGAATCTGCTTTATCTTCGTTTCCAGTTGCTGGCGATAGTTTGGTAAATCAAGCGAATGATTAAACGCCTCATTTGTGCCATAAGCGAGGATTACCATATCAGGATGCATTTGAACTAATGTATCAATCCATTGTGGCTGCCACTTATCCATCATATTAATAGTTGCACCATTAATACCCAAGGCAGATAACATAATACCTGGTTGTGTGCGTTTGATAAACCAGCCGCCTAATTTTAACTGATTATTTTGTATCGCCATAATATTAACTGGGAATGTAACTGATTCTTCAGTAGAAAACTGCCAGTCACCGTGGGTTGCCGGTAATTTCACTATTCGTTTGGTTGTAGATTGAACCAGAATCTGAGCATCACCCGATGCTTGATATAACGTCTTGAGTTGATAGAGATAATGGGATGGCGCAAACAGCTTTAGAATTAATTGACTTATTTGGGTGTTGGGTTCTGCAATTGCACCGCCAAGAGGAAAATCAGGCCGATTATCTTTGCGGCTGGTAGTGAGTTTCCATTGCTGTGTATTACTGGTCATACTGACCATAGCGTTACGTTGGCCAGGTACATTAATTGGGCTAACAAAACCAATCCCTGCATCGCCAAAACGTTGTTGCAATAAAGAGCGAAGCTTGCCGGTAAAAAAATCAGCAGCGGTATGGGAATCGCCTATCTGAATGAAATGCAGTTGATTATGACGACTGTTATGCAGTTTATTCGCCAGTAAGGCTAAATTTGGTTCACCGAAATCTATTAGCTGTTGATTTTCTTTTGCCGGTTGTTGTGTTGGCAATGGTCCTGGTTTTTGTTTATGGCACGATATTAAACTTAAAGAGAGTGCGATGACCAAACTAATGCCAGCAGATTGGTGTCGCCGACGGAGTTGTTTAACTATTTTCATTTTGCTTGGTTCCATTTTGTTTGGCTGGTTCCTGAATAAATTTAATCAATGAAAATATGTTGTCTGAGATAGTTTGCTGGCCTTTCAAGCTAAAGTGTATGCCATCACCACTTCTGAGTTTAATTTTATTACTATTATCGCCAATATAATCGGAATAATCATTTGCATGGTATTTAAAAATATCATTAACAGAAACGTAGATTTCCCCAGCTTTCGTGACTTCCGATCGATACAGGGATCTCAGATATTCCATGCTGGTGGAAAGTTTTTTCTGTCGCATATTGGGAGGACCAACCCAGATAATATCAGCACCGTGGCTACGTGTTTCGGTAAGTATCATGTCGATACGTTGGCGATAGAGGTTTTCCCAATCGGGGCTGGCGAATTTCAGGTAGATGTTTCCATGTTTTGGTGGCATATCCCAGGGATCATTTGGCCCCAAAAAAATAACAACTAACTTGATATCGCGGTTGGCTTCCAGTGTTTTGTTGATAGTTTCCGGCCAGTTAAAAAAATTGGGGTAAGCGAGTCCAGTACTTTGTTTGCTGAGATTAATACTTGAAATACTGTAATCCCGGTAGAGTCGACGTTTCAGATGGGGAGCGATACCCTGCATCATTGAATCTCCGGCAAACAGCACTTTATCTTTGGCAGCCAGTGTCACGTTGGTTTTACCGATAACCGCACTGGGGGAAATATTATTCCTTAAATCATGAGGTATTGGTGAATTAACAGGATGAGTATGGGAAGATTTCTGTAATAACTCAGGAAAAGTTGCAGGCAGATTTGTAACAGGAGAGGGATAACCACTCAGGAGCTTGAGTCCAATCTGAAAATCCGCAGGCAGTGTGATATCAGCTTCCTGGGAAGCTTGCTGGTGATTGCCACTATTATTGCCGGTAGTATGTAATATGAAAGCTTCCCCCGCAGCGAGTACGCCTTGTTCCAGGTTATCACCGAAATCCCAGAGCGGATGACCTTGTAAAGTAGCCCAAAGGCTTTGCTGATGGTATTCTTGTTGCCAGAATCTATCCAGTGAACGATGATTTAGCCAGACTAACAGTAGGCTAGTTAATATTACGGTAAATGTGACTTGCCCTACTGTCTTTAAATTAGATTTGAATTCAGAAATTGGCATAAATGAATCCTGGTATTCCTTGTGGTGAGAGCATAAATACTAAAGTCAAAATAATTGCTAATGGTATTGGATAATATATCCATGAAATATTAGAATGCATTTTCTCAACCATTATTTTTAGATTAATCAGCCACGGGTAGATAATAAAGAGTCCCCAGAACATCAATAACAACCCACTGTTGGCTATTATTGAGTTAAATAAACCTGATGATATCAATTGATTTAATAATATTAGTGAATCATCGAGAGTAGGACAGCGGAAGAAAACCCATGCCAGACAGACAAAGTGGAAAGTGATGATTCTTGATAAAAATGAGCTGACTGGGCTTCGGGAAATATTTTGATTTTTTTTGTCTATTGGGGGAAATAACTGGTATTTGACATTGAGGATTATTAATCCCAATCCATGAATAGCTCCCCAGATAATGAAGTTAATTCCGGCTCCATGCCATAATCCAGAGATTACCATAGCGACAAACAAATTAAGATTTTTACGTATAAATCCTTTCTTATTACCACCTAAAGGAATATAGACATAATCACGAATAAATTCAGACAAACTGATATGCCAACGGCGCCAGAAAGCTTGTAAGTTTTCAGCCAGATAAGGGGAATTAAAGTTTTCAGGTACCCTGAAACCAAGGAGTAGCGCTAATCCAGTAACAAGGTTGGTATAACCAGAAAAATTAAAATAGATATGCCATGCATAGGCATAGATACCAACCAGTATTTGCCCCGTATTGTAGCTGGCAGGATCATCAAAAACTGGATTGACATAATTTTCAGATAAATAAGAGCTGAATAAGAATAGCTTAATTATCGCCAGTGCAATCAGTAATATGGATCTTGATGGTTCAATGATTACTCTTGATGAAATCTGGATTTGAGGCAGGAAATTTTTAGCTCGGTTGATTGGTCCGGCAACAATACTTGGAAAAAAGCATAGGTATAAGGCGACATCAGGAAATGATGCTTTGGGCATCTCTTTTCTTGCGACAGCAACGACATAGCTGACGGAATGAAATGCATAGAAAGATAAACCCAGAGGGACGAGTAATGTCAGTACAGGTAAATCTACGGACAAGCCAAATTCGGCAAACGCTTGTTGGAGACTTTCCTGAAAGAAAGAGTAATATTTGAATAGCGTAAAACATCCCAGAATACCTATCGTCAGGATAGTAAACGTGATGCGATTGGATAAAAATTTGCTGGCTATGTTTGTTAAAAGATAGATAAATAGCGTGTAGCCAAATAGGATGCCGGTGAAAAGCGGGTTAAAGGAAAAGACAAACAGATAACTTGCGATTATCAGCAGATAGTTTTGTGCTTTAGTGTTTTTTTGTAGCATCCAATACAAGAGAAAGAAAGCAACAAAGGAACCAAGAAACTCAAAAGAAAAGAAATTCATATTAAACTCTGGTCAATCATTTTATTTCAATATAGGTTAATATTGGGTGATATTATAGTATTTAATCTAAACATTCTATCAATGAAAAGAACAAACCGATGGACATAAGAAAATCATCCGTTCCATAGTGGGTTATGGTAACGGATGATATTGGTACTTAGCACAAGATATTCAAATAGAAGATATTCATGCTAATGACTTATTTAGGCCCTTAGTCATGGTCGTTTTTGGCTAACTTCTGCGCTTGAGTAATAAGTCCTTTATTGCTGTTAAATACTTTATGCAGATAATTGTTGTAAGTTGAACCCAATTGTGAATACCCTTCAAGATTATCAATCAATTTGCTGGTATTTAGTGATTCTTGAAGGCTTCTCTGCTTGGCGCGTGAAACACGCAATGATTCATAAGCGTTATGAGTATTCATATTTTTCATATAGGCTTCGACAGAATCATTGATGGTTGAGTAGGAGAAATAACCTTTTATTTTACCTTGGGTTTTCTTACAGTTGTTACCGCAACGCATACCGAACAAGTTGTTATTCTGTTGTGCAAGCTTAGATGTTCCCCAGCCAGATTCTGTTGCGGCCTGAGTGGCAACAAAATGGGTTGGGATAATATCAACACGACTTAGTAGCTTGTTCCAATTAACTTTTTTAGGCGAGCTGCTACAGCTCACGTTGTAGTTTTTACAAATTTGTTGCAGGCGCTTGAGATCCTGTATGGACCAATGCTTGGCATTTTGGTGCTCCAATAGCCATTTCCGTTCCTGCATAATTTGTTGATTGTGTTGATCAATCACAGGGACAACAACATTTAAAAACGCTTTCTTACGTAGGGTGCCCGAAGGGTATTTTCGCAAATCTGGCAAACTGTTTTGCATGTCATTGTGAGAATACTCTATGCTTTTAGCAGTGCTGGTTGAGGCATGACTAAAAGCGGAAAACAATAGTGAGATAAAGAAAGCGAAGATGGCAGTTGTCCTCATCGTTTGAGAGGGCATTGCTTTTCCTCGTTTGCTCTGAATAAAAAACAAGCTGATGTTAGCAAAATAAATCCAGCATAGCCAGAGTTATTGGTGATTCATAAATATATTTTCTGTAATGAAAGTTATTGCTTTGCTCGTTTTTTCTGTAATTTTTTATTAATTTATATATGTTTATGTGCTGTTTACGTGAGAAATATTGCCTGTCCAGGTTGAGTTATTTATCAGATATAATCATGATTTTTGAGTTAGTTTTGTGCCTGTAAGTAGTTTTCTCGAAAGAAAAGTGATTTGTAAACCAGCTAGTGTAATATCGAAAGTGATTGAACTTAGTTTTATATAGTACTGTTAATTATAGTACAGCCAATCGTAAGAACACTGCGGCGAGTAGTAAACTGATTGATATTAATATTGCCGTTATAAGAATAATTATCATTTTCATAAAAAGGTGACCAGTTACCAATATGGTCTTTTTCCTCTGTAAGTTAAAATTAAGTCGTCTCTGTCAGGCTTGAGCTAATTTTCTAATGTATCCATTGTCATTGGTGCGATGCAGGATATTCGATATGGTTCTAAATGTTAAGTTAAAATAAGTAACAATGTGTTACAAATATTTACTTCAGGTGATATAGTAAAAGTATAATAATGAAGATGCGTATAAGGATAAAAAAATTTTAATAATTTATTTGTTGATAATTATAAATATTTATCTTTATATTTTTATATTAAAGGTGGTTTGGGGGAATGAAATTCGTGTTTTTATTATGTTGGGTTAAATTGTTCATTACGTTTTTGCATTGCGTGAAATTATATTGACATCTAAGGTTTTTATTTTTACTCTGTCTTATGTTGTTGATTTTTAATTGATTATTTTTATTTTCAATCAATGTTATTGGGTGTTTTTATATATTGTATCTTTCTGTTTTTATGATTTTTCTTTATCGTATTTTTCTTGATATATATTTTTATTTTTGACTGGTTGTTGTTTCTGTTTATTTTTTAATAAGGCTGGAATATATTGTTTTTGATATTGTTTTTTTAATTTTATTGATGAGTGTAAGTATGTTTTTTTCTATTTTTTGTAGAGTTACACTATTTTATTAAGAAATTAGTTAAGTGTGCGTGATTACTTAATGTTAGGATTATCATTATGTTACGTTAATTCAGGGGAGATTATAAATGTAAATGAATTTTTCTACAGAAACACTTTATTACAAATTATTACTTATTGAAACATAAATTTTTAATTCGGATAGGGAAAATAAGAGACATCTCCTTTGCCTCTTGGTTAATTTTCCTCTTGATTAATTGTATTCAAAGTTCAGCACAGAAGTTGCTTTCAGGTCCCCTGCTATGATGTTTTGCGGATCATAAACGTGGTAGTAAGCATTAAGGTCGATAGAAAAGTTTTTATCGATGACATTGCCGGAGTTTTTACTGAATAGCAGTGTCGCGCCACGGGATGAGGATGGCGAGGCACTGAAAGTTATCGGCGATGAATCACTTGTCTGAGAGACACGGATACCAACACCTTTAGCGGCACCGGCTTTGCTATCAATTAAGGTTTGATTGTCATTTGGCAGCAGATTGTTACTGCTTAGGTAAGCTTTAACTGAGCGTGAAGTTTTACCGTTTTGGAGATATTTGCATTCAAAGTTCAGGGTAAAAGGGGTTTCGCCTTTATCTGTTCCGTTAAGCAATCTAATGCGATTGACTTTTGGCAGATTCACTGTTAACCCAGCATTTAAGAAGTGACAAGTTGTATCTCTGTGATTAAAAATCATCGTAACGGGCTGGTAATAGATATCTTCAGAATGCGTCGGCCACTCCCAGGTAAGAATAAAGGTCAGGAAATCGGTAGCGAAACGGAGAATGGCATCAAGGAGTCCTAAATTGGTGGTATCCATTGCAATTACAGCAGTTTTTAATGTTGCAGAATTACCGGAAAAGACGTGAATATTACTACCACCGGGTCTGCCGCCCAGTAGCTTTACATTAAGCGTAAATTGAGCTTGCAATTTGCCGGCAGGGTATGTGTCGTTACTGTTTCCCAGATTAATACTGTTGCCAGGAGAAAGATTCGTGACAGTTACTTCGGCATAATCTTTGCCGCCATTGAATCCTAAAACAACTTTGTTTTTGGTAAAAGGCGAGCCGTTAGCAACAGAGTTTTGTTTCCATAATGAATTTCTTGTACATGTAAAATAGCCAGCATATTGGGTATTGAGTATCCAGGCGGCATTACTGTTTAGGGTGAGATGATCTGTCATATCAACCGTGATTGCCGGTGCCGTTATTGCATGTTTAGGTTGGCAGTCTGCATAGGCTATGTTGCTGCTTAGACTGATTATGGCCGCCAGATACAATGGTTTAAGTTTCATTATTTTTCTCCCTTAACGGCAAATATTGGCGGTTGAGCCCATTTCAGGCTGTGGATCGTTTATTGTGCAACTCTTTTCGCCTAGCTGACCGATGCGGATATAAATTTGTTGTGGTAATTTTTCTGCTCGCAGGAAAACCATACTGCCCTGACCAACGTATCCTAAGCTGTTACCTTCTGAATCGACAATTTCAGTACCGAAAGGTAAAGGTTTACCATCAGCCTGAGCGGCATAGAAAACAAACGTTTTCCTCTGGTCTGTTTTAAATCCGATATGGGTAATCGCACCGGAATATGGCGCAACATCTCTGATATTACCGATAAGTTCAGCGGCATCTTCTGACACTTCACTGGTATCTAGCATGATGGCGTTTTTTCGGTAAGGAGAGAGGTAAGGTATCAGCAACTTACCGCTATTGTTTGTCATCATGCTTTTATCGCCATTCACTGAAGCGTTTGCTGTGCCTGGCGCGTCAATGATGGCGAAAGTTTCTCCAACCTGATTAGCAGCCAGAATTCCATTTTGATAAGCAACCAAACTGCCGATTGCGCCAAGCCCCATTTGGCGATACTCCTTGGATTGGCTATAAGAACTGCTCAATGTGGAAACGGATGTTTTATAGGTTAAATTTGCACTGGTTGTTGTCGAACCGCTTTTCTGATCTGAAATGTTGAAGTGGTAATTCAAACGGTTGTTTGGGCCTGCGCTGCCGCTTAACCCTAAGTTACTGTTGTTATAATGGCTTTCATTAATTGAGACATTATTGGTCAGATAGGCTGGGTAGCCAAACAACTCGAAAGGAATGGATAGCATCAGATAGTAGCGCTGTTCCTCTTTACTCTCTGTTTCATTGATATTGTATCGGACACGGCTCGCTGTCAGGGAATAATTGACTTTACCCAGACTATTGGAATATCCCATTTGATATTCCCTACTTTTATTCTGGGTTCCCCAGTAATCACGGAATGTTCCCGAAAGAAAAAGTGAACCTGCACCACTACCAAGATTCTGGTTCAAATTGATATTAAAGGTATTTTTTTGATGAGAATAGTATTGTTGGTTATAGCCGTTGCTTATCCAGTCATGTAGATCAATCGCATCGATTAGGGTGAGATAATTTTTAGTCGAATAACGATAAGCCGCCAGCGAAAAATTTGTTTTTGTTTGTGGAATATAGCGACTATAAGCCAATTTGTAGCTTTGACCTTTCATGGTTGGGTTATTATCAAATTTGGCGCTGGATTGTGAAACATCAATTGAGACAGCGCCAATGGGTAGATTAAAGCCACTACCTAACAGTAGCGAATAATAATCTTTACTGATAATGGTGCCTGTATAACCGGTCAGGACATTATTAAAACCATATTGATAGCTGGCTTGAAAAAAGTTTGGTTTATAACGACTGTTAGCAATATGTGTTTTACCTGCACTGATATCATATTTGCCAAGACCTTCTTTCATCATATTAGGAACGGATGAAAAGGGGACGGTAAAACTATTAGCACGTCCGTCTGCTTCCGTCACTTCAACTAGCAAATCACCACCTGAACCTGTTGGTAAAATAGTATCAATGGCAAACGGCCCCGGTGGAACATTACCTTGATAAATAACAACATTATTTTGGGTGATTTTTACCAGAGCGTTAGTCTGCGCAACTCCCCTGACGATAGGGGAAAATCCTTGCCAGGCATCGGGGTACATGCGCATATCTGTTTTCAGATTGATACCTCGAAAGCGGAAAGAGTCGAATAAATCGCTGGATGTATAGCTATCACCAATGCGAAGTTCTGAATTAATTGATGAAATTCCCCGTTGCAGATAACGGGTATTATTACTCCATTTACCACCATTTGAACGTGTGTAGTGATAAGAGGATTGATCACGTAATTGCCAGCTAAATAGATTCAAACCGCTATTAAGCGACACGTAAACATTATCTTCATTTTCACGGTCGCGGTTTTGTTTATTCCTACTTTGAGTATGGTAATAGTTGGTATTATAGGACAGCATAGCGCCGGGGATACCTCTGTCCCAGAATGCAGGATCGATATAGCCTTTGAGTTCGTTTTTGACATACGCTTGCGGGACCACCAGATGTAGACTGAGTTTAGGAACATCGAGATTAGCGGTTCCTTCATGTATTATTTTAGTAAGAAGAATTTCATCTTTGGATAAATTTGATTCTGATAATTGGTTTTTATCAATTTTTATACCTAACCTAGGAAGATCTTCATTAAATAAGTAAATGTCTTTACCATTGTTCTGGATATTAATATCAAATCTTCCTTTCCAGTCATTATTCAGATATATATCAATATCATAACGGCCGGCAGGCAGCTCTGAAGAGGAATAGAATCGGGATAAATCTGCTTTTGCAGATTCACCGGCTAGAAAATCAGTATTAAATGTTGCGGCATAGCATAAACAACCTGTATACAGCAAGGTACCTATTATCAAGGCTAATTGACTAACTTTTTGTCTTATCATGTTCTATGCTATGCCAGTAATATCACTATTGAAGTGGTAAAGTTAATTTATTTATAGCACCAAAATCGTCAACAATAGCCAGAGTTAATTTGTCTCCAACTTTTACTTTTTCGTTGCTACTGAATGAATGAGAAGAGAACGGTTTTATAATTGTTCCTTCATTGAGTAAGTTAGGTTGAGTGTCAGAAGATTTAAGACCGACGATATTCATGAAATAGGGTGATGAATTCTCCAATTTTAGTTGGCTACCCTCACGTTTTAATCCAACATGTTGTTGGATTTGTTTCGGTAAGATAGAAAGTTTATCAGGCCGGTAGAAAAATTTGATCCGGGTACGAATAGCAATCTGCATAACGTTTTTGTCACCAATATTTTCTGCGACGGGGGGAATATCCATAACATTTAAATAAAACAGCGATTCACGATCAGTCGGTAGATTGCTGTTGATGTGCTTAATTCTTAATTGCTGCCCGTTATTGCCATCAATTTTGACGACTGGAGGGGTGAGTAAAAAGGGGACTTTAGCTGTTTCAGGTGTTGAATTAGGATCACCATCATCTATCCAGGATTGTACCAGTGAGGGTTGATCCCCTGCATTTAATAATTGAACTGATACCTCTTTATTACTGGATGGGTAAATAACACGTGTTGTGTTAATAACGATGTTGGCATGAGCAGATAAAGTCGTCATCCCTAATAATATAGTTAAAAATAATTTCTTCATAACGTTATTTTTGCCAAATTAAATAAGCCTATTTATTTAAATAGGCTTTATTTATTGTAGTAAATAATTATAGATAAGTAACGTGATAAGTAACCATTGTTACTACTTTACCTGGATCTGCATCGGCAGTACCTACTTTATAGTATTTCGCATAGAAATCTACAATTTCAGGTGTTGCCGTAGAGCCTTTGATTCCTGTATCAAACGCTTTATTTAGCATAATAGGAGCGTGTTCTTCGTTGTGTTTAACAATAGCGATACCTACGTTTTTTGGCTTGCCGTTTGCGTTGAGTTCTTGGTTAACCAAGTATTTACCATCGTTAGCAATGGTATTTGATGATGTGAACTGGATTTTTAACATAGAGGTTGCTGGGTCAAAACCAACAGCTTTGGATTGGCAGTTAGAAAATTCCAGTGAAAATGCTTTCTTACCAGAATCAATTAAGCCTTCTTTTTGTCCGGCTTGAGTGACTGAGATAGGTTCCAATATAATTGACAGGTTGGCCGAAGCGCCACCATTAATAGTACAAGTAGCATCAGTGACTGCACCCGAGAAGTGTAGTGTACCGCCAGCAGCATTATCGGCTGCGACAGCGGAACCTGTGGCAAAAATAAGAGCGGCGGTGGTTGATAACGCTAGTTTATTCATTTTTCCTCTCCAGGAGTAGGGACATCTTAATTGGCTTTATCAGGGTGGCAAAGGTAGGGGCCCTGAATCCCCCGATACATCAAAAAAATTAAGAAAACAGTGTTGTTTTTTATCTGTTAAGTTGATTAATACTGTAAATTTAAAATAAAAATCAACATATTATATAGTTGAAAATAGTTTAGTAACTTGAGCTTTGGTTGAATAATTCTAATTATTTACAATGTAAGTTCTTATTTTATCTATTTAGATAAAGCTGATATTGTTTATACATATTTATAACATAGAAACATATATTATAGACGATTAAGCCTACTTAAGAAGGGATTTTTGTTATCTAAGTTAAATTAAGAGTGAATGTCTATTTTTTCGATAAAAATAAGTGAAATACACAATTTGATAACATAATTAAGAATTATATTCTGATTTTTGTGTGTATTTAAGATTTTATTTCTTTTTTGGTCTGTTTGGTTGGTTAATGTTTTTTTGACCTTTTGATTTATTTTTTAAGTGTCATGTAATATTAATTATTTTATATCAGTTATTTATTGATTTTTTATCTTTGTAAATATTTTAATACGATCTTTTTATCCGGTGAAATAATGCCTTGGTGATATGTATTTTACCTGTTTGACTTAATTTAAATACAGTCAGCATAGTTTAGTTTTATTATAGATAATGTTGGTTTTATATTGTGATGTAACATTGCGTAAATAGTAAATAATGATTGATGATATTTTTCTGGGATTATTATTTGAGAAATAGTAATCTGAAATATCTTATATGTTTTAACTAATGATGTTATATTCATTCTTTCATTGAAAATATGTGAATCAATAATTCTCTTGTTGTGCTTTCGCTTTTTCCGCCAATTGTGGAAAATCGAATGCAATCCAATAAGTTACTGGTACAGGAAGATCTTTCATTTGTCGGCTAGGCCACAATTGTAATTCGGCCAATTCAGATAATCTGTAGCCAATATATTGTTGTGGCAGGGTGAGCCTAAGTGGAAATTGCTGTTCTGTCGGCACCATATTAGGTGTGCGATCACTGTGAGTATGGAAATCGCGTTGAAGGATTAAGCGTTTATCAGGTATACGGCGTTTGCTGTCCCACCAGATACCATCAACCTGCTCAAACATTTTCCGCGTTTCATCAGGGGATAAGGCTTCCAGTTCACGCAGTGCTGGAGGCAGAATGGCTTGCATTGATAGACGGTATTGTCTCATTGACGGCACTTGTCCTGCCAGTATCAAAGAGAGGGAAAGACGAGCGCCTAATAGATTAGAGTAGAGATCTTCAGGAGAGAACGCAGACACTTTTTCAGAAAATCCCGGTACAGACTGATAGCCATACCATTGGGCGATTTCATGCCATGCAGCAAGTTCAAAAGCCAATTTTACCGCGAGATAAGCAGTTAGGGTATAACGTTGTTCTATCTCTGCTGGTGGTGTGAATTGATAGAACTGGATACGGCGTGATGCTAATTCGTTGCTGAGTTCTATTTGCCACTCTTCTCCAAGACGAGGCCAGATTTGACTGAATAGAAAAACCGCATTATCAGCGGTATCCCGTACATGGGAAATATCAATGAATCCGCCCCGGCGGGTATATATCATCCCTACTTTTTCATTACTGAGTCCTGTTAATGAAGCAACGGTACCAAAAAAACTGTTGTTATAATTATGTGCCCCAAGATTATCGGCATCCAACACATTACTTATGTGGTAAAAAGGGACTGGAATGGTCAGTAATTCAGTTTTTAAATTATAGCCAAAAGCGCAGCAAGCTCTTAATCCTTCGGGAGAGGGAATCGGAGCAAGAACCGGCCATGCGCGGGTTGCTTCGGCGGTTGTTTCACTATTTAAGTCAGGTTGTACTGGTGCGATTGAAGAGAAAGTTCCCTGGCATCCTGCAATTAACGTTAAAGTAGCAATCCATAAACGCAATTTCAAAACGCCTCTCCTACCTGAAAATAAAATCCATTGCTTTTTTTACCGACGCCAAAGTCTAGTCTGACGTTCATTTTAGGTTTAAATTCAAAACGATAGCCAGCGCCAACTGTGGGTAACCAGTTTTTTGAGCCAATATCTTCTGCGTAATGACTTAGGGTGCCAGCCCCAGCCCATAAGACGAATCCGTGCCGCCAGTCCAATTTGCGCCGATATTCTAATTGAGTGTTGATAACATTTTTGTCCCGGTATCTACCTTCATAATATCCACGCATCCGGTTGCCATTACCTAACATTGACAGCATATTCCAGGGTGCTTGGCCGTCAGTGAAACGACCATAACTATCGAATGCCAGTACAGATTTCTCATCTAATTGATAATAGGTGCTGTATTGCATATCCACGGTGTTAAACCGACGGTCACTGCCTAATGCCGGGGAAAAATGGGTGTAAGTAATACCAAGCACTTGTCCTTGATGAGCATTAGGCAGAAAATCCCGTGTGTCATAGCTGAAATAGGCACTGACGCCTGAACTCAATATGGACTGTCCATCGTTTTCTGCTGCGAAAAGTTTTTTAGCACCGTTATCGGGATCTTTGGCGTGTAATGATGAAAAATGCCAGCCGGCGCCTAAATAGGTAGAATCAGCAACGCGATAGAGGATTCTGGGTTGCAAGCGCAATTCCTGTGAGCGATATTTTTCTTTGCGATCATCTACCTTGCCTGCTTGATATCCCGTTCCCCAGTAATAAGTGGGAACGTTGTTCAATGTACCGGAAAGAAAAAAACGCCATTGGTCATCAGTAAAGAAATTGTAGTTATCAAATGTGAAGCCAAAGGCGCCGGTTGAAGAGGCAAATCCATTCAGGGAAAGAGAAGAGATTTGGCTGGTATGATCGTTATCATCTGGCCGATAGAGACCGACGACAGCAACACCGATACCGGCACTTAATTCTGGAGTATAAAAAGGGCCGGGTAAAACGCCCCAGTCAATCGCTTTACTGCTGTCATAGGTATTACTGCCACCTAATTTTTCCAGCCAGCCATCGATTTTTTCCCTGCTAAGTAGTGCTTCACTATATGAGAAATCAGAAATAAAAAGGCTGACTAAAGCCAGCCCATGTAAAGTACAGCGGATATTCATTTAAAAACGGAACTCTCCTGAAATATAACAGCTGTTACGTTTGTTAAAGCCAACTTCAGTCAGTAGATTGAAGTGGCGGGTGACTTCTAGCCTTGCACCAACAGTATTATTCCAGCGAGATGCAATATGCTGTTTTACTTTGAATTTCATACTATCATAATCGTCGAATGCACTGACTAGTTTGTCAAACATGGGGGGTAAATCCAGATTACTAATATTGCCTTTAAATTCCTGGGTAATTTTCTGGTACATACCGCCGGTCCATACTTGCAATTTGGTATTTCCTTGGCCTGGGATGATTGGCTGGAATATAAACTCATAACCAACACGTGGTGTAACAACCAGAGCGCTGATTTTACCATTCAGAATGTCCAGATTAGTGTAGGTATAGTTGGTATCAAGCGTACCGAAAAACTGATCGTAACCCCCTGCCAGAGTTAAACCGCCACCGTAGGTTTTACCTTTAAAGTCCAGTCCAAAGGGAATATCTTTCATTTCCTCAATAGTCTGACCAAGAAAACTGATTCCCTCAATGTTGGTTTTCGATGTGCCTTTTGTCCAGCCATAAACGCCATAAACATTCAGAAAAGGCAGAACCCAAGCATCCAGCTTGAGCATATGTGATTCATTCTTTCCTCTGGTTTTGCCTGTCTGGATACCCAGTGCGTCTTCAAAGCCTGGGGTGTCCGGTATAATGATTTTAATATCGTCTACAATGATATTTTGTCGCATATTCATATAACCGTAACTGGCGCCAAAAGGCTCCGGTAGGTCATAACCTTTAGCTCTAGCTTCATCACCCCAAATCGGAAGTATCCGTGATTCTTGCTTATTTGGTTTTCTGGATAAACTACCATCAGCAGTCGTTTGGCTTCTTCCGGATTGGCTGATAGAGAGAGAAAGAATTGGGTGATCATCAGCATAGCTATAAGGGATTGCCAGGCATGATGAAATAACGGCTAACTTACTAATATCAGAAAATTTCGTATCAAAAAATTTCATAATAGGAAGCTCGGCTTTGCGGGTAAGAAAATTTAAGGTTGTTAGATACGTCCCATCGTAATATTCAAAGCGCAACAGACCCGGCAAACTATCATAAGTTTTATTGATAATAAGTATCATAAAGTGCTGAAAAGTATAATTTTACTGTTCATCTAATGAACTATTTTGGTTTTCCTCGGCAGAGATAAAAGGATCATGGTTATTACTCCACCGATTAATCCCCAGAATGCAGCGCCTACGCCAAGTAACGTCACACCGGAAGCGGTGATCAAAAATGTGATTACTGCTGCGTCCCGCTGCTTTTCATTCTGTAGTGCTTGTAGCAAGCTGCCAGAAATTGTTCCAAGCAATGCTAATCCGGCGATAATATGAATAAGCGCCGCCGGTAGGGCGCTGAATAACATACTGATTGAACCACCGAACAGGCCCGCTATCAGGTAAAACACGCCTGCTACGGCAGCGGCCATATAACGGCGATTTGGGTCGGCATGAATTTCCGGGCTCATACAAATTGCGGCCGTAATGGCGGCAATACAGACGGAAAAACCACCAAAAGGTGACAAGATCAGTGAAATGAGCGCAGTCCAGCTTATCAGTGACGAAATAGAAACCGGATATCCTGAGGCTTTTAGTGTGGCGATGCCGGGCGCGTTTTGGGATGCCATTGTGACGATGAAAAATGGAATACCGACACTCAACAATGAAGAGAGTGTGAAACTGGGTGTAATAAATTCGGGGGTGATAAACGCGGTTGTAGATTGTTGTTCAAAGTGAATATCTCCCTGTAAAGCGGCGATAATCAGCCCTGATAATAGTGTTAAGATGATGGCATAGCGGGATAAATATCTGCGTGCCAGAAGATAAGCCAAACACATTCCAGCAGTCAGTACGAAGTTGACCGAAAATGAAGAAAAAGCATCCAAGCCAAAGCGTAATAGAATACCGGCTAACATGGCTGCGGAAAGTGTCTGTGGAATATAGTTCATTAATCGAGCAAACAGGCCGGTAATACCGCACAGCAAGATCAGTGCTGAAGCAAAGATAAAGATACCAATGGCTTCGTTGATTGATGTTCCAGGTAGCGTTGTCGCCAGTAGCGCGGCACCCGGTGTTGACCATGCGGTAAGGACGGGGGTGCGGTAATAAAGCGATAGCCCTAGGGAGCTGATACCCATCCCAAGCCCTAGCATACTCAGCCAGCCGCCGATCTGTAGGGTGGTGGCGCCGGCAGCTTCCGCAGCCTGAAAGATAATTGCCGCTGAACTGGTATATCCAACTAAAACAGCGACAAATCCAGCGATGATTGCCGGAAAAGAGAGGTCACGCAGAGAAATTGCATGGCGCATGGTGGTCTCCATTTAAATTATTTTGGTTAAAAGTATCTGAATTTGGCTATAATTTAGTTAACTATCAGCGTAAAACAGATTTATCGGTAATGAACTTCCTTGTACAAACTTTGATGATGACAATGTAACGGTAGAATCTGCCAGAATTTCAAGTAATTTACTGTGATCAGAAAAGTAAGGATCGTAAAGGTAAGGATCGCAACGGCAAATAAGTCATGATGAATTTCATTCGAAAAATTTGAAGCTAAAAATAACTATATTCTATAATTAATTCTTATAATTATATGGAGCCTGCCAAATGGAAAACTATGTTCGCCCTGTTTTGACGTTACCGGATAATGCGGAACGATTATTATTGCACTCTTGCTGTGCTCCTTGCTCTGGTGAAGTGATGGAAGCGCTACATGCCTCTGGAATTGATTACACCGTTTTTTTCTATAATCCGAATATTCATCCAAAACGGGAATATTTAATTCGCAAAGAAGAGAACATTCGCTTTGCGGAGCAACACAATGTGCCATTTGTGGATGCGGATTATGACAGCGATAACTGGTTTGAACGTGCTAAAGGCATGGAATTGGAGCCAGAAAGAGGTGTTCGCTGCACCATGTGTTTTGATATGCGTTTTGAGCGTACTGCTTTGTATGCTTATGAAAATAATTTCAGTGTTATTTCAAGCTCGTTGGGCATTTCTCGTTGGAAAAACATGCAGCAGATAAATGATTGCGGAAAACGAGCGGCAAGTCAGTATCCTGGAGTTCAATACTGGGATTACAACTGGCGTAAGCAAGGTGGTTCAGCCCGGATGATCGAAATCAGTAAACGGGAAAGATTTTATCAGCAGGAATATTGTGGTTGTATCTATTCATTGCGTGACACGAATAAACACCGTAAATCTCAGGGACGGGATATCATCAGGATTGGTGTTAAATATTATGGTGATGAAGATACCGAAGGCGCTTGTTAAGCTTTTCGTGATAGCTTGTTGAGGGGGGATTTTCCCCCCTGAATTTACAGTTATGATGCTGCCAAACTTGTGCCATAACGATTGCGGCACATTAGTTGCAGCATATTAGTGGCGTCAGTCTGGGAAACTCAATGAGTCTTCTTGGCTTCTTTGCTCGCTGCTTTCTGGTGTGAGTGTTGTTTAGGTGCGGTTTTATCGGATTTCTTCCCTGCTTTGGTATTTTCCACATGGGAAGAGGTAGCCTTGGTATCCGAAGATTGGGCTACGGGGGTGCTAGGTGCAGCCAATACTGCGCCAGAGAATAACAGTGATAATACAGTTATAGATAAGCCTAAACGTGTCATGATAATTTTCCTGTGTTTTAACTTTAGTTTCACTTGCTGGAATACATTTTGAGCGACTAAGTAAGCTACTTGCTATTCCAGATCTGTCTTAACGCCCAGATTTGTCTTAACGCTTAGTGAGTATACGAGCTTGATCATTAATTCGGCAATTTAAGATAATGTCTTTTTATAGGTTTTTATAATTCGTTGAAGAATCGTTGAAGTTTTTGGGCATAATTTGCCTGATAACAGAGAGTGTTTATTTAAAGCGATAGGTTCTCTATTGACATGTATACTCCAGGTTTTGTGCGTTGTTCATGTTAACTGTTCATTCATAAGCAGCTTTGCACAAGCTATAATTAATTATTATTGCCAGTCTGCTTGCACATTATTTATAACTTATAGCCTATAGGAAATAATCATGTTTTAATGAAATAAACGTAGTCTATTTATATTTTTGCTGAAATACGTTATTTGTTTAATACTAAGTCTGTTTATTAAAATAATGCTTTTTAAGACTTGGTTTATATATTAGGTAGGAATTGAAAACTAATATAATGGTAATCGGTATTCAATTGTGGAAGGAAATAATTATCTCTAAAGCGTTACACCTGTAGTAATTAATTAACATAAGTATAATCTAGTGGAATTATCATATATACCCGTCATCTTTCAAATTGCCTCTTTGTTGGCTGAACTCGCTCACCCCGGCCACATAGTTATCTATGCTTCCAGGGATTTGTTCCCTTGCTGTCGCGATCCATCTTGAAATCCATAGGGTACAATAATATTGTCTTTTATTTAGATAGATTAGAAAGAAATATTATTACAACTAATTTCTATGTGTTTTGTGGAAAATGGTGAAAACTACACTATTATGGAATTGATGCATTGAAATAATTAATGCCAATATAACAGTTTAGTAACTACATCACAGTCTATAATAACAGACTGAACATATTAACGCTCTATTAGGGAAAAACTTATACCATTCATGATGAAAAGGCAATGAGGGGTCATGATAACTCATTGGCTATAGTCGGAAAAGTAATGTTAACCAAGTGGAGATAGATATATGTCTAAATACAAATTAAACCGATATTTATTAGCAAGTTCTGTATTATGTTTTTTCATATCAGGAAATATTATTGCTGCCAACCCTAAAATATCTGCATATTATCTTAGTGGACCTGCTGCGCAGGTTGATACTCAAGAATATTATGCCAGCCTTGATAACTTTAAAAAATTAAGTAGAGATATTTCTAAGAACAAGAGTAACTTTAATATATTGGTATTATCTTTTGTCCAGCCTAGTTTTGTTAACTATGAAAAAAGTAGCCTGAAATGTTCAGGATTGTTTGGTTATACCTGTACTTCTGGTCAAAGTATTAGCACCCAAGAAGCTGAAAATGCCAGGGCCGATTTTGTGGCATTGAAAGGTGTTATCGCTGATTTAAAATCTCATGGAGTGAGTACTTATATTGCGGTAGGTGGATGGAACTTTAGTTGTTATCCGAAAATTTATGATATAACCGCCGGCAAAAAAGATGCTTGTGGTAATGAACCCGGTGCGGTTTATGATATCTTCCCTAATCCCCTGACCAAAATTCCTCGATTTGACAGTACTATTACGGGCAAGGAAGCAGATAAGGCATATAGAAATATTGTCAATTTGGCGGCTGATTTGGGAGTCGAGGGAATTGATGTTGATTATGAAGAATTCTGGCATGCCGATATTAATGCAAAAAGTTGGAAATTAACCCCTGATTCAATCAAGGTTCCCCCTAATAACAGTGAAACTTTTATTACATCAACTTTAATAGCTAAGGGACTCGGCGGTTATGTTTATGATGCGTCAATGAAGATTGTCCCTGGCGCAGAAAAAATTCCCCGTGCAATGCCGGTAACCGTGGATAAATTCGCTGCTATTTTAAAATCTTTTTACACTTCAATTAATGCGGTTAAACCATCACTTAAGCTAAGTACCGCAGGCCCTGCAACGGGAAGTATCCCGAATATGTCCGCTAACTGGGGAACTAACGCGAGAAATAGTGATATTTATGGTGGTGCCTGGTGGGGAGGAAATCTCTATGGTTTGATTTATAATACTGCGCTGAGTTATCCTGATTTGATCAATCGACTCAGTTATATTGGTGTGATGACCTATGATTTAAGTGAAAAAGATTGCGGATTTATTGGCGGAGGTGAAACATATATTCCTTGTGACCTTCCTGGACAGGTTAAGTATTATTATGGTCAATATATTAACTGGCTTAAATCAGGCAATGAAGTTGTTACCTTTCATGTCAAACTGAAAGGAGCACGTAATTATGCTCAGGCATCAGTTCAACCGCAAAAATTATTGGTTTTGCCGCCTATTACGGTTGGATTTGAAGTGGGTAAACCTGCAACCGGTAATTTGCCGCTCACGAAGGCAGCTCTCAATAGCATATTAGATGGTACGATCAAATATGGTAAAACGGGCCTTATAATGTGGGATCTATTTAAAAATGAACGTTATGATGGTAATAACTGGAAAGATGAGTGGGCAACACCTAATGATCTTTTGTCTACGGCTTGCAAGAAAATAGGACTGACAGGAAAGCATTATAATTGCGATAGCTCTGTCCCGACACCTGATCCTGTTTCGGCTTTTACCAAGAAAGAACATTGATGTTGATATTTAATCTTTAATTCTGTGAGTATGCAGGTTTCTTTGAAAGGCGACCTGCATTATTAAAGAGAGCGGTGGAACTGACCGGAAATGCTGAATTTTCATAGTTGATTGGATATTGCCCCGCAACGTATTGCGGGGCAACGGATAAAACTATGGGGTTCTTGATGCTGTATCGTTTTCATCCTCGCTGACAATAAACCACGGGGTGTACAGTTTTTCTCGCAAATATTTCTTAGCAGTAATGACTTTGTATTCCCGCCCCAGTGGATCATAAAGGTGGGTATCGGCAAACAGATCATCTCGTGCGCTGTCATCACTAACGTAGCGCCAATCATTTAGAAAATAGGGTTGATAAGTACGCACAGGTTGGCCTTTGTCATCATATTCTGTGCGACCGGAAACGGCCCATCGGGTATCTGTAGCCGCACTGACCAGAACGCCATTTGCATCCACGACCAGCCCACCATCCTCTTTACGTTGCCAGGCATCACCGGGCTCATGACGGGCTGAACTCTGGAGTAACCGGCCAAAACCGTCACTAAAACTCACCGTTTGTTGGTGCTGCTGTTGCGGATCGTTATCGTAGCGATCAGTGGCGATCCCCAGTATATGCGGTGGTAAACGGGGAATACTTGCCAATAACGAGATGAGTTGAATCGTCAGGTTTTGATGACCTGCTCCCCGTTTCCCGCTCAGCGCACACACTTTCCCATCTTCGGTAACCATATGAGCGGCACGCAGTTGCGTCCATAGCGCTTCTGCCTCTTCTTGTGACTGAGAAAGCTGAGACAAAGATAACGATGGCATCCAGCTATCAACGGCATAGACTAAACATTGGGCAACGGGGAGTGCGCCGGTTAATGCCAGCGCTTTATCTACGGTGTCCGGTGGTGTGAAGGGCTGGTTGGAATAGCCTGCGGCTTGTCCTGCTTCTGTGCCCCAGAACCGGCTGGTGGTCACGCGACCTAACGCGTCCAGGGTCACAATATGTTGATTATCATTAATATCTGTTAGTTGTACCGGTGTAAGGAAACGATAATCGTAATGGGCTTGCGTCGTTAATCCAGCGGCATCCTGAGTCTGTATTATTACACAATGATAGGTATCCCAAGTCAGTGTGGTTTTCCCTGTCAGCAACGAGTTACGTTGAGCCTGAGGCCGCCAGAACTGTGCGGCGTCACCGTAATCGGTATAACCTTGCCGCGCCACCCATACCGGGCTTTCTGAGCCGGTATTAAACAACCGCTCGACTTGCTGATAACCGGCCTGTGTCAGTGCGGTATTTAATTCCTGCTCTTCGATCACCCCTTCATAAGCTTTTAATGAAGTGTCATCCATCATAGCGGTTTCTTGGAACGCCACTAGCGCCTGTAACGTGGGCTTTTCTAATGCGGCTTCCGCTTGACCGGCGGTGTAAAACGTCCGTTGTTGTCCCAGATAAACGGCCGCTTTTTCATCTGCTAGCAGGCCATCGGCTTTCAGCAAGACTTCAAGGGAGATACCTTCGGCTGGGATTTTGGTCCGGTCGTAAGTATAAACATCCTGGCGTTGTGCGTTTGGTAAACTTAATCGCCAGTTTTCCCCGTCAGTCAGGTGATGCCAGCTATTTTTTTGTCTCACCAGACGTAATAGTTGTTGTTGATCATCATAGCTGCTGTCAAATAGCGTTTCCGGTAGGGTAGGCGGGTAGGGATTCACTGCTGGTTTTTCGCGGCGCGGCCAGGCAATATCGACACTTTGCAGTGATTGACCAAAGATATCGTGTTGCAACTTGATACTTTGGCTGAACTGTGGATCAGTGATGATACGTTCATAGTGGTAGCTGCGATTTTCAATAGCGGTCACCCAGGCGGATAATTCAGTTTCTTTATCTACGGGAATAGAGCGTACCTGATAGCGCGATTCACTGACGGTATAAGGCACAGTTTGTTTATCCGTTCCGTCCAGACCGTAGAGCTCGGTGCGTAGCAGTTGGCCTTTAAGTGCTCGCGTCAGCCAGTTACGTTGTGTCTCATTGGGGGTAAATGCTTGGTCTGTCTGATTGGTGCTATCCCAGACGGTATAACGGGTTTCAAATCCGCTATAAGCCTGAGTGTCTGCCTGCCAATATTCTGTGGCTAATTGGCTGTCTACTTGATCCATGCCGGTGGTAAACCAGCTAATACTCAGTGACGGTGCCGCCTGTTCGGGGGCGGTGCCGTGAGAAAACGTTGTGGTATCAGTCTGTTTGATGCAGCCAAATCCTCTGAATTCCCGCTCTTTACCATCCCAGACGCCGTGGCTGTAGCTGACTTCGCTGGTGAGCCGGTTGCCGCTGATTTCATCCTGAATTTCGGTATACCATAGCAAATGCATTGGAAACGGCAGATAACAAGCCGGGGATTTGCCTGCTTTGGTGAGCTGTAATTTCTCATCCAACCAGAATTGCGCGGAACTGCGATAATGTAGCGTGTGATGTGCGCCCCGGTTATTGTTCATCACATTCAACAACCAGGGTTTGGTCAGTGACAGGTCACAGCGCCAGTGATGTGGCGCGATATGTGGCACAGTTAGAATCAGGCTTGCTATCCCTAATCCCTGAATATCAGCGACTTGAAGTTGGCAAGTGTTGTCAAATTGTACGCCTTCTGGCAACGCTAATGTCAGCGGGGCATCAAACTGATTACCACTTTGGTTGAGATAAATGAGCAAAGAGCCGGATTGTGCATAGATAAGGTCGGTGGTGCCGGAGCCGTCGATATCCGCCAAAAATAGCTGTTCGGGATTGAAGCTATTTTCGGGCTGGCTGAATCCCGGCAGGGTTAGTGGTTGACCAAAACGGCCATGTCCCAGATTAGGCCAACAGGTGACGCGATTAGCCTTGATTTCCACCAGATGTTGTTGACCGGAACCGAGCATATCACTGAAAGCCACCAGTTTGCGGGCGTCGCTCCCTGTGACAGGTAGGGTGATACCTGTGGATTGGGGGACATCTTCTCCTTTACGCCAGCCGTTTCGCTGGTTGGCATATAGACGCACGCTTTTCGGCCCGATCAACACTAAATCAGATAAGCCTGCCCCGGTAAGGTCAGCGAACTGGATGTTTGGATGAAAATATTCCACGGGCAAGGCATTGATTGGCGTAAAGTGCGTCCATTTTCCATCGGGTTGTTGGCTATGGTATCCGCGAATACCGGAGGCGGTAACAACCCAATCCAGTTGGCCGTCTCCGTTGATATCCATCAATGAGGCATTATCCTGCAAATTGGGTAGGGTAGGCAGTGGGGCGATTTTGTCGTAAGTGACGGCATTACTATCTCCGTCTTCCTGACGTTGCGGAGCTTTATACCACCAGGCGCTGCGATCCTGGTACAGCATACCCGGTAGCCCTTCTCCCCGCAGATCAACCAGTTGATAACGTTGCTGCGAGTTAAAATTATCTAGTGCGTCAAAACGTTGCCATGTCGGCATCTTCTCCAGATCAAACCGTTGCCAGGCTAGTTCCAGTGGCGGCTGGGTGACTGGGCTGCCGTCCGGTTCATGGCTTAATTGACGGAGGGTAATCAACGTGGTGACGCTGGCGTTTTTGTCATATTCCAGTATTAAGCGTCCAACCAATTCCGGGGCGTCATTGGCGCCGGTTTCTCCGGCCATGAGTGCGGCGCGGTGAAACATCAGCACTTGTTGACATAAGCGGCGAGTACGCACTTCAAAACCATATTCATAGCGAGAGAAGATATCCGGGCGTACAGACCATTGCGCCGTACCTGTATCCCATGTCGGTACGGTATGAAGTGAGGTATCGCGCTCACCGTGGTCAAAGACCAGATGAAACAGCCACTCTTCCGGTGCGGGAGGTGTGTTATCCAGTACGAACAGGCTGGTTTGTGGTTTGATGTTACCGTAGTTCACCTGTACCAGATAGCGCTGTGCGATAGCATTGGGATGCGCTGTTTTTTCATTGTCGTCACAATGGGCTTCATCTTCGGCTCGGTATTGATAGCTGACATGTTCACCGGTTGGCGTCACGGTTTCTTCCAGCAACCACTGAGCGATTTGTTGATCATTTTGCGGATTTGCCAGACAAGCCTGCGCGGTTTTTCCTAAGATGTGCAGTTGGCCGTCTGGTGACGATATCAGCCAGAAAGCGCGTCCTTCTTGACCGGAGGCAGGCTGCCAGTATTCGATTTTACTGAAATCCAGGATCTGGCGGGCTTGATAGCGGGTCACGGTATAGGAAATTGGCAAGGTAACGCCTTGCAGCGTCTTAACGTCCTGGCGGATATCAGGTTGCCCTTGGTCATTCAGGGCGATATTCATGACCTCGCCTTGTGGGGAGAGGAACGTATCGTCATTGCCGTATTGTGGAATGCCATGTTGGGTGCGTCGGCTAATGGTCGTGACACCGCATTGCCAGCCGATGCCGAAAGGCCCGTTACCTGCGCTGTTGCTGTAAATCAGCGATAATCCAGGAGCTGTCCCTCTGCCGGTTGAAAGGGGTAACGGCAGAGATAGGGATGCCATTCCATCAGGGCCGGCGGCATTCAGTGCTTCTCCCATGCCATTGATAGCACCGCCACCTTTGGGAAGTGACAGCGTTGTAATCGATACTTCTGGTGAATCCTGCATAAAGTACTCCTTAATAACAGGCCCCAGATAGGGGCCTGTAATCGACAAAGAAAAGAAATTTACGCGTCTCGAATGATGTAATTCAGATGCACAATGATGTCACTCAGATTCGCAACCAACTCGTGTTGCGCTCCCTCTTTACCGGCATGAAAAATATTGAGCTCCAATGTGCCGGTTGTTGCGTCTCGACCTTCAAAAGGCAGAAAACGGCTGTCGTTAAAGTCGGTAACAAACCGGCCTCCGTCATTCACACCGTGTGATAAGGCGGCGATTTCCGCACCCATTACCAGCGTAGCTTCAAGATCTTGATATGGCCCCAGAAGTGTTGGCAGGGTGACGGCGATACGTTTAATACGGCGTTTCTTCTCGTTACCTAGGTTGTAAGAGTTATCCAAGCCTAGCTGACTCAAGTCCAATGTCGCTTGGAAGATATCATTCGTCAGCGCCAGACCTACGCCGCCAGATGGAGATACCGTTTCCCCGTTAAGCACCTTATTGATATTTTCACTTAACGTCCCTGTGCCAAACAGGGTATCCAGCGACACGGTGCGGATGGCTTCCAGTCCGATACCACCACGTGCAAGCCAGATGGCATCCAGTTTCTGTAGTTCTGAACTTAAACCTTCCCCTGCCAACAGCCCTTGCCACAGATCATTCCACACCGGAACCTGGAATAAGCTGTCGCTCTCTTTCTCGCCTAACTCCTGTACTAATGCGGCTTTTGCCTGGAGACAGATTGGCAGAGTGGAATCATACATTTGGTAATAGAGCGCGGAGAGACGACCGGCCATCCAGTTATACAGTGCCTGCCCGGTAAAACGAGTGGTTTGCAGGTCATAAATCGCCTGAGCGTTCGCTTGTTCGGTTTCAGAGAGAGTGATCTGTTTTTGTGCCATTGTGATCTGCTCTTGCAAGCTTTGTATCTGGGCATCCAGTTGGGTTATTTCGTTATCAGCAATATCCCGTTGCAATGCCCATTCTTCCTGACGACGCTGATAACCGGCTGTCACTTCTGAAATGCCGGCGCTCTGATCTTGAATGCCGGCGCCAACTTGGGTTGCTTGTCCGGAGCCAATTAATGGCGCTCCCCATTCCGATCCACCGTTAGCCAGCCCGAAGACGTTAGGGACCGCATTGGCGATTCCGCCGGCAATCAGCAATCCCGTCGCGACGCCATTGGTGATCATGGCGGTGCTGCGCAGGGTCAGACCGGCGATTTCCGCCGCGGATAAACCGCC
>NZ_LOIC01000083.1:31482-105290 GCF_001684335.1 Photorhabdus namnaonensis
GCACCATCATGGCTGGACTGTAATGCTGTCAGACTGTGTTGTAATCCTTTTAGATTATTTTGTTGTATATCGTGCTGCTGTTTCAGGATGGCTTGCTGCTGAGTTTGCAACAGTAGCGTCATTTTTTCATTATCCTGATGTTCTAGCGTCGTTTGTAAGCTGTTGCCGAACTGAGTCAACAAACTCACGGCGGATCGGGCGCGTTCTACCAATAATGGATAGCGCCAACCCTGAACACTACCTTGACCGCCAGCCGGACCACTGCCTGTACTATCTCCCCCTGCTTGTTGACGTTGCAGGGTTTTCGGGTCTACCGGAGTGGCATACAGAGGCAGATTTAGCGGTTGACCATCCAGACTCAGATTGTGGCGCAGGTTGTATAGGCGTAACTCAAGTTTATCCCAGTAACCAAGCAGTACATCGTTGTACGGTGGCAAGAAATCACCGTCACCGATATCGGCAGTATCACCTGTACTCAGCCAGGCGGCGAATGTCATCACCCCCGGTGAACTAAGCAGTGTCGGTGTGGCAATGGCGCCCGCTTCTTCACTCAAGGTGGGATTTGGCCAGGTATTGGTGGTATGGATATCAGGGCGCGGTCCCAGTAGTTGTTGTGCCTGAATGTAGTACATTTTGGCTTCAACTAGAGTATCGCGTTCAAGTTGACGGTAAGCGCTGTCGCCTCGGGCAATCAATAGATCGAGAGCGTGCAGAAATATCGCCAGCTTGTAATGCATCGGGTCCGCCATAGCGATCACATCTGGATCAGTGGTGGCGGGCTGTGTAGTATCCCATGCGGTATCCAGTTCCAATGGCATCACGTTCCAATAACGTGGTTTACTGCCATCCATAATAAGCTCGCCATTAGCATCGCGATAACCGGCGCTGCGGAAAATATATTTGTACCAAGTGTCCGCGTCTTCGTAACGCTGCTCGGTTTGCATACGGACCGCAACCAGGAAAGGAATGTGGAAGAAGATTTCCCACAGATAAATACCATAGGGACCACTGAAATTATCAACCGGATTAGATCCGCCAAACTGCCCCTGCACGTCATAATTAAGTAGTGAATCAAGGCTAATATCTAATAGCGCGTTGAGATCTACATAATTAGGGAGGTGTAAATTTATTACTTCATTAGAAGGTAGTGTAAATTTCTTGCCGTCTGAAGTGAATTCTCCGTAGGTAGGGAATTCTATTATGCTAGGTGAAATTTTAAAACTGCAATTGTTACTACTATTGAATCCTGTGCTGTGACACATGAATAATTTCTTATTCATATAATCTGTTGTTGAGAAGTTTGCACTTCCTACATTAGGTAAGCTCTTAATTATATTTTGAGATTCATCACATAATGTGACGCCAGTATCGGGAGTGGCTCCACCGGTATTCTGTACGGTCAGTGTTGTGCCATCATCTGAAATATCAAACTGAGCATCAGAACCATATTGTGAATATGCATGTTCTAAATTCCAACTACCTGATGCACCAGTTCTATTGTAGTTAGCAATAAAGACTAATTTACTTTTTGCTTTTTTCCTTGATGTCCAGTTATAGTCACTATTCATCACCCAAATATTTTCATATTTAAAATCTTTGTCATCTCCGTCTTGTCCTTCATGGGATGTTGTAAACCAACGGATATTTAACTTATTGTTTTCCCAGAAAGGCCCCACATAGCCTGCATGTGGATCGCTAATCCCGGCATTAATTGCTCGCCACTCTGACCATTGATCTGGTTTCAGCGTACCGCCATCAGTGATTAAAGTTAATTTCCGCCAATAAAATGCATAGGGTGCGTTCTGTGTACGGCCGATAAAGAAGATGGTTTTATTATCCTTACCTTGGCAGGCGGTAATATAATCAAGGGTAGCTAAAGTGTCATAGCTAATTAGATAATCACGTAACTTAGATTCAACTAATTCACTTTTTAATTTCCCTTGAGAAATACCCTGTTCAAACGCGGTAAATATCTCGGTCTTATTCAATCGTAATGTTGGATCAATATAATCCCCGGCATAGAATTTCAACCGCTCCTTGCCAGCCCAAGTGCTATAACGGTGGTTAAAACTATCCCAGTTATATAAAAACTGTTGATCGGCAAAATAGGGTTTTGCTGAGTCTGCCAGCGTGCCGTCATAGCCCTCTATCGCACGATGAATAAACAATTGCAGACTGCCAATCGCCTCGGACAGCGGTGAAGTGGTAACCAGATCGCTAATTTTGGTATCCAGCAACAGATATTCGTACAGATCGTCAGCGGTCTGGATGCTATCTTTCAGATCCGTAGGCACTTGGGTAGCAATATAATGAGCAACCAATGCATCACGGCGCGCTTCTTTCAACGTTTGTGTAAATAAAGATTCAGACATAATCAATTCCTTCTTATCCGGTTACTGACGATTGCTGATTGCGGCACTTAAGTTTTGGGCTACCGATGCCAGTAAAACGCTACTCTCGGCGGCAGGGTCTGCTTGCATCATGGCTAATAGATTGCCCAGCGTGGTACTACCGACATTCAGGCTTTGTCCGACACGTAACCAGGTCAGAAGTTGCCAGAGTGATGTAAAACTTGTCGGCCATTTATTTTCCCCTAATAGCAAGGTATTGACTTGCGCCACTGTACCTTTATCCATCTCATGCAATGTAGCGATCAGTGAAGCTGCATTTTCAGCCGTCATCTCTTGGGTGTTTAATTGATCGAAACAGCGCATCGCTTCATCACGGGAAACGGTGACCTGAGTTTGCCACTGTTTAAAACGCGATAACGTGAGTAATAGCTCCGGATTGGGAACAGGAACATTCGTGATGCCGTTAAGTAAACGTTCTGGATAGGTTGTCAGTAATTGTAGATCCTGTTCGGTCAGGCTCAGCCATTTCACAATTAACACTAGTTGGCTAAGTTGCTGAGTAGCAATGACCAGAGAAGTGTCGGCTTGCAAGGAATCCAACGTGGCATCGTCATGGCTAAACAGGGTTTGAATGGCGTTCCAGTAATTAACCAGTGTAAAAGGATTATCACTACCGATTGTGATTTTCTCTAACCAGAAGGTGACGATACCCATCACATTGCTCTTAATGCCGAAACCGGCACTTAGGGCGCGCAGCACTTTCTGCTGTAGCGCCGAATCCATTGTTTCTTTAGTGGCAGCTTGACTATTCACGCTGTCACAAACGTTTTTCAAGAAATTGAACATCTCCGCGGTGGCGGTGCTGCTCCATTGTGTACTCACCATCCCTTGCAGATAAGTCAGACTCAAGTTTACAGACGACATCCAATCCAGCACCTGCTCGGTACGGAGTAAAATAGCCAGTGGTTGCAGGGATTTTGCCTGACCTAATTGCTGCAATAAGGTATCTTTTCCGCTTTCCATCAGGAGCCATAAAATTTCGGCTTGGGCAAATGTCAGCCCAAATAAACGGGGAATGGCGCCGAAGCGATACAACTGACTGGCGGTATATTCATCCAAGGTAAAACTGCCGGCATTACCGAAACAATAGCCACCAATACGGAAAAATTCATCACTGGTGACACCCAACGCTTTGCAGCATATGGCGGCTAACTCATCCTGTTCATTTTCTGCATATTTCACCTCTGTACCTAGCGCAATGACATGATTACCATCGGCAGAACGGAAAGCGGTTTCATAGAAACTGGGTGTTTGGTCTGGCGTATAAGGGTTCACTGCACTAATGAAGGTCACAAAGGTATTGGCATCAAGCCCATAGCGCTGTTTCAGGCTGACATACTCTGCCAGTGCTTCAAGGACCGGCTTATCCAGCACAATTTTGTCGTGGTGGTCCGGCACACTACGACTGGCATTGGCAATCAACCAGTCCAATTCTTCAAATGATAGCCCGGTCTGGGATGATAAACGCACCAGCTTTTCAGCGCGACCGGCTAAGGCGACGACTGTATCGTCAGTGAAATTCAGGCTCTTACCGTCGGTCTGAATCCACAGATATTGACCATCAGTCGCGTCTGCCGGTGTGCTGTTCAGATAAGCTGCTCCGTAGACATTGACGCGAGTCGGAACGGTTTCCCCAAAACGAACATAGCGGCTGGCTGCTTTCGCATCAATGCTGCTTTGACTGTAAGATTGCTGAGCGGTCAAATCCATTAACTGATTGAAGCTTAACCGGGTCTTCTCACAGAAGGTTTCGATAGAATTCAGTTTGCTGGTCAACTCGCTGGTTGACAATGAAGAAGCGCGTAAACTACTGCCGCTAAAACCATAATGGTTGGTAATATCATCTTCTGTCGGTGCCGGATTGGTCATCAATTGATAACTGACCGGCGTCAGTGACAGTGTTTCGCGGGCTGGTGGCGATGGAATATCATTGATCGCGGGAGGAATAACGTCATCTGGGTTTGTCGGAGTGCCTGAATTATCGCTGCAAAAGGTTAATAACAGCCCCTTGTCTTTTGTCCCATTGATAACCAGCGCATTTTTCCAGTTTGACTGACCGGAACTATCTACGGCGATATAACCTTGTTCTGTTTTCAGATAGTACTGATCTTTATTCTCGCTGTGTTCCAGTGTGACCGGCAGATGGAAGCTTGGCAAAGGCTGAGTACTGCCTGATTTGTTGGCTACCTGAGCAAAAATACCATCTTTATCCGGGTTAGTTGGGCTATTGCCTCTTAAGAAACAGCCGGTCAGAACATTACCATCTCCCATCGTTGTACCATCGGGAGCGCCTAGGTAGTAACACTGTTTTGCCATTGACCAAGTGAGTTTCAGCGGTGCGACTATTGCGGCGGCGGCTTGATCTGGATTACCTGCAATCAATTGTGCGCCGACAATGCTATTTCCGCTGGTGTATTGTGACAGGTAAACCATAGGTTGCCCGTCGAATCCCACCGCTTTGAAATAAAACGTGTTTCCGGCAAAAAACGTATCTTGATTACCATCTTGGGCAGCGAAAAGCTTGTGTGTATTCGTATTAATGGTTTGTTCTGAAACCGCTTGTGCCGTGGTATCTGTCAAAGTATTCCACACACCGTTCAGGGTTCTGGCTTGTGCCGATAAAGCGGAATCGATTTGCGATAGATGATCGTCATAAGGTAACGTCATTGGGAAGAACGCGCCGGACAGCTCAGCAATATCTTTACCGCCTTTTTGTAGCACATCCAACAAGATATCAAGGGAAGTGACCTCTTGGTTCATCGTCGTTTCGCTTAATATCAGATCTTTCAGATCAGCGCGGCGATTATCAATATGCAAACTGGAATCGGGGTTATGCAGATCTTTAGCGACCCGGTAGAGTGCGGCAGCATAACGGCCCGGAGAGAACAGGGATTGAATAGAGGCAGCGTCAGCATATTGACTGGCGCGGTTCATTAAATCGCTGAAATCCCCATCACCGCCAATATTCTCTACCAAAGCATCTTTAAGCACAGAGACGTTGGATTGTGCGTTAAGTTTAGCCAGCCCTTTAATAACCGGCTCCTGACGCAATTGCCAGGCTCGGTAGAGGGATTTCAGATTTTCCGCACGTTGCCGCGCCTGACGATAGACGGTATGAGCCTCTTTAACGGGCAGGGTGGGAACGGACTGAACGAAAGCGGCCCGGCTGATTGACGCGATATCAAATACGTTTTGATAACCGGCGTCAAGCAGGGGCTGTTCGGATGTACCTGATAAAAATGATATTTTATTTTGCATAACAGTCACCATTACATGGTTTAGAATTAGAACATCTTGGAAGGTTAGTTACGAAAATCGAGCTAGCTTTCTTGGTGTGACAATTCATAAACATTCCTTTTATTTCTGTTTGTTTATTACTGGTTCAATTGAGGTGATACAGAGATAAACAAAACGACCAGTATGAGAAACTTCATCCAAGGTGCTGATAGCAAAAGTGTTATAAAAATGAAAAATAATTTAGATAATGGGTTAGTTCATGATTTATCTTAGGTATTTAGAATTATTTTCACTATTTGGTAAGAGTTGTTAATTGATGGAGGCATGACTTTATAGCGTGGAGGCTTATTATGTTAAGCTCAATTTTTATTAATGTAGGAATAAAAAATTAATTTAATCATAGCGGTAAATAAACCCCGTAAATAGTTTCAGTATGAAAATAATAAAACTTACATTTATCGGGGCATTTGAGCGATAAAGCGAGTTGTTGTTACCGCATCTTACGCCACAATGGCATGATATTGGTTAACACATCAGGGGGAGGACAAGGGTCATTCACCTTTGCCATTTTCCATAAACCGGTATGGCTTTTACGGGCAGCATTATTGGACATGAAGACTTGATATAACGAACCTGTATCGCTGGCATGATTATGGGTATCAAGAAAACCTTTATTTCCCCATCGATTATAGAGAGAGATACTATCGCCTTGTCTGATATTTTCATTTGGTGGTGTGGTTTCACAATAAATAATCCATTCTAATGTCGCTCTTTTGCGGGTATCTGAGGTGTATACTTGATGTATTTCGGTTAATTGTTCATTTTGATCCACCACATCATAATATTGTAAATAGCCGCCATCACAGTAATATAGGTTGTGAAGTAAAATAATATCATTATTGATTATTTCACTACCGACAGATTTTCCTGTTGCTGACTCAATCCTCCAGGCGCCGCCATAAATAGCTAAAGAAGCATCTACAGTTACCACGCCATATTTTGTTCCTAGTTTATTACCGTTGCCAAACACACTGAGATAGCCGCCGCTCCAGTTCTTGTAGCTGTTTAATATTGTCACGGTATCGCCATATTTAAGTACATTATCCATCGTTTCCTCGGAAAATATGTTATTGCTCTTCAAACAACTGATCTTGGAATGACTTTCCTTCCGATTATGTTATTACTGCATAACTTCCGGCGTCATTTCAGGGCTAGGTGATTGTCATGAACAGGTTATCTCGCCTTTTATCTGCTCCCTTGTGGACTTAAAATAGGGTCGAATTCCTGTACTGTTGAATATTCATAGCAACGGGAGATAGGAAAAGAAAAGATCAAAAAATTAATTTTTATTGGATAGGGGACTATTTGGCGGATAACTGAGTTTGTCCTGTTATCATGTTACTTGAAAAGGTAAACCAGGTTTTTTCTATTTATAACCGTGTGTCATATCAGTAAAAGCGGCATAATACCGCTTTAATTTATGGATAAATGTCATCTTTACTGATGTTGCCAGCATAGCGTATTTTTGGCTTTTTGATTCAGGTCTGTGACCAAATTAACACGACTATGCTGTCATCGTAATTATTATTGCCCCCATTGCTGGCACCGATAATGGCTGTTCCCGGTTTTTCGTCAAGGGTGTTATAGGAGTAACGGAGTTTGCAGGGTTTGCCGTCGCCTATAATTTCAATGCAGACTTTGCCGGCGCTTGATGAGTAATTTTTAAAGCCCAACACACTATTGACTCCTTGGCTGATTAATGTATCGACTAACTGATCGTCAATATACACTTTTATCGTTTGCTGGTGGGTAGTATTACCATAGGCTGACAGGCTAAGCTTGATATTGTGAGGTAACTGGAAACAGTGTTTACCGGTGTTATTGCTGCCACATATTCCGCCACAGTTTCTATACTCACTACCTAACGAATCGATATCAACCGATACGGCGGCTTGAATTTTTTTGAAGGTGACGCCGTTCCAGTAAGCTTGAATAAAGGAGGGTTCACTATCAATAACATGAGATTTTGTATTGTATTGGATGTAATAACTATCTTTGAAAAAGTAAATAATAGAGCCGGTAATATTCTTCCATAAAATAACAGCATCGAGGTCTTCACTGAATCCTGCATATTTCCCGGTGGCGCCCCATCGATCTGAAATGGTTTTCTTACTAATCGAGTGTGAACTGACGGTGTAATCGATGCAATCTCTGCCTTTGAAGAAACAGACAACATCTTGTTTTGTATCCACCCACTCTGTGGCTGCGTCTATACCATTTTCAAATCCAGTACCTTTCAATCCTGGCCATCCTTCAATAATGGGTTTTGGCCCATCAATCACCAGGGCTTTGGCTATATCGAATTTAAGGTATTGTGATCCTTTAAAAAAATATAATGAGCCGCTTAAATTAATCACATCGTCAATATCTTTTTGAAACTCGATGGGGAGACTGGGCCAATCATGGCTGATGAATTGGGGATAATCAGTATCTGCTTTATCTTCTGAGTCTTTATATCTAATGTTTTCTGAGTTAAGAAAGAAATAGGTTTTTGAATTCATTTTTTACATCCTTAATAATGGTTAATCTGAATGTTATTCTGATGTGTTTACTTGATTTTCTATTTTCAGATATCACAGCGATATATTTTTGTCTCATGATAATGGCCAATTCAACACTACCACACTATCATCATAATTGTCATTGGAACCATTGTTAGCGCCGATAATGGCTGATCCCGGTTTTGCTTCGAGTGTGTTATAGGCATAACGGAGTTTGCCGGGTTTACCATCTGCTATAATCTCGATGCAGACTTTGCCGGTACCTGATGTGTAGGTCCTAACATCCGTTATGTGACTTATCCCCTTACCAGTTAAAGTATCGACTAATCGGTCGTCGATATAGACATTGATTGTTTGTTGATGAGCGTCACTATTTACGTAGGAAGTCAGGCCAAATCGGATACTTTGAGGTAATTGAAAGCAGTGTTTACCGGTATTATTAATCCCACATGTTCCGCCGCATTTTATATTGATATCACTGCCTAATACATCTGGATCAACTGATACTGCCGCTTGAATTTTATTGAAAGTAACGCCTTTCCACTTAGTTTGAATAAGTTTGGGTTCACCATACAGACTATTCAACATCAGATGTAAACGGAGATATTCATTACCTTTGAAAAGATAGATAAAATAACCGGTGTTCCGCCATAAAATAGCGGCGTCTAAATTTGCACTAAATTTTGCATATTCCCCGGTAATTCTCCATCTTTCTGCGATAGTTTTCTTGTCAATGGTATGTGAGCTAACGGTATAATTGATACATTCTTTGCCTTTAAAGAAACAAACGATATCTCTTTTTGTATCTATCCACTCTGTGGCTGCGTCTATTCCGTTTTCAAATTCTGTTCCTGCTAATCCCGGCCATCCCTCTATAATGGGTTTTGGCCCGTCAATCACTTGTGCTTTTGCAATATCAAATTTAAGATATTGCGAGCCTTTAAAGAAATACAAATAACCATTTAAATTAATCACATCATCAATATGCCTTTGAAACTCGGTAGGCAGATTAGGCCAATTATTACGGATAGGTTGAGGATAACCGGTATCGATATTATTTAATGGATCATTATATTTAATATTTTCTGAATTAAGAAAGAAATAGGTGTTTGTATTACTGTCATTGCCAATCTCGCTGCCTAATAAATCCATATCAATTGACGTCGCAGCTTGGACTCTTTTGAAGGTCACCCCACGCCAATTAGCGCCAATGGGGGCTTGACCATCAATGGTATTCGATTTCAGATTAATCCTGATGTTCGAATCGTCTTTGAACAGGAAAAGAAAAGGGCTGCCAATATTTATCCATAAAATAGCCGCATTCAAATTTTCACTAAATTCTGAGTATTGTTCTGTTATCCCCCATCTATCTGCGATAGTTTTTTTACTAATAGTATGTGAACTCACCGTATAATCAATACAATCACTGCCTTTAAAGAAACAGACGACATCTGTCATACCCGTCTTTTCTACATAGGGCCATTCTGTGGCGGCGTCGATCCCGTTTTCAAATTCCGTTCCTGCTAATCCCGGCCATCCTTCTATAATAGGTTTTGGTCCGTCAATCACTTTTGCTTTTGTGACATCAAATTTAAGATATTGTGAGCCTTTAAAAAAATACAAAAAACCATTTAAATTAATCACATCATCGATATGTCTTTGAAATTCGATAGGAAGATCAGGCCAATCGTTATTTATAGGCCGGGGATAACCGATGTCTGCCTCATACAATTTCTGACTGTGTTTAATATTCTCTGAACCAAGGAAAAGGTAACTTGATGTATTCATTGATATATCCTTGTTGGTGATTGGGATTTAATATGTTGTTTAAATTTGTTTTCTGCAACAGAAATAGATTAAAATAATATTAAGATACGCTGATTTAACTCTGTCATATTGTTTTTTCTGGTGAATAGGGAAGTTTGTATTGCTTAAATTAATACTGATGATGGGTTATAAGCAAGACTATATATTAACAACTCATTAATGTATTTAATATTGTTGGATTTTGTGTGACTTACTTTATTTAAGAATTAAAGATGAGCTTTATCTAAGGTATAAAATACAAGATTGATATGTAATTGTATTTTTTATAGGAGATATTTTAGTCATGAAATTAGAACAATATGAACGTCCAATCTCAATGGAAGGTTTATCCAATTCCATTCTAATCACTGTGTGGGAGCCAAATTTATACCCGGAAGGTCGGTGGATAGATGCGACAACACAGCGAGCTGGCGTATTGTTTAAGGATTCGTCATATGGAACTAGCGCTTGGGATATTATCAGTGTCGGGGGAAGGAAAGCTTTCAAGGCACAAACTTTGTCTAGTAATGGCGGTAGTCACTGTCTCGGGATTGCAACAGATACACCTATTGATGCCAGACATTGCTATTGTGAGCTGGATTTATTTTGTAATCCATATCCTGACATTTCAGTGAGTGTGTTATCCAAGAAAACGAGTGCAAGCGGTACATATCAAAATATTGGTTACGGATATATGGCGATTCACTTGACTGGTGGGTATAAAGGTAAGCCTCAATGGATGCCATCGAACATTTCATTAGGTACTTCGATTGATACGGCGACGCCTTATGTCATGGTTTGGAATCTTCAGGCTGCTAATTTGATTCAGTCAGTTAATTTTGTTGGCAAGCAGATAGATGGTATTTATAAAGGGCAACCGACACTAGGTAATACTTATTCTGGTGTTCCACTGAGTTATGAATGGCCAAAAAATACTTGGTCACGCTGGCGAATTGGATTGTTTGCGGCAAATAATGGCACATTAATCATCGAGTGGTATAATGCTGTGGTAGATAAATGGAAGACAGAACTTTGCCAGTATAATATGAACACCCTTATGACGGGAAATCTTGCGTCAGGACAAATTGGGATTATTTTGGGCATGTCTTCTGAAACTGCCACAGTAGAGCAACAAAATTCTCTTTACCGAACACCGTTTGATCGAGCGATATTTTTTCAAGATTTTTAATATGGAAATACTGAGTCTGATTATTTAACCATCTTGTGTGATATATACCAAGGGGCTTTCTTCCAGGCCCCATAATTGTTGTAATATAGAAAAGTGATTTTAATTATAATCTTATTATCGTTGTTAAATGTGGCGTACAATTAAAGCGGCATAATACCGCTTTAATTGATTGATAAATATTATTTTCGTTTATGGTGAAATTTACCAAAGTATTTTTAATTCACACCAGCGGCCAATTTAATATTACTACTCAATCATTGTAATTATTATTGGTGCCATTTTCAGCGCTATCGGATTATTTGTTCCTTTAACGGTTAATATGTCTACCAGAAGGTCGTCAATAGTACACTTTTACCGTTTGCTGAATGTTCGTATTATTGTAGGCTGTCAGGCCAAATCGAATACTTTGAGGTAATTGGAAACAATGTTTACCGGTGTCATTGGTGCCGCATTCTCCACTGCAATTTGAAGGGTTGGTAGGAGGACAAGGATCATTGATTTTTTCCATTTTCCACTGGTCTACCTTAATTGTTCTACGAGTGTTATTACCAGAAAGAGATACACTATATAACGTGTTTGGTTTGTTGGCATCACCATAACTATTAAGGAAACCTTTATTTCCCCATCGATTATATAGGGTGATAATTGCTCCTTCTATGATATTTCAGTTTATGGAATAAGGTGTCTCGCAATAAACAATCCACTCTAATGTTTTTGGCGAATAAGTATTTGTATCTGATGTGATTATCGGATATATTTCTCCACTTGGTACTGGTTGATTTGGGCCATCATAATATCCCAAGTAACCACCATCGCGGAAAGATAGATCATCTGGATGGAACTCAGTCCAATTTTTTCGATCTGAACATCCAAGATTAACGAAAATATAAATAATTGATATTTTGACAAAGGGATTGTTATTGTTTGAATGGAAATTAAAATCTCATTTAAATGAATGGCTTTCATAAAGTAGTTGTTGTAAATATAATATTTTCTCGTTTTTCCTTTTCTGATATTTTATTCTTTAGGCTCTTCTATTAATGCATTCGGTAAAGATTTGCCTGAGGAAATCTGAGACAATGTTTTTTATGACTTGGTAGAAATACTATACCTTGGCAATGAGTGGTAATGACTAACTAATAAGACAGAGAAACAGATTGTGGTAAAGAAAGAAAAACAACGACCTCACCATGACGCGTTATTCAAGCATTTTTTAACGCAGCCCGAAACGGCCAGGGAATTTTTATCCCTTTATCTGCCCGAAGAGATCCAGTCGTTGTGTGATTTAGCCACATTGAAACTGGAATCCGGCAGTTTTGTGGACCGGGATTTACGTCAACTGCACAGTGATGTGCTCTACTCGGTTGAAACAGCTAGGGGACAGGGCTATATCTATTGTCTGATTGAACATCAGTCCACTCCTGACCCGCTGATGGCCTGGCGGCTGATGTATTATGCCATGTTAGCAATGGCGGCCCACCTGAAAAAAGGCCATACTGAACTCCCTTTGGTAGCGCCGCTGCTGTTTTATCATGGGGAGGTTCGGCCATATCCTTACTCAAACCGGTGGCTGGATTGTTTTACGCTCCCTGAACAGGCTGCTCGCTTATACCACCAGGCGTTTCCGTTGGTGGACGTCAGTGTGCTCAGCGATGAAGAAATCCTGACACATAAAGGGGTTGCCCTGCTGGAACTGGTGCAAAAACATATTCGCTGCCGGGATATGCAGGAATGGCTTCTCCAATTGGTGGAACTCTTGAATGCGGGTTATAATACAACCGAGCAGCGCAATGTGGTGTTACGCTATATTTTACTGAATGGACATACGCCGGATCTCTCCCAATTTGTCCATCAACTGATTGAACAATCTCCGGAGCATGAAACGATGTTGATGACTATTGCAGAACAGCTTGAACAAAAAGGGCTTGAGCGAGGTATCAAGCAAGGTATCAAGCAAGGTATTGAGCTAGGTCGAGAGGAAGGCCGAGAAGAAGGTCGGGAAGAAGGTATTGAGCTAGGCCGAGAGAAAGGTAAAGTGGAAACGGCTCGTGCCTTATTACGGCATGGCGTGAGTTTGGACATTATTGTCACCAGTACCGGACTGAGCCGGGATAAAATTGAAGCGTTAAAGCATTAAATTCATCTTCTCTTTTACAGTAAAATGTTGATATTCAAGATCGGCATTTTTGTTTTTATTTTTACTGAATGGACATACGCCGGATCTCTCCCAATTTGTCCATCAACTGATTGAACAATCTCCGGAGCATGAACGATGTTGATGACTATTGCAGAACAGCTTGAACAAAAAGGGTTTGAGCGAGGTATCAAGCAAGGTATTGAGCTAGGTCGAGAAGAAGGCCGAGAGGAAATCCGAGAGGAAGGTCGAGAGGAAGGTCGAGAAGAAGGTAAACTGGAAACGGCTCGCGCCTTATTACGGCATGGCGTAAGTTTGGACATTATTGTCACCAGTACCGGACTGAGCCGGGATAAAATTGAAGCGTTAAAGCATTAAATTCATCTTCTCTTTTACAGCAAAATGCCGATATTCAAGATCGGCATTTTTGTTCTTATTTATAGGGAGCGGAATGGCACCTTATTAAACATAAAATTATCCATCAGCATCTTCTATTATTACTGACATAAATGGGTATCGTGTGGCGAAGGGCAGCGCTGATGGGTATTTAAAAGGGCAACAGAAACTATAGTGATACTAGGAAAAAACCAAAAACATTATTTTTATGCTGAAACTCTTACATTGATTTTGGATAATTACAGTATCCATAAAAGCCGACTGAACAGTGATTGGCTAGCCCGTCACCCTAAATTTAACCTATTGTTTTTACCTGTTTATTCTCCCCGGCTGAATAAAATTGAGCGTCTGTGGCGATCCTTGCATGAAACGGTGACACGAAATCATGGCTGTCAGTATATGTGGCAGTTGCTTGAGAAAGTGAAAGCGTTTTTAAATTCATCCCCTTACATGAATAGCAGAAAATAAAAAGAGTCGGTGTCCATATAAGTTATTTATGATTGTTTTTTATCAACAAACCGGATTGGTTGCGCCAAAATAGAATTTAGTTTTTACATCAAAACTGTTAAATTCCGAACTTTCAGGATATGGTGGTGGTAGTATCAACTCTGCTTATAACACCTTTATTGAGACAAAATTCATTTTGATTTCCAATGAATCATAAGGCAACAACACAGTGAAAACAGGGCTAAAACAACGCTTTCGTATGCTAATAGGATTAGCAGTAATACTGATCATAATACAATTGTTTGATACTTTAACCGGTGGCGCACTAAGCAATTTCGGCATCATTCCCCGATACTCCCGAGGGTTAATTGGTATTCCACTATCTCCATTCTTACATGGTGGCTGGGGGCACTTGTTTAGCAATCTTCCCGTATTATTAGTATTGAGTGCGTTACTGATGGCACACTCCATACGTTATTATGTGCTCGCCAGCCTGTTTATTATCTTTGTGGGTGGAACATTAGTTTGGTTATTTGGCCGCTCGGCTATTCATATTGGCGCCAGCGGATGGATTTTTGGTCTATGGGGATTATTGCTGGCTAACGCTTTTTTTCTGAGAAGAATAAAAGATTTCTTCTTTGCGATTCTGGTGTTTGTGTATTACGGTGGGATTGTGTTTGGCTTGTTACCGTGGCAGGAAGATATTTCAACGGAAGGACATATTTTTGGTGCGATATCTGGGGTGGTTTTCTCCTGGTTGTCGAAGAGATGGGTAATAACCAGTTATTAGTTTTATGGTATTGGGATTTTAACCATAATATCATTTCTGAAATCCGAATAATAACAACTACCAGCCCGTTTATTTATAATAACGGGCTGGTAATAATGAAATACAACCACTGATTTTTTAACTTCGCGCAGTTATCTCCATTTCAACGCGGCATCATCTACAGGCTGCTCCAAAACTTGTTTATCTTTTTTGTAATCATGTGGAACCTGCCAGGTTGAGCTATATCCCTGACGAGGAAGCAAGTCCTTTGCACGTTTTACGTAACCAGCTCGCAAGGCGCCAAAAATATGCTCGTCCTCCTGCATCTCACCCCGCTCAGCATGTGGCGTCACAACGGTAGCGCCACGACGGTCCATTTCGTTCAACAGACGGCAGATATAATCCGCGGATAGATCAACTTTCAACGTCCAGGCGTTATTGATATAACCAAACAGACAGGCAAAATTAGGGACATTCTGTATCAACGTTCCCTTATAAAGCATGCGATCATGAGCTTGTTGTTTTTGCCCATCAATAGAGAGTTCAATTCCACCAATAAAATGTAATTTCAGCCCAGTCGCTGTAACAATAATATCTGCGGGTAATTCCTTACCTGATTGTAATAAGATACTGTTTTCAGTTATACGTTCAATATAGTCAGTAACGATAGAAGCTTTACCTTCTTTTAGTACCTTAAATAGGTTATTACTGGGAATAAAACAGAGCCGTTCATCCCACGGCATGTATTTTGGCGTCAAATGTTTCATGTCAAAATCTGGGCCGACACGTTTGCGAGCAGATGACAGTAAAAGTGATTTCAATAAATTAGGTAAATGTCGACTCGTTTTATAAATTAAGCGCTGGAAAAAGAGATTGCGCTTTCTACTCAATGTGTAAATCCAGCGCTGTGGAATAATGCCTTTGCAGAACTCTGCTATTTTGTCCCTGCCAGGGATTGAAAGAATATAACTCGGGGAGCGCTGTAGCATCGTGATATGGGCAGTATCATGTGCCATCGCAGGCAGTAAAGTAACTGCTGTTGCGCCACTACCAATGACAACAACCCGTTTTCCTTTGTAATTCAATTCTTCAGGCCAGAGTTGAGGGTGAATTACCGGGCCTTTAAAATCTTTAATGCCGGGGAATTCAGGTAAATGAGGTTCATCATAGTTATAATAACCTGTTGCCGCGATGAGAAAGCGACAGGTAAATTGCTGAGTTTCCCCACTGATTTCGTCAATCGCGGTAATGGTCCACTGGCGAGTCGTATTTGACCAGTCAGTATGCGTGATTTTTAGCCCAAACTTTATTTTCTTATCAAGGTCATACTCTTTTGCCGTTGCATGGATATAACTTCTAATTGAAGGCCCATCGGCAAAAACACTGGTATCTGTCCAAGGGCGGAATGTATAGCCATAGCTCATCATATCTGTATCTGAGCGAATACCTGGGTAGCGAAATAAATCCCAAGTACCGCCTATTTTTTGGCGACGTTCTAAGATAATAAACTGCTTATCAGGACATTTCCTTGTTAAATGACATGCTGTACCAATGCCTGCAATACCAGCGCCAATAATCAAAACATCATAATGGTTATTCACTGTCTCTCTCCTACAAGGTCATTTTTTGATGAGTTGAAACTCACCTAGCTAAAGCAATGTGATTCTTGTCATCATTGACAGTAGCATAGCAATATGAAATTACTTTAGTCTTACATTGCTCATTACCCGTGTTTAATGTGTCAATATTCCCTGCCGCCACAAGTAAATAATTAGCCTGAGAATATTTTCACCCTTTAATATGAATATTGAGTGCCGTGTTTAAATCACGTTATAGACGAAACAAACACAACCAAAAATGTGCTCAAGCATTTTTGTCTGTTCTTGAATCAATATTGTATGATGCAAGGATTTCGAAGTGAACCTGACAGAACTTAGCGGAAGGGAGATTAGATACATTTTATTGATTGAATATTTTCCCAAAGCTAAGATCCTGGTCAATTATGGGGAGACTTTTCGGTTAATTCGATAAAATAATCCAGAGAACAGGATATTCTCTGAATTATTTTAAAAATGTGACGTTGTTCAAGGGGATTTAATGTCTATTTATTGCTGATTGATCTTTCCTAATCATTTTCATGTTAGGGGCCAGTTCAATACCACCACGCTATCATTGTAATTGCCCTCGGTATCACTTTCAGCGCCAATAATGACTGAACCCGGTTTTCCGTCAAGGGTATTATAGGCGTAACGGAGTTTACAGGGTTTGCCATCTCCTATAATCTCGATACAAACTTTTCCTGTACCTGATGTATAGGCTTTGGTATCTGTTCCTTTGCCGGTGAATGTATCTACCAGAAGGCCGTCAATATACACGTTTACTGTTTGTTTATGGGTAGTTGTATTAGTATAAGCTATCAAACCAAATCGAATACTTTGAGGTAACTGGAAACAGTATTTGCCGGTGTCATTGGCGCCGCATGTTCCGCTACAGCCTCCGTTATTTCCTCGGTCGCTGCCTAATAAATCGATGTCAATCAATACCGCTGCTTGAGCTGTTTTGAAGATCCCTCCGGTATAAGCAGAAACAGGAACAATGTCATGTGCAAGAGTGTGTGATTGTGGATAAAATCCGATATGCTGATCCTCTTTGAGGAAATCAATAAAAGGATTATTTTGATGAATTTTTCTCCATGTAGCAGCATCCAGGTTTTTACTAAATGCTGGGTATTTCTTTGTTATTTCCCATCTGTCTGAGATAGATTTTCGCTTAATCGTGTGTGAATTTACCGCATAATCAATGCAATCACTGCCTTTAAAGAAACAAACGCTACTTGTTGTTAATTCTATGGCCGCATCTATCCCATTTTCGAATTCGGTTCCTTTCAATCCGGGCCACCCATCTGCAATAAATCTTGGACCATCAGTTACTTTGGCTGTCGCTATGTTGAATTTAAGATATTGAGATCCTTTAAAAAAATATAAATAACCATTTAAATTAATCACATCATCAATATGTCTTTGAAACTCGATGGGAAGATCGGGCCAATCATTACTGATAGGTTGATGGTAGTTTGTATCTGGTATATTTAATGTGTCATTAAATCTGGCATTATCTGCATTAAGGAATAAATAGACATATGGATTCATTAATATATATCCTTCATGGTTTTTAGGTTTATCATTGATTTCTAATGTTTTTTAAATCTACTATTTACAGATAAAATATAACAATAATGATATTAAGGCTATTTGGTAAGACAGAAAAATTTACGCTGTGAAAATTAATATAAAAGATAGGTTGTGGCAATGCTATATATTAATAGATTATTTATTGATTTGATGATGTCGTTTTTTTGCAAAAATTAAAATATATACTATGAGGTAAGGTTTATATTGTGAAATTAAATTTCAAAACATTATTTTATATCTATATTTAATTTATAAATTTAACAATAACATATTAAAAATATATTAAATTGATAATATTTTTATATGAAAAGCGGCATAATACCGCTTTAATTATTGATAGAGTTTGTCACTAGTGAAAATCTTTAACTCACCAGTTCAGAATGATGACGCTATCCTTGTAATTGTTGGCGGCCCCATTTTCAGCCCCGATAATGATGGTTCCGGGTTTTCCTCCAAGAGTATTATCAAAATAACGGAGTTTGCAGGGTTTATCATTGCCTGCAATCTCAATACAGATTTTACCTGTACCGGATGCATAGGTTTTAGTCGCTATCAGGTTATCTATTCCCTTGCCGGTTAATGTATCTACCAGAAAATCGTCAATATAAACTTTTACTGTTTGTTGATGAACATCAGTATTCGTGTAGGCTGTCAGCCTAAATTTGGTACTCTGAGGTAATTGGAAACAATATTTACCTGTGTCATTGGTACCATATTTTCCGCCACAGTTTTGACTACCTAACAAATCTGTATCAACTGATACCGCAGCTTGAATTTTGTTGAAGGTAACTCCTAGCCAATTAGTTTTATTAGGGGTCGTTGGTCCCCCATCGATAGCATTTAATTTCAGATTAAATCGGATATTAGAGTTACCTTTGAAAATGAAGATATAATGGTACCCACGAGTCCTCCATAAAATTGCGGCATCCAAGTTTGTACTGAATTCTGAATATTTTCCAGTTGTTCCCAATTTTTCTGAAATAGTTTTTTGGTTAATCGTATGTGAACTTACGGTATAATCGATACACTCACTACCTTTAAAGAAACAAACGACATTGGTGATATCAGGGTTTTTTATATCGATCCATTCCGTCGCCGCATCTATCCCATTTTCAAATTCGGTTCCTATTAGTCCCGGCCATCCTTCCACAATGGGTTTAGGCCCCTCAGACACCTGAGCTTTTGCAATGTCGAATTTAAGGTATTGCGATCCTTTAAAGAAATACAAATAACCATTTAAATTAATCACATCGTCAATATGTCTTTGGAATTCGACAGGAAGATTAGGCCAATCTTTACTGACAGGTTGGGGATAACCTGCGTACACCCCATTATGACCAGATATTTCATTGTATTTAATATTTTCCGAGTTAAGAAAAAGATAACTGGATGTATTCATTGTTATATATCCTTCATGGTAATTATATCTTAACGTATTATTTAGATTTTCGGTTTAAATAAATTTCAAATAGTGTTGAAAACTCCATATTTAATTGTGCAATTTATTTATATCTTTGATGATACAGAATGATTTGTATTGTTGAAGATTAATATCATTTGTGAGTTATAATCAAGATTATGTTTTAATGGTTTAATGATCGGTTTTATTTACTTCTATCTTTGTGGAAATAAAAATATATGCTAAGAGATAAGGTATATGTAAATTAAATGGTAATTAAATCACTATATTGTATTTTTTAACTTATTTTTATATGTTTTTTTATTTTATGTGGAATGGGTAATGATTATAAATGTATTTTATTAATTATTCTTATGGCATAAAAAAGCGGTATATAATACCGCTTTAATGTATTAATAATTTCTTGTAGTGAAATTAATAGAGTATTTTAAACTAATTCGCCAGTGGCCAATTCAGTACCACCACGCTGTCATTGTAATTATTATTGGAATCATTTTCGGCGCCAATAGTGACTGTTCCCGGTTTTCCATCAAGGGTATTATAAGAGTAACGGAGTTTACAGGGTTTGCCATCCCCGATAATCTCGATACAGACTTTGCCTGTACCTGATGTATAGGCTTTAGTATTTGTTCCTTTGCCGGTTAATGTGTCTACCAGAAGATCGTCAATATAGACTTTTACTGTTTGTTGATGGGTGGTTGTATTAGTATAAGCTATCAGACCAAATCGAATACTTTGAGGTAGCTGGCAGCAATATTTACCGCCGTCACTCGTACCACATTCTCCAGCACAATTGGAGGGTTTGGTGACAGGAAAGCAAGGGTCTTTAACTTGTGTCATTTTCCACAGGCCGGTATAGGGCTTACGGAGGTTATTAGCAGAAGTATATACATGACATACTGTTTCAGGGACGCCAACCCAACCATTAGTATCAAGAAAGCCTCTGGTTCCCCATCGGTTATATAGCGTAATGCTTTCATCTTCTTTGATTTTCCCATCAATCGATGGCATGTCAGAATAAATAATCCACTCTAATGTTTCTGGCCGGATATTTTTATCTGATGTCTGTATCGGGTATATTTCGCCTTCTGGAACCTGTTGACTTGATAATGCATAATGGCTTAAATAGCCGCCATCACATTGATAAAGATTATGGAGTAAAATAGTATCATTGTTAATAACTTCACTGCCGATAGGTTTTCCCGTTCCTGATTCAATTCGCCAGAATGTTCCGGCTTGAGTGGTGGTTATCACAGTATATTTTCCATCTGCAATACCACTCGTTCCATATACACTGAGATATCCACCATCCCAGTTTCTGAAACTATTTAATATTTTTACGGTATCGCCATATTTAAGTATATTCGCCATAATTTCTCCAGAAAGTTTGTTATCTGTTTCTAATCGTTGATATATCCCTTGAAATTGTTCTGAATTCATCATGTTATTTCTGTCTAATCTTCGGATTAGCCATTGTGATAAGCAAGATGTCTTACTTTTTTGTGGGATAATAAGCGTGAGAAGTACCCGCAAATTGAGTATCAACCCTAATGATTATTCGGTAAAGGCAGTGCCTTTGTTACTTACCTCTAACAATGAATTAGGCTGCTGAAATTGTTGTTGCTTGATTATTCTACTTTGCCATTATCTGCTTTATCCCAAGCCTGATTACGCCAGACATCTATCGGATGATACACAGTGCTTTTTTTTGCTCTGCATGTGAGGTAAATTGCTCACTATGTCGATGAAATTTAAGCCAACAGGAATTGGGACTCATAATGTCGAAGTTAATTGGAAATAATCAGATAGTTGGAACTAATCAGGTAGTTGGAACTAATAATATAGTTGTTATTGCGATGGTGGTTGCATTAGTTCAATTTATTAATGCATTAGAGTACATGATGGTCACGCCGCTTTTTGTTTATATGTCGAAAGATTTTCACATGCCGGTTACGATGGCGGGGGTTGTTGCTGGTGTTTATGTTTTCTCCTCCGTATTTTCTGGCCTGACATCCTTTTTCTTTATTGATCGTTTTAATAAAAGAAAGGTTCTCATTTTAAACACCCTGTTTCTCGGTTTAATTACGTTTCTGACGATTTTCGCTTCGGAACCCTACCAACTTATTCTACTACGTATTATTGCCGGTCTGTTTGGTGGTGTGACATTGGGAGTCGGCATCGGGATCTTACTTAATAATTCCCCAGAAAGTATGCGAGGAAGGGTGTTGGGCATTGCGTTTTCATCTTTTTCATTCGTTAGTATTTTAGGTATACCATTGTGCTTATATTTGGCCGAGAGTTTTAACTGGAAAGTCTCTTTTTTACTCATCGTTATTTTATGTGTAGTGAGTGTGCCTCTGATCCTCTTCTTTATTCCAGGCGCAGAGAAAGTAAAAAATAGTCAGAACAAAATTGTGCTAACCAAAAAAATAACGTTGGCCGGGATGGCGAGTGGTGTCAGTAATTTTAGTCCTTTCATGCTTATTCCGATACTTGCTCCGCTATTAACAAATGTGTTTTATATCCCGGAAAATCAGGTTTCATTGGTATTCTTTTGCGGTGGTATCGCTTCCTGGTTAGGCACTTATTTAACCGGGAAGCTTTGTGATAGATATCCGCCTCAGAGAATTACCATCGCAGCGGCGACGTTATTTATTGTTAATATCTTTCTGGGATTGACGGGAAAAGTAGATGGATATGTTTTCTTCTCACTTTTTATGTTCGCGACTTATGTACAGGTGATGGCTGCAAACGTGTTGGCTTCTTATGCTTCGACGCCTGAAAATCGAGCGGGTTTTGGCGCCCTCCAGATGGCATTTTCCAATTTGGGCGCCGGTGTGGTGTTTTTCTTCTCCTCTATTTTCTTAGACGGTAAGGAGATTATTGCTGAGAATGTGCGGCCTATTTTCATACTGACTATGGTTAGCGCCCTGATATTACCTGTATATGTAATGAAATTAGCTCAGGTGATGAAAAGAGGGACGAAAAATTTAATGAATAATGCTTAGTGTAATAATTAAGGAGAAATAACGACAGATATGTGATCTAGCCTTAATGGTAAAATAGCGATTTTGCGCTATATTTGAATTTAAGGCTAGTCATTGATATAAGAAGATAGAGGTGATTAGTAATAATTAAATGTTGTTTAAAGTGTAATGTCACGGGAGGAAATTAATATTATAAGGATAATTTTGGTCAATGCTGGATGATGGTGTGCGAAAGGATGAAGTTATTATAAATCCTATCATAATTATTATTGAAATTATTAATTGATATAGGTGGGTAAAATGGAAAGAAAATCAAATAACGCTCAGAATAAACCAGCTATGAATATTATCGCGGGAGTGACAAATATTAAATCTATTTATAATAAAACGCCTTGTAAAGTTGTCGTTGAACATGGATATGTTGCCAGGAAAAATTTTTCTGTGGATAAAATGTCTGAATGGCATGGCGATTTATGGGCGCCCTGGATAAGTGATAAATATGAACCTAATAAAGCAATTCATATCTATACTGAAAGGGGATTGAGATCTGAATTAAGATTTAATATTTGGATATTTCAGGATTATTGGAATCCACCAAATGAAAATGCGGTTAAATACTCCATAAATAGGGAATTTAGTTATGATGATGCATTAGAGATCCCTGGTAATAATCGAGGTGGTGGAAATAAAATCTTAACGCTGGAATTTAATGATAATGATATTAATTTGGAAATGATATAGCGTTATAAGATATTGAATATATCGGGTAACGTTTAATGTCAATGGAAATCCGTTGAAATGAGGGCATTTCTTCGCGTGTTGTTCAGCATTTTTAATTACCATGTTGATGGTTAATATGGTTGACTATCAAGTGAGTTTTTTATTCTAACTAATAATTAACTTATTGAAATGCTGATACGCGTAGAAATCATTTATATCTCTAATGATTAACCCTCAAATACTTATATTATTAAACTATTTCATTTATTGATTATTGTAATAAAGAGTCAGTCTGTTGAAAGGAGAGGATGGTGTAAATCATTTGTCATGTATGGCATGTGTGTTAATACGCTTGTTAATGGGGAGCTTTAATATCAGTAATAATGTAATTAATAATCAATATCATTTGAGAAAAAGAAAATTAAATAAAGTCGTGAAACAAAAATAACAATTATTCGATGTTTATTGCGTATTATTACTGATTATTACAGATTGTTACAATTTGTAACAAATTAATGATTTCCTGAATTTTACTTATTTTTATTTAATTAATTATTGTTTAACTTCTGTTGATGTTTGCTCTTTTATTATCATGTAAGCTTAATTTTTTCTTTGTTGGATGTTATCTACAATAATTCCTTCATTAGAGTGAGTATAAAGGTTGATTTTGTTAAGTCGTTCGTCAATTAAGGTGCCATTATTCGTTCCCTCATATTGGGTGTCTGTCTAATTATCGATTCGTAACTATTTGATAAAGCGTGTTATTCCATAAAAATATCATGCCATAACCATGATGTTTTTATCCTATTTTTGCTAGTAAGGAGTTATCAATGACTGCAAGTTTTCAAAATGAAGTTCCTAAGTCGCGTATTAATATTAAATTGGATCTACATACCGGTGGAGCACGGAAAAAGGTTGAGTTGCCGTTGAAATTGCTGGTTATGGGTGATTACAGCAACGGGCAGGAACAGCGTCCGCTTTCGGAACGAGAAAAGGTTTCTATAAATAAAAACAATTTTGACAGCGTATTAGCTGAGTTTAACCCTGCGGTTAATTTGACAGTGGAGAATACCTTGGCCAGAGATGGGAGCGAAGAAAATATCGCTTTTATTTTCCGGCAAATAAAGGACTTCGAGCCTGAGCAAGTGGCTCGACAAATTCCACAACTGCGAGCATTGCTTTCTATGCGCAATTTGTTGCGCGAGCTGAATTGGCGGCACTTACGCTGCAAGAAAGGTCGCCGCAAGAAAGGTAATTGTCACATTATTTTCACGAGATTTAAGTTAAGGGTATTTGAATGACTGTACAAGAGCAGGCTACATCTTCTATGGCGACAGCAAACCATCATGCCGATGGGGTTTACCCGTCTTTGTTTGAGAAGATCAATTTACGTCCGGTGGAGCGATTAAGTGATATTGCATGCTTTCATAACAGCGACGCATTGGCGAGTGTGACGGAAGATGAACGAGTGACCGTGGCTGTTAGCGTTTTTCTCGATCTGCTGCAAGCCTCCGCTCAAAAAGTGGTGCAGTTGGATAAAGCATTGCTGGATTTTGAGATCGGCAAATTGGATCGCAAAATTGGCCGCCAACTGGATGTGGTGATACATCAACCAGAATTCCAGCGAATAGAATCTGCCTGGCGAGGTCTAAAATTTCTGGTTGATCGAACAGATTTACGCCAGAACGTCAAAATTGAAGTATTGGATGTGGCTAAGGATGATTTGCGGCAAGATTTTGACGATACCCCGGAAATTGTTCAGAGCGGTTTCTATCGTCACGCTTATATTCAGGAATATGACACACCAGGCGGCGAACCGATTGGCGCAGTGATTGCCGACTATGAATTTAGTGCCGAATCGCAGGATATCGCCTTATTGCGCAACATTGCTAAAGTCGCGGCAGCGGCGCATATGCCATTCATTACTGCTGCTGCGCCCGCCTTTTTTGGCAAAAAGAGCATGGATGAAGTGGCGGTGATGAAAGATATTGGTCACTATTTTGAACGCGCCGAATACGCCAAGTGGAAATCTTTCCGCGACAGCGAAGATGCCCGTTATATTGGCCTCACCCTGCCAAGAGTGTTGGGACGTCTGCCATATGGTCCGAAGAGTATGCCGGTACGAACGTTTAATTATGCCGAAGAAGCAAGAGGGCCGGACCGCAATAAGTATTTGTGGACCAACGCCGCTTTTGCTTTTGCCGTCAATATGGTCAGGAGTTTTGTCAAAAATGGCTGGTGTGTTCAGATCCGCGGTCCGCAAGCCGGTGGCGCTATCACCGATTTACCGATTTCTCTCTATGATCTGGGTACTGGTTATCGAGCTAAGATCCCATCAGAAGTGCTGATCCCGGAAACCCGTGAGTTTGAATTTGCCAATTTAGGGTTTATTCCGCTCTCTTACTACAAAAATCGCGATTACGCCTGCTTCTTTTCGGCTCACTCCACGCAGAAGCCCGCCGTGTATGACTCCGGTGAAGCCACGGCCAATAGTCGCATTAATGCGCGTCTGCCTTATATTTTCCTGCTATCACGCATTGCCCATTACTTAAAGCTGATCCAGCGGGAGAACATCGGCACCACTAAAGATCGGCGTCTGCTCGAAATTGAATTGAATAACTGGATCAACACACTGGTAACGGAGATGAATGATCCCACTGACGACATGCAGGCATCTCATCCGCTGCGTGAAGCACATGTGGTGGTTGAGGATATTGATGACAATCCGGGATTCTTCCGAGTCAAGCTGTATGCGGTGCCGCATTTTCAGGTGGAAGGGATTGACGTCAATTTATCTCTGGTTTCTCAGATGCCGAAAGCGAAATCGTAATTATTTTATTGGGAGTTATGATGAAAATTCTACGTCCTCTCTGGCATTGGCCTCCAGTGCCTGGAACAACTTGCGCTTGTTGCGTCAGATACGCAGTGATTTACAGCATTATCAGGTAGTTGACGTGAAAGATAACAGTGCGAAAGTTCAGGCTTACCATCAACTCAAGCTTGATGGGACGTTGCTGGAGAAATATCAACGTGACGGCGAACCGGTGCGCTTAGGGTTAGGACTGTATTCAGGTGATCGCCTTTATACGCCGCTGATGGATGTGATCAATCATGCGGTGCTGCCGGTATCTCCGCTTCCTGTGCCGAAGAGCGGCAAACCGTTGCCGCAGACATTGAACCTGAGCAGCATGTCACTGTTTGACGTTGGACAGTCACGTCTTAAGCCGGAAGCGGCCAAAGTGCTGGTGAACGCATTAATCGACATCAAAGCTAAACCGGGCTGGAGGGTGGTGATAACAGGTCATACTGATTCAACCGGTGACGCTGCGAAAAACAGCGTGCTATCACTGGCGCGGGCAAAAGCAGTGCGAGATTGGATATTACAAACCAGTGATGTATCACCGGCTTGCCTGGTCGTAAAAGGTGAAGGTGCGACGCGGCCGATTGCGACCAATACCACCGCAGCGGGGCGTGCTGTCAACCGTAGGGTTGAAATCAGTCTGATGCCGTCGAACGTAGGTGCCTGCCAGCGACCACAAAGAGAAACAAATGACAACTTAGGACCTTAAATTATGGATACCGTATTTACTGCACTATTGTGCCGTTTAAACCCCTATTGCGCGCGGGCTTTGGAAGCTGCCGCTGCATTTTGCCAGACACGGGCGCATGCTGAGATCACTGTTGAGCACTGGTTGCTCAAGCTGCTTGAGGGCGGCGAAGGTGATATTACAGTAATTGCTCGACGTTATGAGTGGGATATGGATGCGCTGTGGCAGTCGCTGCTGACTACGATCAACAGCTTGCCGCATAGCATCAATCAACGTCCGCGGTTATCAGGCGATCTGCGTAGTTTGTTACAGGTTGCTTGGTGTGTGGCTTCGCTAGAAGAGGGTAATGAATCTATTCGCTCAGTGCATCTTTTGCAGGTACTGCGCGGCCAACCGGTTTGGTTGCGTACCCATCATACCTGGCCGTTACTCAATCTGAATGTGACGCAACTACAACGTTTGCGCCCATTACTGGATCAACAATCGGACGAGCGTCCGGAGATACAGGTAGCGGCGTGTCTGACGGCGGATAGATCAATCGCTGAAATTGAGGATCGCGACACAGATAACTATGCGCTAAATCCCCAGCCATTATCATCCGCTTTGCAGAACGTATTGGATAAATTCACGTTGGACATCACAGCCAGAGCCGCTGAGGGCGGCATTGATCCGGTATTTGGTCGTGACAGCGAAATTCGCCAGATGATCGACATCCTATCGCGTCGGCGTAAAAACAACCCGATTCTGGTGGGGGAACCGGGAGTAGGGAAAACCGCGCTGGTGGAAGGATTAGCCCTGCGTATTGATGAGGGCAATGTCCCCGACAGCTTAAAAACCGTCAGCGTGCGGATGCTGGACCTAGGCTTGTTGCAGGCAGGGGCGGGGGTAAAAGGCGAATTTGAGCAGCGACTGAAAAACGTCATTGAAGCGGTGCAACAGTCACCAACCCCCATTCTGCTATTTATCGATGAAGCGCACACGCTGATTGGTACCGGTAATCAGGCGGGGGGCGCTGATGCCGCTAACCTGCTAAAACCTGCTTTAGCGCGGGGAGAATTACGCACGATTGCCGCCACCACTTGGTCGGAATACAAACAGTATTTTGAACGGGATGCCGCATTGGAGCGACGCTTCCAGACGATTAAAGTCGATGAACCGGACGATGAGATAGCTTGCCTGATGCTGCGTGGATTGAAAGCGCGTTACGCTCGTTATCATGGCGTACATATTCAGGAAGATGCGGTGAAGGCTGCTGTTGCTTTATCTCGCCGTTACCTGACCGGGCGACAGCTACCGGATAAAGCGGTAGACCTGCTGGATACCGCCAGCGCACGCGTCAGAAGGAGCCTGGATACGGTACCGGAGGCGTTGACGCAACTCCAGTCCCAATTGACCGCACTTGAGATAGAACAACAGGCGATACTGGAAGATATTGCACTAGGGCAATGCCATCATTCAGACCGTTTGGCACAAATTGAAATGCAGCGCCATGAACTGTGCCGGCAGCAACAACAGCGGGATGAACAGTATCAACAGGAAAAACAGCTCACTCAACAGTTGCTCGATGCCCGGCAGGACATCAGCCGACAGCATGATATAGCTCTGTTGCAACAGCAACTGGCGACATTACAACAAGGGCAGCCGTTACTGTCATCGGATGTTGATGTGCGTTCCGTGGCAACAGTGATCGCTGATTGGACCGGCGTTCCATTAAGTAGCTTGTTGAAAGACGAACAGACCGGTTTGCTGCATTTGGAGCACCACTTAGGGGAGCGGGTTATTGGTCAGGAGACGGCGCTACGGGAAATCGCCCAACGTTTACGTGCCGCTAAAACCGGATTAACGCCGGAACAGGGGCCATTGGGCGTATTCCTGTTGGTTGGGCCGAGTGGCGTAGGGAAAACCGAAACCGCGCTGGCATTGGCGGATAACCTGTTTGGCGGGGCGCGTTCGCTGATCACTATCAATCTATCGGAATATCAGGAACCGCATACGGTGTCTCAGCTTAAAGGTTCACCGCCAGGTTATGTCGGATATGGTCAGGGAGGGATCTTAACGGAATCAGTACGTAAACGCCCGTATAGTGTAGTGTTGTTGGACGAAGTGGAAAAAGCCCATCGTGACGTCATTAACCTGTTCTATCAGGTGTTTGATCGCGGTTTTATGCGCGATGGCGAAGGACGAGAAATCGATTTTCGTCATACTGTAATCTTAATGACCTCTAATCTGGGTAGTGATCAACTGATGGCGTTATTGGCGCAACAACCTGACGCCCCGAATGCTGCGTTGCATGAGCTGTTGCATCCGATGCTGCGTGACCACTTCCAGCCGGCTCTGTTGGCTCGCTTTCAGACCGTGATTTACCGCCCGTTACAGGCTGATGCGCTCAGACGCATTGTTGAAATCAAACTGGAACAAGTTACTCGACGTCTTCATCGCCATTATGGCCTGACTTGCACGGTGGAAAGCAGCCTGTGCGACACCTTGGTGAATGCTTGTCTGTTGCCGGACAGTGGAGCACGTAATATCGATAGCCTGCTCAACCAGCAAATTTTACCGGTGTTATCACAGGCGCTGCTGGAACGTTTGGCTCATCACAATAAACCTACTGGCGTGACATTGGGTTTCGACGAAGAAGAGGGGATAACTCTTGTTTTTACTGATATTGAACCGGTCGCTTCATTGGATATCGAGGACAAATAAGTCATGGTTAAATGAAAAGAATGGTTAAATAAATTGTATGAAACTGTGTAGGGTTCTGCCCTATATCGGATGGAATAACAAGTTCGAACATAAAATAACGTGGCATGTCGCCCTAATGAAAAGGTATTTAAAGAGATGAAAGTAAAAAATGTAACGATAGAAAAAGAGTGGGATTTATCGAATAACGAAGCAACGACGGGTACAGCTTCTCTTCCTGAAAAACGTAGTTGGTTGGCGCGTAAATGGAAATGGATGACTATCTACTTTATTCCGGTTTTCATCGTCGGTGCATTTGCGATTGTCATGGGCGTAATGAAATCTTCGGAACCCTATAAGAAAGCTTTATCGCTGGCACAAAGTAATCCTATTGTGAAAAATATTTTAGGCCAGCCAATTAAAACAGGATGGTTTGTTTCTGGCAGTGTTAACGATAGAGAGGCGGAATTGGACATTCCTATAAAAGGAAATCGGTCTGGCGGTACGGTGCATGTTGATGCAAATAAGTATGCAGGACATTGGCGATATAAAAATATTACTGTTCAACCTGATTCAGGTGGGCGATTGATCGATTTATTGACCGTCGATAATCCCATGAAATAAAGATTATTATCTGTGATTATTCTGGCTGATGAAATCTATTCTCATTCGCATTATCTAATTGAGAATCATTATTTTTTACCTCGACGTGGCATATTGTTGTTGGGGAATTGAAACTAATTTCTGGGATGAAGTAGCGAGTCCAGCCAGTAACCGTGAATTAAAGGGTGAATTCATGACGGTATTCAGTGCGCGTAAACGGGTAATATTGGCGGTATTAAAATGAGTGCGGTCAAAACGCGACTACGAAAATGTGATGCAGAATTTGCATAAAAGTACCGGGTGATGGAGAGAAAGATCCCGATGTGGCAATAAATGACTGGAAGGCGGGAGAGGCGAAAGTGGTTGCCTTTTTGGGCAAGGTGAAGCGCCACGGGTTCATGGGAGTCGTGGTAAGTTTGTTCCCTTATCTGTGGGTTAAAATTTTCTCTGTGTGATGAATTTTTTTTGAACTAAAAACACAATTTTGAATCTAACTAGTTTCTATAGGTTGTAAGGAGATGCCAATAACCGAATAGAACGATCCTTAAAAAGGGGTAAAAAAGTTAAATAAACAAAACAGTGACGTCGCTATATGAGAAAAGGATAATGATAACCATTATGAAATGGCGATGGGTTTTGCTTTCACGATTAAAGAGGAAAATAAGTAATAGCTAAATGAATTGTAAAAAACTGTAAATAGGGTTCTGTCCTATATCTGATGGAATAAGAAATTCGAACATAAGATAACGTGGCGTTTCGCCCGAATGAAAAGGTATTAAAGAGATGAAAGAAAAAAATGTAACGATACAAAAAGAGTGGAGTTTATCGGATAACGAAGCAACGACGGGAATAACCTCTCTTTCTGAAAAACGCAGTTGGGTGGTGCGTAAATGGAAATGGATGATTGTCTGCTTTATGCCTGTTTTTATCGTGGGGATATTTATGATTGCCATGACCGCAATAAAATCTTCGGAACCCTATAAAAAAGCTTTATCGCTGGCACAATCTAATCCCGCGGTGAAAAGTATTTTAGGCCAACCTATTGAAGCGGGCTGGTTTGTTTCTGGCAGTATTAGCGAGAGCGACGCGGGATTCGAAATTGCTATTAAAGGAAATCGGTCTGGTGGCACTGTGTATGTTGATGCGGATAAACATGCAGGACATTGGCGATATAAAAGTATTACTGTTCAGCCTGATGACGGTGGGCAATCGATAGATTTACTGGCAGGCAGTAATTCCATGAAATAAAGGTTATTTTTTATATGGTGTGATTAAAACTCTTTTAAACCGATTTAATTTAATTGAAAGGTAATGATAATCATTCTTAAAAGAGAAATTAAGCAACGTAGAGCCAATGGTGTTTTATTCTGTGCCATAAGATATTGTTTTCTCTATGTGGTTTTAGGTTATTTCAAATGTTTTCTATAAAGGTAAGAGTATGGACCGGAATAAATCCGTAAATCCGATGATAGTAGGCTTAGTATTACTGGCCCTGTCAGGTTGTAAAGATGAAAAGAAAACTCAGGCGGAGCCGCAGGCTTCGGTAAAAGAAGTGTCAATGTCTGGTGGTAGTTTTAATTTAAAAAGCATCCCCAATAACAAAAACGAGCGGGTTAAACTGATGGAGAAAATCAATGCCAGTCAGGGGGACATATTAGAATATGCATCACCAAAAACGAAAGGAGAAATCATTGCGGTTCTGATTAATAGTCACTTGTGGGATGGCGTGGCAAATCCGGTAAAACACGATGAGCAGAAATGTGAAGAAGGGACAATCGTTGATGCACGTAAGCGCGCGGTATTGGCTGCGTTAAAATGGGTACAATCAAAGCATGACTACGAAAATGTCATGCAACATGCAGAGATGATGCCGGCTGTTGATGGAGAAGCCGACTGGCGAGCGAATGAAGCTAAAGTCATTGCCTTTTTAAGGCAGGGTGAAACGCCGAAAAGTTATGGGCGTAGTGATAATTTTGTCCCTTTTGCCGCTAAAGTTACCATCCAGCCAAGCCATTATGCTGAAAACTTGCGAGACATTTATCGCTCATTGCCTTCTCTTAAAGTAAATGCCAATGAACCACTGACGCCGGTCAATATCGCATTATTAAGTAGTTGTACACAGGTGGTGGTTGATCAACATGGTTGGCAGCAGGTCAATGTAGGTGCTAGTTGAACTATTTGGTCAATAATCTGAAAAGTAAGATTAACATTCGGTCGGCAGTGGATAATTCCATGAAATAAAGATGATTTTATTCTGAGTGATAAAATATCGTTTTCGCTATGTCATTGTCAGATTATTTCAAATGTTTTCCATAAAGGTAAGAATGTGGGCTGGAATAAACCCGTAATCGCCATCCAGCAGGAGCCTGTTTCTCCTATATTATGGCCCTGGCTGGTTTCGGGTATGCTTATTAGGCGATTATCCTCCGGTTATTATCAGATATCTAATGGGGTTCAGTGATTCATCCGATAGTCAATATTTTGTAATCATATCATCATGATATTCCTATTTGTTTTTAATGCTTTGTGATGAGGCAGGATAATCGCTGCTCTGAATCAGAGGAAGTCTATTATCGATGAAATTATTCTCAATAATGAAATCTATTCTCATTCGCATAACATAATTGATAATCATTCTTTTCTACGTGTATTTGAGTGTTTATAATGGTGGGTGTTAATCATGATAGTGGAATAATGCATGTGTTGTATTTGTTTGTTTTGCAAGATGTTGATGATAATATAAAAATATATTTTATTATCATGATTTTTAAACGAATAAATATTAGGGTAATTGGCCGATATCATATTGTGTAAATTAATTCTATATATTTACACAAACAAATGACATTCCGTTTAAGATTGGTTTAAATATGCTGAATTTTTCCGTTGTTATTAAACAAATTGTGCGGTTTGATAAAAAAAGGCTTGATTTTAATATGCACCCTTGAGGAGAATCAGGTTATTCAGTCATGGTGAATGCTATTACTGAATCTATTAATTGCAGTTGTCTGTCAGGCTTGTGCGATTATTTTATTCCGGTTAACCATTTTGTCAGGAAATGCCGGTGTCAAATTTATTGTTCCCTGAATTTATCAGGGTTAACAACCGAGGCGTTACTCGGTTGGGGTTTTAATGACGTCGCCGATATTCACGGATATTGGGCGGCATTACCCGTTTGACAATAGAGGAGTCATAAGCATGGCAATCCCTGCCTATTTATGGTTAAAAGATGACGGCGGCGCCGACATTAAAGGCTCGGTGGATGTACATAACCGGGAAGGCAGTATCGAAGTGGTGGCGCTGGAACATTCTCTGTATATCCCGACGGATAACAATACCGGCAAGTTGACCGGTACCCGTGTGCATGCGCCGCTGGTGTTCACCAAAGAAATGGATGTATCCAGTCCGTATCTGTATAAGGCGGTGACGACAGGTCAAACCCTGAAATCGGCGGAATTCAAGTGGTACCAAATTGATGATGCCGGTCAGGAGAAAGTCTATTTCATCACTCATCTGAATAATGTGAAGGTGGTGAAAATGGCTCCGCTGATGCATGACATCAAAGATCCTACCAAGGAGAAGCACAACCATCTGGAACGTGTTGAGCTTCGCTACGAGAAAATCACCTGGACGTACAAGGACGGCAATATCATTCACTCTGATGCGTGGAATGAGCGCAATCAGGCGTAATGAGTTGATGGTCTGAGTACGAAGGGATATCAGCCCGATTAATCTCATAGGCGCCGAGTTGTTGCGGTGCCTGTTAAATGGGAAACCGGGAGGGATGACCTTCACTAGATAAATAAATTTTACCGAGGGCGATGCATGGTCGTAGCTTTGCCCCCAGCACATATTATCGCCGCCTAAAAAGGCCCAGACCTACAGTTAAATTGGCCGAGGAGATTTTTACGGTATTAGGTTTCTCTGATCCTACGAATCTCAATATTCGCCGATTCACAAGAAAGAGGCTGAAAGAAATAAAGGCCAATTCATTAGATGAGGGAGTCGGTAAAGAGAATGGAAGGGTTTTGCCAGATAATGGATGTTTCGCAAGCCATTACTACTATTACTGATTCAAGTAATAGAATGGAGTAAAACAACTCAATTAAAGACTTACCGAGTAGTACTCGGAATTATCTATAACTAGTCGTATAGATATTAATAGATTGCTTACCTTTGGAAAATTCAGTCGCGAATTATCCAATGTAAAGTTTTATATAAATTTATCTGTTTGATATGTAATTTTGTGTAAATTGGGGAGTTTTTGTGAATCAGATCTATAAAATAGCTTGGATAGGTTTGGCTATTAATGTATCAACCTGTTTCGTCTTTCTGGCGATAATAACAGTACTTAGTGCTGATTATTCTGATCTCTCTTGTAGAGAACAATATCTTGTTGATAAATCATCAGTAGTGGATGCTTTGATGGTGGTTTTTATTTTGCTGGAGGTGGTTAACTTATTCGTAATTCTCAAAATGCCAAAGTATGCAAAAATTAGCTCTTTTATTGTGTCGAGTTTCTTTCCATTTGGCGCGGTTTATTTTATTGGTTGTTTGCTGTCAATTCAGAGAGTTACGTTATCCCCATTCTCTGAATATCAAGGTAATCATGTTCCTGATTCCGCTGTTTATTTTGTACGGGACAGGTATCGGAAAAAAGCGTGTATTTTTGGTGGTTTGACGCTGGTGATGTTAATTCATGGCGCGATTAATATTTGTTTGATGATAGCGGCGATGCATTACATTTCATATCGTAAAACAGAAGATCGCTGTTTCTTTGCCGAGGAAGAGGATGGCTTTTTGTTAACACCGACCGCGTTGAGTAAAACGATTTTCTTGCCTTATGGATGTATTAATAAGGTTGAGGAACGTGAAAACAGTGTGCTGATCGCTATTTATTTAAATCAGAAAATCGATATCGTATTTTCGAAGAAATTTATTGCCAGAGAAGATCTGGTAAAAATCATCAAGTCTCTTTCACGGGCGGCATCTAATAATCAAGGCAATATTATTACCTTGGAAATGTGAAAAATTTACTCTTAATAATATAGGGACTGTGATGTTTAAAGGTGTAATTCGCTTGAGTAATCAGCTCAATAGCGATGGTGAAGCTATTTCTGTCTCTTTATTAATGAGCAGAATCCCAGTGGCTGACAGAGATATTCATCATTAAAGGAGAATATAAAAATGCTGCAACAGCTAATTGCGAGTTGTTTTGTTGAACGCGATGCACTTGCAGAAGCACGGCAGAACGCGGCGCTGTGGGAAAACTGGTTGTTACCCATTAGTTCCGATGCGCCCACAGGTAATGATCCGGTCTATGACGACGATTTTCAGCATATGCGGGAGGAGGTCAACAAAATCAGCGGCATTGATACCGCTCTGATTTGTCAACTGGCGGAAAGGTTGTTGACCACCAAATGTAAAGATGTCCGTGTGGCGACCTACTATGTGTGGGCACGTCTGCATTGTGAGGGGGAGCGCGGTCTGGCAGAAGGGTTGGCGCTATTGGCCGGGCTGGTGGATCGTTTTGGTGAAGCCCTGCTGCCCAGTCGGACTAGCAGCCGTAAAGCCGCGTTGGAGTGGCTGACCGGCGCAAAAATGCGGGACAGTTTGTCACGCTATCCAGAGGTCAACCGGACTGATTTTGACCACATTCTGGCGGCGTTAGTGGTGACAGGTGGTTGGCTGGTGGACAATATGCAACAACCGTCCCCATTGGTTGAGGCTTTGCTGGCGACGACCTATCCATTACCGCGGACACTGCCGCCGGCTCAACTTGCCGAATTACATCAATCGGACAATGCGGCGCTACTGAGCCGATTACAGGATAAAACGTTGGATGCGAGTCGTGCGCAATTGACAAATTTAAACGACTTACCGGCCTTGTGGCCCTTGAATTATGGTTCTCAGTTATTACAACAGCTACGTACATTGTGGCCGGCCAGCCAGGCAGTACAAGATATGCAAAATCAGTGGTTACACCGGCGTGAGGCGACGGCACTGCCTATGCAGGCGTTGGAGAATTACCATCAGGCTCAATTACGCTTGCAACATCTGACAGAACGACTTGACGCATTGGACGAGAAACGTGGTTGTTATCTTACCGGTTCTGAATTGAAGTCTATGGTGTTTGGTATTCGACAACCGTTGGCGAATACTCCGCCACTAGAGGAGTTACTGTGTCAATTGGCGGAACAAAAAAAGAGCGGCACTGTATCGCTGGCATTACTGATGCAAATTAATACCCGTTTCAATCAATTGCTGAATCGCTATTATTTGTTGTTGAAAGTAGGAGGGTAAGTTTGTGGCGGGTTAAGAAATTAAAACGGTGTAGAAGACATATTGATGTAAAATCAGGTTTCGTTGTTGCTTGGTGGTGTATCATTTACACTGAACGAAACTCACTATCCAGATATGATAATGCTCCAACAATTAGACACCACAGACAGTGTGCGCCGTAAGATTGCTCCCCGGATTACTAAGAAACGCAAGGCTGAATTCGGTCAATTTATGACCCCTGCTAACATAGCCCGTTTTATGGCATCCCTTTTTCCGCCTAGCACCTTGCGTACCTGCCGTCTATTAGATGCGGGAGCCGGAGTGGGAGCATTGTCGTGTGCCTTCCTTGATCGATGGGTGGCGGGCGGTTTTGACTTTGAGTCCGCCCAGGTGACGGCTTACGAGATTGATGACAACCTGTGTGGTTATCTGTCACAGTACTTGGCTGGATACAATTGTGTCACGCCGCGTATCATCGTGGGTGATTATATCGAATTGGCAACTACCGAAGGTCAGCAGGGGCAAGGCTATACACATGCGATCCTTAATCCGCCTTACAAGAAGATCAACAGCAATTCAGCGCATCGACTGGCTTTGCGCCGTGTTGGTATTGAGACAGTAAACCTCTATTCGGCCTTTGTGGCGCTTGCCGTGTCTGAGGTGGTGCAGGGAGGGCAGATTGTGGCGATCATCCCGCGCAGTTTCTGCAACGGACCCTATTACCGCCCGTTCCGTAATTTCATTCTAGAGCGTGCCGCTATCCGACATATGCATTTGTTCGGATCGCGCAACAAGGTATTCAAAGATGATGAGGTTTTGCAGGAAAACATCATTATTCGGTTTGAGTGTGGTGGTCAGCAAGGGCCAGTAACGGTATCAACCTCGACCGATGACACTTTCACTGATCTTGTTACCCATGAGTATCCATTTGATCGGATTGTATTCCCGGATGATCCCGAGCAATTTATCCATGTGCCCACGTCGCCGGAAAAAAGCCCCCTTGAGCTATCCTCGGCGATCCGCTACACGCTGGCTGACCTTGGTATCAAGGTATCTACTGGGCCTGTAGTTGACTTCCGGCTGAAAGCACACCTGCGCAGCATGCCAGGGCCGGGGACGGCGCCTTTACTCTACCCCGGCCATTTCAGCAGCAACGTTACTCGATGGCCCATCGAAGGTATGAAAAAGCCTAACGCTATTGAATGCAACACTGACACTGAAAAATGGCTTTACCCAAGCGGTTTTTACTGCGTGGTACGGCGTTTTTCGTCCAAAGAGGAAAAGCGTCGAGTCATGGCGAATGTGGTTGAACCAGATACATTTGGCGACGCGCCCGTACTGGGCTTCGAGAACCATTTGAACTTATTCCATGAGAACAAGCATGGTTTACCCGAACGATTGGCCCGTGGTTTGGCTCTGTTTCTGAACACGGCCGCTGTTGATGAGAATTTTCGACGTTTCAACGGTCATACTCAGGTTAATGCAACTGACCTCAAGATGATGAAGTACCCGAGCCGCGACACTTTGATTGAATTTGGCGAGTGGGCCATGCAGCAAGGAGAACTCACGCAAGTTATGATTGATGCCAAATTAGGGAGCCTAATCAAATGAACGACAAAAACGACTATATCGAAGCTGCGTGTCAGATCATCACTTCTTTGGGGTTGCCGCGTGCACAGCAGAATGAGCGTTCTGCTTTGTGTCTGTTGGCCCTATTAAACCTCACGCCGGGTAAGGCGTGGGCTACTGCGGAAAATCCGCTTTTGGGCATCACACCCATCATGAATTGGGTACGAGAGTTCTATAACAAAGAATACGCGCCGAATACCCGCGAGACGTTTCGCCGTCAGACTATGCATCAATTCTGTCATGCGGGTATTGCCCTTTACAATCCAGATAAACCCGATCGCTCAGTGAACAGTCCCAAGGCGGCTTATCAGATTGAACCCGCTACTTTAGCTTTGTTACGAACCTTTGGTATGCCTGAGTGGTATGACAACCTAACAGCCTATCTGGCCGAGCGGGAAACGTTGATCGCCCGTTATGCCAAAGAGCGTGAACAGAATCGTATTCCTGTTGAGATTGCTCCGGGGAGGAAGATTGCTCTCAGCCCCGGAGAGCATAGCACGCTGATTCGGGCCATTATCGAGGATTTTGCCCCACGCTTTGCGCCGGATGGTGTGTTGGTTTACGTTGGTGATACTGGCGATAAATGGGGTTACTTCGACTCTGTATTGTTATCTGGGTTGGGTGTTGATGTAGATTTACACGGTAAGATGCCGGATGTGGTACTGCATTACACTGCGAAAAATTGGTTGTTGTTGGTTGAGTCTGTCACTAGTCATGGCCCAGTTGATGGCAAGCGGCATGCCGAGCTTGCCGAATTATTTGCTGGATCTAAAGCTGGTCTGGTCTACGTTACTGCCTTTCCGAACCGAAGTATTATGAGCCGCTATCTTGGTGAAATTTCATGGGAGAGTGAGGTGTGGGTTGCAGATGCACCATCTCATCTCATTCATTTTAACGGGGTGCGTTTCCTTGGTCCTTATGAATGAGTGTACCGTGTTTGGATAGATCTTGCGTTTATATCAAATTTGATATACTTTCTTTCTTGATATTGTTTTCTTACCGGCACTGTACTAATTAAGGCGGAGATTATGGAATTTATAGTAACGAAAAACCCTTATGCTTCATCCAGCGATAATCCTAACGAAGCAAATGATAAACATATTCGTGCTCAATTAATGGTGATCATCCGCAAGATGATTCAGGAGCGTGGTTTAAGTCAGGTAAAAGCGGCGGAGCTTTTGGGAACGACTCAAGCGAGAATTAGTGAAATCATTAATGGAAAGCTGGAAAACCACACTATTGATAAATTATTCAATATGCTAAATCGGCTTGGTTGGAATTTTGAATTTAGTTATCACGAAGGTGTGGTGACTGTCGCGATAGATAAAATAATAAAAATTTCCTAAATATTATAATAAATATCTGGCAAGGATTTTATTAATAAGTGGATTATTTGTTATAAAGTTAAGATCTAAACTATTCTGATAGAGAATATTGAGAAATTATGATCTTTATATTTAATTCCTTTTAATAACGCTGTTGTAATATATTTATTAACTATATTTAATATAACCAAAAGTTATATTTTATAGAGAAATCAGGCATACATTAAACTGTCACATAAGCTAGCCGGTGATTAATTTTGGTATATCGCCGGTTTTAAACGGTCTGACATTCTGACAGTAAGAGTATGTGCCTGGAATATATCTCCTCTTAATCTATGCCAACAATGGGGTTAATCGTGGTATAGGCTTGTTTAAGAGATAGGTAATAAAAGCTTTCAAATTTTCCTATATTGTACTTTGTCCCGCCTATTCATTATTTTTCCATGAAAAAATAACCAACGGTTAAGTCATAACATCTTATTTTTCAACCCATTGTAAATAAAGTGGTTATTACTAATTATTTATTTGGTTTTCTGATTAGTCAGAAAAAGATGAATTTGTATATCGGTATGATAAAGTATTTTGATATTAATATGTTGTAGCAAATGTAACATTGTTATATTATTGATTTTTACGAGAATCAGTTAATATTTTTTGTAAATGCTGACAAAAACTGTCACTAGTTTATGAATAATGCTTGTTAGGGGTAATCGTGTTTTTCCGTGAATAGCAATAATATAACCCTATAGATTTCAAGATGCATCGCGACGGCAAGGGAGTGAATCCCCGAGAGCATAGATAACTATGTGACCGGGGTGAGCGAGTGCAGCCAACAAAGAGGCGACTTGAAAGATGACGGGTATAAATAACGATAGGAATAGTTCAGATGAAATATGCCTTTATTACCGGTGCGACAGGAGATATTGGTTTCTCAATTACAGAAAGATTAGCTGAAGATGGCTTTGAACCAATATTATTATCGCGTACTCCTGAGCGTCTTGATAGTGCGATTGGCAAGCTGCGCAATAAATATGGTAGTCAATTTGCAAAGAAAATAGTTTGTGATGTTTCTAATCATGAAGATGTTAAAAAAGCGTTTGATCAACTGGAGCTTGAAGATAATAAGCTGACGGTACTTGTGAATTGCGCCGGTATTTCTGGTGGCGGTATTACCGCTGAAATAAGTCCACAAACTTGGCAAAATGTCATAAACGTGAATTTAAATGGCACTTATTTTGTTATCCATGAAGTTTTGACAAGAAAATTAATGTTATCCGGCGGCAGAATTATCAATATTGCCTCCACCGGCGGGAAACAAGGTGTTATTCATGGCGCGCCTTATTCTGCTTCTAAGCATGGCGTTGTTGGCCTGACTAAATCATTAGGGCTTGAATTAGCGCGTAATGGTTCAGGTGTTACGGTTAACGCGGTTTGTCCTGGGTTTGTTGAGAGTGAGATGGCGGAGCGTGTCAGAGAACATTACGCCAGAATTTGGGGCACTGATGTAGCAGAAGCGAAAAGAAGAGTAGAAGAGCGAGTGCCTATTGGAAGATATGTTGAACCTAATGAAGTGGCTGAAATGGTTGCTTATCTCGCGTCCCCTCTCGCCGGGGCTGTAACCGCTCAAGCGCTTAATGTGTGTGGTGGATTAGGTAATTACTAATCATGGACGGTATTTCTTTATCATCCGATTTTTTCGATCTTTGGATTGTAAAAATCGACGATATTGATTTAGCCTCTATTGAACAGTTAATTCACCGTTCCGATATAGTTCGCCATAACCAAATTTGTTTAGCGGATAGAAGAAAGAAATTTATATTTAGACGGGCTGCATTGCGTTATGTTTTAAGTCAATATTTATCTGATTATGAAATCATAACGAATGATAACGGTAAACCTTATATATCCACGGAGCAAGACTTCAAATATTATTTTTCATTGAGTGCCTCAGGAAACTATTGTGCCATCGGTTTTAGCTCAAGGGAAATGGGTGTTGATATTGAAGTCACTCCTTCTAAGGTAAAATTTTCAGAAATTATTGAACGTTTTATTAAGGATAAAGAGCTGGAATATATACAAGGTGTAATGTTAAAACAACGATCAGGAGTAAGTCCCGGGTTTCAGAATTATTATCATTTAATGTCATTATACTATTGGGTTAGACTTGAAGCATATATTAAATTATTTGCTTCGACTTTACATGAGAAATTATTGGCTAATAACCCTGATTCTGTTAAAGATATGAAAGAATTAGAAGCAAGCACATTATTGATTCATAATCAGCAATTTGTTTGTGCCTTATCTCAAAAGAAGGTAATTTCTACAACAAATATCAAGGAAATAAACTATTCCGAAATTATAAGGAACAAAGATGAGTAATATTATTGACTTAAGTGTTCCTATAGATTGTGATTTTTGGGAACCTGAGAAAGTAACCAGGGGGATCGTTGATCATAAAGAGGGCGCCAATAAATTAGGTGAGAGTTACTTGTATTTTCATACCAGTTCATGGTGGAAAAGAGCCTTTGTAAAACTGTTTAAACGCAAAAAGTGGATCATTGATCACAATGATTTTCCTGATGGTATGGGATTATCACTGATGTATTATCAATTGACCACGCATACCGGAACGCATATTGATGCTCCCTATCACTATGGGTGGCATGAAGGGCAAGATCAGCCAGCAACCATTACTGATATTCCTTTGGATTGGTTTTATAGTCATGGTGTATTACTTGATTTTAGTCATGATAATCAGTCAATTGATAAACAGGCGGTAGAAAACCAATTAAAGAAAATTAATTATAAAATAAAAGAAAATGATATTATCCTTATCAATACCGGAGCTGATAAACTCTTGGGAGCAAAATCCTATTTTACTCACTATAGAGCGATTGAAAGTAGTGCTGTTCAATGGTTAGTAGAGCAAGGGGTAAAGATTATTGGGACAGATGCATTCAGCTTTGATCGGCCATTCATAGAGATGATTAACGATTATAAAAAAACCGGGAATAAAGATTGCTTATGGCCATCTCATTTTATCGGACGTGATCATCCCTATTTACAGATAGAACGGCTTTGTAATTTAACTAGTATTCCTAAACCTTATGGATTTAAAGTGTGCTGTTTTCCAATAAAATTAGAGAAAGCAGATGCTTCATGGAGTCGAGTGGTCGCAATATTATAATAATATATAATTATAGGGTAAGATGGGGGAAATATGAGCAGACAAGAGACTTCAAGATCATACAACTAAATCTAATAGCCAATATGCTTGGGTATGCCTTAGATGTTTAGAAAAGGTGCTTAAGGTATGAATTGTGCATTGCATGATTTAATTGTATCGAATCCGCAAAGATACAGCTCAATGTAAATTAATAACTAGAGGTAGAGTAGATACGCCGATTTAATTGGAAACTCCAGTGAGCAAGGCGATATATAGGTTAGCAAAAGAGATATTATCTTTGCTATGTTGTTTGGCTATATTGCTTGGCCATATTGTACTGTGAGCGGGTATATCAGCTCTATGTAATAAATTTGTCATCTCCTTTCTGGATGATTTTTAAGAATAAATTGGTTCATTAAGAAAAAGATTAATTATTCTATCCATATGCAGGTCGAAGGGAGTTAACTTAGTTTGGTTTAACCTGAAGTATTCATATTGTTCTTGCAGTTTAACTAGATGAAAGATCAGTGAAATAACCAAATAGGTATTCAAATGGAGTTGTGGTTTGGTGCTTATTTTCAAGAATTTTGGCTAGGAGATAAAAATCAAATATTATATATGACAAATATAAATTTAAAGATAAGTAAAGTAGTTTAATATCACTACTTTCAGATAATGATTTTCTTAAATGAAAATGGGTAGCTTTTATATTAATAAAACTTACCTGAGTAAATGTTTATTCTATTTCTATCGAGATAACTATTGTGATAATAAATAACAGAAATGAATCTCAACCGCGTAGAGTTGTGGTGACAGGGCTAGGTGTTGTTGCGCCGACAGGTGTTGGCGTTAATGAATTTTGGAACAATATTCATAACGGGAAATCGGGAGTGAGTAAATATGAGTGGGGAAGAGAAAGATTTGGCTTTAAAAGCGGAGCAATAGGAAAGGTTCACGGTGACGATAGCAATAATAAAGAGTTTGTTCTGAAAAGTGAGCGTAAATATCTTCAATTTGCATTAGACGCCTCAGAGATGGCGATGCAAGATGCGAATTTAAAACCTACAGACATTGATGGTCGGCGTTTTGGTGTTGCGATAGCAACGGCGATTGCTGATGCAGCGGGAATGGAAGAGTGTTTACTCAGGATCACCAAAGGGGGCAAAGAGAATATTCACCCTGATTTAATTAAATCAGAAGATTATGACAGCTTTGATTTTAGTTCAGCCGCAACCTCTGTTGCGAAAAAATATGGCGCATCGATGTCTGTCAGCAACATATCAACTGGGTGTGCGGCAGGACTTGATGCATTAGGCATTGCGATGGAGCATATCCGTTATGGCCGAGCGGATATTATGCTGGCTGGTGCAAGTGAAGCGCCACTTTGTCCGCTTTCTATCGGCTCTTTTGAAGCTTTAGGGGCGCTATCATCAAGAGAGTTGGAAAATCAGCAAGCGGCGACCTGTCCTTTTTCCCTTGAGCGGGATGGATTTGTGATTGCTGAAGGGTGTGGAATATTAATTTTAGAGTCTTATGAACACGCTAAACAGCGTGGAGCGCATATCTATGCTGAATTAGCAGGGTATGCATCCGTCAATAACGCTTATCATATGACTGACTTGCCAGCGGATGGAATGGCAATGGCGCGATGCATTGATATGGCATTGAAGGATGCCCAGATATCGCCATCAGCGGTGAATTATATTAGTGCTCATGGCAGTTCTACGGCTCAAAATGATATTAATGAATCAAATGCGATTAAATTTGTTTTGGGAGAAAATGCATTTGGTATTCCAATTAACTCATTAAAATCAATGACAGGTCATGCTTTAGCTGCTGCTAATGCGATCGAGTCTGTCGCATTATGTCTGGAAATAGAAAAGCAGTATGTTCACCCAACAATTAATTATCAAACCCCAGATCCTGATTGCGATTTAGATTATATCCCTAATCAAGGTTGCGCATATCCAATTAAGACCGCGTTAAAATTATCAAGTGGTTTTTCTGGTATTCACAGTGTTATTGTTATGAGGGCAGTAGACAATGCGTAGAAGAATTGTCGTTACCGGTGTTGGTGCAGTACATCCTGATGGCAATGATGTCACTGCCATAAAATCAAACGTCATTCAGAAGTTATTGGGCCAAGAATCGAAAAATAATACGACCGCAAGTTCTGTAATAAGAACATTGAGTGATTTCGATGGTGCGAAATATATCAATAACCGCCTAAGACGCAAAATTGATGAATTTTCGGTTTATGGTATCGTCGCCGTTGAAATGGCATTAAAAGCGAGTAGATTAAATGTAGATAAGCTTGATCCTAATCGCGTTGGAATATATGTCGGAAACTGTTTTGGTGGATGGCAGCATATTGAGGATGAAGTTAAAGCGCTCCATATTGAAGGCATAAAGGGAATGGGACCTTATGTCGCCACGGCATGGTTCCCTGCGGCGCTTCAAGGGCAATTGTCGCTGCTTTATGGTTTTAGTGCGCAATCTAAAACGTTTTCCACCTCCGATGTGGCAGGGATGCAAGCAATAGGCTATGCGGCGGAAGCGATTTCTAATGGTGTTGCGGAAGTGATGTTATGCGGCGCGTCAGAACACCTTTCCAGCCCGTTAGTTAAAAATTTGCTGGAGAAAGCGTCAACTCAGCAACACTCTGAGGTTTTTGGCGAAAAACGGCCTGGAGATTTTTCCGAAGGCGCTGCCTTTCTGGTGCTGGAAGAGCGGCAACATGCTTTAGAGCGCGGCGCTTCGATATTGTGTGAATTAACCGGTTTTGTTGATTATTTCGCACCTGATAAAAATACCAGAAATAATACCTTGGAATATACTGCTGAACTATTTAACCATAATGAAAATGCTGTATTTATTATGGATGGAATATATGATGATGAAAAAGAGATAACCAGTAAGGCTTTCTCAAATAAAGAGATAAAAACATCATTTATAAATCTGAGGCCCTATTTGAATAATCAATTTTCAGTCAGTGGCGTGATTGATTCAGTCCTGGCATCATCATTCTTGTCAGAAAATAACGGGGATGGAGAACAACAATCTAATAAACTCAATGAGTTTTCAAATACTAACCAAATAATCATTCAGCGCCTCAGTAACCAAGGTCATGTATGTGCGTTGAGTTTTTCAACTATTTAATCTTTAAGATATTTAAGTACGCGAGGAAAAATATATGAGTAATAATCCAGAAGTAAAAATAAAAACAATTTTATCTCTCTTTCTTAACGTTAATATTGATGATTTCGATATGGATGCGAATCTTTCTGACGCTTATGATATGGACTCTACGGAATTAGCTGATTTAGCAAAAGAGATTGAGAAAGAGTTCGGTATTTCTGTGGTGAAAAGTCAATTCAGTCATTGGGATACAGGAAGAGCCGTTCTTGATTTCATCTCATCAAGTTTAAATGATAAAAATTAATTGCTAATTAAAGGGAAACAGAAATGAAACTAATCTCTATGTTGTTACATTCAGAGCGTGATAATTTACATCATGATTGCATTGTCACTAAAGATTATCATTATACAAGAAAAGAGGTAATATCTTCTGTTTCCCATTTAATTGATGATTTACGTAGTCGAGGAGTTCAAAAAGGTAATAAAGTTATTGTTATATTTGAACATGATGAATTAGGTGTTTTCTTTTTGGCCGCCGCCAGCGCTATGGGGCTGCATTTATTAATGCCCTATAATTTATCATCAGCAACAATCGATGAATGGATTAATTTTACCAATGAAGTGCAATACGATTTTGTTGTTTATCTCAAAAAAGATAAACATTTTGTTGGAAAATTAAAAGAAAACAACATTAATGTGATTGATATTTCAGATCATAAGATTAGGGTTAATGATGATACAGCGGAAATTCCAATGATAACTTATTCGCCGCAATCTATCGCTAACTTTATTGTTCTGTTTACCAGTGGAAGTACAGGTAAACCGAAAGCCATTAGCATTTCAGAATCGTTAGTGTGTCGTCGAATTTATTCAGTGACAGAGAAATTAAAATTTACTCAAGATGCTAAGATATTCATGTCAGGTTTGTTGAATAATACAACGGGAGTGATTTTTTCTTTCGGTTCATTATTACATCAATCAACATTCTTTATACCCGAAGATAGAAATGTAGAGAGATGGCCTGATTATCTTTCTCGCAATAAAATCACTCATATTATGTTGCGTCCAGAGTCAATGAAATTATTCGTTAAATCGACAGCGGAACGTAATATCGATCTCTCTTGTTTACAAGTTGTTGCTTATGGTGCCGCGGCTATGCCTCCTAGCGTACTTGAAAAAGGGCGCCAATTAATTGGCTGTGAATGGGTGCAGGGATATGGGTTAAGTGAAACTTATGGTCCTTTCTGTTGGGTGGATGAGCAAGATCATCGTGATAAAAGATATCTCAATTCAATTTATTGTGTCGGCAAGATTGATAATACATTGGAAGTGGCGGTTAAACCCATTATCGGCTCATCTGATAATATTGGAGAAATTATATTAAGAGGCGAAAGTATTATGGAAGGATATTACGATGTCCTTTCTGGGGAAATAATGCCTCCTGATGAGTGGTTTGTCACCGGTGATCTCGGTTATATAGATGAAGAGGGTTATTTAATTTTAAAAGGACGTAAGCAGAATACTTTCATGAGTGCTAACGGACATAGAATTTATCCCGAAGAAGTTGAATCTATTTTATCTCGAATACCCAATGTGAATGTGGCTACGGTTGTTGGTTTTTCTTTCCATGAAAATGGTGTTGCTATTGATCAACCGGTTGCTTGTATGAGTGGAGAGATATCGAAGAAATCATTAGCTGAAATTGAAGATATTATTTCATCATTTTTAAGTAGTAAACTTAGTCGAGAAAAATGGCCGGATTGGTTCTATGTTACTGATGAATCCTTTCCAAAGAGCCATAATGATAAGATATTGAAATCAGAGTTAATTAAATCAATCGATCCTAAAAAATTATTTGCGTTGAGGAATCAATAATGAATTATGTAGAATCACATTCAATTATCTGTAATGCTAAGGTGGAAAATGTATACCAAATTATTTTAGATTCGGACAAATGGCCAGAAATATTTGAGCCTTGCCAGGAGGTAAAAGCTCTCTTTAGGGATAAGGAGGGTGAAAAAATAGAAGTCAAAGCTTTACTTAACGGTGTTTTAATGCAATGGGAATCAAATCGTAAATTTTATCCAGAAACATTTAGTATAAAATCAAAACTGAATCCCCCAATGACATTAGTTAAAGAAATGGAAACGTCATGGCGTGTGATTAGAATTAATTCCCAGCAATGTGTGTTGTTGTTAGAGCATTTGTATGATCTTGAATCTGAAATAACCGGGTTAATTGATGGTGTTGAAACAATAGAGCAGGCGCACGAATTTATCAGTAAAGCTATTGATACCAATTCAGTTAAAGAGCTAAATAATATAAAAAATATCGTTGAGTCAACAGAGGGAGTGGAAAAAGTATTAAAAGGAACGATTACTCACTCAGTCGTATGTGAGGCACCGGCACAGCAGGTCTATGCCTTAGTTAAAGATGTCTCTTGTTGGACCGATATTTTTTCATTCTGTGATGGTGCAGAAGTTTTAAAGAGATCAGGTAATGAAGAATTGGTTGAAATCAAAGCAAAACAAAATAATAAAGCAGTAAGTTGGCAAACGCGGCGATATTATTTTGATGCTATTTACCGAGTTGATTATGTTATGCCTACACCGATGCCATTATTCAAAACAATGAATGGCAGGTGGCAAATTATTCCTGTTAATGATCAACGCTGTATTATAACGGTACAAAGGAACTGGGCTTTGTTAGAAGATATCAGTGGTATCGTTGATGGTGTTAATAATCATGACCAGGCCAATTCCTTTGTTATTTCATTTATCAATGATAATACTCGAATGGAAATGGATAGTTTCAAGAGTCAGGTAGAACGTCATAAAAAATCAAATTTATTAACTTTCACAGCAGGCTATTATATTCCTCACCAATTTGATGATGTTTATAATATATTTTTAAACATCGATGACTGGAGCAAAATATTGCCGCATTGTGATTCAATAAAAGTTATTTATAATGATAATAAACATCAAGAATTTAATATGGAAGTATCAACACCAAATGGAAATGAGACTTTCCGTAGTATACGATTCTGTGATGCGGATAATTTATCGATTGAATATTTTCAACCAGAGCCTCCTTTAGTATTAAAGTCTCATAGTGGCTCATGGCGGATATTCAGTAAAGGAAGTGGTTCGTACATTGTTTCTAGTCATGATGTTGAGTTAAATCATGATTTATGTGCAGTTAAATTTGGTACGGAAGATAAAGAAAAACAGCGTGAGATAGTAAAAAATGCTATTTCAGAAAATAGTAAGAAAATGGTCTTTGCTTGTAAAGAGTGGTTAGACACTCGTATTTAGTAAATTAAAGGAAAATAAGATGAATAATAAAAATAAACCCAATAGAATTTCGCCAGAACTTCTTGCTACTTGTGGTTATTTTATGCCAAGGCTATTTTTCTTAAATTCTCAATATGCTCCCCAAGTGCATTGGGGAGATGTTGTTGCAGCATTGAGTGATTTTCAGCAGGAAAACTTAGACTTATCCTCTGAAGAGTTTTGGTATGAATGGATGATTAATTGGTCAAAAGTGGGTGATAGCTATATTAGTATCGCTAACTCGGCTAAAAGTGAGGTTAGCCATGTTCGTGCTTTGAGAAGTGCCGCCGCCTGTTATCATTGGGCGGAATTTATGTATTTCAGTGATAGGAGCAGAAAGGTACAGCTCAGAGAGTATATTCGTTCATGTTTTTTATCTAGTATAAAATATAGTGACTTGCTAGTTGAGCATCAATATATTGTCGTTGATAAATTTCGTATGCCGTTTTTCCTTATATTCCCTAAAGGGTATAAAGAAGAAGAGAATCATCCTTTGCCTTGTGTTATTTTATCCAATGGATTGGACTCAATGACTGAAATTGAAATATTATCTTTGGCCGAGTTTTTCTTAATGAAAAATATGGCGGTAGCTATATTTGATGGGCCAGGACAGGGAATAAATCTTGGGAACTCACCAATAGCTATCGATATGGAATTATATGTTTCATCTATAGTTAAATTGTTAGAGGATGATGTCAGAATTAACAGTGATCTCCTCTGCTTCTTAGGAATTAGTTTTGGTGGTTATTTTGCTCTACGCGTTGCGCAAAAAATTGGCGATAAATTTTGCTGTATCGTCAATTTATCCGGTGGGCCTGAAATAGCAGAGTTTGATAAGTTACCAAGAAGGCTTAAAGAAGATTTTCAGTTTGCATTTATGCAAGATAATAGTCATATGCAGCCTATTTTTGATGAAATTAAGTTGGATATCTCTTTACCTTGTAAAACCAAGGTTTTTACTGTTCATGGTGGGTTAGATGATATATTTCCGATCGATAAAGTGAGAAAATTAGATCAGCTATGGGGTGATAGTCATACATTATTATGTTATGAGTCAGAAGCTCATGTTTGCTTAAATAAAATAAACGAATATATGATACAAGTTTCAGATTGGGTTAGTGAACAATTTTGGCTTAATGGCTATAAAAAAGGATAACTGATTTTATACTAACTGCCTATTCCATTAGATCTCATTATTGTGGACTATTATTTTGTAGGTTAATAGTGAATACGGATAGCGTGCAGGAGTCGCTGCGTATATATAGTACATGAGAATGAGTTGCATTTCTCCTCTACTAACATGCGTTTAGAAGTTAGCGCTTTTGTTTAAGTATTGTCTTGATTCGCTCTTTTTATAAAGAATGGTAAATGAAAAGTTTAATGGGATGGGCGTTAAATAGGGTTAAATCATAAACATCAGGCTGATAGTAGCTGTTTTTATGGAGTTATAAAATTTACACAGATTCATCAGATTACCGGGATTATTATCATTAGCGAAAAAAATAATTATCAAGAGATAAATTTTAAGGTTAGTAATCAATGGAGATATTGTTATGGATAAGTATTGGTTTCACCTTTATCTTTAGTGAGCATAATAGTGTATTTTTGTGATATTATCCTTCGATATTAATAATCTGATACCAGAAATAAATTGAAGATAAGTTGGTTATTATTATCTTCGCTACAAGATTTTATTTTTTCAACAGAAGTTAAGGTTAAATTTATTTGGGGTACGTTTTTTAGTTCCACTGCTCTTTTACTATGAGTAATAAAATCAAAACATTTTTCCAGGCATTACGAAGAGATATGTTCGAATAAAATAAGACCATACTTTCTCTGCTGAGGTATTAACCGGCAGTGTGAAAATTGACTTTAATATTTGTGCTTTCTTATATCATTAATACATAGTAAGTTTACTTATGATAAGTTATCTTATTGAATGTGAATTTTATTTTTTGTATTAATTAGCTGTATATTAAGCTTTTAAATATTTGCTCTATGTTTGATGCCCGATACTTACTTCAACTTGGTTTCGGCGTAATGCATAGAACGTTTACTCTTGACAGAGTTTGGTAATTATGTAAGACGGCAGTAGTATTTTCGTCAATCCAGACAATTGAGGTCTATATTAAATATAGGATTTCGAGTTGATGGTTTTATAGAGAAATCTCGACATTGTTCCATGATAGATAATTAAGAATAAATAGTTATTTTGGGTAACTGATTAGTAACTCGATATTATTTATTCAGTAAAGCCTTATCCTATTTGATTTTTATTAAAATGAGGAGTTCGGAAATGTCAAGAACCGAAAGACTTATAGTATTATTGCAATACTTGAGACAAAGAAGGTACCCTGTCAGTGGTAAATTACTCGCTAGTGATTTAAATGTAAGCTTGCGCACGCTTTATCGAGATATTGCTTTACTAAACAGTCAGGGAGCAAATATAGAAGGCGAGCCAGGTTTGGGTTATATATTACGGCCGGGTTTCATGTTGCCCCCTTTAATGTTTACGATGGATGAAATTGATGCTTTAGTTTTGGGAAATAAATGGGTTATTGAACAGAATGATGTTGTTTTAGCTAAGTCTGCCCATAGCTTTATATCTAAGATTGCCGCAGTATTACCGGCAGAGCAGCGCGATCAACTATATTCTTCGCCAATGTTTGTAAAAACAGATGGTTATAGTAAAGTTACAGATAATAATTTAATGTTATCTGATATTAGAAAAGCGATATACCATAAATCAAAAATAGTGATAACTTTTATTGATTTAAATAATATACATACTGTGAAGACGATCTGTCCACTGTCGATCTTTTTCAATAATGAATTCTTTTTAGTTTCTTGGTGTGAATTCAGTCATAACTTTCTTAAGTTACAAGTAGGAAAAATAGAGAAACTGGAAGTATTGTCTGAAAGATATATACAAGATAGAATATTATTACTAAAAAAATGGAGTGAGAAAGAAGGATTGTCTGATAATAATTTATCCTAAATAGATGATTACAGATGAATAATTTATATAGGTATTTATCCTATACATGTTTAATTGTTATTTCTACTAAGTATATAGTTGCAAATATATAGTAGATTCTGATGATTATCTGAACTTTCTGCTGTCATTTATACTGAGAGCTTAAAAAGTTTAGTGATTTTATTAGGAAAGCGCCGCCCTAGAGTGCTAATTGTGAATGGTAGGATAAATCACTTAATTTGGTAATCTGGGGCAACGAACAACATAGAGCGGGCTTAAAATTGTGGATAATAAAAGTTCAGGAATTCTTTAAAGGTAAGATTTTAAATCGATTGAACAAAGATCGTGATAGAACCACGATCTTTGTTTTTTCGACTTGCGAGCTTGTCTTTATGTAAGAGTGCTATCGATATTTTCCACATGTGCATTTTTCTTACATAAATAATGAAGTAGAAGAAAAGCTACCATTTCCATGCATCCGGGCTGGTGCCAGTAGGTAATACACAAATGCCAAAATCGCTAATGACAACAGCGACATAGATATCATTATCATAACAATTTAATTGATACCTCCTTCCTTTTGCCGTCCATTGCCAATAATCATTTTTCCGGCTTTCTGGATAGAATTCTTGGATAGGTGAAGCGGTTGCTGGATGTAACCCATCAACATTGAGAGTACTTGTATTCCCTGAGCTGCTCCAAATCACATCACCGATTAAATTTTCATTGGTAAGATTAACAACGAAAAAATAATGGTTATTAATTTCAAGCATTTCACCCTTTTCTTTTTCCTCAGTTTCTTTCATCTCTGGCTCCTGATTAGTGGATAAAATGGGTGATTATTATAGAAATAACAATAGTTTCTCTGATATTTCTATTTTTATTGCTATAAATGCAATGGCTTAATTAATAATTACGGTAGCAATAGAACCATAATAAATATATTTTTATTTGATATTGTTTTGGTTTGTATGAATTTTTTTGATCTGATTGTCACAGCATTTGATTACTATTCTTGATAGTTCATTTCTGGGTAATTTATTGTCTGTAAATTAATTGAATTTATAAGAATTAATCAGAAATTATATATCATATATTTTTATAGTAGTGTAAAAATACAGAATGTAAAGTATATCATCATGAATGTTTTGCATGAATATTAAATTAATGCAAATCGTTATTTTCGGTAAGTTGGATTAAAATGGCAGGTAAGTATCTGAAAAAAATCATGAGAATCTGATATAGCTTGTTCTGTCTCACAATGTGACATCATTTTGGCACGCATATTGATTTTTGTTAAAATCGGTGTCAAATTCACCAAATAGTATATTCCGCCGGCTCAGAATGAATCATGTAAGTGAGTAGTGGATATCTATAGCGAATTAAAAAACTGTATATGAATTTGGGGTTTGAAGAATTTCCTCAGATAAAGAGTAAATTATTCATGCTTATGACTGTTGCAATAGAAATGATAAAAAGAGTAGATGCGATGTAACATATCCCTGTGTGAGTCAAAACTTGATCTGACATCCATTCTCGATAGCTGTCAGATCAAATTTAAGTTCTAGTACAAGTTATTACGCCACGGAGTTTCTGCGTGTCATTCTTCTATAATTTTCTACCCTTCCTGTCATGACATTTTCTATGCCGGATAATATTCCAGAACAATTATGACAAGCAGGGAAGTCTTCATTTTTTTCACCAACGAGTCTTTGTGTGAATATATAGCTCTGACTCAAATGATTTGATATATTTTCTCCCCTTTTAGCAAGTTCAGTGACCATATAATTTAAAGCTTGTACCTCAGCATGCAGGCCCGCAATACCTGCCATTTTAGGTAAAATGTTCTTGTTTTCCTTAACATGTTCTCTGATCCTCTGTTCAATCAGTGGATGTAATTCAATGTCCGATGATTTATAGGCATCTTTTACACCAGATATAAATTTTTCTATATCAGTAACACGATAGCTGCCAAGATCGATATTTGGCCTCCAATGTTTGGATGTTTGAAGTTTATCAGGGTGATATTGTTCGAAACCGGGCTTCGCTTTTTCGCTGATAAGTTGCACTCCGGGGAAGGTATTTTTGGCACTTAAGCTACCACTCAGGTTTAAAAATTTATCTTTATAGGTATCGTGATCTATGTTGGTACCATGACCCATAATACCGGCATGGGCGGCATATCCTTTTAATTTTGCATTTGTATATTTCATATTTCTGGATTTCTTTTCTCTATCTTTTGGTTTCATAGGCTTGAGCGTTGTTTCATTTCTCTCTGTTTCTTGTAATATTTCACCGGTGCTTCTGGTGAAATATTGGTATCTCTTTTCAACTCTTGGATTTTGTTTATACAAAAATGGCGAAATATCAGGTCTGTTTTGCGGCATGGCGAGATCAAGCCAGTCTAAACTGGAGAGTCCCATATTATCCGCCAGCGTAATTGGGTTATTCATCACCATACAATAGAGGTTTAATCCATCGATAGTACCTGCCGGGTCCGCACTTAGCCATCTTCCCGCCCACGGCTGATAATATCGATAGCCGTAATAATAGAGTCCGGTGGCGTCTCGTTCTTTACCGGAATACCGGATCGTTTTGTAACTGGCTTCTATCTGGTTTCTTGCGGCCCATAGCGCTGTACCGCCAAATGGATAGTACTCCTCTTGACTGATGATTTGCCCGTCGCTATCTAGTTCAAGTTGACTAGAACCAATCAGATTATCGTAACTGTAACGTATCTGATTATTGTTGATGCTTTCTGGTTTGCCGTTCTCCCAATGCAGAACCCGCACTTGTGCGCGACCGGCTTCACCCACTGTAATGATCTGCAACTCTTCTGTTGGGGTAGCGTTATTTTGGGTTGTGTGTAGTTCCAGCCCCGACAGGTAGACAACTCGTTGTTGCCGGGGAATATCTTGCGTTTGCTGTTCACTGACTTTTAACAGCCGCATTCCGTCGTTGCCATAGCGATACCACTCTACGTCGTTGCCGCTGTTGGTGTGGTTATCCTGTTTTACCGGCGTCACTTGTTGTAGTTCTCCTCGCGCATTCCAGTTCAGGTTTAGTCCCGGTAGTAATGTCTCCTGATGGCCGCCCGCCTGAAACAACGCATCCACTTTGGTTGGGTCAGTGGTTAAGGTACTCAGTACCGCACGGTTGCTGCGGTTCGAAACGGTTATGTCTGTGGTGTAATTGTTTTGGCTCGCAGGCGAGCTGTGTCGGATTTGGGTCAGGTTGCCGCCACGGTCATAGGTATAAGTACGGGTATAGTTGGTGTAAGTGTTGTCGTCGGAAGGTAGCGCTGGAGAGGGGAGCTGGTGATTCTGTTGGCCTATATTCGCCATTTCGCGTCCGGTTGCGCTGATAAGCTGATACAAGGAATCGTAAGTATAGATATTCTTCGGCACTATTTTCTGATTGCGCCAGAAGCGGGTCGCTTCTGCGTCGTTACGGAGACTTATCACGTTGCCAACCGGATCATATTCATAACGTAAGTCTTGCAAGGCTTTGCTATCGTTTGAACGACGGGTAGTGATGCCAATTAGTCGCTGGGTTTCCGGTTCGTAAGTGTATTCGGTGATGATACCGTTACCATGCTCTTCACGTAGTTTTTGTCCTGCCGCTGAATAGGTTAGGGATTTGATAATCACCTGCTCACTCTGGCCTTTTACGGTTAGCCAACTCCTTTTTAACTGACCGGCTACATCATAGGCCAGACGCTGAATATTTCCTTTGGCATCGGTTTGCGTCAACATAGCGCCGGTGGCATCGGTTTTGCTTTCGGTGGTGTATACATCACTACTTAATCGCTTATCCCAAATCTTTTTATCATCTCCGAACCAGTCTGCTTCTTGACTGTCAGCCAGTAACTGACGGGATTGTGATGAAACCGCACCGGTCAGGGAAAGGCGATTCAGTTGGGTCATTCCTGCTGTATCGTAGTGATACACACACTGACCGGCAAGATTCTGGTCTTGCTCTTCCTGCGTGTTTCCAGCCCAGATGAGACGTTCGGTGATATAGGGGGTCCTTGCCTTTGGTTCTTGTTCGGTTACGGATAGTAGGCGACCGGGCAGAGAGTTGTCTTCATATTGCCGGGTCTGCTTGACACCCGTTGCAGCCACAGTCAGGACAGGACGGCCTTCAATATCATGGAGAGTGACGGTATTGCCCGCATCGACACTCTCTGTACGCAGGACATTGCCCGTTAAATCATACTGCCAGAGAAAATTGGGTTTCATCGTATTATCTTTCTGCCAGGCGTCATACAGGCGCGGATCAATACTTTGGTGTAGGCGCCCGAAAGCATCATACTGATGACGGGTAATACGGATATCACTGTTTTCTTTTGCGGTAGTACGGTGATAACGGATTTCGCGGACATCCGACCCACGGTTATCGTGAACCGTGATCGTGGGGGTGTGTTGATAAGTTTTGGGATCAAAGTTGTTCATAATTTACCTCTTTGTTGTGTTGAGTAATGACTATGTTGAGTAATTTTTTGTCTGTGTTAGAAGCATGTTGTTTCAAAGATGTTTCTGCAACTGAATTACAGTAGCAAGTGTAAGCAGACGGGGACAAGTATCGTAGAAAACAGCGCCAGGATTTTTTGCTGGCGTTTATGGTTGTTTTTTCTGTTAATAGATGGATTTAACAAAATGAAAAGCAATTTATCCTTATTTAACATTTGGTTGCATATTGTGAATATTAACTTGAGATATAGTTATCTGTTGTAAATATGAGTTATTTTATTGGTTAAATAATTTTTGATATTCGTTCATATTCGAAACTTGGGGTGGTTAGTTAATCGTATAGCTATTTTTTATTTTCCAGGTATTCATTGAGTGGTTTAATACAATAACTCGTCATTCATTGCGTTTTTAAAGGTAATATATAATTTTAATTTTTAATTAAATCGTGTTATGTAAATGAGGTAATGTTTGATTATTATCTGGTTTTCTGTTTGATTTATTAAGTGGGAAATTGTTTAAAATGGATAGAATTGATTTTAATTCATATGGAGTTTGTATTTATTATGATGATATAAAAGACTAAATTTAGTAAATGACGTGATTATTATATAAGTAAATATAAAGTAATGAAATATAATGTGAGTTAGAATAATGAATTAATTTACTATTGTTATTTTCACAATGTAAATAATATTTGATGTTGATTTTTAGTTAGTTCGCGAAACAAATTAACTAAAAACGCATTTATAAAAATAAATGTTGTATTTTAAGTATTATAAGCTGATAAATGATGCATAATTTAGCATTATATATTTATTATTTTGCATTAATAAAAAATAAAAACTTTTAGTTTTTTATTGAAATATCATTATATATAATATTGCTTATTGGCAATTCTTATTTTGGTTGTTATTAGAATATTTTATTCTTCGTGGTAGTGATAATGGTTGATAAAGAAATGTTGACATGAATGATTATTAAAGTAAGTAAAGTAAACATATAAAAGCAAATTTCTATTGTGTGCATAGAAATGTGTTTTTATATTTTGGATTTTTTAATGGTTTTTTCTGTTGATAAAAACTTGATTGGAATTATTAATATCAAAAATTGCTTGTTTTTAGGGATTGTAAATATTGAAAATATAAATGCAGATGACTAATCTGTTCTTATTATTATATTGTGAATAATTCTTAAAATTGCTCATCATTGCATAGAAATAGGCCATATAATGTTTCGCTAGAAATAGCTTACTTGTTGAGAAACAATAAGTTTGTTACCTTGGGTTTGTTGGCCGTATTCCGGGTTGATAAACGTTCCCGGTTAAAAAAATTGACGGAAATAAAGAAGTAACATTGTTGATTATCATGCTAACTATTTAATTGTATAAATATCGTGGAGATCTCAGTATTTTAGTTGTTTGTTAAATGTTACATATTGATTATAAATTCGTATTTGATGAATAATTCCAAATTATTATTGGCGTTATTGATACATGAATAATGATGACTAAATTCGTTGATAAGGTTATTAAATATAAATTCGTTGTTATATTAGCCTTCATTAAATCATAATTGTTATATTTTTATTGTTTTGTTTACAAGGAATTAACAAGATTAAGATTTTTTTTCTAAAAACGGTGACCTATTTTTAATTTGGTTAAGAAGTTGTATTCAACATATCGTTATTTTTTCTTCGGGCTTTACTTGCCGAAGGTTGAAACAACATACCTATTATTTTAAGGGAGTAAATGCCCTTTTCTTTAATTTCTGGAGATGACTTTTGACCTCTCTTGCTTATGTTGACGCCCTTTGTACGCTTGATCATCCTTATCGGGTCGATAATGTTTGTGACCAACTATTTGATGCTGCCATGCGTGAATTGACGCTGTACCACTGTGAAAACACTCCCGGTTATTCTCAGTGGTTGAAGGCTAATGGCTTGGAAGTAGAAAGACTGGAAAAACTGGACGATTGGTCGCGTTTGCCGCCTATTTTCGCTAATTATTTCAAACACCAATTGCTAATTAGTAGTACCGGCAGGAATGCATTGGAGTTGACCTCTTCCGGGACAACCGGCCAAAAGAGCCGCATGCGTTACGATGCACGCAGTATACGCGCGGCTCAAAATATGGTTGAACGAATTTTTGAGTATTACGGTTGGAATACTCCGCAACAGCCTTGCAATTACTTGCTGCTAAGTTATGAACCTGCCGGCGCGGTTACTTTGGGAACCGCGTATACCGATCAATATCTGTGTAAATATGCACCGGTAAACCAAGTCTGTTATGCACTGCGCCACAATGGAAAAAGCAATGAGTTTGATCCTTTTGGCGTGATCCGATCCTTACAAGAGTTTGCAGCACAAGGGTTGCCGGTGCGTATCTTGGGCTTTCCGGCATTCTTGTGGTTCACGCTGGAACGGATGCAGGAAATGGGGTTGCCGCCGGTGCGGTTGCATCCTGAGTCACTGGTGTTTTTGGGAGGAGGCTGGAAAACGCACGCAGATAAAGCCATTCCAAGATCCTTGCTGTATCGGCGTTTGGGGGAACAACTGGGTATTCCTGACGAGCGGTGCCGGGATGGTTACGGTTCGGTGGAACATCCCGTGCCTTATGTTGAGTGCCGAAATCACCATTTTCATGTGCCGACCTATGCCCGTGCTTATGTCCGCGATACGGCCAACATGGCGGTTCAACCCTACGGTAAGCCCGGTTTCCTGCATCTGGCGTCACCTTACATCACTTCCAGCCCGGCACACAGTATTGTGGTGAGCGATTTGGCGGTGTTATATCCGGCTGCTGAATGTGGCTGTGAGTTAGCGACCGATTGGTTTGAGTTATTGGGTCGTGCCGGTACCAGTAAAAGCCGCAGTTGTGCGATTGCCGCTTCTGAGTTGATCAAGGAGTCCTGAAATGTATTTAGTGAATGGTAAGGTTATCTCTGACTTGGAACCCGCTAGCATATTGGCGGAACTGAAAGGTAAGTTGGCTGAGACGTTGGCGTGTCCTCCAAGTGTACAACAGGTATTGGCGTGTGCTGAACGCTTTGTTGATGGTCTCGATACTGTCGCGGCTAAACTTGAGTTGGATACAGCCGCAATCACCGCGTTACGTCACTTTTGTCATCGTGATGCTTTAGAGGCGAAGTTGCGGCACGAATTGGGCGAACAGCCCTTTTCTCTGCGTCGCTTTGACTATACACAGCCCCGTTTTGAAACCTGGCAGCCGTTGGGATTGGTGGTGCATATTACGCCGTCCAATGCGCCTTTGCTGCCATTTATGGCAGTGTTGGAAAGCTTGCTGGTGGGTAATGTCAACTGGTTACGTCCTAGTAGCAGTGATCACGGCCTTAATGCGCGGATATTGGCTGAGTTTTTACGTCATGACCTGAGCGGCGCGTTGGCGCCTTATATCTCGGTGTTGCCTTTACCGTCCGATCAATTATCAGAATTATTGGCTTGTGCTGATGCTGTATCCGCTTGGGGTAGTAATAGCGCGTTGACCGCTATCCGTAGCCAACTACGGCCCGGTTGCCGTTGGATAGATTGGGGACATCGTATCAGTTTTGCTTATTTGGACCCGATGGTTGCTAGTGATGCTGACTATGACGCACTGGCTGATGATGTTTGCCGTTTTGACCAACAAGCGTGCTCCAGTCCACAGTGTTTATTGGTAGATAGCACTGACGAAAATGTTCTACGACAAGTGGTTAGTGCTGTGGCCGCCGCACTGACACGACGCACAACGGCATGGCCTGCTTTACAGCCGGACATACAGGAAGCGGCTGAAATAAGCAGTCAGATGGCATTTTTACAGTTAGATCGCACTTTTGCTGATCTTCGCGGTTCGATAGAAGAGGGTAATGGTTGGCGGGTAGCCTGGATACAGCGTCAAGAGCTTGCACCATCACCACTGTACCGTACTTTGCAAGTCCGCCCGGCGCCACGTGCGCAATTGGTCGAGGTTTTGTTGCCGTGGCGTCCTTATTTGCAAAGTTGTGCTTTGATAGCTAAAGAAAAAGAGCTGCCGATGCTGAGTCGCCAGTTGTTGGCCGCTGGTGTTAGTCGGATATGTCAGGCTGGAACTATGCATGATGGATATGAAGGTGAACCCCATGATGGTGTTTATGCATTGACTCGGCTGGCGCGACGTGTCTCCGTCAGCTTGAAAGCTGAACAACTGCCGGGCCATGTCTCATTGGATAAATTGTCAGCCAATCCGCCGGAGCTGGCAGGGATTCCGGTGATGGATAAAGCAAAGTTTCAAAGTGGCGGCATGACGGCGAAAGCACAGGTGTTTTTCCGTAGCGGCGGCAGTAGCGGTGAGCCAAAACTGGCGGGTTTCAGTCATCGAGATTATCACAGCCAAATGCAGTCTTCGGCAGATGGCCTGTTTGCTGCTGGTCTGGACCCAGCACGAGACCGGGTAATGAATTTGCTGTATGGCGGTAATTTGTATGGCGGCCTGATGAGTTTCTTCACTATTCTGGATAAATTATCTGTGCCGCATTACCCGATGGGCGGCCCAATAGACGATGATTTTAGCCAAATCAGGCATTTTATTATCACTCAAGGGGTCAATACGCTGGTCGGGATGCCGAGCACTATACACCGATTGTTTGAATGTGAAGAGGCTGCGTTGCGTGCCTATGGCGGGGTGCGCAAAATTTTTACTGGCGGTGAGCATATTAACGAAGAGCGACGTCAGTTTCTGTCCAGTTTTGGTGTAGAGGTGATTCGTTCGGCAATTTACGGTTCCGTGGATGCAGGCCCGTTAGGTCATGCTTGTGCTTGTTGTCACGAGGGCGAATTCCATCTGTTATCTGATATTCAGTGGCTGGAAATCTTGGCTCTTGATAGTGATCAGCCTGTTCCGACAGGGGAAAGCGGTCGGCTGGTGTTTACCCCTCTGGAAAGGGAAGGGCAGGTGGTTCAGCGTTACGATGTAGGTGACTTGGGTTATTGGCTTCCCGCTCTCTGTGACTGCGGATTACCAACGCCGCGGTTTAAATTGGAAGGTCGTCATGGTGCATTGCTGCGGGTGGGGTCTATTTTTGTGAATCCAACAGCATTGTCAGCCGAGTTGGCGTTTCCGGTGCAGTGGTTGGTGGGAAACAACGCCGATGGTGGTGATTACATCCATGTGTTAGCCGATGGGGATGTTGACCAGGTGCGTACACATTTGCTGCAACATAAGATGCTGAACCAAGTTGTCAGTGGTGGATTGCTTCAATTGGAAGTTATTCCGACGCCGATGGGGCAGTTCCGTCGTCACCCGCAAAGTGGCAAAACGCCGCTGGTGATAGATAACCGATTCTGAGACCACTAATACTTTTTGGGGTAAATCATGACACTATCATTACACGATCTGGTTGAATACGTCCGCAATCATTCCCCCTTTTTTAAGGATCTTTACTGTGATCTGCCTCGATCTGGTTGGGAGCTAACTGATCTGCCGTTGATCAATCCTGCTGATTATTGGCAACAATCGCAATCGCTGGAGAACTGGCCAGTGTTAACTGGCCCTGTCAACGGCGGTCATGTTTTTAAGACCGGTGGTTCAACCAGTGACGGCAGGTTATCGGTGTTCAGTTGTAGTGAATGGCGCGCTTTTATACGCGCATTTGGTCAAGGGATTGCACAACAATTACAGCCTGGCGACCGCTTTGCTAATCTGTTTTTTTCTGGTGATTTGTACACCGGTTTGCTGTTTATTCACGGTGCTTTGTCCTATTCACCGGTACCAGTGGTGGAGTATCCGTTTACCAGCTCCGTTGATGATCGGATACTGACCGACGCTATTATTAACTTGAATATTAATGTCTTGGCTGGGATGCCGGTGAAATTGCTGCGTTTTGCCAGTACCTTGCAGCAGTGCGGCCAGTCTATGCCGGGCGTTGAGCGCCTGTTGTACGGTGGCGAAAGTCTGTTTCCAGAGCAATTGACACTGTTGAATCAGGTATTTCCTAATGCGCGTATTGGTTCAGTGGGTTGCGCCAGCGTTGACGCGGGTCTCATTGGGGCTGCGTCTCCCGATTGTTGTTATGGCGAACATCGGGTTTTTGATACGGAAACCATTATTGAAATTGTTGACGAAGCCAATGGTCAGCCGATTACGGAGCCCGGCCAAAATGGCCTATTAGTTGTGACCAACCTGCAACGACGCCTGATGCCGATTATCCGTTACCCTACCGGGGACATGGCTTGTTGGTGTGAAGCGCCGGGGCAACCGCGACGCAAATTCGCTTTGCAGGGGCGGGCAGGAAGCGCTCACCGAATTCGAGTTGGTTCACTATCCATTTTTCCTGACCATATTGCGCGTTTACTGCGACAGCAAGCGGGTGTACTCGCTTGGCAGTTATTGCTGAGCCGTCAGAACGGCATGGATAACATACAACTCTTGTTAGCTGGAAATTCATCACTGATGCCATCGGCAATATCAATGCATCAAGCATTGCTGGCGGACCAACCCGCGATGGTAAAGTTATGTGATCAGGGTTTCCTGCATGTGGAGGTCACTTACTGCGCCTTGGAAGATATGGTCACTCATCCTCGATCCGGTAAGTTGGTGCGGGTGGTTGATAATCGTGGTTATAGTGCTGAAGAGAAGGCAGCATGAGCATAAATCCAGTAATGCCATTCATTCGATTATTCCAGGAAGGGGATTCTACCGGTGTTAGTGCGTTATTTCGGGCTGTTTACGGCGAAGATTATGTCTACCCGGAAGTCTATTTACCCACTATGCTTGGCCGCTATAACGCGGCTAAACAGTGGTATTCTGCCGTTGCGGTACAGGGTGGACAAGTATTAGGGCATGCGGCATTGTGGCGGGATGAACAGTGTCCATTAAGCGCTGAACTGGCGTTGATCGCGGTACACCCGCAGGCGCGTGGGCAAGGGATTGCCACCGCATTGGGCCGATACTTGTGTCATCAGGCTAAGAAAATGGGGTTAAGCATACTCACGATTAAACAGGTGTCGTCACATAACCACAGCCAACGTTTGGCCCAAAATTTGGGCTTTCACACGACGGGTTTACTGCCGGATTATGTAACGTCACCATTTGATCAGGCACGGCCGGAAAGCATTGTGCTGGGGTGTTTGCCTTTACAAAGTTGGCCGTTTCCAGAATTACATTGGCCTTCCGGTTGGCAAAGGTGGCTGACATCGGTGACTCAAGTGTTTGGTCAAGAGCCTCTGCAACCGGAGGAGCTGGCTGATGCGGATATCCGCATAACCAATCATGGACGTCGGTTGGAAGTGTGGATAGAAAAGCAGACAACCGAGCGGGTAAAAGAGGTGGCGGAGTTACCGGCACACAAACTGGTATATGTGAAACTACCGGTGGGGGAAGGCACTCTCCAGGCGATGGAAATTTTGCAACAGGCGGGATTTGCCTGTACAGGTTTTGTGCCCGGTCATCATCATCGTTGGGAAGCTTTACTGGTTCGCGGGCATAGTAGGAAAGAGTTAGCCTTAAATTGTCAGTTTGCTCGCAGTTTGCACCAACAGAGCATGTTTGCTTGTGCGAGTGCATAGTTTTCCTGCAATGCTCAGAGGCAATCTGGTAAAGCTCATCAAAGCCTGAATAGTTTTGCAGATTATTGACAAAGTGTTGGTCTTTCGGTCAGCACTTTGAGCGGTTAATGATTAACAATTGACCGTGGCTTGCAAAAATCTGCTGTGTATTTCTGCCGTACTGTTTCTTAAGTTTATTCATAAAACTCAATTTGTTTAATTTTTGTAATAAAATTGTTATAAAGCATGGTGAATTACCAGTATCAATCGACATTATTTCTCTAATTTTCAGAATATTCCTATATATTTTTAGTTGAAATTCATTGCACTATTGATCACTTATTAATCCATATAGTGACTTTTTTGCCTACCTCAGATGTACGTTGGTAATCAACAGATTATGAGTGGTTATTTTTAAAATCCAATTCATTTACGGGTAGTTTGAGAAATAAAATCGTAGATGAATTGGCTGAATCAAGAACAGAGGTGATATAAATAATGACGATTAACATTGAAGCCCTAATTAATAGCTTAGGGAAAACTTATCAGGAGACTTTTGATAAGGGATTAATTCCTTATAAAACTAAACCAATAGGATATCTTGGAGATCCTGAGATATCCCTGCATATGATTAAAGAAGGTGTACATCTTGCTTTTAAGAGGAGTAATAAGGTTTTATTTGCGATAGGGCTTATCTTGATTGATGAGAAAAAAGATTCATACCAATTTCCAAATGAACTCCCACCACGACTAATTCCTATCATGTCTCGGCAATGGATTCATGAACATTTTGGTGAACCTGAAAAATCACTTCCACCGAGGAAAAGGTTAACTAAAAAAATTGGTTGGACTGATCTATATACCTTATATATACCTTATATATACCTTATTGGATTTTCGTATTCCGACGAGCATGCAGGTTGATTATGATTTGCGGGAGCGAGTCAGACTGGTGACTTTCTTACCCACATCAGCAGTGCGTTGGTAATCAATAAAGAGCCTCTTATTTAGATCTTTAGCTGTTTGAGTATGTGGAATTTGACTTATTCACTTCTCATTACTCTCCAATAGGTTATTTGTTTAAAAAAATAATAAAGATCCGCGAGTAATCTTCATCATATTGATATAAAAGATTATTTTTCTGCCATTGCCACCGTTATTCATCAATATTCCGGCATATCAGGTATTACCTTATTCAAGACGCGATATTGCAAACTATTGTTAATTATTTTGTAAATTAATTATAAATATACGTAAATGTTTATTCTAAGTAATTATATAAAGGTAAAGTTATTTTATTGTCTGCATTTTGTTTTTTAATGTAAGCAAGTTTTGTGATTTATTATATTTTTCCTCACACATCATCACTGTGTATAGCGCCTTTAGAAGGTAGGAGGAGCTGATGTTCTAAATGCGCATGTTTGATCTGGTCCCTTTTTTTATACATAACGATGGTGATTATTTTTTGCACGAAAAAACCTGTTTCTCATGATAAACCTCAATTCAGGAGTCCGTATGAATCAACTCGCCAGTCCCCTGATTTCCCGCACCGAAGAGATCCACAACTTACCCGGTAAATTGACCAACCTTGGTTATACCTCAGTGTTTGATGTGGTACGTATGCCGCGTGAGCGTTTTATTCGTGAGCATCGTGCTGATCTCGGGCGCAATGCTGAAAAAATGTATGACCTGGCAGTGGGCTATGCTCATCAGGTGTTACACCATTTTCGCCGTAATTCTCTTAGCGAGGCTGTTCAGTTTAGTTTGAGAAGTCCGTTCTCCGTATCAGGTCCGGATTACGCCAACCAATTCCTTGATGCAAACACTGGCTGGAAAGATAAAGCGCCAAGTGGATCACCGGAAGCCAATGATGCTCCGGTAGCCTATCTGACTCATATCTATCAATTGGCCCTTGAGCAGGAAAAGAATGGCGCCAGTACCATTATGAATACGCTGGCGGAGCGTCGCCCCGATCTGGGTGCTTTGTTGATTAATGATAAAGCAATCAATGAGGTGATACCGCAACTACAATTGGTCAATGAAATTCTGTCCAAAGCCATTCAGAAGAAACTGAGCTTGTCTGATCTGGAAGCGGTAAACGCCAAACTTTCCACCACCCGTTACCCAAATAATCTGCCGTATCATTATGGTCATCAGCAGATTCAGACAGCTCAGTCGGTATTGGGTACCACGTTGCAAGATATCACTCTGCCACAGACGCTGGATCTGCCGCAAAACTTCTCGGCAACAGCAAAAGGAAAACTGAGTGATGCGACTGCCGGGGCCTTAACTCGACTGCAAATCATGGCGAGTCAGCTTTCGCCGGAGCAGCAAAAAATCATTACGGAGAATGTCGGCCAGGATTTCTATCAGCTTAACTATGGTGACGGCTCGCTTACTGTGAACAGTTTCAGCGACATGACCATAATGACTGATCGAACAAGTTTGACTGTACCTCAGGTAGAGCTGATGTTGTGTTCAACTGTCGGAGGTTCCACGGTTGTTAAGTCTGATAATGTGAGTTCTGGTGACATGACAGCGACGCCATTTGCGTATGGCGCCCGCTTTATTCATGCCGGTAAGCCGGAGGCGATTACCCTGAGTCGCAGTGGTGCGGAGGCGCATTTTGCTCTGACGGTTAACAATCTGACCGATGACAAGTTGGACCGTATTAACCGCACAGTGCGCCTGCAAAAATGGTTGAATCTGCCTTATGAGGATATTGACCTGTTGGTGACTTCTGCTATGGATGCGGAAGCAGGAAATACTGCCTTGTTAATGAACGACAATACGCTGCGTATGTTGGGAGTATTCAAACATTATCAGGCGAAGTATGGTGTTAGCGCTAAACAATTTGCTGCTTGGCTGCGAGAGGTGACTCCGTTTGCCATTACACCGGCAACGCCGTTTTTAGACCAAGTGTTTAACTCCGTCGGCACCTTTGATACACCGTTTGTGATAGATAATCAGGATTTTGTCTATACATTGACCACTGGGGGCGATGGGGCGCGTGTTAAGCATATCAGCACGGCACTGGGCCTCAATCATCGTCAGTTCCTGTTATTGGCGGATAATATTGCCCGTCAACAGGGGAATGTCACGCAAAGCACACTCAACTGTAATCTGTTTGTGGTGTCAGCTTTCTACCGTCTGGCTAATTTGGCGCGTACATTGGGGATAAACCCAGAATCTTTCTGTGCTTTGGTTGATCGATTAGATGCCGGTACAGGCATCGTCTGGCAGCAATTGGCAGGGAAACCCACAATCACGGTACCGCAAAAAGATTCCCCGCTGGCGGCGGATATTCTGAGTTTGCTGCAAGCGCTAAGTGCGATTTCTCAATGGCAACAACAGCATGATTTAGAGTTTTCAGCACTGCTTTTGCTGTTGAGTGACAACCCTACTTCTACTTCGCAGGGCACTGACGATCAATTGAACTTTATCCGTCAGGTGTGGCAGAACCTAGGCAGTACGTTTGTGGGTGCGACATTGTTGTCCCGCAGTGGGGCGCCATTAGTCGATACCAACGGTCATGCCATTGACTGGTTTGCTCTGCTCTCAGCAGGTAATAGTCCGCTTATCGATAAGGTTGGTCTGGTGACTGATGCTGGCATACAAAGTGCTATAGCCACTGTGGTCAATACACAAAGCTTATCTGATGAAGATAAGAAGCTGGCAATCACTACTCTGACTAATACGTTGAATCAGGCACAGAAAACTCAACAGGGCGTGGCCGTCAGTCTGTTGGCGCAGACTTTGAACGTGAGTCAGTCACTGCCTGCGTTATTGTTGCGCTGGAGTGGACAAACAACCTACCAGTGGTTGAGTGCGACTTGGGCATTGAAGGATGCCGTTAAGACTGCCGCCGATATTCCCGCTGACTATCTGCGTCAATTACGTGAAGTGGTACGTCGCTCCTTGTTGACCCAACAATTCACGCTGAGTCCTGCAATGGTGCAAACCTTGCTGGACTATCCAGCCTATTTTGGCGCTTCCGCAGAAACAGTGACCGATATCAGTTTGTGGATGCTTTATACCCTGAGCTGTTATAGCGATTTATTGCTCCAAGTGGGTGAAGCTGGTGGTACCGAAGATGATGTACTGGCCTACCTGCGCACGGCTAATGCTGCTACGCCGTTGAGTCAAGCTGATGCGGCACAAACGTTGGCAACTCTGTTGGGTTGGGAGACTAACGAACTGCAAGCCGCTTGGTCGGTATTGGGCGGGATTGCCAAAACCGCACCGCAACTGGATACGCTTCTGCGTCTGCAACAGGCGCAGAATCAGACTGGTCTTGGCGTTACACAGCAACAGCAAGGCTATCTCCTGAGTCGTGACAGTGATTATACCCTTTGGCAAAGCACCGGTCAGGCGCTGGTAGCTGGCGTATCCCATGTCAAGGGCAGTAACTGAGCATGGCAGAAGCTCACTACCTGAGTGGATTTGATTTTTCCGTATGGCCCAATGAGGCTATTTTTAAACCGCCATTTAAGTAAGGCAGATAATTATGTTATCGACAATGGAAAAACAACTGAATGAATCCCAGCGTGATGCGTTGGTGACTGGCTATATGAATTTTGTGGCGCCGACGCTGAAAGGCGTTGGTAGTCAGCCGGTGACGGTGGAAGACTTGTACGAATATTTGCTGATTGACCCGGAAGTGGCCGATGAGGTTGAGACCAGCCGGGTAGCACAAGCGATTGCCAGCATACAGCAATATATGACTCGTTTGGTCAATGGTTCTGAGCCGGGGCGTCAAGCGATGGAGCCTTCTACGGCTAACGAATGGCGTGATAATGATAACCAATATGCTATCTGGGCTGCGGGGGCTGAGGTTCGAAATTACGCTGAAAACTATATTTCACCCATCACCCGGCAGGAAAAAAGCCATTATTTCTCGGAGCTGGAGACGACTTTAAATCAGAATCGACTCGATCCGGATCGTGTGCAGGATGCTGTTTTGGCGTATCTCAATGAGTTTGAGGCAGTGAGTAATCTATATGTGCTCAGTGGTTATATTAATCAGGATAAATTTGACCAAGCTATCTACTACTTTATTGGTCGCACAACTACTAAACCGTATCGCTACTACTGGCGTCAGATGGATTTGAGTAAAAACCGTCAAGATCCGGCAGGGAATCCGGTGACGCCAAATTGCTGGAATGATTGGCAAGAAATCACCTTGCCGCTGTCTGGTGATACGGTGCTGGAGCATACAGTTCGCCCGGTATTTTATAATGATCGACTATATGTGGCTTGGGTTGAACGTGATCCGGCGGTACAGAAAGACGCTAATGGTAAAGATATCGGTAAAACCCATGCCTACAGCATAAAGTTTGGCTATAAACGCTATGATGATACTTGGACAGCGCCGAATACGACCACGCTGATGACTCAGCAAGCAGGGGAAAGTTCAGAAACACAGCGATCCGGCCTGCTGATTGATGAATCGAGCACCACATTGCGTCAAATCAATTTGCTGGCTACCACCGATTTTAGTATCGACCCGACGGAGGAAACTGACAGTAATCCGTATGGCCGTCTGATGCTAGGAGTGTTTGTCCGTCAGTTTGAAGGTGATGGGGACAATAGAAAAAATAAACCTGCTATTTATGGTTATCTCTATTGTGACTCAGCCTTTAATCGTCATGTTCTCAGGCCGTTAAGTAAGAACTTTTTGTTCAGTACTTACCGTGATGAAACGGATGGTCAAAACTGCTTGCAATTTGCGGTATACGATAAAAAGTATGTAATTACTAAGGTTGTTACAGGTGCAACGGAAGATCCGGAAAGTACAGGATGGGTAAGTAAAGTTGATGACTTGAAACAAGGCACTACTGGGGCCTATGTGTATATCGATCAAGATGGCCTGACGCTTCATATCCAAACCACAACTAATGGGGATTTTATTAACCGTCATACGTTTGGGAGTGCTGACAGAGAAAACGATTCTAAATCTGGTTATGGTTTTTCTTGGTCAGGGGATGAAGGTTTTTATCTTGATTACCATGATGGAAATTATTACACATTTCATAATGCAATAATCACCTATTATCCGGCTGGATATGGTGGTGGATCTGTTCCTAATGGAACGTGGGCGTTAGAGCAAAGGGTTAATGAGGGATGGGCTATTTCCCCCCTGCTTGATACTCTCCATACTGTTACTGTGAAGGGCAGTTATATCGCTTGGGAAGGGGAAACACCTACCGGTTATAATCTGTATATTCCAGACGGTACCGTGTTGCTAGATTGGTCTGATAAAATAAATTTTGCTATTGGTCTTAATAAGCTTGAGGCAGTATTTACATCCCCAGATTGGCCAACACTAACCACTATCAAAAATTTCAGTAAAATCGCCGATAACCGCAAATTCTATCAGGAAATCAATGCTGAGACGGCGGATGGACGCAACCTGTTTAAACGTTACAGTGCTCAAACTTTCAGACTTACCAGCGGTGCGACTTATTCTACGACTTATACCTTGTCCGAGGCGGATTTCTCCACCGATCCGGATAAAAACTACCTACAAGTTTGTTTGAATGTCGTGTGGGATCATTATGACCGGCCATCAGGGAAAAAAGGGGCTTATTCTTGGGTCAGTAAGTGGTTTAACGTCTATGTTGCGTTGCAGGATAGCAAAGCTCCGGATGCCATTCCTCGATTAATTTCCCGTTACGATAGCAAACGTGGTCTGGTGCAATATTTAGACTTCTGGACTTCATCATTACCCGCGAAAACTCGTCTTAACACCACCTTTGTGCGTACCTTGATTGAAAAAGCTAATCTGGGGCTGGATAGCTTGCTGGATTACACCTTACAGGCAGATCCTTCTCTGGAAGCAGATTTAGTGACTGACGGCAAAAGCGAGCCAATGGACTTTAACGGTTCAAATGGTCTCTATTTCTGGGAATTATTCTTTCACCTGCCATTTCTGGTTGCTACACGCTTTGCCAACGAACAGCAATTTTCGCCGGCACAAAAGAGTTTGCATTACATCTTTGATCCGGCGATGAAAAACAAGCCACACAATGCCCCGGCTTACTGGAATGTACGTCCGTTGGTTGAAGGAAACAGCGATTTGTCACGTCATTTGGACGACTCTATAGACCCAGATACTCAAGCTTATGCCCATCCGGTGATATACCAGAAAGCGGTGTTTATCGCTTATGTCAGCAACCTAATTGCTCAGGGAGATATGTGGTATCGCCAATTGACTCGTGATGGTTTGACTCAGGCCCGTGTCTATTACAATCTGGCCGCTGAATTGCTAGGGCCTCGGCCGGATGTGTCGCTGAGTAGCATTTGGACGCCGCAAACCCTCGATACTTTGGCAGCCGGGCAAAAAACGGTTTTGCGTGATTTTGAGCACCAGTTGGCTAATAGTGATACCGCTTTACCTGCATTGCCGGGCCGCAATGTCAGCTACTTGAAACTGGCAGATAATGGCTACTTTAATGAACCGCTCAATGTTCTGATGTTGTCCCACTGGGATACGTTGGATGCACGGTTATACAATCTGCGTCATAACCTGACCGTTGATGGCAAGCCGCTTTCGCTGCCGCTGTATGCTGCGCCTGTTGATCCGGTCGCGTTGTTGGCTCAACGCGCTCAGTCCGGCACGTTGACGAATGGCGTCAGTGGCGCCATGTTGACGGTACCGCCGTACCGTTTCAGCGCTATGTTGCCGCGAGCTTACAGCGCTGTGGGTACGCTGACCAGTTTTGGTCAGAACCTGCTTAGCTTGTTGGAACGTAGCGAACGAGCCGGTCAAGAAGAGTTGGCGCAACAGCAACTGTTGGATATGTCCAGCTATGCCATCACGTTACAGCAACAGGCGTTGGATGGATTGGCGGCGGATCGTCTGGCGCTGTTGGCTAGTCAGGCGACGGCGCAACAGCGTCATGACCATTATTACACTTTGTATCAGAACAACATCTCCAGTGCGGAACAACTGGTGATGGATACCCAAACGTCAGCACAATCTCTGATTTCTTCTTCCACCGGTGTACAAACTGCCAGTGGGGCACTGAAAGTGATCCCGAATATCTTTGGTTTGGCTGATGGCGGCTCGCGCTATGAAGGGGTAACGGAAGCGATTGCCATCGGGTTGATGGCAGCCGGTCAAGCCACCAGCGTGGTGGCCGAGCGTCTGGCGACCACGGAAAACTACCGTCGCCGTCGTGAAGAGTGGCAAATCCAGTACCAACAGGCACAATCTGAGGTCGACGCATTACAGAAACAGTTGGATGCGCTGGCGGTGCGCGAGAAAGCGGCCCAAACTTCCTTGCAACAGGCGAAGGCACAGCAGGTACAAATTCGGACCATGCTGACTTACCTAACTACTCGTTTCACCCAAGCGACTCTGTACCAGTGGCTGAGTGGTCAATTATCCGCGTTGTATTATCAAGCGTATGATGCCGTGGTTGCTCTCTGCCTCTCTGCCCAAGCTTGCTGGCAGTATGAATTGGGTGATTACGCCACCACTTTTATCCAGACCGGTACCTGGAACGACCATTATCGTGGTTTGCAAGTGGGAGAAACTCTGCAACTCAATTTGCACCAAATGGAAGCGGCCTATTTGGCTCGTCACGAACGCCGTCTTAATGTGATCCGTACTGTGTCGCTCAGAAGCCTATTGGGTGATGATTTCAATAAGTTGAAAACCGAAGGCAAAGTTGATTTTACATTAGGCGAAAAGCTATTTGACAACGACTATCCGGGGCACTATTTGCGCCAGATTAAAACCGTGTCAGTGACGTTGCCGACGTTGATTGGTCCGTATCAAAACGTGAAGGCAACGCTCACTCAGACCAGCAGCAGTACATTGTTAGCAGCAGATATCAATGGTGTTAAACGTCTCAATGATCCGACAGGTAAAGAGGGGGATGCGACGCATATTGTCACCAATCTGCGGGCCAGCCAGCAAGTGGCGCTCTCTTCTGGCATTAATGACGCCGGTAGCTTTGAGCTGCGTTTGGAAGATGAGCGCTATCTATCATTTGAGGGGACTGGAGCAGTTTCCAAATGGACGCTCAACTTTCCGCGTTCTGTGGATGAGCATATTGATGATAAGACGTTGAAGGCGGATGAGATGCAGGCAGCTCTGTTGGCAAATATGGATGATGTACTGGTGCAGGTAAATTATACCGCCTGCGACGGCGGCGCCAGTTTCGCGAACCAGGTCAAGAAAACACTCTCTTAAATTAACTGTTAACTAATCCCTCCCACTCTGTTCGCCAGAGTGGGAGAGGATTTGTCATATCTAAAATCAATCTTGCGATCTTTCTCCATTTCATTGGAAGGGAAGCTGTAATACAAAATAGAAGGAATATGATATGAGTCCGTCTGATACCACTCTTTATACTCAAACCCCAACAGTCAGCGTGTTAGATAATCGCGGTCTGTCCATTCGTGATATTGGTTTTCACCGTGTTGTGGTTGGAGGGGATACTGACACCCGCGTCACCCGTTACCAGTATGATGTCCGCGGACATCTGAATCAGAGTATTGACCCACGCTTGTATGATGCAAAGCAGGCTGATAACTCAGTAAAACCTAATTTTGTCTGGCAGCATGATCTGGCCGGTCATACTCTGCGGACAGAGAGTGTCGATGCTGGCCGTACTGTGGCATTAAATGATATTGAAGGTCGTCCGGTAATGACGATAAATGCGACAGGCGTTCGTCAGACGCGTCGCTATGAAGACAATACCTTGCCCGGTCGCCTGTTATCTGTGAGCGAGCAAGTTTCCGACCAAGAGAGTGCTCAAGTGACAGAGCGCTTTATCTGGGCTGAGAATACCACAGTGGTGAAAGAGTATAACCTCTCCGGTCTGTGTATCCGCCACTACGACACGGCGGGAGTGACCCG
>NZ_LOIC01000083.1:105325-164738 GCF_001684335.1 Photorhabdus namnaonensis
GCTGGCAGAAGGGCAGGAGGTTAACTGGAGCGGTGACGACGAAATTGTCTGGCAGGGAATGCTGGCGAGTGAAGTTTATACGACACACAGTACCACCAATGCCATAGGGACTTTACTGACCCAAACCGATGCGAAAGGCAATATTCAGCGTCTGGCTTATGACATTGCCGGTCAGTTAAAAGGGAGTTGGTTGACGGTGAAAGGCCAGAGTGAACAGGTGATTGTTAAGTCTCTGAGCTGGTCGGCCGCAGGTCATAAGCTGCGTGAAGAGCACGGTAACGGCGTGATTACGGAGTACAGTTATGAACCGGAAACTCAACGTCTGATGGGTATCGCCACCCGACGCGCCGAAGGGAGTCAATCAGGAAGCAGAGTATTGCAGGATCTACGCTATGAGTATGATCCGGTGGGGAATGTCATCAGTATCCATAATGATGCCGAAGCTACCCGCTTTTGGCGTAATCAGAAAGTGGAGCCGGAGAATCGCTATGTTTATGATTCTCTGTATCAGCTTATGAGTGCGACAGGGCGTGAAATGGCCAATATCGGCCGACAAAGCAATCAACTTCCCTCACCCGTTATACCTGTTCCTGCCGATGACAGCACCTATACCAATTACCTTCGTACCTATATTTATGACCGTGGCGGTAATTTAGTTCAAATCCGACACAGTTCACCCGCGACTCAAAATGGTTACACCACAGATATCACCGTTTCAAGCCGCAGTAACCGGGCGGTATTGAGTACATTAACGACAGATCCAACCCAGGTGGATACGCTATTTGATTCCGGCGGTCATCAGAAGATGTTAATGCCAGGGCAAAATCTGGATTGGAATCTCCGGGGTGAATTGCAACGAGTTACACCGGTGAACCGCGAAAATAGCAGTGACAGTGAATGGTATCGCTATAGCAGTGATGGTATGCGGCTGCTAAAAGTGAGTGAACAGCAGACCGGTAACAGTACTCAAGTACAACGGGTGACTTATCTGCCGGGATTAGAGCTACGCACAACTGGGGTTGCAGATAAAACAACCGAAAATTTGCAGGTGATGACGGTAGGTGAAGCGGGTCGCGCGCAGGTAAGGGTATTGCACTGGGAAAGTGGTAAGCCGACAGATATTGACAACAATCAGGTGCGCTACAACTACGATAATCTTCTCGGCTCCAGCCAGCTTGAATTGGACAGCGAAGGGCAGATTCTCAGTCAGGAAGAGTATTATCCGTATGGCGGCACGGCGATATGGGCGGCGAGAAATCAGACGGAAACCAGCTACAAATTTGTTCGTTACTCCGGTAAAGAACGGGATGCCACTGGATTGTATTATTACGGCTACCGTTATTATCAACCTTGGGTGGGTCGATGGTTGAGTGCTGATCCGGCGGGAACCGTGGATGGGCTGAATTTGTACCGGATGGTGAGAAATAACCCCATCACATTGACTGACCATGACGGATTAGCACCATCTCCGAACCGAAATCGGAACACATTTTGGTTTGCCTCGTTTCTGTTTCGTAAACCTGATGAGGGAATGTCTGCGTCAATGAGACGGGGACAAAAAATTGGCAGAGCCATTGCCGGAGGGATTGCGATTGGCGGTCTTGCCGCTACCATTGCCGCTACGGCTGGCGCGGCTATCCCCGTCATTCTGGGGGTTGCGGCCGTAGGCGCGGGGATTGGCGCGTTGATGGGATATAACGTCGGTAGCTTGCTGGAAAAAGGCGGGGCATTACTTGCTCGACTCGTACAGGGAAAATCGACATTAGTACAATCGGCGGCTGGCGCGGCTGCCGGGGCGAGTTCAGCCGCGGTTTATGGCGCACGGGCACAAGGCGTTGGTGTTGCATCGGCCGCCGGGGCGGTAACTGGGGCTGTGGGATCATGGATAAATAATGCTGACCGGGGGATAGGTGGCGCTATTGGGGCCGGGAGTGCGGTAGGCACCATCGACACCATGTTAGGGACCTCCTCCACCCTTACCCATGAAATCGGGGCCGCGGCGGGTGGGGCGGTTGGTGGGATGATCACCGGTACGCAAGGGAGTACTCGGGCAGGGGTCCATGCCGGTATTGGCACCTATTATGGCTCCTGGATTGGTTTTGGTTTAGATGTCGCCAGTAACCCTGCCGGGCATTTAGCGAATTACGCGGTGGGTTATGCCGCTGGTTTGGGGGCTGAAATGGCTGTCAACAGAGTAATAGGAGGCGGATTTTTGGGGAGGATCTTAGGCCGAGTTGTCAGCCCATATGCCGCCGGTTTAGCCAGACAATTAGTACATTTCAGTGTCGCCAGACCTGTTTTTGAGCCGATATTTAGTGTTCTCGGCGGGCTTGCTGGCGGCATTGGAACTGGCCTGCACAGAGTGATGGGAAGAGAGAGTTGGATTTCCAGAGCGCTAAGTGCTATCGGCGGCGGTATAGATCATGTCGCTGGCATGATTGGTAATCAGATCAGAGGCAGGGTCCTGACCACCACCGGGATCGCTAACGCGATAGACTATGGCACCAGTGCTGTGGGAGCCGCACGACGAGTTTTTTCTTTGTAGTCAATATGTTGTAATAAACATTACCGGCAATCTCCGTCCAACATTGGGCGGAGATATTCGATGATGACAGATCGACACACCAGATTTTAAATCGTCTGGCAGAAAATACTAATGATAGAAGCTAGCTCTGTATCATCATCAATATTAAAAGTAATCACAATTTATTTAATTTTTTAGTGCTTTCATAATACTCATGGCTTGCTCTTTATCTTTTACCCCCATTCTGAATGAAGGGTTTAAAGAAGTTTGAATAGTCGCTGTGACAAGATGAGTACCTTTAAATGATATTGCCATTCGGGTGCCGATATTTTTATGGATTAAAGCATCAAAATGAGGAAAGCATTGTTTATCGTTTTTTATCGCTATTTCTATCTGGTCATTCCCCCCTTCATCTGGCCCTAAATAATCGATTTTATCTGTACAAACGTGAGTTAAGATAAAATTGCCACCGGATGAAAACGCAAATTCCAATCCCTCTTCTGCTTGTGTTTGTCTGTTTGGGATATTTTTACCGGAGCACCCTGTTATTACAGAGAGAAGTAACATAATAACAAACAAATTTTTCATGATTTCAATCTCAATTTAAGGTGGAATTTCTTTGTCCACGTAATGATCTCGATATGCCCGTCATCTTTCAAGTTGCTTCTTTGTTGGCTGCACTCATTCACCCCGGTCACATAGTTCTCTATGCTCCCGGGGATTCGCTCCCTTGCTGCCGCGATGCGTATTGAAATCCATAGGGTATAATATAGTTAGAAAACTGACGAGAAACTTACCTGATCCAATATATCGTTTGAGATCTTTTCAAAGGTTGCAAAACAGGTTTTAAAGTCGTGGGGTTGTTGATTGTAAACCATAGGAGCTACATAATCCTCAAAGCGTTGAGCGTACTTTTTATTATTTTTTAGCTGTAACAATGCATATCTCATCTCGTCAAATGGGTTATTAGTAAACTCAGGATGTTTACGGCCATATTTAGCAATATCTTCGGAAACAACTTTGATAAATATTGAAAATACATTAGCTAAATCCAGCTTGTAGTTGGTGGCTATCAGATGTACATCGTAGATATGCCTTATTAAAGTTTCATCATCCTTTTCTGGATTACGCTCAGATAATGCTGTACGTCTTAACATAGATACTATTTTTTCAACAAATGTCGATTCGATGTTAACACATAAAAACTCTTTTACCTCGGTATCACGTCTATATAGTTCAGCTACAAGCGATGAAATAGCCCGGGGATCTGGCTTTTCAAATAAAGTTGTTTCCATTAACTCAAGTTTAATAATAGGTCTTAAACAAGGGGCAATCTGATATTGTTGAGGATATCTAATTTCAATTTCTACATACCGGTATTCATCACGTTTTATCGGTTTTTCAGTAATTTTGAAAGCATCATCAGTAATAATGGTAGTAAATAACTGTTCTTGAAAAATCTTCCGAATTCTCTTACGTTCCGAACGGCTAAAAGATTGCCAGTTGCTACGCGGAATAATTTTAAGATCAATATCCTCAGACATTCGCATAATTTTAACGTGTGATTTAGCCAGAGCAGTACCACCACCAAAAATAATGGTAAATACGTCAGATTCAACCTTTGCAATTAAAGTAAGTAAATGGACTATCCAGAAGTCTTTTTCAATGATTGCAGGGTTATCTATGCCTAGTTCAAATGCAACATCATTAAACTCTTTTCTCAGTTGATCTATCTTTTTCATTTATTATTTTTCTGCCTATTTGTAAGCGAGTGCTAAATTTCCGATTATCAAATTTGAACTTAATTGATGCCGGGATTTGGGTTATTTCACCGTTCATAAATTTGAGTGTTAAATCATCAAAAGTAAAATCAATTTTTTTGAGTTTTAGCACCTCGGATACAATGGCATCTACACCGCCAGGTTTTGCTGGGATAGGTTTGCCTGATATAGTGCTCGGTCTGGCTTTTGTATATAGCCCATGACCAATTTTAATGAGTAGCCCTTTCTGTGTGAGTTGTTTAAGTGCCCGGCCAGTTTGATCATAACTGGCGATATCAGCAAAATCTTTGCGTTCAAAAACGTAACGTCTTGATCTGTTTAATTTTTGTTTTATTTTTTCGTAAGCTGTCATAACTCCCCCTTTAGAGAGATGCAAAATTACTGCATATAATAATAGCATAATACGGCATAAAACAAGAAATTATCTATAATAATGTATTATATATCAGTAATATGATTGCTTGACATGAGAAATGACCTGTTGAGTAAAATGGTTGTGAGCTATCTTTGATTTTTATAAAAATACTTCAAGAAATAGATACCCGTTCTTCTTCATCACCGGTGTTTTACCATTCGTTACGGTTTTATTGCCACGGTGAAGCCACCGTTTAGCCGTGGTGAACAATTACATCACGAGAAAATCTGAAATTGATAGCGGTATTGGTAGAATAATGAATGGGAAAATCGTATATATTGGGATGACAGAATTGTAGAGGAGTTAATATTGTGGTCAAATCGTCTTTTATAATGAGCCGTTATTATGCAGAGTGCTAACCAAAAAATTAGCACTTTGTAATTATTAGTAATATATCACACTGAATAAATGAATAAATGAATAAATGAATAAATGAATAAATGAATAAATGAATAAATGAATAAATGAATAAATGAATAAATGAATTAATTTTACCAATCTATATAGAGGTTGATTTTCAATTAATTAGTGATTGGCTTGATATTTAAAATCGTATTTAAAAGTAAATGTCAATATATTGAAACTTACCATTCATGCCATTATTTAATTATACACATTGGTTTTATTGACATGTTTTTATTTACTATAATCAAAAATTAGTTTATGAGCAATTATTGCAATAATACCGATAACAATGCGAATTAGATAATTTAAGTTTTTCTTCTATGTTAATGCAGGAAATCCGCTGAAATCTGTTCATTAGATGAGTTTGACAAAAATATCGTTGTTGAATAATTCCTGTCTGGTTAGGGTGCGTTACGTATTCAGTACAATAAAGCTTACCTAATTAGCTTACAACGCGGGTTTATGCAGGTATTTTGCGCCGATGTTTAATATTTACAAGCGGATCAGAAAATAGAACTTGTTTTAAACACGTCTTAGACGCCATATAATAACTTCTTATTTTCCATACAAATTCAGCTAACAGGATTATTTTATGAGTACCAAAGTTATACCTATCCCATCATTTGGTCGTGATATGGCCCTCAATGAGTCAACTGTTCTGATTGATCAGGAGCACATCAACACGCTGATAGAAAAGATCGATATTTCGCAACCTGCGGCGGTGATCAGCTATGGTGCTCAACCTATGGGAGGGATTGCCCGTTTTGCTGATACGTTATTGGAGAATGTAAAAACCAAGGAAGCTGATGAAGTAGGCCAAAAACTCTCGGATTTGGTCATGTTTATTCGTGAACATGATGCGCTGTCCCCAGAAGAGAAAAGTAGTCGCTTTCTGAGAAAATTACCGTTGATCGGCGGGATTTTTAAGAAAGCTGAACGCACTATGATTGATCAAAAGACGCTAACACAACAGGTCGATACCATCGCCACTCATCTGGATAGTGCAATGCTTAACTTGCTGCGTGATATCACGGTGTTAGATCAACTCTACGATCGCAATCTGGGTTTCTATAAAGAGATATCGCTCTATGTTGAAGCGGGCAAACAGAAGTTACAACAGATTAAAACGGTGGAGTTGCCCTCATTACAGAGAAAGGCTGAAACGTCTCAAGATATGATGGATGCGCAGAGTGTTAAAGATCTGCTGGAAAATATCAATCGCTTTGAACGCCGTCTTCACGACCTGGAACTGTCAAAAACCATTGCTATACAGACAGCTCCGCAGATCCGGATTGTACAAAATAATAACCAGCAACTGGCGGAAAAGATCCAGAGTAGCATCCTTTCTACATTGCCAATCTGGAAAAGTCAGATGGTACTCAATCTGTCACTGAAAGCTCAGAGTAGAGCGGCTAAATTGCAAAAAGAGGTGGCCGATACGACCAACGAATTATTACGCAAAAATGCTGAAATCCTGCAACAGAGCAGCATTGCAACGGCTACTGAAGTGGAACGTTCTATCGTTGACATTGAAACCTTGCGTGATGTGCAGAGCCGTTTAGTCAATACGATTGAGGATACAATGCGCATTGCGTCAGAAGCGCGTATTAAGCGGACTGAGATTGAGAAAGAACTCTCCTCAATGGAAGGTAATTTACGCCAGCGTTTAACTGAGGCGGCTAATGCACAATATTAGTCATCTTATCAGGTGCTTTCCTGACAGTAATAGATATTAAGAAGAGTAAAATACCCTATGCCTACACCTCAATCATCGTCTGACCGTGATGCGGCACAGCAGCAGGAACAGGAAGTCATGTCCCTGTTCGGTAGCGTCAAGCGGTCTCTGTCACGTGTACTGTTTCATATCAAAGTCTTTATCCTCGCTTTTATACTGGCTTGTATTGTCCTGTATACTCCTTGGTCTTTTTTGGCCTTGCCTGCGGGTAATGGTCATATTTCCACCATAGTGGTGTTATCAGTCTATATCGGATTGTTGTCTCTCTATCCGTCACGTCCATATAGGCCGGCGACTTTGGCCGGTTGGTTAGTGGTGGTGTTGAGTCCGCTGGCGGGGCTATGGGCCGTCGCCCTGTTATTTGGCGGGTTAGCGGCTTTGTTCATCACGATTATCAGACAACGTAAACTAGAGGTAAGCCGGTTCCCGTTATTACTGATAATAGCGAGTACTATTGCCGCGTTGTTTAGAATTGATGCCCATGCGATTCCTGTTTGGTTTGGTGTCGCATTTTTTGTTGTCGTGCTGGTAACGGTGTTGATTGAGCCTTGGAATAATTTTCGACGGCAGAAAGCGCTGCGACAGCAACAACAGATGGTTGCTCGTCAACAGGCAGAGGAGCGGCGTCGGCAAGATGAGACACAGGCAGAGTTTGCTGAATACTATGAGCAATTGGCTCAGATCAAGCGTTATAAGTCTGGCATGGCGCATGAGATGCAGGAACTGGTTAGCCTGATTGAGGAGAAAACGCAGGCGATCATTGGCTGTATGCAGGCTGATGCCAGGGATGTCACTCCCGGTAAGTTATTTCTCAACCGTTATTTACCAATGATTGTCAAGGCATTGGAACGTTGTGTTTTGTTAGAGGAGCAAAATGCTGATAGCGCCCAATTCGAAGAGGTGAGATCTCTGACTTACCAAGGGATACAAGAAATGAGTGTGGTATTTAGCGAAATGCACCAGCGTCTATTAGACAATGATATCGACGATCTATTGGTCGATCTAAAAGTAATGAATCAGTTGATCCGTTCCCAAGGGTTTGGCGCTAAACATAATTAAAAAGGCTAAAAAAATTGATGGGAATTATTGCATGAGCTTGTAACTAACTTGAATTCTGGATAAAAAATTAAATTAAGCGCCTGTTCCAAGATCAGAACTTTCGACCAAGAAAAAAATGATGTGACTGCTCCCCGCCGGCACTGGGCAAGGGTTTACGGCGGTTTTTGCTAAATCAGGAACAGGCATGCACGAATTAGTCGAACTTTTCTGTGATATCAGACATTTGTTACATTCTCAGATGAATTGTTCCGCCAATAAGAGTACCGCGATGATAATCATTACAGCGCCGGATACCCGGCTGACAATATGCGCGGCCTGTGGGCGGGTTTTTAGGATTGCCCGGGAACCGTATCCGACTATCAGATAAATTACACCACAACTTAAAATGTGAAGCAGACCCAGTGCCATAATTTGTGCCGGGATCGGCCAGCCGGCTGTCGGATCGGTGAACTGCGGCAACAGTGCCAGGAATAGCAGGGAGACTTTCGGGTTCAGGCCACTGACACAGAGTCCCTTTATCGCCCATTGGGACCTGGAACCTACCTCCCGCTCATCGCTTGTTGTAGGTGCGGAAGGATGACGGATCATGTTAATGCCGAGCCACAGCAGGTAACCCGCTCCGGCTACTGTTAATACTGTCAGAGCGACTGGGGTACCAGCAACCAGTGCTCCCACACCGGCTGCCACAACAATTGTCGCAATGAGGTGCCCGCATAGTAGTCCTGTGACCGCAGGAAGTACCACACGACCGTGCATACCCGCAGAGATGGCGTAAGCCCAGTCTGCTCCTGGAGTGATGATAAGCAGAACGGAGACAACCCAGAATGCAGCGAACAGACTTAACTCCATAGTTTTATTCCCCAATCAGATTGCAGGGTTACTGCTTCTACAGTCACAAGTTGTAACGTCTTCCAGTCTGAAAGATTCTTGCAACATGAGTAAATACGCATATTATTTCCACCTTATTATTCTCATTTCCGAATTACCATTTTGATGAAAAATATGAGTACATCCGGGCTGTTTACATCAGTGGAAAGAATATCCTTCTATCGTTAAAATGTGCTTCCAACTTTGGTTATTTTGATGCGAATAAAAGAGAGATCCTTCCAAATGGACAAGATTGATCGCAAGATTCTTGCTGAGCTACAGGCGGACGGTCGTCTTTCCGTGACCGACCTTGCTGAACGGGTAGGACTTAGCCTTTCACCATGTCATCGCCGGGTACGGTCACTGGAACAATCGGGGATTATCAGAGGCTATCGTGCCCACCTTGATCCCAGCAGCCTTGGTTTTAACTTTTCCGCGATTGTGTTCGTAACCCTGCGTGAAGGAGACAGGTTGGCAATCAGGTCATTTGAAGACGCCGTTACGGAAATACCGCAGATTATCTTGGCGCAAAGGCTTTTCGGTGATCCTGACTATCTCATGCACGTCGTTACTCATGATCTGCCCGCTTTTCAGAAGCTCTATGACGAACGGTTGTCTAGCATGCCCGGCGTTCAGCGCCTAATATCAACCCTCGTCATGAAAACCGTTATCCAGGATCGTCCTCTTCCGTTGACATAGGCATTTAAAGGTTATCAACGAAAGAAACGTGCCAGATTTGTTCGGACGATGAATGGAAGAAGACTTACGCTAGATTAATTTGATAAACCTTCGTATAAATATTCGATAACTGACAGGGAGGTCTATAATATTTTTAAAACTTTTTTGTGATGAAATATTCTTTTTTTATATTTTGAGTGTTGATTAGGAGGAAATACAGAATTGCTTATCAGAGAGATATACCTAGCTCTCTTATATTCCTCTTGCTGTGTTTAGACATGGGCGTTATATCGCTATTTTTTAGGAAGCACTCTAAATAACCGCACCAAAATAGTAGAGCATTTAAGAGAATTACCTTCCTATTTAACTGTTTTGATCCACCGTAAAATGCAAAAACTTACCTAGAAAAACCTGATATCAATAATAGAGATATCAGGTAGAGCATTAGGGTTGGTATGAAAGTCGCGACTCGTACTTATTTAACGCGAAAACTCACTTGGGATTTTGACTCTAACGGTAAGAAAGTAAAACCTATGACTGCAAAATTTGAACGATTACAACAGCTCGCCAGACACGTCGACTTTTCGGCTCTTATTCCCCCTTTGCTGGCGCTTCCTGCTGATGAGGCGCTTGCCATCACGGAGGCTTCTCCACATGTTGATGTTGCTTTGCTACGCACCATCTACAACAAACATATTACGGAGCATCAGGATTGGATAAAACAAGTAGAAGAAGTATGTGGCCCGCCTCCTTGGATTGTTCGTAGTGCAGGTTTGGAAGATGGTGCAGTTTTCGTTAATGCAGGCGGCTATGCGAGTGTAATTTGCCGTCGTACAGCAGATTTTGCCGATACTGTTGCGGAGGTTGCCTTTAGTGGGTTTGAATCTCAAGCTATCGCACAACAACGATTAATCAATCCTGATTATCAACCACAGCCAATCACCTGTTTCGTTCAACGGTTGATTGAAGGTACTCCACCCAGAGTGGAACCTTTACAGGCTCCCTATCTGACAGCCGATGCATGTCGTAGTTTGTATAAAATTATCAGTCAGTTGCATCAACATTTTTCTGAAATTGCGTTGGATACTGAGTGGGTATTGGAAACAGATCATGGCTTGGTATCGGCCACTGGACTGACTTTGGCCGCTTCTGATGGCGTCCGGGGAGAACTGGCGTTTGGTTTTGGCTTTGCGGCAGCACAATCACCCGGATCAAGGGTAAACTCAGTCGCCTATCATTGGCCGACATTAACCGCTCCCTTGTGGTATGGCACACAATTACGTCAGGTACATGTAGATAAACTTTGGTTAGTGCAGGTGCGCCCGGCACCCGGTTACACGCTTGAACGCCGTGTTCAACGGTTAACCGCCGAAGTACGAACCGAGCTGGCGCATTGTATGCGAGCAGTACCGGCGACAGCACTACTGCCTCCTTCGGCACCTTCTTTAGGCAGCTTCCTTTGTGCATCGACATTGGATGATGCCTGGTCTCGTTACCTGCGTCTCTCCCCATCTGTGCAAGCGGCGCTTACTGCTATCTTCGTTGAATCTGGAGTAGCTAGTGAACACTCCGGCATCATGTTCCGCCAACAAAATTTGCCGGTTTTTCTTATCCAACTAACGGATATACCCGCTGTTTCCTGGGTAGCTATTGATAGTATGGGGGAATTGGCCTACTTTAGTGCACAAAAGCCGCTTATCGAACTGAAAACGGAAACAGCCGAAGCGGTTAATTTGCCTGTCTCAGTACAACGTGTGTTTGACGACAGTGAACCCCTGCTAATAACGGAACTTACATCTCAACATGTTACCGATATTCTGCAAAATGCGTTAACTGGCTTACCGATGTTAGCGAAAAAGAGCTATACCACACTTAAACAGCGCACGATCTTCCCAACCGACACCTGGCTGCAAAATGGTAATGCTGTCCGAAGCCCCAGTTTAACAGGTTGGCTCCTTGCACAGGCAGGAGAGAGAGCGACTGAGTTTTTACCCTTTGATTGGCCGACAACGGACGCAATGGCAGATTATCTCTGTGCTCTCACCGCTAAAAGCAATCCGCAATCTGTGTTACCGCGCTTATGCAAAGCTATTCCAACACTTGCAGATAGGTTCGTCCAACTCAATGATCTGCGCCTAATTATGCAATTAATTAAAACCGAAGCATGGATTGAAAAATTGCCGTCCGTCCAATTAACGTCATTGGTCGATGCTGCAATAACCGCACCGTATAGCGACGCACGCCTATTGCTAGAATGTATACTCCACGTACTTGCAGATACAGAAATTCTGCCCATTTACGAAGATACTGAGCGGTTAAATATCGTACATTCTCTGGTCGGTGCGGCAGAGTCCACGCTTTCTCCGGCCTCTCTATTAGAGATAATACATCACGGCCAACTAGCGCCGACTGCGCTCGCTAGCTTGGTATGTGCCCCAAAAGCGTTTGCTGCCTATCTTGCGTTTTTGACTCCGTTGAAATGTTTTAAGGCTGCCGGTGCATTAGCTGGAGCTAGAGAAGCAGCCGATTTACTGCAAGCCGCCGCCAGCCTAATGGAGACGCTACATCAAGCAAACTTACCGGCATTGCAGGGCCTTTGTCGCATTGATCTGGTGGATACATATGATCAGGCGCTTAAGGCGGTGTTAACCGAAGTGGTCGATCGACGTGATCCCATCACACATCAGCGTTACCTGGATCTGTTGAGTGGTTGGATCGCATTTGCTCAACTGTCGACGCTTTCTGCCACGGAAAAGGCCGCATTACGCTCTTTCCTGAGATGGATAGATCGTGCTCGCTATCAATCTATGCCAGATAATTTTTTGCTCGAGTTAAAAGAGAATATTGCGGAACGTTTGGGCGACGACTTCTTACGCTGGCAAGTTTTAATACCCATTGCTGGCAATATGGAGCCTGATCAACTGCCTATAGAAAATGCTCATCAACTACACAATCTCTTGCATCAATGGATGCTGGCTCGCTTCCGAACTGGAGTTGGTTCTGAACTATCTGCATCCTTACGTAAACTGATAAATATCGCGGATGGCTTTGGTGATGCACGTTCTTGTCTGTTGAGGTTAACACGGAACATTCTGGAGATTTCACTACCGTTTGTGGTACACAAAGCCAGTTTTCTCTTCAATGAGAAAGAATTGATCGTTGAATTTGCCGAACTGCCAAATGCGCCGGAAGAGGATATTGGCCGTTTACATGTATTCGAAGCGTTGGCATTGCGTATTGTCGAATGGCAACCTATATGGCGAGTATCACTGAATCGAGTTTGTCAGTTAGGTACTTGGACACTCTTCTTGCGTATGCAGCGTACTGATGGCGCCCGTTGGCAAGTTGAGGATCTCCATCAATTGGTGCTCTGGCTACGGGTGATGTTCGATACAGCTTACGACTTCTCGTATGTTCCTAACGATGAAGTTTCACATGTGTATGAAATGGTTGGTCATTCTCCCTGGCATGAGTTGTTTCGCGCTTATGCCGCTTACCGAGAAGCGGTTGATTTTTCTATCCAACGTATCACCGTCTATTCATTGCCTTTTGCTACAACGCTGGCAGCACTCTGCCTGAACCAGTCTGTACGTGATGAGGTAACTGGAGCTTACATTGCTGGTTTTGAAGGTGCCTGGAAAGCCTTTCATTGTATGGTTGAAAAATTGGAGAGGGCAGACGCTGACCAAAACCAGTGGGAGCTCCTTTACACCACAGCAGGGCAACTGGGATTACTGCTTTCAGCGATGTGGCCGCAACAGATACTAATGCGGATGGTACAAGCGCCGCTATCACCTATTGCCGCAGAGCGAATAGGCGTCAGTCTGTTGCACCGTCGTGACCTGACTCTCACATTGCAACAGCTAATTGCAGAGCCAGAAAATGCAGCTTTGCGCGATTTGGTGTTACACCATGTGCCTGAAATTGCTGTAAATGCAGACTCTGCCGCTACAATCGCAAATGAAGTTGTAGTCTGGCAAAGAAAGTTTAAGCGCTGCAAGGAATACCTGGTCGCCCACTATTCTAATGTACTCTCTGATAGCCAATGCCAACAATTGATCAAACAACTTGGGCTGGTGCCTTATGGCAGAACTGAGGAAATTGAAACCTACATTCAACGTGCTTTGACTCACATCGCAGTAGAGGGGAAAGGTCGTTTTAAACTGGCTGAAGTTGATCCTATTGCTATTATTCGAGCTATAAGTACGGAGGCTTGCGTATGATTTTTCAAGGAGACATCATGTCACTATCAGAGAATTACATTCGGCGATTGATCATCAAAGTTGCCTGCGACACGACAGGTGATAGCGCGGAGGAATTAATCGAGCGCGGACGGCTAGAGATCCCTGCCCGTGATGCGATTGAATTTGTGGTACGACTGGAAGCGATATTCGATTGTACCTTGGGGTGGTTGCGATATGAGCCTTTGTCGATAGAGATCAATAAATTTTCGGCAATTGTGAGTGATGCCCTTAACGCGCGTGCATCTACTTCATCAACCTTATCTCATCCTCCAGAAGACCTTGTTTAAAATTTTGTACAGTTGTTATTTTACGGGCGGTGAATTTCCAGGTCGCCTGTTTAACACTCTGCGGATAAGCGCTGCTATCTCTGTTTATCTTTTACACTCATACTCATCCTTACCCTCTGAATCATAATTGATTTTATCGCTATTTCTCACTATGGATATTGCCTTGGGAGTTATCTCATGTTCTCCAAGGCACCAGTCAAGCCTGTGCATATAACCCATAGACAGTTTTTGTAACGTTAGCGTCACGGCTTTAATGTTATCCCGTACACAGAAGTTTACTTTTTAGTAATATTATTAGAATGATTAATTATTTGAATGATCAATATTTATTGAGTATGATTATTATTAGTTTTTCTAAAGTGTTTTATTAAATTTATAAGGATTGGCTAATTTGAGATAAAAAGCTAAATAAATTGATAATGCATTTTTATATATAAGGAATTTACTTTAGTGAAATAGTTTGTTGTGCGTTATTGTTAATGTAAATTTATGCATAGGCATTATTGCTCTGTCTTTCTGTAAAGCAGAAGCAAAATACATCCCGTCAATGTCGCATGGCTGACTTCCTTCTCATGAGCTACTGTTTAGGATAAATACTATGTTTGAAAGCTTGATGAACGAAGTGCCGAAAGTACACGTTAATATTAAACGGAGCTTCCATACTGGTAGTGTACAGAAAAAAGTTGAGTGGCCGCTAAGATTGCTATTCTTGAGCGATTTTAGTTATGGGCGGACAACTCATCTCCTATCTGCTAATGGCGGTAAAGAAAATATCACTCTGACTTTCCGCGATCTGAAATCCAATCTGCTAGACAACGCTATGTTCTGTAAAGAACAAGAAACCATTCTGAAAGTGCCGACGCCGAACAATGACCTGTGTAAGGCGGTGAAGGCCAATCTGTTACATACAACATTAAAGACCCGACCAAAGATAAGCACAATCACCTGAAACAGGTTGAGTTGTGCTACGAAAAAATCACTTAAATTGACTTCATTCCGATTTTTGGAACGTGTTGTGTTACGGCGCAATTCGGCAGAAGAAGGATTAACTGTCTGCTGCGTTTTGCCGAGCGTCTGCGGGGGCGGGTGCTCGGCAAAGCGTCCCATAAAATAGCAACCACACCTTATGCGCATCGGTCACGGCGAGGGGCGGTAGCGTACTAAACCTGCCATCAGCTATAAGAAAATAATAAGAAAATAAAACGTATGGAACACTCTCGCTGCTGGAGAGGGAAGACAACGATACGTTCATCAGTTTAAAAATTGCATTGCCAAGATATTCAAGAGCTGAAAGGCAAATTGAAAATCCCTTCAACTATTAGCTTAATTTCAATTATTAGCTCAATTTCAATCATCAAAGTTGTACATACTTCAAGGTATGTCAGTTTCTAGTCTGTTGTTACAATTTTAAAAAGGAGATTTGCTTTGAAAATATCGATTGTTGGTGCGGGTGTTATGGGGTTAGACACCGCGATGGTGTGCGCCGCTTTTGGTCACGATGTCGTCATTTTAGATATTGATCCAACAGTACTTGAGAATATTCCTTCCCGGATAAAAAAGGAGTTTAGGCTCTATCAAATGCTTGAACCTTCACTTAAATCCGTGAATATCAATGAGCTGATTGAACGAGTAAAAGTAGTCAGTGACTATCAAGAAATTGAAGGGAGTGATTGGGTCATTGAAAATGTGAAAGAAGATCTGGCCGCAAAACAAAATGTATATGAACGGCTGTCTTCTATCATTAATGAGAAGACCTTCGTCGCTGCAAATACTAGCTGTATTTCAATTACTAAGATTGGCTCATGCTTACCTTACCCGGAGCAAGTTATTGGCCTGCATTTTATGAATCCTGTCGCGCTTAAGAAATGTGTAGAAGTGATTAAAGGTTTCCATACTAGCGATAAAACGTTAGAGGCTTCTCAAGCCTTGCTGCAAAGTATTAATAAGAGTGCGGTGGTGGTGGAAGACTACCCCGGCTTCGTTTCAAACCGATTATCTCACCTATTTATGAATGAAGCTGCTTTTTTGGTGCAGGATGGCGTTGCGACGCCAAAGGATATAGACAAGATTTTTAAAGATGGATATGGCCATGCGATGGGGCCTTTGGAAACCGCCGATCTGATTGGGCTGGATACTGTGGTGAATTCATTACGTGTCCTTTATGACAGCTATCAAGATCCAAAATATCGATGCTGTCCACTGCTTAAGAAAATGGTCGATGCCGGGCATTTGGGTAAAAAAAGTGGTATGGGTTTCTTTAAATACAAATAATTAGGGAAGTGTGAAAATGAATAATATTGACACACAAGTTGAAGTAACAAATAAACCCGTCAAATGTGTGATTTGGGACTTGGATAATACGATTTGGGAGGGGGTTTTATCTGAGCAGGATGAGGTGAAACTCAAAGAAAATATTGCCCAGATTATCAAAAAACTGGATAATATGGGCATTTTGCAATCTATTTCCAGTAGAAATGATGCCAGTGATGCGATGGCTAAACTTCGCGAATTTGAACTGGATGAATATTTTATTTATCCGCAAATCAATTGGGGACCAAAGTCTTTATCGATAGAAAGAATTCAGAAGAGCCTGAATATTTCAACCGATACTTTTATTTTTGTTGATGACCAAATAATGGAGAGGGATGAGGTTAATTCAAAACATCCCGAAGTTGTTTGTATTGACGCTTTAGAATATAAGACAATTCTGGACTTACCGCGAATTGCGAACATGGAAATATCTGATGATGCAAAGCTGAGAAGGAGTCGTTATCAAGATGATATTCTCAGGAAAAATGAGGAAGAGCAATTTGTCGGCACGCCCGAAGATTTCCTCAGTCAATTAGATATGAAATTCTATATCGCTAAAGCCGAAGAGGAAGATTTGCTGCGAGCGGAAGAGTTAACTCAACGCACCAATCAACTTAATTCTACCGGCATTACTTACAATCGTGATGAATTATCCGAGCTTATGGCTTCTGATGATCATGACCTGTTTGTATTTGAGCTAGTCGATAAATATGGTTCTTACGGAAAAATAGGTCTTGCTCTGGTTCAATATAAAGGTGACACGGATTATATCAAGCTTTTGCTGATGTCATGTAGAACCTTGTCCAGAGGTGTTGGCAGTATCGCTCTGACTTATATTATGAAGCAAGCTAAAGAAAAATCACATAATTTGCATGCTGAGTTTAAACGGACACAGCGTAATAGACAAATGTATGTCACCTATCAATTTTCTGGTTTTAAAAAATGTCAAGAACTCTCAGATGATACAATAATCTTCTCTCACGATCTGAGCCAAGTTCCTGATTTTCCGCGTTATGTCAAAATTGAAATTAATTAAAGGATGAGTGTGTGAAAGATTCATGTGTTGTATCAGCAGAAATTCGTGATTTTATTGAAAGTAATATTACCAATTTCGATGATGAAATAGAGTTAAAGGACGACACGAATATTTTTGAAAGCGGTCTGGTTAACTCTTTATTTTCTATGAGACTGCTATGCTTTATCGAAGATAAGTTTTCGGTCTCAATTCCAGATGAATATATTGAAAGAGAGAATTTTGTTTCGATTGAAAAAATGCAACAACTTGTCCAAAAAATAAAAGGTTAGATTTTATTTATGAATAATAAAATAGACCGGCTGGTTAAATTAGCGAAAGCGTTTTCAAATGAAGTACTTCGGCCTCAAGCCGGTGTATTTGACCAACAAGGCGGCGTACCAAGAGAAGTTATTACTCAAATGGCCGATTTAGGATTTCTGGGATCTATTCTACCGCGAGAATATGGCGGTAGTGGCATTGATCCATTGTCATACGGCTATTTAACGGAAGAAATCGGTAAAGGCTGCAATTCGGCAAGGGCATTGCTTACGGTCCACACCAGTTTGGTGGGTGAAACGTTAGTGAGACTTGCCAACGCGGAACAAAAAGAAAAGTATCTGCCGGCAATGTGTAAAGGTGAGAAAATTGCCTGTTTTGCACTGTCTGAGCCTAATGCCGGGACAGATGCTGGCTCAATTCAGACAACGTATGAAGAGACAGATTCAGGTTATCGCATCAATGGTAATAAAAAGTGGATCACCTACTCGGGAATTGCGGATTTGTTTTTGGTCTTTGCCAAGAATGGCGACAAAATCAGCGCCTTTATGGTCGAGAAAGAAGCAGTTGGATTGAGTCGGACACTCATGACAGGACTGTTGGCTAGTCGTGGTGCTTATCTATCCGAGTTGAGCTTTGATAACGTAGAGATCCCTAAAGATAGTCTGATAGGACGAGAAGGTGCAGGGTTAAGTTTTGTGGCGAATACCGCGCTCTTTTATGGCCGATACAGTATCGCTTGGGCTGGGGTGGCAATTGCTCATGCGGCTCTGGAGGAAATGATTACCTATGCCCGCAAAAGAGTGCAGTTCGGTAAAAAAATTGCCCAGCACCAATTAATTCAAGGTCTAATTACCGATTCAACAACGGTTTTTTATGCGGCAAAAGCCTTATGCGAGAAGATTGGCGAATTAAGAAACCAAGGTAGCCATGATGCAATAATGGAAACCAATATTGCTAAATATCAGAGTTCGTTAGCCGCTATTCAAGTTGCAAATAACGCTGTACAGGTTTTAGGGGGTAATGGCCTGTGTAATCACTATCCTGTGGAGCGGTTATATCGAGAAGCTAAGGTACTGGAAATTATCGAAGGCACCAGCCAAATCCAGCAAGTTTTAATTGCACAACATGCATTAAGACAGTTTTATCGTAAAGAATCCGTTCTTTAAAATCAGGATATATCAAAACCATCATGCCAAATATTATTTTTATTTGGTGATGATGATGTCTTGAGTATCTTGGACGTCTATTTATTCGAAAAGTAAATATTATTTCTGAGATGCTCAATCATGACTATTAGGATCAGCTCTATTGGCTCCAGGTTTGGAGTGTACGTTGAACAATAACGAAGCTCCGTATGAGCATTGATATCCTGCTATTACTCGCCTGTGTAACAACGAAAACAAAGGTTAATTATGGAAAATAGTTTTACTGGACTTGAAATTGCTGTAGTCGGCATGGCCGGGCAATTTCCTGGCGCTGATAACGTAAGTGAATTCTGGGAAATGTTGCGAGGCGGTATAGATGGTATCAGCTCATTTACTGAAAACGAACTTAAAGTCAATGGAATTTCAAAAGAAGAGTATTCGAGAGAAAACTATATTTCGGCAAAGGGAATAATTAATCATCCATTCAAATTTGCCGCGGATTACTTTGGTATTAACCATTCTGATGCCGTAAGGATGGACCCGCAGATCCGTTTAATGATAGAAAACTGCTGGCAAGCTTTAAATCATGCCAATATCGACTCTAAAACATACCAAGGAAAAGTGGGTGTTTTTGCCGGAGCAAGCAGCCAATGGTCTTGGTTTAAAGAGCTTAATACACAATTTAGTTCAGCGGCTGAACAGTTCCATGTTGCTACTTTAAATGATCCCTCGTTTTGTACGCGGATCTCCTATTTACTGAACCTAAGAGGGCCATCGGTCACTATTCAAACTGCATGTTCGACATCCTTAGTAGCGATACATATGGCATGTCAGGCGTTACAAGCCGGTGAGTGTGACGTTGCATTAGCTGGCGGGGTGAGTGTTACCCATCCTCATAAAAGTGGTTATCTATATCAAGAAGGGATGATTAACAGCCCCGACGGCAAAACTCGCGTATTCGATGAGAATGCATGCGGTACCGTATTCAGTAACGGGGTGGGCGTTGTTGCGTTAAAGCGCCTTGAGGATGCTGTCCAGAGTGGCGATAGAGTTTTTGCCATCGTTAAAGGCAGTGCGGTAAACAATGATGGCAGTGACAAAATCAGCTTTACCGCGCCCAGCGAATTGGGGCAGAAGAGTGTGATTCAGGACGCGCTTGAGTATTCGGAAGTAGATGCGGAACAAATTAGTTATATCGAAGCGCATGGAACCGGTACTTTACTTGGCGATCCTATTGAGTTATCCGCGTTAAAAAGCGTTTTTCCGGGGAATGGCTCATGTGCGTTAGGCTCGGTAAAGTCTAATGTTGGTCACTGTGACGCAGCCGCCGGAGTTTTGGCTTTTATCAAGGTAGCGCTTTGCACCTATTTCAGAACATTAGTGCCTACGTTGCACTTTAAAAAAGCTAATCCAAAACTGGATTTGGACAACACGCCTTTTTATATCAACACCGAAACTAAGCCGTGGGAAGTCGATGATGGTGACGTGCGATTGGCAGGGTTGAGTGCGTTTGGCGTGGGTGGAACCAATGCGCACATCATTTTGCAGGAATATGAGAATAGGGCGCAGCCTGCGTTGGCGGATCTACAATATCAATCGTTGCCGAATCGCCTTGAGTTTAAACCTGTCGCGAATGTCCAAAAAGAAAGGGTTCAGCATGCCAAGGTTGCAGAAGTACACCAAGCGCGACCCTATTCATTTGATAAAGCCAGTTTACAAACAGCGCTACTTGAAATGCTGAAAACGCATTTTGCAAAAGATGCGATTACCCTTAAAGACAACTTTTTTGATGCGGGTGCGAGTTCACTCGATATTGCGCAATTACATGATAAGGTTAATGCCGAGTATGGCTTGAGCCTAAAAATCAGTGATTACTATCGTTATAGCAACTGTGAGAAATTAGCTCAGCATATTTGCTCGCTAGGTAATAGCCAAACGTTACCAAAGAGTAAACGCACACCTCAGAATACATCGCTAATATCCGTTTCAAGCGAAGAGACTAGGCACCATTACCCTCAACACGCGGTTGCTGTTGTGGGCATGAGCGGGCGCTTTCCGGGCAGTGAGAACATTCAAGAATATTGGCAAAATCTGCTAGAAGGTCATGAAGGTATCCGCTTTTTTTCAGATGAGGAGTTACTCGAAGCAGGTGTTCCTGCGGCTGTTTTGCAGTTGGACAATTACATCAAAGCCAAGGGTGTGTTATCGAGTTCGTTTGATTTTGATCCAGAGGCATTTGCGTATACGGCTCGTGAAGCTCAGTATATGGACCCTCAATTCAGGTTGTTACATGAAGCGACATGGCAGGTACTCGATGATGCCGGATATGGCAATCAAAAATACAGACCGATAACCGGGCTTTTTGCCTCTTGTGGCTCGAATCATCAATGGTTAGAGCGATTAAAAAAAGAGGTGACGGATTCAACGGAGCAGTTTGGTGTTGCGCTTTTGAATGACCGAGAGTTTTTGACAACTCGTGTTGCTTACAAACTAAATCTAACCGGACCGGCTGTGACGGTTCAAAGCGCCTGTTCCAGTTCCGCGTTGGCTATCACCTTAGCCTGTCAGAGTTTATACTCTCATCAATGTGATCTTGCATTAGCTGGCGGGGTATCGATTACCACACCGGTTAAGAGCGGTTACGTCTATGCGCGAGGGATGGTCAACAGTTCTGATGGTCACTGCCGCCCATTTACCAAAGAAGCGAGTGGCACGGTATTTAGTGATGGCTTGGGGATGGTGGCGCTCAAAAGGTTAGAGGATGCACTGAGGGATAATGACAACATCTATGGTGTGATCGCGGGTTTTGGCGTCAACAATGATGGTCATGACAAAACGGGATACACCGCTCCTAATGCGAATGGACAAGCAAATTGTATTCGCCAATCCTTAAATATGGCCGGTGTTAAACCAGACGAGATTGAATTTCTGGAGGCGCATGGCACCGCAACCTTGGTTGGTGACGAAATTGAAATTGAGGGCATCAAAGAAGCGCTTGGGGCAGGCGACAGAAATTGTGTCTTGGGGAGTGTGAAATCCAACATCGGTCATACCAACACAGCGGCAGGCGTAGCAAGCTTTATTAAAGCGATATTGGCGCTTAAACACCAAATATTGCCGATGTCATGCCATGTTACGGAAACGAACCCTGACTCATTGTCTAACACTCGATTCACTTTGATCGATCAATCAAGGCATTGGAAGTGTGACAATGAAATTAGAACCGCCGGAGTCAGCTCTTTTGGTATTGGTGGAACCAATGTGCACTTGACGGTTAAATCGATAGCGCAGTCGGTAAAGAGGGATAATGAGCGTTCAGAACTCGTCGTTCTGTCAAGCAAGAGCCAGCAAGGTTTAGCTAAAATAGCGAGTAAACTGCATGACCATATCCAGCATGCAGATCAAGAACCCAATCTGACCGATTTGGCTTACACGTTGCAATTAGGGCGAGGTGAGTTTGATGTCCGTTCGTCAGCGGTTGTGGATAGCATTGAAACATTGAACGCCATGTTGTCTCGTTTGGCCGCTGGTAAATCCGAGGGGCGTGAGATTTCAGACAATGCGCCCGGTCTTGTCTTTATGTTCCCAGGGCAGGGAGCGCAATATGTCGAGATGGCGAAGGGTTTATACCACGAGCTAGACATCTTCAAAACTAGAGTGGATGAATGCCATCAACTGCTACGTGAGCAATTTGATATTGATCTGCTGTCGCTTCTGTACAGCGATGGAGAGGACGCGGAAGAACGCAGTATTGAACTGCAAAATACCCGTATCACCCAACCGGTTATCTTTGTTATCTCTTATGCACTGGCGAAGTGTCTGGAAAGTTTCGGTATCCGGGCCAGTGCAATGATTGGTCACAGTGTGGGAGAGTATGTCGCCGCGACATTGGCAGAAGTGATGACCTTGGAAGAGGCGCTTAAATTGGTTGCTTCACGTGGTCTCATTATGCAGGAGTGTGAACCGGGAGCCATGCTCAGTGTCGCTTCGAGCAGAGAAAAAGTTGCGCCATTTCTGACGGATTCAGTGACACTGGCTACGATTAACTCGCCTAATTCGTGTGTTATCGCGGGTCCTTTGGAAGAGGTTAAAGCGGTACAAGCGCGATTGTCACAAGAGAATTACCGTTGTCGATTATTGAAGACATCGCATGCATTTCATACGGCGATGATGTTGCCCGGCGTCGATAAGTTCCGAGCGGAACTGGATAAAGTGGATTTTAAAGCGCCAAAAGCGGCGTTCTTATCAAACGTCACAGGCCAGTGGATACAACCGGAAGAGGCGTGTTCAGCCGACTATTGGATCAAGCACTTATGCCAAGCCGTCGAATTCCAACAAGGCATTGAAACTTGCCTGCAAGAGCCGGCGCTAAACGTATTTTTAGAAGTCGGTCCGGGACGCACTCTTTCAACCTTTGTGAAACAAATAGCGGATAGTCACGCGAATATTTCCGTGTTTAATCTATTACGTCATCCACTAGAGGAAGAGAGTGACCGAGCCTGCCTGCTTAAGGTATTAGGAGCGCTTTGGTCTTTGGGGATTTCTATCGATTGGACTGCCTTATACCAAAATGTCTCTCCGGGGCGTATTAGTCTTCCGGGCTATCAATTCATCAGAGAGCCAAGTTTAAGTGAGTATCATATTTCCTCTACCACGACCGGTCGGACATCTGAAACCAAAATAACTAAAAAAGAATTAACGCAGTGGTTGTATACCGAACAGTGGCAACCTGTCGAATTACCGGCCGGAAACACCGGACAGGCAAATAATATCGTCTGTTTTGTGCCGAGTTTAGCGTGGTGTGATGCTTTTACTGAGCGTTTTAGCCAAGAGGGACAAAAACTTAAATTCGTTATTCCGTCGCCGGCGTATTATGTTGATGGCCAAGTAATCGGCGTTACACCGGGAGATAAAAATAGTTTTGATAACTTAATGACTGAGCTAGTCAATTCGAGTTTCTTGCCGGACTCAATTATTTTTGCCTGGCCGCTTTCCGGTACCAAAGACATAACGACATCTTGGTTTTCTGTCATCTTATTACTGCAATCGTGGGCGAAATCGGGTCGTTTATCTGAGTTTCGTTTATTATTGGCGACTACAGCACTACCGGAACACAGTCTGCTCAACGGCTTAATTAATGTTATCGCTCAAGAAGTCACGAAATGCCATCCTCGAATTATTGAATTAGATACGGCTGAATCTATTGAGGCAGCATGCGATATTCTTGCTCAAGAATTAACAGCAAGCGATATGCGTTTTATTGTCAAACGGTCTCAACAAGCGCGATTTGAAAAGCGTTACCAACAGCTTGAGAATAATGAACCGATTACCGACGTTATTGCCAAAAAACAGCTTTTCAAAAAACAGGGTGTTTATCTGATTACCGGTGGATTGGGTGATCTGGGTTTGCTGTTTGCAGAACACTTAGTGACGAGATATGGCGCTAAGGTGATTTTATCGGGGCGTAGGGATTTACCTCAAAAAGCGCAGTGGGGTGATGTTGAAGTAAAAGCCCATCCTCAGTCAGAAATTATTGATCGAATACATCAATTATCTCTGATTAATGAAGGGGATATTGATTACTACGCGGCGGACGTTTGTGATCGTCAGGAGATGGAAGCGCTTATTGGTAACATTGAAGCACAATATGGTCAGTTAAATGGGGTGATCTGTGCGGCCGGTGTGACGCGGGGAGATTCTTTCCAAGGCATTAACCATATTACTATGGAGAACTGTCAGCCCCAGTTTGATACAAAAGTTTACTCTTACCAGTTGCTTGCAGAACTATTAGAACACAGACAAATTGATTTCTGTATTTTATGTTCCTCCATCGCGGCTATTTTGGGGGGATTAAGCTTCTCGGCTTACAGTTCAGTGAGTTCTTTTGCTGATGCATTTGCGAAACAACAAAATCAACAGGGTAAACCTTGGGTTAGTATCAACTGGGATGGTTGGGTATTTGAGCGTAAAAATGCTGATGATGCTATAGGTTCTTCATTAGAGCAGCTATTAATTGAGCCGGATGAAGGTCTTTATATTTTAGAGCGTGTTTTACAGTCACCTCTTAAGGCGCAGTTAATTGTTTCTACCGGGGATCTGAATAAGCGATTTGAACAATGGGTCGGCACCCATATTAGACCTTTTACTAATCAATCCCATTCAGCACATTCAAGGCAGACATTCTCAAAGCAGATATTTTCAAAACAACAGATCGTCGACACTATTATGGATATTTGGCAAGACTTCTTAAAAATCCATTCGATTAATAGTGGTGATAACTTCTTTGAATTGGGGGCAAATTCACTAGATCTGGTTCAGGTCAATAAGCGTATTACTGAAGCGCTTTATATTGATTTGTCCGTGGTGGATATGTTCAGTTATCCGACATCAGAATTACTTGCGGGTTTTATTATTGAGCAAAACGCCATGATGGTGGGGGAAATATCAGTAGCTGCGGTTGAAAATAGTAAGGCAGCAGAATTTGATACTCCATTGAATAGTCAACGGAGCCAAGATCACGATGCTGATATCAGTAAAAAAATCGCCATTGTTGGTATTGCTGCGACATTCCCAGAAGCCGAAAACATTTACGACTTTTGGCAGAACCTCACTTACGGTAAAGAATCCATATCGATATTCAGCAAAGAAGAGCTGCTTGAAGAGGGGATAGATCAGGCGCTATTAAATAATCCCAACTACATTAGAGCGAAAGGGGTGTTTCCTAACGCGGGTGAGTTTGATGCGACCTTTTTTGGCTATACACCTTACGAAGCAAGGCAAATGGACCCGCAAGTTCGCGCCTTCCATACGTGTTGCTGGCAGGCATTGCAAGACGCTGGAATTAAGCCCAAAGAAAGTAGAGACAAAATTGGTCTTTATGCGGCAGCGTCAGGCAATTTGCAGTGGTTAGCTCAGGCGATGGCGACCGCTGAGGGAAGTGCGGGCCAATATAGTGCAATGACAGTGGCGGATAAGGATTATATGGCGACCATTGTCTCCTATAAATTGAATTTGACAGGCCCAAGTATGGTTTTGTCAACCGCTTGCTCATCGTCTCTGGTTGCCGTCAATGAGGCAATCAAATCCCTGAGGGCTGGAGAATGTGATGTCGCGCTTGCTGGCGGCGTCTCCATTACTTTACCGACAAAAGCCGGTTATCTCTCCGAAGAGGGAATGATCCATGCAAAAGATGGGAAGTGTCGCCCGTTTGATATCCAAGCCAGTGGGACGGTTTTTGGTGATGGCGTTGGCGTTGTGGTATTAAAGCCACTTCAGCAAGCACTGAAAGACAACGACAATATCTATGCGACCATCATAGGCACCGCGATTAATAATGATGGCGGCAGAAAGGTTGGATACACCGCGCCAAGTTATCAGGGGCAAATTGACGTGATTCAAACCGCACTGAAAGATGCGAATGTCTCCGCAGACACGTTAAGCTTTGTTGAAGCGCATGGTACAGGCACCCATCTGGGGGACCCTATTGAATTTAAAGCGCTTAAACACGCCTTTGCTACTGATAAGAAGAACTTCTGCAAATTAGGCAGTGTAAAATCTAATATCGGACACTTGAACTCGGCCGCGGGTATTGCCGGACTGATAAAAGCAGCAATGGCGCTTAAATATAAAGAGCTGCCGCCGACAATCAATTTTGCCAGAATCAACCCGGAAATCGATATTGTCAACAGCCCATTCATTATCAGCAATCAATACAGTCGACTTGATGATTCTCAGGGACTGCTAAGAGCCGGCGTTAGCTCGTTTGGTATCGGTGGTACGAACGCGCACGTGGTGCTTGAACAAGCGCCATGTGTCAATCGACAAACACTGACCAAAGAGCGGTCAGTTGTTCTGCCTATCGTATTATCGGCCCCTGATGAAAAGTCGTTAGACAGCTATAAGAAGCAGTTGAAGCGAGCGATCCAAAGCAACGTAGTTGATAGTCACCTCAATGAGATGGCATTGAGTCTAATGCAAAGAGACGTTATGCCTTATCTGTTTGTTGCTTATAGCCGGGATCGTGAAGGTTTATTGCAGCGACTGTCGTCGCCATCTTCTGATTATCTTTACAACAGCATGACGTCAGAGAGAAAAGTGGTCTATTTGTTCCCGGGACAAGGTATGCAATATGCAGCGATGGGACTTTCGCTCTATCACACAAATGATCTGTTCAAAACATGGTGTGATCGAGGATTTGAAATAGCCAGCGAATATTGTGCGATCGATTTAAAGCAGCTTTTCCTCTCAGGGGAAGATGATGAGAAATTGTATAATACCGAGTTTGCCCAGCCGTTAATGTTTATTATTGAATATTCACTGGTGCAGGTTCTCGCGTCTTATGGCGTTAAACCGGCTGCGATGTTGGGTCATAGCTTAGGTGAATATGTTGCGGCGGCGGTTGCTGAAATATTCTCGTTCGCGGATGCTATTAGGATGGTTTGTGCCAGAGGCCGTTTGATGCAGTCCACTGAAGCCGCCGCTATGCTATCTGTTATGTGTTCGGCAACAGTGGCTCAAACCATGTTGTTTGGTCGCTTGGAAATCGCGCTCGATAATAGCAGCGAACTTTGTGTGCTCTCTGGTTCAGACGAGGAAATCACCGCGTTTGAGCAACTCTGCGAATCCCGATCAATCAAGACGAAGCGTCTTAAAGTCAGCCGTGCTTTCCATTCCCGTTATATGGAGCCAATTTTGGCTGATTATGAGCGAGTTATCGGTGACGTGAAACTCTCAGAACCCAAACTTCCTATCATCTCTAATGTGACCGGAGAATTGAGTACTAAAAATCTGATGGTGGAACCACACTATTGGGTTCGCCAAATTCGTGAACCGGTGCGCTTTACTCAAGGACTGGAGGAATTACTGGCAAGCGGTGATGCTATTTTCGTCGAGGTGGGGCCTGGAAATGGTTTGTCGTCCCTGATTAAACACCATCAAGATTTCAATGCAAAGCATGTCTCTCTTTCTCTTATTAGTCGTGGCAAAGAAGAGGAGCCTTGCATCATGGAAAGTCTGGGCATGTTGTCACTGTTGAACGTCAATGTCGATTGGCAGCATGAATTGAACGAGACAGTTGCACCTTCGGTAAACCTTCCTCCTATGCCGATTCGAGGTAAAGAATATCCTAAAGATGTGAAAAGGCTACAAGCCATTTTCTCGGGTCAAGCCGGTTCTGACGTAACCCAATTGTCTACACAAAGTGTAGCGAGAAGCCAAGTTTCTGACGTTACGCAGCCAAAGAGTATGGCAGAAGAACTTAAGGTTATTTGGAAAGATATACTGGGTGTCAGTGAGGTGAACGGGGAAGATGATTTCATCACATTAGGGGGTAATTCACTATCCGCAGTGCAAGTCGTCGCGAAAGCGAAGTCTGTAAAAATTCCCGTTGATATGAATATGCTGCTATCGCGAAAGAGCCTGAATGAGATCATCCATTTGATCGATACGCCTCGTCCATCTATCTCGAGCGGCTGGCAGTACAATACACAGTTCAAGCCTGAGTTTTATGGCAATGACGTGAGCTGTATGTATTCGGCAGTGAGAGAGAAACTAAAGCATGATTATGGCTTGAATTGTCCAAATAGCTTAATGCGAGCATCGGATGGAAGCTTGTTGTTTGGTTTTAGCGTGCAACCCTCAGACTCGCAAGGCAATATCCTGAATGACTATCAGAATTATGGTGCATTATTGGATTGGCCTCAGTTGCAGGAAAGTTTCTCGTTTTCCTATCACAAGCAATTTTTTGACGATTTGGCATCTTACACCGCGTATTGCATAGAGGAATTGGAGAAAGGAAAACTGGTTATTATCACCGGTTCAGATTACCACTTACCGTTTTCTCCTTCTTACGGCTTGAGTGATAGTGAATATTTACTGCGGCCTCTATTTGATAATCTGGAAATTGATGAAGAAGAGGTTATTCCACATGCGTTTGTTTTGGTTGGGCGCACGTCAGGAGGCTATCAAGTTTATGACGGGAGCTTTAATTACTTTGGTGAAATAAGTGATCATGAGTTCGCGCAAACTGTTATCGGTTTCAAAGGACTTGAGTTTATGAAATCTCACGAGGTGTATCATAAATCTCGTCCTTATCTTGCTATATCGGTTGTTCAAACTGGAGCGTTTTTATCTACTGACCATCTATTACGCGGGACGCTAGATAAAACTCTGTCGGGATTACAGACTCACACGGCTATTACGAACGGAAACACGCCAATACACCATTATGTTGGTATAAGTGCGGTTAATAAATTGATGGAAAGCCCTGAGTTGTTATTGGCGATGACATCCGGTGAATTGGAACAGTTTGTAAAACGGTGGTTGTCACAGTTGGAGCTTCTTCATCGTTTCCTTGCGATGGTAATACCGGATCATGCGCAATGGTGGGCGGACAATGTGGCGGGTATGACCGAAACTCTTCGGAAACTGATTGCCATTGATAATCAAAATCTCAATGCCAACGACGTCACCGGCACAATGACGTTATTTAAACAATTGCTTGAGAGCGTGATTGGCAAACTCGTGATTGAAAAACTCGTGATTGAAAAACTAAAGTGATATTTGCGGTCAGAGCTCTTGTTATGAGAGCTCTGACGCGATATTAATTTAAGTTGGAAAATTTCACTCGCACGCTATATAGCAATATTTAAATATATTCATTTTGTATTGGAGATGTCATTGAAAAATACCGATTTCATGGCAAATGATTCTGTGCCCTTTGCATATTTAAAATTATCAATTCCGGTTTTTTTTGGTATGTCAATTCAGGGGCTTTATGGAATAATTGACGCTATCTTTATTACTAAATATATTGGCAAAGATGCTATGGCAGGCTTTTCAATATTTTTCCCTATCCTGCTATTAGTCGGTGCGGTCGGGGTTATGTTGGGAGCGGGTGCTGCCGTTTTAGTAGCGAGATTTCTAGGCGCGAATAAACCTGCTTTGGCGAATCGAGTTGCGACACAAGCTATATTTATGGCGGGAGTATGTGCTATCTGTTTTGGCATATTATTTCTAACATGGGCGCGAGAGATTTTATTATTTCTTGGGGCGACGGAAAGCATAATTAATTATGCTTTGGATTATGCCATGCCATTGGCTTTATGCGCGCCTATTATCATGATAGCGACTATTTTGGGTGATCTGTTACGAGCAGAAGGTAAAACCAATGCCATGTTCTCAATCATGCTCTGTGCGTCTATTCTTAATATTGCTTTTGACGCTATCTTTATTGTTATATTCGACATGGGAATGTTTGGCGCCGCGGTTGCCACAATACTGGCAAATACTGTCGCACTAATATGTGCAGCCGTGCTCTTTCATAGTGATCGTACTCGCCTGACTCTCTCACCGACTTATTTCACGATAGAAATAAAAGAGTGCCAGGATATAGTGCTTATCGGATTGCCGACACTGATTGGCAATTTGTCATATGGAATACTTATTTTCACTATCAATTATCTCATCAAAGCGAGTGGAGTTGAAAACTCAGGTGATATGATTAGTGCTTTCGGCTTGGTTTTCCGGGTATTAAGCTTTGTCGTCTTACCGTTGATAGCCATGATGTCGGCGTTGCAAACTTTATCAAGTTATAACTTTGGCGCGGAAAAATATCATCGCTGTATAAAGTCATTAAAGGTGGCATTGTTATATGCTGCATTTTATTCAATATCAATGACTTTACTGGTTATTGCGTTGCCGGAACATCTATATGGCTTATTCACTGATGATAAAAGTCTGTTATTAACGGTTTTGAATATTTCCTTTTTTATTTTTTTAGGTTTGTTCTTCCTTGGTGGGTTGCTGGTATTTATCGGTTTTCTCCAAAGCGTAAAAAAAGAGAAGTATTCGATGTTATTGGTTTTCCTTAAACTTTTTTTGCAGGTTGCTTTAACTTTTTCATTGTCTTTTTTGTTTGGTGTTGAATGCTTTCCTCTGATTCTATTTTCGGTGGACTTACTGGTATTTATTCTGGCTGTTGTACTTTCTCTCATCGCGCTAGGAAATTTAGTTTCTAAACGAGCATGTTTAGATAGACTGTGAAAGTGGCATTAATTATTCGATTGGAAATATCCGGTGTGAAGTGAAATGGAATCTTAAATGTGAATGGGGCTGTTATGAAGTGTTTTATTATGGTTTTCCTGCTGTTATTTTCCTGCGTGAGTTCGGCAGATGAGAGTTTGAAAAGTCAAATTTTGCAATATATGGAGTTTGGCAAGATACCTGAATTAGTTATGGTGACAGTCGACAAGAATAAAAAATCAAATATAATATTGTTAACAAATGAGAATAGAAACGGTACGCAAAATCTAAATGAAGAGACTATTTTTGAGCTGGCATCGGTAAGTAAATCTTTTACCGGTTTAATTGCTGCCAGAATGATAGAGGAAGGCAAAATCTTGCCTCAAACCACAGTTTCATCAATATTGCCATCGATAAAAACGATTTACGATGGTAAAAGCGTTGATGTGACATTTTTGCAATTGCTCAACCATACATCGGGCCTGCCTTTTAAAACCATTGATATGCTCTATTCCCAGCCTCAAAAAGGGCTTTTGCAAGTTATCGATGAGATTAAGTTAATTAACCTGCAAACGATGCCGGGGCAGCAACATGCATACGCCACACTTAATTACGATATTGCAGCCAGAATGATGGAGAAAGTTTCAGGGCGCTCTTATCAACAGCTACTGCGAACCTATATTTTGGCGCCGCTACAGATGAATGGGACTTCCGTTCTTCCAGACGCGGCGAAAAAGGCAATCGGCCATCAAATCAGTTTTTTGCAAGCCAGACCATATGATGCGCCATTTGTCTTGGCTAATGTACCCGCCGGATATATACAAACTAATGCATCCGATATGCTTAATTGGTTGAGATTTCTAGGCAGCAATACGGATTCAACTCTCCTTAATGCCAAAAAAATGATCTTTTCAGGCAAGTTGGGTGTTGATACCAACGAAAGTGAAAAAACGCTATATACCTTGGGATGGTATAAACAGGGGAATCGGATATTTCATACAGGAATGAACCCAACATTCTCTAGTTACGTTGCCGTTGATCTGGATTCTGGCGCTGCGGTTGCTGTGATGGCAAATGTTAATAGCAATATTACTTTTGAACTTGGCAAGCAAGCAATGGAACAGCTTGCTCAAGGCGGTGATTTTACCGGGCTAAGTACCGTTAAAGAGCTTGAGTTATTTGATACTTTTGATAGAACTTTTCTCATTGTCAGTATATTTGTGATTTTGGCTTGCCTCTTGTTAATCTATTTAAATTTAAAAGGAAAAAATATAAGTTGGCTTGCAAACTTTGGCGTTGTGAAAGCGACAATATTATCTGCTTTATTCATTATTGCTCTGTTGGTCGTATTGACCTTGCCAAATTTGTTGCTTGGATTGTCTTGGGCGACATTTATGGTTTGGATGCCTAATAGCTTTTGGGTTTTGTATTGTTCTCTTGTGCTTCTTTTGCTCCTTTGTCTCTCTCTGTTCTCTCAGGTTTTATATCGTCGCCGCTCAGTGCATTGAGTTTGATAGAGGTTTGATTGTTTTAAAATGTTCAGAATTTAAATTTATACGGATTTAATTATGTCTATTAGTCACAAATCATATGAAATGACAGGGATTCAAAAAGGCGTTTGGGTAACTGAGTTGAAACACCAAGGGACCAGTATGTTTAATATTGGTGGTACTTGTAGTGTTGAAACGGAATTGGATTTCACAAGGTTAACTAATGCGATACAGAGAGTTATTAAAGAAACCCAAAGTCTAAATTTCACTTTAAATGATGAGATTCCACCGAAACTTATTTTAGATAGCCGAGTGGAAAATAATATCGATTTTATTGATTTTCGTAATAGAGAAAGTCCACAAAGAGAATTTGAACAATGGCGCGAAGAGTGTATGTCTCGGAAAATGGATTTAGGGACATGCTTATATTATTTTTGTTTGTATAAAGAGTCTGATTCAAAATGTGGATTTTTAATCAAAATACATCACTTAGTTTGTGATGGCGTGACGATGCAAAATATTATCGCCAGGGTTTGTGAGTGTTATAATAATCCATTGAATGATATTGTGCATTGTGAGTTTAGCGATGATCAAAGTTACTTTTTAGCATTAGAAGAGAAATATTCATCTAGTCGTCAATATGATAAGGACAAGTTATTTTGGCGTGATTTTCTGGCTGGCAAAGGAGAAAACAGCAACTTTATTTTGGGCAATAGAACGCTTTCAACCAAAGCCATACGGAAAATTTATGATATTCCTCGTCAGGTATCAAAGAGGATAAAGCATGTCTGCGCAACATTAGGATGCACAGAAAACGTATTTTACTATGCTGTTATTGCTCTTTTGTTATCCCGGCTTTCAGGAAGTCAACAAGTCTCTTTTGGTGTACCACTTCATGGTAGGAAAAAGACCAACCTTGTGCGGAATTCAATGACGGTATCTACTGTGCCGACACAAATAGCCGTGGATGAATACACCGATTTCTCCAGTTTAATTAACTCAGCTTTAGAGAATAATAATCGGATATACCGACACCAAAAATATGATTACACCGAGTTGGTTAAAGAGACGAGAGCCGGGGCATCGGTTAATGATTTATTTGATGTTAGCTACAACTATGCTAACACTAAATATGAGTTGGTTCTCGGTGAATACCCATTGATTGTCGAGGATATATTCCCCGGTGAACAGCAATATTCAATTCAATTCCTTTTTAAAGAGTTATTGAATGAGGGAACGACAAAAATATATTGTGACTACAAAGTAGAAGAATATACGCCGCCGCAGATTGATGCAGTAATCAATTTATTAATTGAGATTCTGGATGAAGTTAGTGTTGATCCACATCGCCAATTGCTGATGGTTGCGCCATTAAGAGAAGATAATCTTAAACTGATTGAAACGGGGGCTAACAATGCCGAACCGACCGCTGCAACGGTGATATCGTTATTTGAACAGAGTGTGGAAAGTAATAAAGATCGGCTGGCAATCATTGAAGAAAATAGATCACTGACTTTCCAAGAGCTTCGGATCTTAGTTAACACAATCAGTATTAATCTTTTAAATCGCGGGGTTTCTGGCGGATCTCGAGTGGCTATTTTACTTCCTAAAAGCGCGGAGCAAATCGCAACTTTACTGGCTATTATGACCGTTGGCGCGACATACATTCCACTTGAAAAGGATTTACCGAAAGAAAGAATAAAATATATTTTGGCTGATAGCGAATGTGCATTAGTTATTACAAACCCTGATTGGGCATCATTATTGCCGGCAGGTGTTGCTTATTGCGATAGTGCGGCTTTATCTGAAACTTTGCCACAAGATGACTTATTGCCATTACTAGCCAGATGTGAGCCTACAAGTGAGGCGTATTTAATATATACTTCTGGTTCCACAGGTTTACCGAAAGGGACAATTATTCGTCAACCAGAGCTTGTGAATTATTGCCGGTGGGCCGCCCAGGTTTATTACCCTGAAAAATCTGATGTCGCGGCATATTATACACCGCTGACTTTTGACTTAACGGTGACTTCACTGTTCCCGGCGCTGATTTCCGGCTCGGCTATTAAGGTATATACAGAAACATCAAACTTTATCCTGAGCGATATTATTCACGATGGCGTGGCGACCGTCGTGAAATGTACACCGTCACATTTACGCGCTATTCAACATGAAATTATCGGCCCTCACTGCACAATTAAGCGCTTTATTGTTGGTGGAGAAAACTTAAAAGTCAGCGTTGCAAATCACACATACCTTCAATTTGGCGGTAAAGCTGACATTTTTAATGAATATGGACCAACAGAAACCGTGGTTGGCTGTATGATTCACCAGTTTGATCCCGCCAAAGATAGCGATGTTTCCGTGCCGATTGGCGAGCCTATCGACAATACGCAGATATATATTGTCGATAGTTATGGACGCCATTGTATTCCTTACATGAAAGGTGAAATGGTTATTGCTGGAAATGGCGTGTCCGCCGGTTATTGGAATCGTTCGGAGTTGACTCAGAACAGATTTATTACTGATCGATTTTATCCAAGACAACGAGCCTATTTATCCGGTGATCTCGCCTATCGCAACGAATATGGGCAAGTCACTTATTTAGGCCGTATCGACAAACAGGTCAAGATCAGGGGACACCGGATTGAGATCGAAGAGATCGAGACAAAATTACTTGAACATAAGGATGTTCAGGACGTCGCTATATTGATCGATGAAGCGAATTCTGATGCCTCAATCTTAAAAGCGTTTGTTGTTTTGTCGGAGGGATCGGCTGTCAGTGGAGAAGAATTAAAACAGTATTTATCGAGTCATTTACTCCACTATATGGTTCCACAATTGATTAAATGTATTCGTGAAATTCCTTTAACCTTTAACGGTAAAGTTGATAGCGCCAAATTGCTTGAGCTTGAAGATGATAAAATAGGTACTAATGATAATGAGAAAATGAGCGCCTTAGAAATATCGGTGCTCGAAGAGTTTAGACGGGTATTGGGTTGCACAGAGCTATCTATACACAGTGACTTTTATCAATCTGGCGGTGATTCGATAAAAGCTATCCAATTGGTCACATTGCTCCAGAAAAAAGGCATTAGCGTAGTCGCGAAGGAAGTGCTCCAGTTACCAACGCCAAAATTATTGTGTCGCCATATTGACAGTCGGGCGACATTTATAGAGCAAGAAGAAGCTGTCAAGATATCGACTTTCTCGCCCACGCCAATTATGAAATGGTTTAGCGGCCTGTTGTTAGGAAAGAAAGAGATATACCACCAAATGCTCTCTTTATCTTTCCCATCATGTTTAGCTCAAACCGAATTGGATAAGATCTTGGATGCGCTGGTAGCATTTCATCCGATCCTGAATAGCTATGTAAAAGATAAACACTTTACTTTACAAGTACGGGAGGAGATGAGGCATGTTAAAACACGCAGAGTGAATGTGACGGGGGTTGAGCAACGGGAATATGTGGCGAGAACGTATCTGGAGGCGTCAAGCTGGCCTGAATCTGAGTTATTTCAGGCGATTATCCTTGATGATGGTAACGAGACCGAATTACTGCTAATTGCCCATCATTTGATTATTGATGGTGTGTCTTGGCATATTTTGATAACAGACTTAAATACACTGGTTGAGCAGCATTTAAATCATCAGCCGCTCAAATTACGCCAACAAAATAACAATTACGCCAGATGGATTGATTTTACTGAACATTATGCAAAAACAGTCAGCGAGGATGAGATCAATTTTTGGCAACAGCAAATCAGTGGCGCTTCTTTATTTACGTATCAAGACTTATATAATCGTAAATTAACGGTGGGTTTGCTAACCAGTGAAATAGCCGGTGTTAACTTTGACAGATTTACTAAATTATGTGGAATATTGAAACTCAAGCCCAATGAATTATTTTTCTCACTGTTTACCTATTCATTATTTAAAACTTTCAATAAGAATAATTTTACCGTTGAGCTTGAGGGTATCGGAAGAAGTTCACAACAGAGTGAAGTGGATTTAAGTCATAATATCGGTTGGTTCACGTCAATCTATCCACTCATATGCCACTGTGAAGATAATATATCTTCCCATGTAAAAAAGACAAAAATAGCCATGCGTCGGGTTAATGATAATGGTATGGCCTATCAATCCATTCGCCATTGCTCGACAGAAAAGCACTTAGGCCATATTCTCAACGTACCGAAGTTCAATTATTTAGGTGATTTTTCCGGATCGGTTCATCAGGGGGCTGTGAACATCAAGTCAATCTACCCTCATGCGATTTCCAGTGTGGATAATATCTATACGGAGGCTTTTGATTTCAATATTTATTGGGAGCAAGGGTGTAAAGTGAGTGTGAGTTACATTGAGCAGTTGATAGATATTCCTAAAATTGAAAATATCATTAATATCATGGAGAGTAAGCTCAAGGAACTTATCGATTTAAATAATTATGATTTCAAGGACTTTTATATACCCAGTGATTTTCCTACCATTTCATTATCAAGTACTGAACTTGAACAACTGATCTCTGAATTATCTCTGCTTTCAATTTAAATTTGGGTTATTAACTTATGACAGATTCATTTGATATTGCCATCGTTGGCATGGCATGCCGATTTCCAGATGCTAAAAACCCAGAGGAGTTTTGGCAAAATTTAATATCAGGAAAAGAAAGCATTAAAAGATTCACGCAAGATGAACTCCTTGCTAATGGATATAAAGCAGAAGATATCAATAATCCCAACTTTGTAGCGGCTAAAGCGACGCTTGCAGATTATAAATCCTTTGATAATCATCTTTTCGGATATTTAAAAGACGAAGTTGATAAGATGGACCCGCAGTGTCGATTATTACACGAATGCTGTTGGCACGCATTGGAGGACGCTGCTTATATAGGCCAAAATAGTGATGAAAGAATAGGTCTATTTGCCGGGGCGGCTTCAAACATTCCTTGGATATCGAGTTTATTAAAGAGCAAGCTCACTCCCTCTGAAACATTCGATGTGGTGAATTGGAATTTACCTGAGTCCATCATTACAAGAACCGGATATCGCCTGGGGTTGAATGGACCGGTAGTGGCTATCCACACCGCTTGTTCAACGTCGCTGGTTGCTATTCATACGGCGTGTCAGTCAATTTTGAGTGGAGATTGTGACTTAGCTTTGGCTGGCGGGGTTTCTTTAACGCTGCCTCAAGAGTCCGGCTACCTTTATCAGCAAGGCATGGTGCGTTCAGCGGATGGTCACTGCCGACCTTTCGACATTAACTCCAATGGGACTGTTGGCGGCAGTGGGGTCGGCATTTTGTTGCTTAAGCCTTTGGATAGAGCCATCGAAGATAATGACTATGTTCATGCGGTGATCAAAGGCTCCGCGATAAACAATGATGGTCAGCGCAAGGTTGGATTTACCGCTCCGAGTGTTCAAGGACAGGCGGAAGTGATAGCCAGCGCTCAAATGTTGGCTGGTGTTGAACCGGAGGAGATTAGCTATATCGAGTGTCATGGTACGGCTACTGAGATAGGTGATCCGATTGAGGTATCGGCGCTGTCTAAAGTGTTCGGCGACTCGAATCATCTATGCATGCTTGGTGCGGTGAAAAGTAATATCGGGCATCTGGATGAGGCGGCTGGTGTTGCCGGTGTCATAAAGACGGTGATGTCTTTAAAAAATAAGCAACTCGCGCCAACCCTTCACTATAAGGCGCCTAACGACAAGCTACATATCGAAGAAACGCCGTTCAAAGTTGTAGATAGACCAATGGAGTGGGCAGTTTCAGGAAATAAGAAACGTATTGCCGGCGTCAGTTCATTTGGTATTGGCGGGACAAATGCCCATATCATTTTAGCGGAAGCAGATGAATCGACCGTTCTGAAAACAGAAGCCGAGATATTACCGAATGTGTTCTTGCTTTCTGGTGAAACGCCTGAATCACTCACCAATAATCAACATAATTTAGCTGACTTGCTCCAGACTAAGCAGGACATCAGGTTATCTGACGTTGCATATGTATTGCAGGAGGGGCGAGTACATCATAAATATCGAAAATCAATGGTTGCTTCCTCATGCGACGATTTGATTAAAGCCCTGCGAAAACCCAGTTCCCAACCGACAAAAGCTTCTGGGACAGAGCATCAAATTGTGTTTCTGCTGCCCGGTCAGGGAGCGCAATATACCAATATGGCGCGTGCCTTGTATGACACTCATACAGAATTCCGGGATATTGTTGACCATTGCCTTGCGATAGCGTCTCACCATTTAGGTGAATCTCTGAAAGAGAGATGGTTTACCGATAGTGTTGCAAATGAATTACAGAAAACGAAGTATGCTCAACCGGCCATTTTTATTGTTGAATATGCGCTCGCTCGTTGCTTGATGGAACTTGGCGTTCAACCCTCAAGCTTACTCGGTTACAGCTTTGGTGAATTGGTCGCCGCGACGATTGCGGAGGTGTTTTCCTTGGAAGATGCCATTAATTTTGTGATTGCTCGTGGCAAACTCATGCAAGATTTGCCGACGGGGGCGATGTTGAGTATCCCGTTGCCTGTCGCAGAGGTTAACGCCATATGCCCTGCCGGGATAGTTGTGGCGATTGACAATAAAGACTCATGTGTCGTATCGGGATCGGAAGCAAACATCGAAGAATTTGCAGCGATACTCAAGAAAAAACGTATTCTGACCACCCCAATCAAGTCTAAACATGCGGCGCACTCGCCGGCGATGAAACAAATTAATGGCGCACTCCAGGCTGTGATAGCTCAATTTAATCTCAGTGCGCCAAAGATCCCGCTCATTTCTTCCGTGACGGGACTGCCGTTAACCGCCTCGCAGGCAATGTCAGCGGAATATTGGGCAGAACAGGCTGAACGCACGGTCTGCTTCGTCAAGGGATTTGAGCACCTGATTGAAAAACACAAAGCCTCTATTTTTATTGAAGTGGGTGTTGGCCGCGATCTGATCAATCTCACACGGCGATATCTCTCTCAAGATGATTCTAAAGAGGATCGTTCTAATGTACTGATCCAGTTACTTCCAGAAGAGATCAAAGCGCCAGAACTGCCTTATTCATATTGGGGGGCGTTAGGTAAACTGTGGCAACAAGGCATTCAGATTGACTGGCATAAGGTACGATTTACCGATAATTGCAGGCGTATCCCATTGCCCGGATATGCCTTCGATAGAAGCGTTTTTTGGCCCAGGGAAGCAAATTTCCTGAATATTTTCTCTAACGCGCCAAGCGCAATAGAAGCAGAGAAAAAAGTTGAAAGGAAAGGGCGGATGTCTGACTGGTTTTATCAACATGGCTGGAAACAACAGCCGTTGAGCACATCAAATGCGCTATCAAGTGATGAAACAACGCTCTTGCTACGACTCGGACAGCGATCGGCGCCAACATACTGTATGGAGAGTAGCTTACAACGTTACTACAAGAAATTAATAAAGATTCATGTGGGCAACGAGAAGGTGTTTGATCTGGATGGCGAAAACCAAATTAGACTCGATAACCAAGAAGACTTTACTCAATTCTTTAAGTTGCTCGAACAGAGTCATGTTTCTGTATCGAACATTGTTATTGATTGCATTGACTCAGCGCTGGCTGTCGATGAATTGCTGTCACAAATTCTTCATCTCTTAAAGTCATATCGTGCGCAAACAACCAACAGTACTCTTAAAAATATCACTTTGCTGGTGAAATATGCCGTCGTGGTATGCAATGAAAAGAGCATTGATCCGTCATCAGCGGCGGTTATGGCAATCAGCACCGTGATCCGGCAAGAGTTTCCAGATTTGTCTTGTCGTGCGATAGATGTTGGCAATATGGCAACAGATTGCGGGGCGACCAAGTTACTTGCTGAAATTGCCTATGGTGGAAGTGAGACCGTTGCGTATCGCAATAACAGAAGGTGGTGTGAGGATTTCGTTCCTTATTTGCCTTTAGCCGATCGAAATCACGCCAGTCTGAAAAAGGAAGGGACTTATTTATTGATTGGTGGCGCGGGCTTTATTGGTAAAACGTTTTCAAATTACCTCGCTAAAGAATATCAAGCTAATTTAATTATTACGTCGCGCTCTAGTGCTTATTTGGATAATTCTTGGCAACAAATAGATAAACAGGCTTCTTCGTTGCAGCTTATCCAAGCTGATGCGAAAGAGTTGGATGCCATGTCTGAGCTTGTTCAAAACGTTATTAAACATCATGGCAAGATAGATGGCGTATTTTATCTGGCGGGAATTACAGGAGAGGCGTCGCTAAGATCTATTATTGAAACTGATAAGGCTTATATTCAGGCGCATCTTGAAGCTAAACAAAAAGGCATTGAAGTCTTAGAGCAAGCGTTAGCGGAAATTGATTATGATTTCTGTGTTGTTATTTCATCACTTGCCCCAATCTTGGGGGGACTTGGTTTCTATGCTTACGCTGCCGCGAGTGCTTATTTAGATGCGTTTGTCATTCAGCACAACCAATATAACCAGAATAATTGGACATTGATCAATTGGGATGGTTGGGAGGTCGCGGTAAAGAGTGACATTAATGAAAAAATTGGCACCAGTTTGTCACACTTATTGGTAACGAAAGAAGAAGGTATTTTACTACTGGCTGATGTACTCAATTATCAAGAAAAAGACGCTTTAATTATCTCGACCGCTGACATTAATGCCCGCATTGCACAATGGTCTAAACCAAGCCAACTTGAAGAACAAGGGCAGGATAATAACAATAAAGAGTATTCAGGCAGGCCAGATCTTGAATGTGACTTTGTTACCGCTGGTAACGAAATTGAAACTCAGTTGATTGGAATATGGGAAGCGTTTTTACGTATCAAGCCGCTAGGCATAGAAGATGATTTCTTCGATTTAGGCGGCAACTCTCTTAAAGCGATCACTTTACTATCGCAGATACACAAGAGCTGTAATATTGATGTGCCATTGACCTATTTCTTCAAACATCCAACGGTCAAAGAAATTGCCGAATTTGCCGGAAATCAATCCGAAACATCGGGATATCAGGCGATTCAACCTGTTGCTGAACAGGATTCATATCCATTATCTCCCGGTCAGAGACGTATCTATTTGCAACAAATGTTTGATAAAGGATCTGTTGCTTATAATGAAACCGCGGTTTTTAATATTGTCGGCCACTTGGATATAGTAAAATTCAGTGAAACGCTACAGAAGTTAATCCAACGACATGAATCTCTTAGAACTTCGATAATATTAGTTAATGGCGAGCCGAGACAAAAGTGTCATAAAGAACCCACTGTTGAACTCAAGCATATTAAATTCAATACAGCAGGATTAAATCCGCTGCAAGTTAAAGAGCAGATAAAGCAGTTAATAAAACCATTCAACTTACATAAAGATGCGTTAATTAGGCCAATTCTTATTGAATTAAAACAATATGAATATCTATTTTTCTTGGATATTCACCACATTATATCTGACGGTTTGTCTCAGGATATTTTTGTGAGAGATTTTCTGGATATCTATCAGGGGGTGGAATTAGCTCCTCTTAATATACAGTATAAAGATTACACTATTTGGCAAAGTGAAATGGCAAATAATTGTAGAGTATTAGCGCAAAAAGACTTTTGGTTAGAAAAGCTGAAAAACATACCAGAAATTAAACTCCCTTGTGATTTTGACAGGGAGCATATCACTGATGATTGTGGGGAGAGGCTTTACTTTTATTTAGAAAATGAAACTACAGAACGACTAATTAATATGTTCAGTAGAGATGGTGCGACCAATTTCATGATCTTCATATCTACCTACTATTTGCTATTAGCTGATTTAACAAAGCAGACGAAATTCTGTATTGGAACGCCAATATTGGGTAGGCCACAAAGTGAGTTGCAAGATGTCATAGGTATGTTTGTCAACCTTCTGCCAATTCCATTTAATTTTGATGAAACGATGACGTTTAGAGATTTAGTTAACTCTGTTGCTGATGTTGTTGTCTCATCATTTGATAATGCTAATATTCAATTTGAAGAAATCGTTAAAGCAATAAATATAAAACCTAAGAAAAATAGAATGCCGATATTCGATACCGTATTTTCATATATGAATATTGGCATGGCTGATTTTGAAATGCCTAATTTGAAGTTAAGCCGATATGACATAGAACAAGAAAGTTCCAGATTTGATCTGGCGTTCTTTGTGAAAGAAGTCGGTGGTGGATACGAGTTTAGCTTTGAGTATAAGAGTGCGTTATTTACCAGTGAAAAGATTAAGTTTTTCATAGAGCGATATATTGATTTGGTCAATGATCTCTTAAATCAGCCGGATATTCCTGTTTCTGAATACGTTAAACATGCAGAAGTGAATTTGGATATTCCTAAAGATGAGACTCTTTTAGAATTTAACTTTTAGTGGATTGATATAATGGAGTGAAACCCGCTCCATTTTATTGACGTTTTTAAAAATATGAAAAATATTATAGATATTAATAATAGTAAAAATGCTGATGTTCGGCTCTATTTGATTCACCATGCTGGTGGTTCGCACATGCTTTATCGACCTTGGTCACATTTATTGCCGGGCTGGATAAAGTGTATCGCTCTTGAGTTACCGGGAAGAGGCATGGGTTTTGGTGAGCCGCTCCCGGAATCGATGGAGCAGGTTATCGAGTTATTTCTGAATCAACTTCAGACGGATAAGCCATTTGCTATTTTCGGCCATAGTATGGGTGGCCTTATCGCGTATGAATTAACGCTAAGGTTACAGAATTTAGGTCTATCCCCTGTTTGGTTAGGTATTTCAGCTTTCAAACCTCCGCACTTAAAAAATAAAGAGAATTTATCTCGTGCGTCATTCAATGATGATCAGTTAACCGAATATCTTGAGAAATTGGGCGGTTCGAAGGACTTTTGTGAAGACCGTGTGGTGATGAAAATGATGTTAGATATTGTGCGGAGTGATTTTAGAATAATAGAATCCTGGCGTATGAGTGATGCGAAAATTAGTGATAAAACGGCAGTGCATAGTTTTTCCGGCCTGTATGACGTTGCGGTTACTCCTCAAATGATCTCTTCTTGGCAAGATTATATAAATGGTAAATTCCTTCATAGTACTTTTGAGGGGGACCATTTCTACCTTAATCGTTTTCTAACTAGTTTGATAAATAAAATAGCAAGCGATCTGAATTTCAATCGGTGATTTATATGAAATATGTGATTATTTGGACATTGGTTTTTAGTGATAAATGGAATGCTTTAAATCGTTCTCAAAGAGAGCAATTACAGAATGAATCGCTGCCTGAAATTCTGGTGAAGTACCATGATTTTATTAGTCTTAGAACCGTAGATTCGGAAGGGTTTTCTGCTGATTTTCAAGATATTGTTATTATTGAGACGGAAAGCTTAGAACATTACTACTGTATGCTCCAGGATATGCGAAATACAACCGTAATATCAGATGGGTATTTGAAAATTTCCAATATATTAATGGGCATAGAAAATGCCCATGAAATATATAAGTCAGATAAAATATAATGGAATGGACGGATTAGAAAATGCCTGTGAATTATAATATTGTCGCTTTAAGTCCAATGCAAGAAGGGATGCTTTATCACTCCATTGAAGAGGGCGGCAAAGATGTTTACGTGACAAACTTTACCTTAACCATTGCGGGTTTGATTGATGAAAAGAAATTAGAAATTGCATGGAACAGAGTGGTGTCAGAACATCAGGCATTACGGACGGTTTATCGCTGGCGGGGATTGAGCCATCCTGTTCAGGTTATTTTTGAAAATAAACCACTTCACATAGATTTCAGAACATTTGAAAATAATAGTTATAGGGCAGATCAAGAAAATATTAATCAAATAGTCTCTCAGAAAACTGAAATCGATTTAGAACGTTGTCCAATCAAAATTAACTTATATAAAGCAGGCGAAGATAATTATATACTTCATGTTCAATATCATCACATTTGCATGGATGGTTGGAGTCTGGGACTATTAATAACCCAACTTTGGGATTATTATGATCATCCTCAATTAAAATGTGTTGGCAACATTTTTGATTATCAAGATTATATTATTCATTTAAATAAAGTGAAGCAATGTAATAAAGCCAGAGAGTTCTGGACTGGCGTCATATCTCAGGGAGCGGCAATGAGTTTACCAAGTAAACAAAACTTGCTCTCAAAAGGAATCGGTAAAATTGAATCTACATTAGATAAAAATCTAATAAACGCAGTCGAGTTATATTGTAAAAATAATGGATTTACGCTGGCTATTGCAATATACGCAGCTTGGTCAATCATTTTAGCTAAGTATAATGATTCTGAGTCCATTTGCTTTGGTACCACAGTATCCGGTAGAGATAATTTAATTTCTGGCATTGAAAATAGCATTGGTTTATATATTCAAACACCGCCTTTGTTAATTGATAATCTCTCCAGTCAAACGACGCTTTTCAGCATCATGAAGAGCGTACAAACCACGATATTGGAGCGGGATGCTTATAAAGAGTATCCAATATCTGAAATACAAAGCGTTAATAAAATAAAACATAATCTTTTTGATAGTATTGTGGTGATAGAAAATTACCCAATTTCGAGAAGGTTACAACAGATGTCAACCAGTTTGGATATTCTTTCCTATACAACGTCTGAAACTACAAATTTCAATCTGAGCTTAGAAGTCAATTTACTTGATTCAGCGATTTTGAAGTTAAGTTATAATTCCGAAAAATACGAGCAATATTTTATTAATGGCATCCTGAAACAGTTCACGAAAGTATTAAAATCGATAGCTTATAACGCAGAAAAGACATTATCTGAACTCTGTTTCTTAGATGAGAAAGAGTATAATCAGTTAATTATTGATTTTAATAATAATGATGTTCCATTACCTGGGCCTGCTCACTTAACTTCCGCATGGCAGGCGGCGGTAGAAAAATATCAAGATGATATCGCCATTAGACAACAAGGTATTAGCGTCACTTACGCGGAACTTGATGAGCTATCTAACCAAATTGCCAACAATCTCTATTCAAAAGGTGTTAAGCATCAGGAGCTTGTTGCAGTTAAATGTCGTGCTAGCATTCATACGATAGCGCTGTTAATTGCGATAAATAAATTAGGTGCTGCCTATGTTCCAATCGATATATCTACCCCGGAAGAACGGGTAAACAAGATTTTATCTAATGGTATTAAATATATTATTTATCATGATGATTTGCTCAGTTTGTCGAAGATAAACGAAGGTGGCAATCAACGACCAAATTTGGCATACTCTGAAAATGACCTTGTATATACTATATTTACCTCAGGATCTACCGGAGAACCGAAGGGAGTGATGCTAGAACACCACACGGTTATGAACTATATCTACTGGGCTATTAGCGCCTACCATTCAGAGGGTTATCGTTCGGTTTATCCTTTGTTTACCAGTCTTGCGTTTGACTTAACCGTGACTTCTATTTGGTGCCCGCTCATTTCTGGCGGAGAAATAGAAATTATCGATAAAGAGTCATTTGAAGCGTTGCAAGATGTGGCTAAGAGCCAAAATCTAAGTCATGTCAAGATCACACCTTCGCAATTAAATCTACTTAATCAAATCTGTGATAATAACAGTTCATTACAGACGTTTATTCTCGGTGGTGAACAATTAGAAAGTCAATTGTGTAAAGAGATAACAGATAAACTGAAACCTGGCGTAACTATTTGTAACGAATATGGCCCGACAGAAGCCACCGTTGGTTGTATGATCTATCGATATCAACGAGATCGACAAGAAAACCCGGTTGTTCCCATAGGTAGACCGATAAATAACGCGAAAATATATATCTTAGATAAAAATTTACATCCGCAACCAATAGGTGTTCCCGGTGAGATTTATATCGGGGGAAGAGTCCTTGCCAGAGGATATTTGAATCGGCCGGATTTAACCGCTGAAAAATTTATTGATAGTCCCTTTGATCATAAATCAAAACTATATAAAACCGGTGATTTAGCTTTCTTTAACACTGAGGGTGACATTGAATATATCGGTAGAGTAGACAATCAAATAAAATTGAGAGGCTATAGAATTGAGCTAGATGAAATAGCGACAAAAATAAAGTCATATGACGCATGCCGTAATGCCATTGTGGTTATTAAGAAGATTCATGGAGAAGATCAACTAGTTGCTTATTATGTTTCTAGTCAGAATATTGAAGAGAATAATCTGAGGCGTTATTTATCTGAATCTCTTCCTAATTACATGGTGCCTGGCATATTTAAATCGGTGGATGAAATTAAATTGACAACGAATGGGAAAGTCGATTTAGCAAGCCTGCCTGATCTTGATTTAACGAACCAAAATATTGCTGATTTAGAGGGTTCAAGCTATAAAGATAAAGTACTTGAGGTATTCTCCTCAATTTTAGAGGTAGATCAAATAGACTTTAAAACCAGTTTCTTTGATTTGGGGGCTAACTCAATAAAACTGCTTAGAATCACAAATGTTTTGAATGAGTTCTTGCCTTTCCCGTTAAAAGTTGTCGATTTCTTCACATACACGAATATGGCTACTCTTATTTCCTATATTGAGTCCGGTGAAAAACAGGAAATAAATTTGGTCAATAAAGAAGAGGCTATGTCGAGACGAGACCGACTAGCGGAACGTCGTGGAAAAATGAAGAAAAGAGTCAGTTTTACTCATTAATAAATATGGAGATAAATAATAATGACTTCACAATCTATTAAAAACGTGGTCTTAACAGAGTTGAATGGCGATGCGGAAGAGATAAGAAGAGTTGTAGATATTTGGTATCTTGCTTCAATTAAGTGTCATCATTTTGTTAGCGAGAGTTTTTGGCACTCATGTAAGGAGGATATGATGAATATATATATTCCTGGCGCTGAAACTGTAGTTGCCAAATATAATGATGAAATTGTTGGATTTATCAGTTTGGTTGATAACATTCTGGCGTCAATATTTGTGCATCCTGATTTTCAAGGTAAAGGGATTGGAAAGAAATTACTATTCGATGCCTTCGGTAAAAGGAGTGATTTGGTTCTTAACGTTTATTCAAAAAATAAACTGGCGAGAGATTTTTATAAAATGAATGGCTTTGTCGAGGAAAAAGAAGGTGTGGATGAACATACTGGTGAGTTAGAAATTACGATGAAGTGGAATGGCTAATTAACTTTAAAGATGAGATATTAAAATGGTTGATAATAGTAATGTAATTAGTGAAGCTACGGTAAGTTATTGGAAGGGATTTTTATCTGAATATCGTAGCCCAGAGTACGAGATTTCTTATTGTAAAGATATCTCATCTAAACCAACAAAGTTTAGCTTTTCTGAAGAAACTTCAAAGACCTTACTCTCAATTGCAAATGGTTCAAATAAACGGTTGAGCATATTGCTTGTGTCTTTGGCCGCTTATGCGCAGGCAATAATGTTGAAGAGTTCTGAGGTGACTGTTGTTACTGGAAGTTATCTCGAAGATTCAACTGAACCAAAGGTATTATGCCTACCGTTTAACTTCGATAGTGAGTGCACCTTAAAAGAGGTGATCGTAGCGGCTTCAACAAATATTCAGCAAAAGTTTGCGTATGCCGTAGCATCTTTTCAAAATATTTTTGATAGTACAGTTACCTTCCCTTTAGCTGTTATATTGAAAAATTGCCAAAAAGAGTCTTATGAATTTTTTGAGCGCGCCTTATCGCAATTATTCTTTGAACATGATGATGCGCTGATATCCTGTGAAGTGACTTCGATATACGGTTCAGATTATGTCATCACTATGATGAATATAATAGAATCTTGGGCGAATAAAATACGCTCTGATTGTAAAATTTCTGAGTTGCCAATCACTAATCCCTTTTATTTAAATGCTGTTGAAGCAGAAAATGGCATTGATACTGAACAGTCGATACTGGCTTTATTTAAGCGACAAGTCAGTATGCACCCGGGAAAAACGGCTATCGCAGATAGTGTGGGGGAATTGAGTTATGCTGAACTGGATAAATTAAGTGATACCTGCGCCGTCAGGTTAATAGAGTTAGGTATCGAAAGAGGCGATACGATTGGTATACATATGCCGCGATCTTGCTCAGCAATAGTCGCAATGTTCGCGGTGCTTAAAGCCGGCGGAAAATATTGTCCTTTCGATATAAATTGGCCTGTTGGCAGAAAGAAATATGTATTAGATATTGCAGAGATGCGATTAGTGATATCGTCAATTGATACCCAGTTGGCGTTGGAAGAGTACCGCCAGATTACCTATGACAATCTGCAACAAGATGGATTTGATGCAAAACAAAACCTTCAACTGCCTGAAATTAATGGTCAAGATTCCGCTTACATTATTTTTACCTCTGGCTCGACGGGTAATCCAAAAGGGGTTGAAATTCCTCACAGTGCCGTTGTCAATTTAGTCCAAGGGTTATATCAAAAGGTTTATTGCAATTACCCGTGGGATTTGAATGTCTCAATGATGTCGGCACTCAGTTTTGACGCGTCGGTACAGCAACTTTATCCGGCGCTTTTACTGGGCCATACGCTTCATATCGTTCCTGACGAGATCAGAAAAGATGGCAGGAGAATCAGTCAATTTTGGCGCGACAGGGAAATCCATATTGCCGATTGCACTCCAACCCATTTAAGGATGATTAGGTCACAAATGCATGGTCAGCCCATTGATTGTCAGGTAAAGCATCTGATGATTGGCGGCGAAAAATTAGATCGGCAAAATTGGTTGAATTTCGCTGATTGCTGGGAGTCGGTTCCGAACGCGTCTAACGCATATGGGCCTACAGAATGTTGTGTGCAATCACTCTCTTTTGAATTTAACGCTTCAAGCCAGATTAATACTGAGACGATTCCTATTGGTCTGCCAATGTCTGGTGAGGAAATTGTACTGATTGATGAATTTATGCGAATTCTTCCTAAAGGGGCGGTGGGAGAAATCGCTATATCTGGGAAAGGGTTGGCAAAAGGCTATATTAATAATGTTCAGTTATCTCAAAAATCTTTCGTTTTCATCAATGGTAAGCGTTATTATCGAACGGGTGACCTGGCAAGATATATCGGCGAGGGCGGTATGATTTATTTAGGAAGGATAGATAGCCAGGTAAAAATAAATGGATATCGAATAGAGCTTGGTGAAACAGAGAAAGTTATTCAACAAGTGATATTCAAAGTATATTCCGTGGATGCTATCAAACCAGTCGTTGACGTCCATGTGACAGTAAAAAATAAAGAGTCTGGTAATCAATTATTGATCGCTTATATTTGTACTAATGAAGAAATCGATTTTGGTACGATTCGTAAGGAAATTGCGTTCCATCTTCCTGATTATATGGTACCAGCATATTTCATTGCGGTTGATAAATTCCCGCAAAATAGTAGTGGTAAAATTGATAACGCTAAATTACCAGATCCTCGTTGCGACGTGGTGCAGAAAAAAATTGTGGCATGTAATAGCGAGACGGAACAGCAAATATTGGATATCTGGGCGGATTTACTGACTACCCGGAAAGAGAATATCAGCTTAACAGATAACTTCTTTGATTTAGGTGGTTCATCATTTAAGTTAGCGCAACTTAGTTTCAAATTAAGTGAAGTATTTGCGCGGGAAATAGAAATTGTCGATTTATTTCAATACACTACGATTCAGTCACAAGCACAATATATAGATGGCAATGAACAATCATTAGACAGTTCCGATAATGGCGCTAATTCAACAGAACAGTTTGATGAAGCATTAAAGATATTCGGTCTTTAAGCTTAATTTCGTTAATTTATCCATTTTAAAAATATCAATTGAAAAATATCAATTGCAATATATTGATATTTTAATTAAACGTCTCTCAATAATTTAATGGCTAATTTAGCACTTGCTAATATTGAAAATCATGAAAAAAGATAATCATATGCACGAATTTACCAGGCAAAAATTAACGGGGCTAGAAATCGCTATTGTCGGTGTTTCTTGTCGCTTCCCTAATAGTGAAACAGTAGAGAGTTTTTGGAAAAACTGTCTAGAGGGCAAGGATTGTATCTCTCGTTTTTCTGATGAAACATTGGCGAAAAATGGCGTGCCTAAACAGCATTATGAGAGCCAAAATTATGTCAACGCCAAGGGTGTTATTGATAACCCTTTAACGTTTGATGCTGATTTTTTTGATTATAACAAGCGTGAAGCTGAGTTTTTGGAACCACAAATTCGTAAATTACATGAATGTGGTTTTGAAGCGTTAGGTTCTGCCGGTATTGTTCCGTCTGAATACAAAGGGGCGGTTGGTTGTTATTTAGCATCAAGCGCTCAACTTGGTTGGCAAATGGCCGCTTATGACGAATGTGAACAAGATGGCGCCAGTCTTTTTTCTGCATTTAACTTAGTAGAGAAAGACTTTTCGGCAACTCGACTGGCGTACAAATTGGGTTTAACAGGGCCTGCAATTGCCATTCAGACAGCGTGCTCTTCATCTCTCACCGCAATACATCTGGCATCAAGAGCCTTGTTATTAGGTGAATGCCAGACAGCTCTCGTTGCCGCCGCGACTTTAGTGACGCCCAATCAGCAAGGTTACTTATATCAAGATGGCATGATCACCTCTCCAGATGGAACTTGCCGACCATTTGATGAAATGGCTAATGGTACTGTCGGCGGCGAAGGCGTTGGTGCGATAGTGTTGCAGCCGCTCAAAATTGCATTGGAGCAAGGACGGCCTATTTTGGCCTTGATTAAGGGATCAGCGCTTAGCAACGATGGTTCAAGAAAAGTAGGTTACACCGCGCCGAGCATTGATGGACAATTCGAAGCGATTAAAGGGGCTTTGGCTATGTCTAAGGTTGAAGCTGAATCCATTTCTTATATTGAAGCCCACGGCACGGCGACCAAGCTTGGTGATCCAATAGAAATAACCGCTCTGAATAAAGTTTTCTCCAACGTCTTACCGCAGAGTATTGCTATTGGGTCGGTAAAGTCGATTATTGGGCACCTTGATAGTGCGGCTGGAATGGCTGGGTTAATAAAAACGGCGCTGATGTTAAAACACAAAAAGCTGTGCGCTAATCGGTACTTTACGAATCCGAATCCTAAAACAAAACTCTCTTCTTCACCTTTTTATGTAAATACCGACAGTAAAGATTGGAATAGCGCAACAGTGAGGCGAGCAGGAGTAAGCTCATTTGGTATTGGGGGAACCAATGCTCATGTGATACTGGAAGAATATGTCTGTGAACCTCACGATGATCAAACTTCTGATGCAGTAAAATTACTCCCGCTGTCGGCTAAATCTGAGTGGAGTTTGGGGGAAATGGAAAACCGGTTAATCGCGTGGTTAGCCTCTAATCCTAATAAATTAGCCGACGTCGCTCATACCTTACAAAATGGTCGCGAGCATTTTGGTTATCGATCTGTATTGGTTTGCTCAGACGACAGGGCGACATACTCTACAGCCGACTTTGTTCGTGGTCGGTGTGAACATGCAAACAAACGTGTTGTTTTTCTCTATCCCGGTCAAGGCTCGCAATATCAGACTATGGGGCTAGGTTTATATCTTCGTGAATCGGTTTTTAAAGAGCAAGTAGAGCACTGTTTATCACTTTTGAACGATGAAAAAAGAGAACAGATAAGAAATTACTTAATGGAACCGGAAAGTTCTAATGCGTTTCCTGCCGAAATCATACAGCTTGCCATATTCATCGTTGAATACGCGACAACGCGATTAATGGAATCAAAGGGTATTCAGCCTGATATATTATTAGGTCATAGTCTGGGTGAATATGTTGCGGCGACTATTTCAGGGGTTTTTGCGCTAAAAGATGCTCTATTTTTGGTTGGTAGACGAGCGCAATTGATGGAGAAAATGTCTCCAGGCGCCATGTTGAGTGTACCTTTGTCAAAAGAGCAAGTTGTAGAACTATTGGCGGGAAGTTTAGAAATTGCGGCGGTTAATGGTAAAGATTCAACAGTATTGTCTGGTTCTATTGAAGATATCGAGAACCTGAAATCTTATTTGCAACTACAGGGCATTCATTCGCGTCAACTAAAAACTACCCACGCGTTCCATTCTAAAACCATCGATGAAATACAGGATGAATATGAGCAGGCATTGCAAACGGTCGCGTTTAATTCTGTAAATATCCCAATTTTGTCAAACCTATCTGGTGATTGGCATGATAATAATGAAATTAGAAGACCGGCATATTGGTTGTCTCATCAAAGAGATAAAGTTGACTTTTTAGGGTGTTTAGAGACGCTTTCTTCGCAGCAACATCTTGTTTTCATCGAAGTAGGACCTGGCAACACTCTTGCTAGTTGTGTACAGAAATTCTTTAAACAAAAACCAGATCAACAAATACATATTGCCAATATGTTAAGGCATCCGAATTTACCTGAGGGTGATGTCACCTATTTCTACAGCCAACTTGCTAAGTTGTGGTGTATTGTCGGATTAGGAAATTGGCAAGTGCCGAATAGCCAATTTGGTCGTCTCATTCATTTACCTGTGTACGCGTTTGCTGAAAAAGAGTTCACAAAGATCAGAGATAGGTTGGTAAAAGGTCGAGCGCCACAGATTAAATCACCGGGTATAAAAGAAAATATCTTGTATCGACCAGTGTGGTATAGAAGTTCATGTGATGATATTAAGAAAATGGCACATGAAGGGCAGGTATATGCTCTAACTACACATCGTGGAGCTAACCGCAATAGAGCGCTAGTCGATAACGTTTTATCAATGCAAAATATTATCTTTGTCGAGGAGGTTGATAAATTACCTTCGTTAAATCTAACGGGCTGTTGTTCGTTTGTATTAATGCCTAATGCAGAAGACTTTGTTTGTGATCCAATAGCACATTATCTTGAATGGCTCGCATGTATCAAAAATATATTATCCATTAAGTCACTCGCGGCCTCTCGGTTTATTCTGTTAACGCCTCAAATTGAGAATGTGCTCGGCTATGAAATCACCGATGCCGCTATCTCATTACTGAAAGGCTTAATACAGTCAATTAACCACGAGCATCAAGAGCACTATGGCTATCAAATTGACATCTCTTTCGATGAATTAGCACAGGATAATTCAACCCAGTCTTTACTTCGTCGTTTAGTCAGCTCTGATATTAATCATCGCGTGGCAATAAGACATAACCAAATTTGGTTGCCAGAGTTCAAAGCACTGCCGAATAAAAGCGTTGAAACTCATCAACAATATAATGGGTTGCATGAGAGATGTTTAGTCTTAATCAGTGGTGGACTGGGTGGAATCGCCTTGCAGCTCTCACAAAGCTTGGCGCAACACTATAAGGCCCGTATTGTGCTTGCCTCTCGAACAGCTATTCCTGAACGTTCACAATGGGCAAGTATCAAGGAAAACGAGAAACAATTGGCGTTAATTAAACAAATTGAGTGTGTGGAGAAGATTGAACAACTCGGTGGAGAAGTGATACTGCGACAATTGGATGTGACAGATAAACCCCAACTTTTCGACACGTTACAGTATCTGGAAAATAATTATGGGGCCATCAACATGGTGATCCATAGCGCAGGCTCGGATGCCGGGGCGTTGATTATGCAACCTGATATATCATCACATCGCAAAATCATGTCTGCTAAGGTAGAAGGGGCAATGAACCTGATATCGTACTTTGAAGGGAAACCGCTAAATTCGATGATTTTATGTTCTTCATTACTCTCTTACTGTGGCGCCCCTGGGCAATCTGCTTATGTTGCGGCTAATGCATTTCTCGATGCGATTGCTGATAGACGAGATCTAAAATTCAAAATCTATTCTCTCGCTTGGGATCGCTGGCTGGAAGTTGGCATGGCGTCAAGAAATATGAAAATTGACGCATCCACAGCAGGGTTAACCAATCAGCAAGGTGAAGCTGTATTTCTACAAGCACTTTCACAGGTGACGCAACAACGATTATTAGTTTCTATAATACCGATTGAGGAAAGAGTCAATACGCTGGATAGAGAAAAAGCCAATACTTTGGCAGAGACTAAAAGTGAGATCGTAGGAAAAAATATTTCGATTAAACAGGTAATTTCAGAAGAAGTACAACACCAGCTAGGGCTTTCTGAAATTGATGAACATTGCAGCTTCTTTGCACTGGGTGCCACATCATTGGATATCGTTCAAATCAATGAAAGGCTCAAACAGCGTATCTATCATGATATTCCTATATCAATGATGTTTACCTACAGCACCGTGTCGAAACTAGAAAATGCGGTGGCATCTAAGTTGAATCACACTCAAGAAAATGCAGCGGTGTCATCACAACATCGTACTTCGACTAGCCAATTGGCAAAGCAAAGAATGAAGAATAAGAGGGTAAAGAAATCAGCTAATTACGCAGCATAATATGTCAGATCCCTGACCTTGCATACAACCAAATGGAAAGGGGTTTCACCAAGTGGTGTAACAATTGGTGGTTACCTAGATAATAATGGAAATATTAATACAGCATTCCCTGTTTATGAGCGTTAAATAACAAATGAAATACTATATTGATAAGCATGGTTATTCTTGTGCTGAAGCTGAGACAGAGCATCATCTAATCGCATGGTTTTTGAAAGATGATATTCAAGGTAGTTTATATGGTGTAAATGAGTATCTTGATTTATGTGAATCGGTTAAAAATGGAGAATTACCACAGTGGAAAGGTACAGGTAACGCCCATACTGTAACCATCAAACCGGATGGTGTCGAAATTTTTAACGAATACGCAGAAGAAAGCCTACAGATTGCAACCATAGATGAATTCAAAGGTTATCTTGAGAAGTGGAAGGAATTACTTCTGAGTAGAGAATAAACATCAAAAAGCCGGAAGATTTTCGTGATCTTCCGGCTTTGTTCTTTGTTACCGTGACGAAAACCCATGATAGGCCAGCGTTTCTTCGTGGCTCAAATGTACTTCCCTTAGCTGTTCAATCCTTGCCATCATGCATTCCCCCCTTATAGTCACTAATGAGTCCGCGTATCCTCAGTTTGATTTCACTGAGCTGGCCTTGCTGGCGTATCATAATGAATATGTCGATACCCCGAGCTACACGGTCAGTACGTGGTGGTCGAGAACTACCGCTATGATGGGTGAGATGTTGGCCGAGCGTTCCTGGCTAAGTTGAGCGGGGGAGACGGTGTTCGCGAGAGCCTGCCGCAAAACCGGTGAGCTGACAGGCGGTATTGGTGCTTTCACTGTCTTTGGGCTTGGTTGAATCATTCTTCTGTAGAAATAGATCATGAGCAAACCCACCGAAGGATTGTGGTCAAATGATTGCAAGATAGGGAATTTTTTTGAACTGATACAATTTTTTATAACTAACACTATTTTGATTAGTAATAAGAAAGCTGAATAACCAATAAACAATATCGTGTTAATTAATTTACTGATTTTGGGGATTGATAGCCGAAACAGAGCTTGTAAGCATTTCGTTAAAGGAAAAAGTGACACATGATTTATTATGTATCCTTTATCATCTACCCGGTATCTATACACTGTAAAGCCAAGCTAATTAAAGTTATACACTTAGGCTATTTTATTGGCCGCCAGTTGGAGTTTGTCCTCAACTAGCGTATTTTGAATTGGTGCCCGGAGGCGGAATCGAACCACCGACACGAGGATTTTCAATCCTCTGCTCTACCGACTGAGCTATCCGGGCAACGGGGCGCATTAAACCGTATTCAGCCTAAGTCGTCAATGCCTTTCTGATAAAAAATGAAAAAAGCTGATTGTTTGCTCTCTTTTTGCCCGGAATTTGTGAGGTTGTTCATTTTAGGTTGATTTTTGTTAACTTAACGCTCCATTTTTGCGACATAAGGCAATAGCTAAAACATCTTCTGCCAGCAATTTTGCCGTAGCGATATCATCAATATCCCGTTTGATCAGTAGTTTACTCAAGCAGCCTTCCAGAATCAGTTCCATCTGTTTAGCGACGAGTTTGCAATCTTCAATATCCAGTTGATGTAGTAGCTCGGTGGTGTAACGGGAAGAGCTCTGTTTTTGTAATTCAGCTAATTGATGGATAGGGTGGTCAGATTCAGGGAATTCACCACAGGCCGCGATAAATAGGCAACCTGGGTAACGTTTCTCTTTTACTTTTTCATCGAGGGCGGCATAACGAGCCAATAGTTTCACTTCTGGTGTCAGGTTTTCATCCAGTAATATTTGTCGCTGCCAGACTTCAATTTGTTGGCCGTGATAACGTAGGCAGTCATAAAGCAGTGCTTCCCGATCAGGCCAGAACTGCTTGAGATATTCGATATCCATGTTAAGCGAGCCGAAAAGTATCTCAGTTGTGATGGATAAGCCATGTTGCTCCAGTAAGTTTAAGGCATGACTAAGAACTTGTTCTCGTTGCACGGTGTTCTCCTTCTGAATCATTTTGGCAGATGTTGCAAATGCTCGTTAAAGCGGGTTGCATCCATAAAACCATTTACCTGTGAATCAGGGATCTCTTTTCCCTGAGAATCAAAAAACAGAATAGTCGGTAATCCCCGAACGTTAAGTTTTTCTAGCAGCTGTTTCTGTTGCGGGTTGTTATTCGTGACATTGGCCTGTAACAGTAAGGTATCCCGCAGTTGTGACTGAACTTGTGGATCGCTGAATGTATATTTTTCAAATTCTTTACAAGCGGTACACCAGTCAGCATAGAAATCAAGCATAATGGTTTTATGGCTGTTTTGTGTCATTATTTGTTCTAATTCTTGCCAGTTATTTATCTGACGGAAATTTAGGCTGTGTTGCGACTGTTGTGTAACTGTTGTACCCCAAAACCAATCCTGCAATGGACGGGTAGCTATCAGCATTAGAATCAACAATATCAGTTGCATAACTCGTACCCAACCGTTTTGGCTTCTAATCGTCAGAGCAAATCCCCATCCCAGGAAACTGACTGCCAGCAGGCTCCATAATCGTATTCCCCAGGTATCACCGATGACCCTTTCCAGCAGGAAAACGGGTAACGCGAGGATAATGAAGCCAAAAGCTTCTTTAACATATTGCATCCAAGGCCCACTACGTGGCAGGAGTTTATGACCAAATAGGGTGACGGCAATAAGAGGTAATCCCATTCCCAAAGCGTAAAGATAAAGGGTTAGGCCGCCTGCCACAGTATTACCACTTTGAGCAATGTAGAGCAAAATAGCGCTTAACGGCGCGGTAGTACAAGGGGAGCAAATTAATCCCGCTAATGCCCCCATAGCGAATACACCGAAGAGTGAACCGCTTTTTTGCTGGTTGCTCCAGTTGACTAAGCGCGTCTGAATAGAGGAAGGCAGTTGCAGAGAATAGAGGCCGAACATCGACAGTGCCAGCATAATAAACAAGACTGATAAGCCAATCAGTACATACGGATGTTGCAGTGCGGCCTGAAATTGTAGGCCCGCCGCCGCTACAATCAATCCAAGCAGTGTGTAGGTGATTGCCATGCCTTGAACATAGCTTAGCGCTAACCAAAATATCTGTTTTAGGCTTTTAGGTCGTTGGCTGCCAAGAATAATGCTGGAAATCAATGGATACATCGGTAGTACACAAGGTGTAAAGGCGATACCGATGCCAATCAAAATTGCCCAGAGTGGTGAGAAAGGCAAATGTTGTTGATCATTTGATGCACTTTCTGGTGTTTTCTGAACAGGTTCGATGGGTGTTGCGTCAGTTGTTTTTGATGGAACAATTGCACTCAATGGAACAAGGCGGGTTTCCGGTGGATAGCAATATCCTGCGGCGGCACAGCCTTGATAAGTGACAACGATATTGGAATTGTTGTTCGCCTCTGTAACAGGAACATTGACGATAAGTTGTTGGAAATAAACTTCAGTCTCACCAAAGAACTCATCTCGATGAGCTGTACCTTGCGGCAACGTGATTTTACCCAGTGTGGCCTGTTGCGGCTCAATATGAAGCTGTTTGCGATAAAGGTAATAACCCGGTTTGATCTGCCAGTCTAACGTCAATTTGTCGCCTTTTTGCTGAAAATCAAACATGAATGCCTGATCTACAGGCAAATATGGATTTTGCCCCGGTTGTTCAAACAGCGAATTCGCTGCCGTTGAGGTAAAGAGGGTGCTGCAAAGCAGCAAAAATAGCATCAGAGTACGTTTAATCATAAAGATAATGATCGCTAATTAAATGAAATAGATTCAGCACTATAACCTAAGGCTGTCAGACCAGAAAGTGCTCTGGTTAAGATTAGAACAGTCATCGAAGGTTTTCAGAGAAAATAGATCGTTGGGAGAGGGGAGTCAGGGGCGGTATACGCCCCTGGATTAAGTGGTTATTGGCAGCCGGAATTAGAGGATCATACTGCCAAATAGGAAACCGAAGGCCACAGCTAGAGCAACCCCTATGGTGCCAGGGATAAAGAATGGATGATTAAATACAAAACGGCCGATACGGGTAGTGCCGGTGTCATCCATCTGAACCGCGGCAACCAAGGTTGGATAGGTAGGAAGAATAAACAACCCAGAAACTGCGGAGAAAGAAGCGATAGCTGTCAATGGTGTGACGTTCAGAGCTAAAGCCATCGGCATCAATGCTTTTGCGGTTGCCGCCTGAGAATAGAGTAAGGCGGAACAGAAGAAGAAAATAATCGCTAGCAACCAAGGTTGAGAGTGGATTAAGTCTCCGGCAGTGTCTTTAATCCAATCCATGTTCGCCTGTACAAAAGTGTCTCCTAGCCATGCAACACCTAGAATACAGATACATGCGCTCATACCCGCTTTAAAGGTACTGGAGTTCAGAATAGCGTCAGTATCAACTGAACAGAACATCGTCGTGATAGTTGCGACACTCAACATAATGATCAGAATGGCGTGAGTGGTGTTCATCAGAGGCTCTTCAATCAGGCCGATGCTTGGGCTATTGACGATAGCATAAATAACAACACTGATAACACCTGACAGGAATAACAGAACGGAAGCTTTAGCTTTTGGTTTAACTTCGATTTGTTTGCTGCCACGTAGAGTTACCAGATTGTCTTCCAGACGCTTTAAGTAAACGGGATCATCAGACAGCTTGGAATTGAACGCCCAGGAGATGATGAAAGACATCAGAACGATAGCGGCGAAAGTGGATGGTAATAGCACCATTAACAGATGGATATAGCTGACGCCGTGGCCTTCCATCAGAGAAGACATATAAACGACCGCCGCGGAAATGGGTGAGGCGGTGATGCCAATTTGGGCCGCCACAACCGCCGTCGAAAGTGG
>NZ_LOIC01000083.1:164765-170065 GCF_001684335.1 Photorhabdus namnaonensis
AATAACAGGCAGTGCTGACAGAGAGATGTTACCAGTACCTGCGAACAGTGTCAGGAAATAGGTAACGATAGGTGCGAGTATCGTGATGTATTTTGGATTTTTACGCAGCAGTTTTTCCGTTTGCTGAACCAGATAGTCCAGACCACCGGCAACCTGCATTGCAGAGATAGCGGCGATAACCGCCATAATGATAGAAATAACATCAAATGGGATATGCCCTGGTTTAACGCCAATTACAGCCAGCACGAGAACGCCAAGACCACCGGCGAATCCAATGCCAATTCCCCCTAATCTTGCACCCAGGAAGATGGCCAGCAGAACAATAATCAATTCTACGGCTAACATAATAGTGACTCCTTGAAATAATTAAAAATTTGAAAATTTTAGGTTAATACTTTGTGCATGTAGGGAAGTAAAAAGGCACGCTATCCAGTTGGAGTCGCGTGCCTTATTGCTAAGAGCTATTTTTTATTATATTCAACAACTTAATCGTCAAAACGTTTTGCCTTATAAGATGGGCATTTTAAGTTCTCTACAGAGAAAATGTCATCCAATTGAGATTCGGTCAGTAAGCCTCGTTCCAGCACGACTTCACGAACACTCTTACCCGTTTCGGCACAAATCTTACCAACGATATCACCATTGTGGTGACCGATGAATGGGTTCAGATAGGTGACAATACCGATCGAGTTGAATACGAAGTTTTCGCAAACTTCCTTGTTAGCCGTGATGCCATTAACGCATTTTTCTACCAGGTTGCAGCAAGCGTTGCTTAGCAGGGAGATAGATTCAAACATAGCTTGACCAATAGCAGGTTCCATTACATTGAGCTGTAACTGGCCTGCTTCGGATGCCATAGTAACACAAATATCGTTACCAATAACTTTGAAGCAAACCTGATTCACAACTTCTGGAATAACCGGGTTCACTTTTGCCGGCATAATAGAAGAGCCTGCCTGTAATTCTGGTAGGTTGATTTCATTCAGGCCAGCACGAGGGCCTGAAGAGAGCAAACGCAGGTCATTGCAGATTTTAGACAGTTTGACAGCCAGGCGCTTCAGAGCACCGTGGACCATAACATAAGCCCCACAGTCAGAGGTTGCTTCAATCAGATCTTCGGCTGGTATGCAAGGTAGACCTGAAACTTCAGCCAATTTTTCAACCGCCAATTTCTGATAACCTGGCGCTGTATTCAAGCGGGTGCCGATAGCAGTAGCGCCAAGGTTAACTTCCAGCAGTAATTCAGAGGTTCGGTTTAGGTTTTTAACTTCTTCTTTCAGTAGGATAGAGAATGCGTTGAATTCCTGCCCCAGTGTCATAGGAACAGCATCCTGTAACTGGGTACGACCCATTTTTAGGATGTCGCTGAATTCTCTGGCTTTTTTATCGAAGCCCTTAATTAACAGTTCAATAGACTCGATCAGTTTCAGGATGGAGTTATAAACTGCGATACGGAAACCGGTTGGATAGGCGTCGTTAGTTGATTGACTTTTATTCAAATGGTCATTGGGATTCAGGTACTCATATTCGCCTTTTTTATGGCCTAGCAGTTCCAGACCAATGTTTGCCAGAACCTCATTGGTATTCATGTTGAGTGAAGTACCGGCGCCGCCCTGAAACACATCGACCGGAAACTGATCCATGCATTTGCCGGTATGGAGCACTTCGTCACATGCTTTGATGATGATGTCTGCAATCTTTTTAGGAATAGTTTGCAGTTCTTTGTTAGCTAAGGCTGCGGCTTTTTTTACCATCACCATGCCACGGATAAATTCGGGTACATCATTAATGGTGTTGTTACTGATATGGAAGTTTTCAATCGCACGTAAGGTGTGAATACCATAATAGGCTTCAGCAGGGACTTCTCGTTTACCTAACAGGTCTTCTTCGATACGAATGTTGTTTGACATGAGAACCTTCTTATTAGATGACGTTTTTACTGTCTAATTATGCGTTCATTAAATCATTATGTTGCCAACAGCAATAGTTATGATATGAACTTTTTATCACCGGATTGCCGGCGTGATCATATGCTGGTTAGCAATAAATGCATTGAATCTGGATCACTTTATAGTGGTATTTGTTTAGTCTGATTTGATATATGTGATATTTATCACAATTGAGTGTCTGATTAGCAAAATTTTCAGAGGATTGAAAACGATAACTGTGACCCCAATTATATCTTTAATAAACTAAAAAATATTAATTTGGTTGTCCCTTGGATTTTGTTGATATGATTTATTCAGGATACAACCCGTTCATCCAAATCAATTGAAGGAGCACCAAGTGCGTTGGTTGCCATTTATCCTGATATTTTTGCTTGTCTACATCGAGTCAGCCTTATTTGTGCGTGTCGCCTCTGAACTAGGTGTGCTGTTAACTCTGTTACTGGTGTTGTTTACTTCTTGTGTCGGTATCTCTTTAGTACGTAGTCAGGGCATAAAGAATTTTCTCCAGATTCAGCAGAAGCTGGTTAATGGCGAGAGCCCGGCAGCAGAAATGATAAAAAGCGTTTCTCTTTTACTGGCGGGTTTCCTGTTAGTCCTTCCCGGCTTTTTTACGGATTTCCTTGGATTGCTGTTGTTACTGCCAGCGGTTCAAAAAACATTAGTGATGAAACTGATGCCACATATCAATTTCTATCGTCCTCATAATAGCGGTGGGTTTAGACGAGATAGTAATACTTTCGAGGGTGAATACGAGCGTAAGCAGGATGACCCCTCCCGTACATTGAAGGATAGTAAACCCGATGATGACGAGCATAAGCCTCATTGATAAGCGGTAATTTTCTGAATGTTTAGTTTAATCATCGTTTTTTTTCTGTGGGCAAGAAAAAAGTAAAATATTTTTTTGCCTGCCCTTGAAGTATCATAAATAAGTCCCCATTTAATTTATTATGATACTAGTTTAATGAAAACATACTGGTATCAATCCTCTTACCTGATATGGACTTTCTTATAGGAGAGCTATCAATGAATATTCGTCCATTGCATGATCGTGTAATCGTCAAGCGTAAAGAAGTTGAATCAAAATCTGCTGGCGGTATTGTGCTGACTGGCACTGCCGCGGGTAAATCCACTCGTGGCGAAGTTCTGGCTGTGGGCAATGGCCGCATCCTTGAAAACGGTGATGTAAAAGCACTGTGTGTGAAAGTTGGAGATATCGTTATTTTTAACGATGGTTACGGTGTTAAGTCAGAGAAGATCGACAACGAAGAAGTGTTGATCATGTCTGAAAGCGACATTCTGGCAATTGTTGAAGCGTAATTGTTGCGCTTAGATCTTCTTAACTGAACGAATTTAAAGGAAAGAAACAATGGCAGCTAAAGACGTAAAATTTGGTAGCGACGCTCGCGTTAAGATGCTACGTGGTGTGAATATTCTTGCTGATGCAGTAAAAGTAACCCTGGGTCCTAAAGGTCGTAACGTTGTGCTGGATAAATCTTTCGGCGCTCCTGCAATCACTAAAGACGGCGTTTCCGTAGCTCGTGAAATTGAACTAGAAGACAAGTTCGAAAACATGGGTGCTCAGATGGTGAAAGAAGTCGCCTCTAAAGCGAATGATGCTGCGGGCGACGGTACAACGACTGCAACTGTATTGGCTCAGTCTATTGTTACTGAAGGTCTGAAGGCCGTAGCCGCTGGTATGAACCCAATGGATCTGAAACGCGGTATTGACAAAGCCGTGGTTGCAGCCGTGGCAGAATTGAAAAAGCTGTCCGTACCTTGCTCAGATTCCACCTCTATTGCTCAGGTAGGCACTATCTCCGCGAATTCCGACGAAACTGTGGGTAAATTGATCGCAGAAGCGATGGATAAAGTCGGTAAAGAAGGTGTAATCACCGTTGAAGAAGGTACTGGCCTGGAAGACGAGCTGGATGTCGTTGAAGGTATGCAGTTCGACCGTGGTTACCTCTCTCCTTATTTCATCAACAAACCAGAAAACGGTTCTGTTGAATTAGAAAACCCATATATTCTTCTGGTAGATAAAAAAATCTCCAACATCCGTGAACTGTTGCCAGTTCTGGAAGGTGTAGCTAAAGCAAGCAAGCCTTTGCTGATTATTGCGGAAGATGTTGAAGGTGAAGCACTGGCTACTCTGGTTGTTAACACCATGCGTGGCATCGTTAAAGTTGCTGCGGTTAAAGCGCCTGGCTTCGGTGACCGCCGTAAAGCTATGCTGCAAGATATCGCTGTCTTGACTAACGGTAATGTTATTTCTGAAGAGATTGGTCTGGAGTTGGAAAAAGCAACTCTGGAAGATTTGGGTCAGGCGAAACGTATCGTTATCAACAAAGATACCACCACCATTATTGATGGCGTTGGTGAAGAAGTTGCAATTGCAGGCCGTGTTTCTCAGATCAATCAGCAGATCAAAGAGTCTACTTCTGATTATGACCGTGAAAAACTGCAAGAGCGTGTAGCTAAACTGGCTGGCGGTGTTGCGGTTATTAAAGTTGGTGCTGCGACAGAAGTTGAGATGAAAGAAAAACGCGCTCGCGTTGACGATGCTCTGCATGCAACTCGCGCAGCAGTAGAAGAAGGCGTGGTAGCTGGTGGTGGTGTTGCACTGGTTCGTGTTGCGGCTGCTATTGCTGGTCTGAAAGGTGATAACGAAGATCAAAACGTAGGTATCCGTGTTGCAATGCGCGCGATGGAAGCTCCTCTACGTCAGATCGTTGACAACTCAGGTGAAGAGCCATCTGTTATCGCCAACAGCGTGAAAGCAGGTGAAGGTAACTACGGTTATAACGCAACGACTGAACAGTATGGCGATATGATCGCAATGGGTATTCTGGATCCAACCAAAGTGACCCGTTCTGCACTACAATTTGCAGCATCTATCGCTGGTCTGATGATCACCACTGAATGTATGATCACTGATCTGCCTAAAGATGATAAAGCTGATTTAGGTGCAGCAGGCGGTATGGGTGGCATGGGCGGTATGGGCGGTATGATGTAATAGCCGCGTAGGTCGCTAGCCGAGCGGGTTACGTCCATTGTGGTCACCGATTAATATCGTGGTGAATATTTCCACCCCGCTAAAATAGCATTTAAAAAAATCCGATATTCGGGCTGAGGTTCAAGCTTGGATATCGGTCTCCGGGTCTGATTTCAGATAGGGATGAAAGCCTGTATTTCCGTAATATTTATGAAAAATGTACGTTGAAGTGATGTTGCTCCCAATGATGTTGCTCTTGCTATAACGTTCTCTTCTCCTTCTCCTTCTCCTTCTCCTTCTCCTTCTCCTTCTCCTTCTCCTTCTCCTTCTCCTTCTCCTTCTCCTTCTCCTTCTCCTTC
>NZ_LOIC01000083.1:170107-212668 GCF_001684335.1 Photorhabdus namnaonensis
TCCTGCACCATGTGAAACTGCGGCTTTACAAAGTGATTGTCCTCTTCATTAGCTTAAAAAGCGGTTCAAGGTATTAAGTAATAAAGATGATTTGGCATAGGGAAAATTCTTAAGGAAAAAAATATTTTCTTAAGTTTAGAAAAAATGAGCTTATTAGACTAAAATTCACTTATTCATAGGACTTTGGAAAATAATTCAAATATCTATGCACAAATTTAATCGATCCACAGAAATGGCTGTATTCGTTCAGGTAATTGAATCGGAGAGTCTCTCTGCCGCTGCTCGCAAGCTCGACATGACGCCATCAGCAGTCAGTAAGCTTATTAATCGACTGGAGATGCGACTTGGTGTACGGCTGTTGAATAGAACAACACGTAAACTTCAATTAACGGCTGAGGGTTCTGTTTTCTATGAGCGTAGTGTCAGGATTTTGGAGGACATCGTAGCCGCAGAGCAAGAAGCAAATCAGGGAACGGTGCCGCGTGGACGGATACGTGTGAATTGTCATGTTGCTTTTGGAAAACATTGCTTGATGCCTTTATTACCGGACTTCCTGCAATGCTACCCGGAGATCACGCTCGACATCTCGTTATGTGACTTGATAGTGGATTTACTTGATGATCGTAGCGATGTGGCAATTCGTACCGGCCCTCCTCTGGACGACTCATGTCTCATGCTGCGCCGGTTGGGGTCAAGTCGCATGGTTGTGGTAGGATCTCCTTCATACCTTGAAAGAGTAGGGATGCCTGCTATGCCTAGCGATCTGGGTCGCTACAATCGACTTGGTTTTGGTTTCACCCGCCATGTGAAAGCGTGGCCTTTCATCGGTTCGGAAGAGTGGGGACAACAATTGCCTTCAGGGAACTTGTTACTTGGTGATGGAGAAACCATGCGTAAAGCTGCAATAGCAGGACTTGGCTTAGCACGACTGGCTCGTTTCCATGTGAATGCTGATATTCAGGCTGGTTTGTTGCTACCTGTACTTGAGAACTATAATCCTGGCGATAAGGAAGAAATATATGCTGTTTTTGTCGGCACAGGAAGGCAACCTCCATCACGAGTACGGGTATTTCTCGACTATCTAGCAGAGCACATCCATATTGGTGATGGATGGTAATAACCATAAAATTGGGACCACGAAAATATTTGATTGAGTGTTATCGTGGTATCAATGGAATATCTGTATTCAAATTGAGTCAGTGTTAGAAAGGAATAGTTATTTATATATAATAAAATCCACATAAAATTAAGATGAGTATAATTTCTAAATCATCTTAATAAGTGTAATTTTTGTCAAATATAATGTCAGATAATTACTTAATAAAAGATTGTTGTGAGATATTACCAATTTAAAACTGCTGATAGATATTATAATGGTGTTTTTAACGAGATGATTTAAGTTTAATATCATTCGCAACATGTGAATTGAATTTATCAGATAGAAAACAAGCACAAATATACTAACAGGAAATAAATAAGATTCTAAAATAGCGCTACATCTTATACTACCCATAATTCTATGTATAACAATGGGTTGGAGAAGGTCATGTGTAGCAGAATTATGAAACATTATTTATATATCTGATTATTATAAGTTTATTCAAGACGCTCTTAGGAGTTAACGAATTGGTTAAATATTTATATTATACTTTTAATATTGCAGATTGATTCTTTAAATTAAGAGAGATGGAGGAAAATTTATAATCCATATTAGTTTTAGTACTTGTAGTATTGTGAATGTCCTATCAGGTCATTAATATAATAGATAAAATATTTTTTGGGGAGATAACTAATGGGATAATTAATGAGTTACCTTTTTATGGGAAAAGTAACTTATTGAGCTTATTCGTATTATTTATTCGGTTATTTTCCCTATTTTTTTACTGAATTCATCTTGGCATAAAAGATTTTTAGCCTAAACATTTTACCTTAAGGATACCTTTATTAAATTATTTTTTGCGATAATGGTGCATAACAAGGTATATTGATGATTAATTGTCGAATTTACAACAATGAGTGAGGAAAAACATGCGAATTAAAGTTTTGCTCAGCGCTTCAGTGTTGCTACTGCTGGCAGGGTGTACGACCACCAACCAATTAACTTCTGGAGGTTCACAGGTTCTTTTTGTTGACATTAAGCCTGATAGCGAGTGTCAGTTATTAGGTGAAGTGACAGGTACACAAAGCAATTGGATGACTGGTGTAAGTAATGAAAGCAGCTCAATGCGTGGGGCAGTTAATGATTTACGCAATAAAGCCGCAGTCATGGGGGGAAATGTGATTTATGGAGTTACCAGTCCGAGTGAAAGTCTGTTATCGAGCTTTGCTCCACTGGATAGTAAAATAATTGGTCAGGTCTATAAATGCCAGTAATGGCATTCAGAATTTGAATGATATGCCCGGCTGAAAAGTATCCGGGCATGAATTTTTTGTTAATTTTGCCTTAATCCCAAATCAAGAGGTGTTTTACTCGGTTCTCCGCCGATTTCCCTTGCCAGACGTGGTACTAAGTAACCTGAAATTTTTGTCAGTAATTCCCGAATAAGCTCCTTGGCTTCTTCATCATTGACCATAAAGTGGGCGGCGCCTTGTACTTTATCCAGCACGTGAATGTAATAAGGCAGAATGCCTGCATCAAACAGAGCATTGCTCAGATCAGCCAGAATATCAGAATGATTATTGACACCGCGTAACAGCACACTTTGATTTAGTAACGTGATACCTGCTTGTTTCAGCAACATCATACTGTTCCGTAAGGATTGGTCGATCTCATTAGCGTGATTGATATGTGTCACCATGAGTACCTGTAATCTTGATTGCGCCAGCCGATCACAAAGCGTTGTTGTGATCCGGGCAGGAATAACTACAGGCAGACGAGTGTGAATACGCAGTCGTTTGATATGGGAAATTTTTTCTAGATTACTGATTAACCAATCAAGTTCGTGATCTTTTGCCATCAAAGGATCGCCGCCAGAGAAGATAATCTCATCAAGTTCAGGATGTTGCTGGATATAATCTAACGCTTGCTGCCAATTGCGTTTATTACCTTTGTTATCTTCGTATGGGAAATGACGGCGGAAACAATAACGGCAGTTAACCGCACATCCTCCTTTAACCAGCAATAATGCACGATTACGGTATTTATGTAATAGACCGGGGACAGCACTACGTTGTTCATCCAGAGGATCAGTAGAAAAACCAGGTGTAAGCGTGAATTCTTCTGGTGTCGTTATGACCTGAAGCAACAGCGGATCATTAGGATCGTTTACTTGCATACGTGCAACAAAAGCTCTAGGCACCCGTAGTGGAAACAGGCGACGTGCTTCGTTCCCCTTACTCAATGTCGGGTGTTCATCTAAAGATAATAATTGTAATAATTCATCAGGGTCGGTAATAACATCTGTAAGTTGTTTCAGCCAGTCTTCTCTGATGATGATCTTTGGGGTTATAATGTGCGCCATTTTTTGGCTAAGCCATTTTGTTTAGAAAGAGGATCTCCATGGCTACTTATAGTACCAATGAATTCCGTTCAGGTCTTAAAATCATGTTAGATGGCGAGCCGTGCGCTATTCTTGAAAGTGAATTCGTGAAGCCGGGTAAAGGTCAGGCGTTTGCCCGTGTTCGTATTCGTAAGCTGATTTCCGGTAAACTGCTGGAAAAGACTTTCAAATCTACTGATTCTGTAGAATCTGCCGACGTGATGGATATGAACCTGGCTTACCTGTATAACGATGGTGAGTTTTGGCACTTTATGAATAACGAAACCTTCGAGCAATTAGCTGCTGATGAAAAAGCGGTTGGCGATAATGCGAAATGGTTAGTAGAACAAGCTGAGTGTATCTTGACGTTGTGGAATGGTCAGCCTATCTCTGTGACTCCACCAAACTTTGTTGAATTAGAAATTACTGATACTGATCCAGGTCTGAAAGGCGATACCGCAGGTACGGGTGGTAAACCAGCAACTTTGAGCACTGGTGCGGTAGTTAAAGTACCTCTGTTCGTTCAAATTGGTGAAGTGATTAAAGTGGATACCCGTTCTGGTGAATACGTTTCTCGCGTAAAATAATTACCCCGACTGTATTCGATAAAAGCCGCAGTTCTGGAAGCAGACTGTGGTTTTTCTTTATTGGTGATAATACCGGGCATGGCTATTTTATCTTTTAAGCTCACGATATTGTGTTATTGATACTGCAATTTTACACGACTATAATTCATCTCTGTTTCTAATGGTTATCCGGGACGACCTGGATATACTGCCGTTTTCTGGGGACGACTCCACAACTATATATGGGGCGTTGATATGTCCTGGTTTGTTCTTGCTATTGCTGGTTTATTCGAAGTCGTCTGGGCGGTTGGCCTGAAATATACTCATGGTTTCACCCGGTTGATACCGAGCCTTATTACAGCCGGTGCTGTGGCGCTCAGTATGGGGTTGCTTGCTTATGCGATGAAAGGCTTACCGATAGGTACAGCTTATGCGGTGTGGACTGGAATAGGGGCAGTGGGTACTGCCATTTTTGGCATTATAGTGTTCGGTGAATCTGCAAGTTTTGCCCGGATTCTAAGTTTTGTTCTGATTATCGCCGGTATTATCGGTTTGAAATTGTCCAGTTAATATTGAACTGCACTCCAAAGATTTTACATTTTGGCAGTGCAGCTTCTATATGGGATATTCTTTATCAAGAAATACCGACTTTTTGTAGTAGTTCATTATCGAAAGGAGAATAAATGAACCTGCGGAAAGCACAATATTCAGAATAGTTCAACTACAGAGTAAAAACCCCGATTATCGCGACAACACTCAGAATCGCGGCCAGGCCGTAGAAAATCCATTTACTTGCAGGGATATGAATTTTCAGGTCATGCATACCGTGGTGGATACGGTGTGAACCGCACCATAGCGGTAGAATAATCATCAGTAATAGGAACGCACGACCAATAAAGCTCTGACAGAAGGTTAGAATTCGTGTGTAGCTTAACGCTTCCGGTGCTACTCCCAATGGTAAAAGGATTGCTACCAATAAAATAATGGCAGGCGCCACAATTGCGCCCCACATACCACCGGCGCCAAATAATCCCCAAAAAATCGGTTCATCGGAACGTTTAGGTATTTGATTCATTAGATCCTCCTTGAGATTAAAGTAAGGCTATACCTAATATAATCATGGTGACGATAATAGTGACGGTCCATAGTAGTTTGATTACTGGCCCAGATCCCATTTTTTCGCCTTTTATTACTACGTTAGCTGCCTTCGGCGCTAGCTCAAACCAGGTTTTAGTATGCAGCAGAGCACCTAGCAGAGTGATGATATTAATCAGCAGGATGACGGGGTTTTTCAGGAACGTGATAAATTCATCCCAGCTTTGTGCGCCGCCTTTTAAAGCAAATAGACCGTATATCAATAAGATACTGAACCACATAGTCGTAACGGCGGTACTTTCACGCAGAATATAGAAGCGGTAAAAGCCCAGTTTCCGCCACCAGTTGGGAGCCATGCTGCGGATATAAGGTTTACGTTTAGTTGTCATTACTCTCTTCCTCCCCCTTATCGTGGTTTTAGCATGGCGATCATGAAATCTTTCGCGCTTTCGATCTTGCCTTGTTGGATAGCCGCGGCTGGATCGACATGTTTCGGACAGACCTCAGAACAGTAACCAACGAATGTACAGCTCCATACCCCATTCTGGCTGTTAAGTTGGGGCATACGCTTCTTCTTACCGTGGTCGCGGTTGTCGAGGTTATAACGGTGAGCCAGCGTGATTGCAGCCGGGCCGATAAATTCAGGGTTCAGACCAAACTGAGGGCAAGCGGCATAACATAAGCCACAGTTGATACAGCCGGAAAATTGATGATATTTCGCCATCTGTGCTGGAGTTTGAATATTTGGGCCTTCAAAAGGTTTGCGGTCATTCCCGATGATGTATGGTTTGATCGCTTCCAGACTTTCAATAAAGTGGGTCATATCCACTACCAGGTCACGTTCAATAGGGAAGTTAGCCAGCGCTTCAACTCTCATTCCTTGAGGATAATCACGCAGGAAGGTTTTACAGGCTAACTTCGGCACGCGGTTAACCATCATGCCGCAAGAGCCACAGATAGCCATACGGCAAGACCAGCGGTAAGAGAGATCGGGAGCGAGATTGTCTTTAATGTAACCTAGGGCATCAAGTAGAGAAGTCTGCTCATCATAAGGAATTTCATAGGTTATAAAATGGGGTTTATGGTCACTTTCTGGATTATAGCGCATGACCTCCACTCTCAGGGTGTTCATATCAACCATTCTCCTGCTCCTTATATTTTTTCTCTTGTGCTGCGGCTTCACCGCCATATACACGTTTTGCGGGTATGGATTTGGTGATTTTCACATCGCTGTATTCTAGATGAGGGATACTTCCAGAGTTATAGAAAGCGAGCGTATGTTTTAGGAAGTATTCATCATCACGTTCGGTACAACCTTCATCCAGACGTTGATGGGCGCCACGGGACTCTTTACGGTTTATCGCAGAGTGAATCATACATTCAGCCACATCCAAGCCAAAGCCAAGCTCAATGGTGTACAGTAGATCCGTGTTGAACACATTGGTGTTATCGGTGATTTTCACTCGTTTGAAGCGGTCTTTTAGTTCAGCAATCTTATCAGCCGTTTTTAGCATCAGTTCAGGGGTGCGATAGATACCGCAGCCTTCTTCCATCGAGATCCCCATTTCATCACGGATCTTCGACCAACTTTCCGTTCCTTCCTGTTTTAGTAAGTTGTTCAAACGTGCTGAGACATCACGTGTCTGGGCATCCAATAAGCGGTTATTAATGGGTTTGGTTTGCTGAACATGTTTAACCGCTTCTTCACCCGCCAGACGGCCAAAGACCACCAATTCAGCGAGAGAATTGGAACCAAGGCGGTTTGCACCATGCAGGCCGACAGAAGAACATTCACCAACGGCGAACAGTCCTTTAATGCGGGTTTCACATTTCTGGTCAGTTTCAATACCGCCCATAGTGTAATGTGCCGTAGGTCGGACCGGAATGGGCTTTTTAACGGGATCAACGCCAACATACGCTTTTGCCAGTTCACAGATGAAGGGGAGGCGTTCAAGTAATTTTTTCTCTCCTAAATGGCGTAGATCGAGATAAACCACATCGCCACGCGGAGTTGAAATAGTACGACCGGCGCGCCATTCATGCCAAAAAGCTTGAGAAACTTTGTCGCGGGGACCTAGTTCCATATATTTGTTTTCAGGTTTGCCTAATGGAGTTTCAGGGCCAAGGCCATAATCTTGTAAATAGCGGTAACCATCTTTGTTGACTAGAATTCCGCCTTCACCACGACAACCTTCTGTCATTAGGATACCGGAACCTGGCAGACCGGTTGGATGATACTGAACAAATTCCATATCACGCAGTGGTACGCCATGACGGAATGCCATGCCCATACCATCACCGGTCACGATACCACCGTTGGTATTGTAACGGTATACACGGCCTGCACCGCCGGTTGCCATAATGACGGCATTGGCTCTTATCTGAATTTTAGCGCCTTCCATCATATTTAGTGCAACCAGACCGCATGCTTGCCCTTCGTCCACCAGAATATCGAGGACGAAATGTTCATCGAAGCGCTGGATTTGAGGGTACTTAAGAGAAGTCTGGAATAGCGTATGCAGCATGTGGAAGCCAGTTTTATCGGCAGCGAACCAAGTACGCTCTATTTTCATACCACCAAAACGGCGCACGTTGACGGAACCATCTTCTTTACGACTCCACGGACAGCCCCACTGCTCTAGCTGGATCATTTCTGTTGGGCAGTGTTCGACGAAATATTCAACAACATCTTGCTCACATAACCAGTCACCGCCGGATACCGTGTCGTTGAAATGGAAGTCATAGGAGTCGTGCGCTTGGGTGACTGCCGCTGATCCACCTTCCGCTGCCACAGTGTGGCTACGCATTGGGTAAACTTTTGAGATCAGAGCAATCTTCATTTGAGGATTAACTTCAGCGGCGGCAATTGCGGCACGTAGACCCGCTCCTCCGGCTCCGATAATAGCGAGATCGGCATTAAAGATTTGCACTGTGCTTCTCCATTGTTTAAGTGAAATTAATTAGTAAGCAAAATCGTCGTAACTTTCCTAAATATTGTTGTTATTGTTTCTTATATAGCAAGATTTTTTAGGTAAAATCCTGTGCTTTAACGATTAAGGACAGCTATTTATTACTATTTGTATTGGATTAAGTATAGCGATTTCCAAGTGAGATAAATTTGATATGAAAGGGTATTATTGTCAGATTTAGTTACAAAAATATGATCTGAGACAGGAATAAGTTATTTTTTTCTTCCGTTCATCACGATCTGGTAATGAGAGTGCCTTTTGAGGAAAATAATGGAGTGTTATGGTGGGGCTGAGCACACAGTCTGTGTAGTGTGAATTTAACTTATCTGATATTTTTGTCAGTATTAGAAATTGTGTAAATATTCAGTGAGATTCAGATAATTTATTTCTTCTGATGATATTATAATTAATAATCTTAAGTTATTTTTATTTTCTATAATTATTATTTAAATTAAATATAAAAATGACTTCTGTTTGTTTTATGGATGTTATAATTGAAAGTAAAATAACCATGTTATTGAAAATAGATGTGGAAATATAATTTGATATTTTATTTTAATGACCTATTATTTAGTAAAGGAGTTTTGTTTTTACAGGTAAAGGGATAAGTAATATTTAAATAGTTTTTCATGATTAAAGTCATTTTACTTAATTAATTTAAGAAATAAAAATGTATTTAAATAGGAGAATATTATGGGATTACCAAATATCACTATTGCATTGCAAGCAGATAATAATCTCTACCTGAGTCGAGTAGATCAGGCGGGGGTTCAGTATATTGAAGCTGTTAAATCTGCCATTGATATATACTCAAGATATAAATTAATACAGCTTAGTACCAATACGATAGCGCTTCTTGCTGATAATAATCGTTATTTGAGCCGGATTAGTCGAGTTGGTGGTGATTATATTGAAGCTGAGAAATCAAGTATTGATGTTTATTCTACGTTTACAGTAGAGGATGTCGGATGTAATGTGATAGCTCTACGTGCAGATAACGGAAAGTATTTAAGTCGAATCACTCAGAATGGTGTTGATTACATTAAGCCGGATAAAGTTAATTTAGATGTGTATTGCCACTTTAAAGTTACCACGCTAATTGCATAAATAATGATCTTTACTTGAGTTTTTTATGGTGGCCAGGTAAAACTGGCCACTATTATTTTGTCTTATTTTTTGCACTAATAATATCAGCTATTTAATATGTCAGATAAAAACTTATTACTTATTTTAAGATAATTAGATAATAATGGGTTTTAAAGTTATTTATAATGTTGCAATTAATGATTTCAAATAACTTTTTATTTTGTTTATAGTTTATTGTTTTATAATTTAAATGTGAAAACTATTTATGCTTAATGAATATTATAATTAAATCTTAAATGATTATATCATTCAAAATAATACAAAAATATATTTTGGTATTTAATAATCATATTTGTTGTATATATTCATTGAAAATAATTTATATTTACAGGAGTAGTGAAATGTGATGTTTAAATTAATGTGTTATAAATAATATAGTTGAATGAAATAAATTAAATATATTTAAATAGGAGAATGTTATGGGATTATCAAGTAGCCCTATTGCATTACAAGCAGATAATGGGTTCTATTTAAGTCGAATTGATCGAGGAGGCGGGTTTGACTTTATTGAAGCTAATAAATCTATTATTGACATTTACACCAAATATTCTGCAACACAACTTAGCTCTAATAAGATAGCCCTTCGTGCAAGCAATGGTCTCTATTTAAGTCGGATCTCTCTGGCTGGTAGCGATTATATAGTAGCGACAAAATCAGACATTGATATTTATTCTACTTTTACTTTAGAGTATATCGACGATAATGTGGTAGCTTTGTGTGCGGATAATGGAAAATATCTGAGTCGGATCAATGCTGGTGGTATTTTTAACTATATTAAACCGGATAAATACGACTTGGATATATATTGCCAGTTTAAAGTTATAAATCTGTAATTGGATAATTTTGATCTTTACTGCATCTTATCATGGTGGTCAATTTTATCTGACCACTATTATTTTAATAGTAAAATAATAGGATTGGTTAATTAATATTATAGATGAAATGTTAATTATATTTCATAAGAATTTTATTGATAATGTATTCTTTATGTTACTAGTTATATAATTATCATCTTAAATTATTTTTCAGTTTCCTTATAATGTCTTAATTTTAATTTAAATATGACAATTTCTTCTGGTTATTTAATAATTACAAGTAATAACTGGCTATATCGTCCATAATAAATAGAAGATATATTTTATTGTTTAATGGTAATAGTATATATTCAACAAGGGAATTTAATTTCTATGGGCATAGAGAGTCAATGTGAGGTTTAAATGATATTCTATAAAGTTATTAATTATACCCTATAGATTTCAAGATGGATCGCGACGGCAAGGGAGCGAATCCCCGGGAGCATAGGTAACTATGTGACTGGGGTGAGTGAGTGCAGCCAACAAAGAGGCAACTTGAAAGATGACGGGTATATATTTAAACGGAGGCTATGATGGCATTATCAGAGCACACTATCGCATTGCAGGCAGATAATGGCCTTTATCTGAGTCGATTCAATATAGGAAGTATTAATTATATTCAGGCTGTAAGATATACTATTGGTGCTTCTTCCCGGTATGTAGTGACGCTATTTAATGCTTATACAATGGCACTTCGGGCAGACAATGGGCTCTATTTGAGTCGGGTTGTTCGGCCTGGTGGTAATTATATTGAGGCTTCAAAATTGAATATTGATGCTCATTCTACGTTTATTGTAGAAGATGTCGGCTATAATTTGATAGCACTAAAGGCAGATAATGGAAAATATCTGACTCGGCTTAAAACGAAAGGTATTCATTATATTAAGGCTGATAAAACCAATATAGACGGATTTTGCCATTTTAAATTGATAACTCTGTTAGAGTAAATAGTGATTTTGGCTGGTATTGGTTTTGTTTTGTCAGGAAAAAAGCTATCACTATTTTATTTTTATCCGACGGTAATATTTGGGCAGATAGATAATAATATATCCGGTAGTAGTCATCTGCGATAGTCTTGATGCGAGACAGACTAAGTTGTTCCGGGATGATCAGACGGTAATAATTTGTCTGATATGTGTGATGCAGGTAGACTGCACGTTTGGTTTTATTTTGGAGTCATTTACATGAGCGAAACAGCAAACTGGCAGCCAAGCGCACCTATCGCCAACTTGTTGAAACGAGCGACTATTTTAGCAGAAATACGGCGCTTTTTCGCAGATCGTGGGGTATTGGAAGTTGAAACGCCTGCGATGGGTCAGTTTACAGTGACTGATATTCAATTATTTGCTTTTCAGACGGAGTTTGTTGGTCCGGGTGCTGCGGATGGTATGGCTCTTTATATGATGACAAGCCCGGAATATCACATGAAGCGCCTGCTGGCAGCAGGAAGCGGTCCTATTTATCAGCTTGGTCGTTGCTTCCGTAATGAAGAGGCGGGTCGTTATCATAATCCTGAATTTACCATGTTGGAATGGTATCGGCCTCACTATGATATGTATCGTTTGATGAATGAAGTTGATGATTTGCTCCAACAGATCCTTGATTGTGAAAATGCAGAATCACTCTCTTATCAGCAAGCTTTCCTGCGTTATCTGGATATTGACCCGCTATCAGCAGAGAAAGAAAAATTGCGTGAAGTCGCGGCCAAACTGGATCTGAGTAATATTGCCGATAGAGAAGAAGACCGGGATACTTTATTACAGCTTTTGTTTGCTGTTGGTGTTGAACCGCATATTGGTACTGAAAAGCCAACTTTTATCTACCATTTTCCGGCTTCTCAGGCTTCTTTGGCGGAAATCAGCAAAGAAGATCATCGGGTGGCAGAGCGTTTTGAAGTCTATTTTAAAGGCGTTGAATTGGCAAATGGCTTCCGTGAGCTAACTGATAGTCATGAGCAGCGTCAGCGTTTTGAACAGGATAACCGTAAACGTGCAGAGTTAGGTTTACCTGTTCGACCAATTGATGAAAATCTGATTGGCGCCCTGAAACAAGGGATGCCTGAGTGTGCAGGTGTGGCGCTTGGAGTCGATCGTTTAGTCATGTTGGCTTTGCGGGCTGAAAAGCTCAGTGATGTTATGGCCTTTTCGATAACTAAGGCGTAATTATCAAGCGGCAGGAACAAGGCGCTGATTAAGGCGCCTTGTTTGCATCTTATTTATGTTGATGCTGTTTTTGCAAGAATTTCACCCCTAAATCGGGAAAATCGGTGAATACACCGTCTACGCCCGCTTGGTTATACATGATATCGAAAAGTTGATCGCTATTGGTGGCGTATTTAGGCAGTTGATCAACCCGAATCGTGTATGGATGGACTTCTATATTATTGGCGTGAGCCTCTTTCGCCATACCGGTTAACTTAATATTGGTTAGTGTGGAATCCTCAGACACAATCATATGATAATCAGGGCCAATGCCATCAGCATATTTTGCCACTTGTTTCATAGCACCTGGTTTGAACATCCAGTCATAGCTGTAATTTGTCCATTGGCCGTCTGATTGTTTTTCATAAGTTTCATTCCAGTCGGTGTAGGCGATAAGTTGAACTAGTTTCAGATCCATGCCTAACTTGGGTTGCAGTTCGTTTTTGATGCGTTTAAGTTCGTTGACATCAAAACATTGCAGATAAACTTTGTCGCTTTTCTTGGTGTAACCATACTCTTTTAGCACTGTCAGCACCTTAGTGGAAATATCTTTACCCTCTTGTTGGTGGAACCACGGTGCTTTAATCTCTGGGTAAATACCGATGCTTTTGCCGGTAGATTTATTTAATCCTTGAACAAACTCAATCTCTTCCTGAAAAGTATGGATTCGGAAATCAGATTTCCACATCGGGAAACGGTTGGCGAAGTTCTGTACCTGTTGATTATTTTTAATATCGAAGCCTTCCGTGAATTTTAATGACTTGATTTCAGATAAGGTAAAGTCGATGGCATAGTAGCGTCCATCTTGGCGAGCACGGTTAGGGAATTTATCGGCAACGTCAGTGACACGATCAAGGTAGTGGTCATGTAAGACTACCAGTTCATTATCTTTAGTCATGACCAGATCTTGTTCCAGATAATCAGCACCTTCGGCATAAGCCATCGCTTTGGCTGGTAGAGTGTGTTCAGGCAGATATCCACTTGCGCCTCGATGGGCGATAACAATCTTATCTGCCGCTTGTGTGATGCCTGACATCGATGAGGCTAAAATAATACCTGTTATTATTGTTTTGATTGGAGTTTGCATGTGTGTTTCTCCGTTTTAGTTATGAGGTGAACTTTATCTCATTAAACTGTGTGTTTGGTTGTGTTAATCATGCTTATTGGCATAGTTTCTTATTTTAGAGGCTGAAAAAAAACCGCGACATATAGATAATGACGCGGCTCAATTAATATTATCAGCGATATATCACAGTTTAATGACAGAGGTTATCCATATTATTGGACTATTTCTTGTTTATGTTTTTTTTCGGTAATCGTGACGATTAGCAATAGAATAACGGACAAGATACTACCACCAATCATTACCATAAAGCCGCTGTCCCAACCGAAAAAGTCAACGGTGTAGCCGATGATAGCACTTGCGGCAACAGAGCCGCCTAAGTAACCAAATAAGCCAGTGAAGCCGGCGGCGGTACCTGCGGCTTTCTTAGGAGCCAGCTCAAGGGCATGCAGACCAGTCAGCATAACTGGGCCGTAGATAAGGAAACCAATAGTCAGCATACAAGCCATATCCACCGTTGGGTTACCTGGTGGGTTCAACCAGAATACGATAGTTGCAATCGTAACCAGTGTCATAAAGAACACGCCGGTTGCACCACGGTTACCTTTAAATATTTTGTCTGACATCCAACCGCATAGTAGCGTGCCTGGGATACCGGCATATTCGTACAGGAAATAAGCCCATGAAGATTTATCCAGTGCGAAATGCTTGGCTTCACGTAGATAAGTTGGTGACCAATCAAGAATGCCGTAACGTAGCAGATAAACAAATACGTTAGCCATAGCAACCATCCACAGCAGTTTGTTCGGTAACACGTACTGCATGAAAATCTGTTTAGCGGTTAATTCTTTTTCATCTTTCTCTGTATAGTCAGATGGATAGTCGTTTTTATACTCTTCGATTGGTGGCAAGCCACAGGATTGTGGTGTGTCACGCATCAGCGCGAACGCAATCAATGCAACGAAAATAGCGGCGAAAGCTGGCATATAGAGTGCGGCTTTCCAGTCATTGAACCACGCCATACCTAACAGGAATAGCAATGGTGGTAAGCCTCCGCCAACATTGTGCGCGCAGTTCCAGATAGAAACGATACCGCCACGCTCTTTCTGTGACCACCAGTGCACCATAGTACGACCACAAGGAGGCCAACCCATACCCTGGAACCAGCCACATAGGAACAACAGTATGAACATGGTAGTGATGCTGGAAGTTGCCCAAGGTACGAAACCCATAAACAGCATCACAATAGCCGCAAGGAGCAGACCGGCGGGTAAGAAGAATCGTGGGTTGGAACGGTCGGATACGGAGCCCATGATGAATTTGGAGAAACCGTATGCGATAGAGATCCCTGATAGCGCGAAACCGAGCTCACCTTTGGAGAAACCCTGCTCAACCAGATAAGGCATTGCCAGAGCAAAATTTTTCCTTACCAAATAATAAGCCGCGTAGCCAAAGAAAATCCCCATAAAAATTTGCCAGCGTAAGCGACGATAGACGGGATCTATCTGTTCTGTTGACAGCCGGGGCTTATGAGGCGCCGGCTTGAAAATACTTAACATATTTTGCCTCCGATGGCATTTCTAGTTATATAAATAGCTCGCCGGTTGACTAATGCCACCGGATGGGAAAATGAAAGGTTTTGTAAGTGGTTATTTTCCATAACGAAAATTATGATAGTCGAAATAACCCAACCTATCTGTGAAACAACCCTCAGTTGTTAAAGTTGTTCTGTCCCAGCGACAATTCTGAGTGATTTGTTAACTTTTTAAAATGTACTTTACCAATGAAATTGTGACTACTGTCACAATAACGAGCTTTATTTAATTGTTGGTGAGCGTTTTTGGTTCGTTTTTGTTCTTTATCAAACAAAAACCATAGTTTTTATGCATCTTTTTATTCGTATTTGTTACTTCATGTGGTCTTACCAAACGAAGGGGCCTTCTCAATTTATGTTGAATAGGTTGCTAATCGATTTTGATGATAAACATACTGTTTTGACGGTATGCCAATAATCTGCCAGACTCATAATTTGTACAGTTGCATAGCTGATACACAAGTGGAGGAACCATGACGACACGTTATGACAGCGATTTTTATGGTTGGACTCAGGAGCAGGCCGGTTTGCTTCGTTCCGGTGATTTGAGTCAGTTGGATACGGAAAATCTTCTTGAGGAAATTGAGGCTATGGGGCGAAGCGAGCGCAGAGAATTACGATCCCGGCTGGAAATTTTACTCGCACACTTACTGAAATGGAGATATCAGGCAGATCGCAGAGGGCGGAGTTGGGAACTGATTATTGAGGAACAGCGTGATAAGGCAATTGACTGTTTGCAAGAATCTCCTAGTTTGAAAAATAAGTTGAATGAGCACTTGGAAAAAGCTTACATCGCCGCTCGTCGATTGGCAGAAAAAGAAACGTTAATTAATCGAAATATATTTCCTGAAACTTGTCCTTGGACGTTTGAGCAAATAATGGATGAAAATTTTTGGCCTGAATAGACTTGATAAATTTGTTTCCTAACGCACTGATTTTGGACAGTGCGTTTTCTCGTTGTTCAACAACTCAGTTGATTGATCTTCACTTCACTATAAGCAGTATTAACAGAAATTATTTTTTTCGGTGGATACTCATTGTATTAGCTAAAATTATCCTTTTTTATTTCCGAACTTTAGTGGTTCGAAAAAGAATAAAAGCGGACAATTTGCCCGCTCTTGTTAAACTTAATACAGCCAGTCGCGTCCCATCCGGTCAGCAGCCATAATAGCGGCGTACACTTTTTCCGGCGTCACTTCAAAAGGCAGGTTGTGAATGGTTTCTTCCTCGGCACAACTCGCTTTCGCTACTGCCATCACTTTTTCTTTCAGTTTTTCACCATCTTTCACGCCAAGTTGATCCAGAGTAACCGGCAGCCCCATCTGTACACAGAAATCAAGGAAAGTATCTAATTCTTCATTTGGGCTATTTTCCAGTATTAGTTGAACTAATATCCCGAAGGCGACCTTTTCACCGTGGTACATGTGGTGGCATTCTTCTAGTACGGTAAAGCCATTGTGTATGGAATGAGCGGCGGCTAAACCTGTATTTTCAAAGCCCAAGCCACTTAAGTAAGTAATTGCCTCGATAACACTTTCCACCGCCGGTGTACTGACGCCGGCTTCAACAGCCAGCTTTGCTTTATAGCCTTCTTCTAACAAAGTTTCGTAACAGAGATGGGAAAGAGCTATTGCGATACGGGATATCCCGCCATCTGTCATTCGCGGTTTATGGCTGGCTCCACAAACCCGGGCTTCGAAGTAAGTCGCCAGCGCGTCGCCAATTCCGGCAATCAGAAAGCGGGTTGGGGCTTTAGCGATAATGCTGGTATCGACCAGGACAATATCTGGGTTTGTTGGGAAAAACTGATAGTCTTCATATTTGCCATCATCGCTGTAAATAACAGAGAGCGCGCTGGTCGGGGCATTAGTGGAAGCGATAGTGGGGGCAATCAGAACAGGTAATCTGGATTCGTAAGCGACCGCTTTTGCGGTATCTTGTACTTTGCCGCCACCGATACCAATAACGGCTTGGCATTCATGTTTTTTAAGAATGTCAGACAGGCGTTGAATCTCATTCCGACTACATTCACCGCCAAACACTTCAAAATGGCGGGTGATTTCATACTGTTCCAGGCTGTTATGAACGGCATCTCCCACCAATTTCATCGCGGAGTTACCGATGATAACCAAAACGTGGTCGGCGATGGTTTTTGTGTATTTACCAATATGGAGCAGGGCATCAGGTCCTTGAATATATTTGGATGGGGATTGAATAATTTTCAGCATAAAAATACTCCTTTTGTGGAAACTAAATATCTATTTGCTGTATAAATCTTCTTAAACAGGAAGCAAAATGTGGCAGACCAGTAAACTGTCTTCGGATGAAAAAAGTACTTAAATTACTTAACAGACTAACACAACCTATAAAAATTAATGGTTGGTTATGGATAAATAAAGTTGTTATACCCGTTTTATAGTAGGAAATGTGTGTTTTTTTGATCTATGCCCGGATCTTTGCACTGGAACAGGCCCTTCTTCTCCATTGGGCCTGGCTGAGTCTGGGGAAGCTAGCGCCATAATGACAGCCAGACAAAATGGTCCTATTTTTTCAATTTTTTTCAATTTTTAAGCCATATGTCTTAAATTTCTCAAGCACAATAGCTATTTCCTCTGGACTCAGAATAGGAACTGGATTTTGGATCGCCAGGGTCTGTAAATATAGATGAGCGAGCACTTCAACTTCATGCGCGAGCCATAGTGCTTTTTGTAGATTAACCTCGCAAACAATCATTCCATGATGCTGTAATAGAATAGCTTTTCTGTTTTTAAAACCGTTAAATACATAGTCAGAGAGTTGTTTGGTGCCAAATGTCGCGTAAGGCACACAGGGAATTGAATCTCCTCCCGCCGCTGCAATCATGTAATGAATGGCCGGGATTGATTTATTTAAAATAGAAACCGCTGTGCAATGAATTGCATGATTATGGACAACCGCGTTGGCGTCGGGTCTGGCATGATAGACCGCTTGATGAAAGCGCCATTCACTCGAGGGGCGCTTATTATCCTCAGGTTGACCGTTTTCATCTACATAAACAATATGTGTTTCAGTCAATTGTTCATAAGGAATTCCTGTCGGCGTAATTAACATTCCATTGTGATAACGGACACTGACATTACCCGCAGTGCCTTGATTTAATCCTAGTCGGGTCATTTCTAGGCATATATTAATAATTTCACGAGATAATGTATCTCTTTTCATGATTATTTACCTTGTTTAAATTAGAAGTATGCTTTTATGCTAGTCAATTAAAAATAAATGAAGTTTGCTATTTATTTTTGTTGTAATACTTTGTTGTTTTTAAATAAATAGTTAAATTAATTTTTGTGATTAAGCTCAAATGTTTTTATCACTTTTTGGGTTTTACAGATATCTATATTTGTTTTTTTTATTCCGTATTTTTCATTTCTAACTCAAACGGTCATTTATTGGTTTTATTGACCGTTTTTTTATAAAAAATATTATCCGGTAATTTTTATGACCGAATTAAATAAAAAAGACACAAACGGGCATGTATAATAGATTTATTTCAGTGATTAGGTTCACAATTTATCGGCATGAATAAATAAGTGTGATTGGGATCATTTTATTATCTTATAGATGACTAAAAATATGGGTTATTCTGGATTCTGGATTCTGGATTCTGGATTCTGGATTCTGGATTCTGGATTCTGGATTCTGGATTCTGGATTCTGGATTCTGGATTCTGGAAGACTTACAGTATCAACTGCGATAGATGAGGGTGCTATGGATAATATATCGATGCAATCAAGTGTAGCGCGGGATAATAAAAAAAACAGAGGTTATTTAGCCCCTTTTACTCTTTTATGTTCTCTATTTTTCTTATGGGCGGTGGCAAATAATTTAAATGATATATTATTGCCTCAATTTCAAAAGGCTTTTGTTTTAACAAATTTTCAAGCGGGATTAATTCAATCGGCATTTTATTTTGGTTATTTTATTATTCCTATTCCTGTCGGAATATTAATGAATAAATTAAATTATAAAGCGGGGATAATGACTGGATTATTACTTTATGCTGTTGGTGCCGCTCTTTTTTGGCCTGCCGCAGAAGCGATGAGTTATACACTATTCCTGGTGGGACTGTTTATCATCGCTGCCGGGTTAGGGTGTTTGGAAACAGCGGCTAACCCTTTTGTCACGGTATTGGGGCCTGAAAAAACGGGGCATTTTCGGATTAATCTGGCACAAACCTTTAACTCGTTTGGGGCAATTGTCGCCGTTATTTTTGGGCAAAGTTTAATTTTATCTAATGTCCCTCATTTATCCCAAGAAACACTTGATAAAATGACTGTTGAGCAACTTGATACCTATAATCACAGTCTCGTTTTAGCGGTACAGTCCCCTTATATGATTATCGCTGCCGCTGTTTTAATGATTGCATTCTTAATTTTATTTACTAAATTCCCAGTGATACAAAGTGATACGCATGATAATAGCAGCTCATTCTTTGAGTCTTTAGGTCGCCTGATTAAAGTCAAGCATTGGCGCTGGGCAGTGTTAGCGCAATTTTGCTATGTCGGTGCGCAGACAGCTTGCTGGAGTTACTTGATTCGTTATGCTGTTGATGAAATTCCAAGTATGACTCCGGGGTATGCCGCCAATTATCTGACCGCGACAATGGTGTTTTTCTTTATTGGTCGATCGACGGGTACTTGGTTAGTTAAGCGATTTGCGCCAGAAAAAGTATTAGCTTGTTATGCCTTGATATCCATGATCCTTTGCATTATTTCCGCGTTTGTGGGGGGATACATCGGCTTAATTGCATTGACCATTTGTAGCATGTTTATGTCTATTCAATACCCGACTATCTTTTCATTAGGGATTAAAGGATTAGGCCCGGACACCAAATATGGTTCTTCACTCATTGTAATGACGATTGTTGGCGGTGGCGTAGTGACGCCTATTATGGGATTTGTCAGTGACGCGGTAGGCCACATTCCAACGGCTGAGCTCGTGCCCGCATTCTGTTTTGCTGTGATCTTGGTTTTCGCAAAATTCCGCGCGAATGCGTTACCCGGTAATCCATTTAATTCAAAGAGCAAATAATAATTTTATTTATATGAGGAAAGTGCATGAAAAAGAATATGAACTTACCCAAGATTGGTATTCGCCCAGTAATTGATGGCCGTCGTATGGGAGTGCGTGAATCACTCGAAGAGCAAACCCTGAATATGGCAAAAGCGACCGCTAATTTATTGACTGGACATATTTACCATGCTTGTGGCACCCCTGTTGAATGTGTTATCGCGGACACATGTATTGCTGGTCTTGCTGAATCCGCGGCTTGTGATGAAAAATTCAGTGCGTTAAATATTGGTTTGACAATTACCGTCACACCGTGTTGGTGCTATGGCAGTGAAACATTAGATATGGAGCCAACAAGACCAAAAGCGATTTGGGGATTTAATGGGACTGAACGTCCAGGTGCCGTCTACCTTGCGGCAGCTTTAGCCGCCCACTCGCAAAAAGGTATCCCCGCTTTTTCTATATACGGACATGAAGTTCAAGATGCTGATGACATTCGTATTCCTGATGATGTCAAAGAAAAATTGCTACGATTTGCTCGTGCTGGATTAGCTGTCGCTAGTATGAAAGGAAAAACTTACCTTTCTATTGGCGGTGCATCAATGGGCATTGCAGGTTCAATTGTTGATCATGATTTTTTTGAATCTTGGCTTGGTATGAAAGTCCAATCTGTTGATATGACAGAATTACGCCGTCGTATTGATCAGCAAATATATGATGAAGAGGAACTTGAGATTGCTTTATCTTGGGCAGATAACTATTTCCAATATGGTGAAGATCTGAATGCTAAACAATATCACCGTTCACCAGAAAGTCGTCGTCAAGTTCTTCGCGAAAGTTTACTCATGGCTATTTGCATTCGCGACATGATGCAGGGAAACCCAAAACTGAAAGAAAAGGGGTATGGCGAAGAAGCACTCGGCTGCAACGCGATTGCTGCGGGTTTTCAGGGGCAACGTCATTGGACAGATCAATATCCTAATGGTGATACCGCGGAAGCGATTTTAAATAGTTCATTTGACTGGAATGGCATTCGTCAGCCCTTTACGGTTGCAACTGAGAATGACTGTCTAAATGGCGTTGCGATGTTATTTGGCCATATGCTGACAGGGACAGCACAGATTTTTGCTGATGTTCGAACTTTCTGGTCTCCAGAATCTGTCGAGCGTGTTACGGGCAAAAAGCTCACGGGGCAGGCTGAAAATGGGGTGATTCATCTGATTAATTCAGGCTCTGCAACACTGGATGGGACCTGCTGCCAAAAAGACGCTCAAGGCCATCCTACGATGAAGCCTCATTGGGAAATTACCGCAGAGGAAGTAGATGCTTGTCTGGCTGCAACGCAATGGTGTCCGGCGCTCCATGAATATTTCAGAGGTGGTGGCTTCTCCTCCAAATTCTTAACCAAAGGCGGCGTTCCTTTCACCCTGAGTCGTGTCAATATGATTAAAGGTCTTGGCCCCGTTCTACAAATCGCTGAGGGTTGGAGTGCGGAATTGCCTAAAGATATTCATGACATTCTGGATAAGCGGACAAATGAAACCTGGCCGACAACTTGGTTTGTTCCGCGTTTAACCGGTAGAGGCGCCTTTAAGGATGTGTACTCCGTTATGGCGAATTGGGGAGCTAATCATGGAGTGCTTTCTATTGGTCATGTTGGCGCTGATTTCATTACATTAGCTTCTATGTTCAGAATCCCAGTTTGTATGCATAACGTGGATGAGAAAGCCATTTATCGTCCTTCTGCATGGAGTGCGCACGGTATGGAGCCAGAAGGTTCAGATTACCGAGCCTGTCAAAACTATGGGCCTCTCTATAAGAAATAGGGGCTGTTGGCGGTACGCATTGTGCCGCCTCTATTCCAGACAGGAGAGCATATGATTCAAGATATCGTTTTAGTTTTGGATTGTGGGGCTACCAATGTGCGGGCTATTGCAGTTGACTCTCAGGGTAATGTGATTGCAAAGGCGTCAATACCGAATACTAGTGAGCCTGATAAAGCCAATCCTCACTGGCATATATGGTCGCTGGATGCCATTTTAGAACGGTTGGCAGGCTGTTGTCGTATGGTTATCTCCCAATTATCGGGTTATAAGATACGTGCAATAACGGTGACGACTTTTGGTGTTGATGGAACATTGGTCGACGCAAAGGGGGGCCTACTTTATCCAATAATTAGTTGGAAGTGTCCACGAACAATCCCTATTGTTGAAAATATTGCGCGTTACTTCTCCGCTGAGAAATTGCAAACGATATCCGGTGTCGGGCAATTTAATTTTAATACGCTTTATAAATTAATTTGGTTAAAGGAAAATCATCCTACTCTTTACTATAAAGCCCATGCATGGTTATTTATTTCTTCTTTAATCAATTATCGATTAACAGGAGTGATGTCAACTGATAGAACGATGGCCGGGACTAGTCAGTTGCTAAATATTCATAATGAGCAGTTTAGTGGGGGAATTTTAGATGCGATTTATATTTCAGAGAATTTATTTCCTGAACTCGTTTCTGCCGGTGAACAAATTGGCACTTTGACATCAGAAATAGCTAAAGAATTCCACTTGCCTGCGGGAATTCCAGTGATTTCTTCTGGACATGATACGCAATTTGCTTTATTTGGATCAGGTGCGGATTTGAATCAACCTGTCTTATCTTCCGGCACTTGGGAAATCCTAATGGTACGTACTCCTCATGTGAATACCCATATTTTACCCCATTATGCTGGCTCTACATGTGAATTGGACGCGAGAAAAGGGCTCTTTAATCCCGGATTACAATGGTTGGCTTCTGGAATACTTGAATGGGTCAGGCAGCTTTTTTGGCAAGGTGTTTCCCCTTCGGATGCTTATCTTCAAATGATCCATGAAGCTTTATCTGTTCCTCCCGGCGCTAATAACTTAAGAATGAATTGTCGTTTATTAACTTCTGAGGCGGGGTGGTGTGGAATAACGTTAAATACTGAACGACGTCATTTTTATCGAGCCGCATTAGAAGCGTTGGGGTATCAATTAAAACAAAACCTATCTCTTTTGGAAAAAATCAGCGGATTTCATGCTAAGGAGTTGATATTGGTGGGCGGCGGTAGCCGAAATTATCTTTGGAATCAAATAAAAGCAGATATTTTAAACTTACCCATAAAAGTCGTTAATGAAGCGGAGACAACGGTATTAGGCGCTTCTTTCTTTGCCTGGTTTGGTGTCGGTTGCTATGAATCGTCTGAAAAGGCCCGTGAACAATTTTCTTATCATTATGAACTATATACACCGGGTGAGCATCAGGAGGTTTATCATTCATTAATTAAGAATTTTATATAAAAATAGGTAATCTTTCGTTAAAGATAATTGTCCTATTTATTTCTTCTATTCGTCGTTTTTAAACATGCCGGTTAAAGTAGGAAATGGTAACGTTTTTGTTATCATCGTCACAGAGAAAACGACTAAATGTGGAAATATATTGCTAAAGAAGGCGTGATTTTCTAATGCTGATATTGGGCGGAATAATCCTATTCTGTCCCAATATAAAAGGGATTCCTTTATGAGAAATGAACGTCATCAAAAAATCATGGATCTTCTCCATCACCATGAATCGTTAACAACTACTGAACTTTCCGTAGTTTTGCAAGTAAGTAAAGAAACAATACGCCGAGATCTGAGATTTCTCCAAGAGCATGGTCATCTTCTTCGTCTGCATGGGAGAGCAAAAAGTTTAAACAGGGAAACACAGGATAATGGTGATCCTTTTAACATGCGGGTTAAAAGCCATTTTTCGAGTAAATCACTTATTGCTCAACAAGCTGTGACTTGGATAAACGAAGGAATGATAATCGCACTTGATGCAAGTTCAACATGTTGGTATCTGGCAAAGCAACTTCCTGATATTAATATTACTATTTTTACCAATAGCATTCGTATTTGCCATGAATTATCCAAGAAGAAAAATATTCAATTAATCAGTTCAGGGGGAGCGCTGCATCGTAAATATGCTTGTTATATTAGTTCATCACTTATTGCACAATTAAAAAATTTAGAGATTGATCTATTTATTTTTTCCTGTGATGGCATTGATGCAAATGGTGATTTATGGGATTCGAATATTGATAATGCGGAATTTAAAGAGATTCTTATAAAACGAGCATTACAATCAGTTTTGTTAATTGATAAGAGTAAAATTAACCGAAAAAGCGAAATTAGAATAGGAAATCGTAGTAATATCACTGACATAATATCGAATTATTAGGACAGGGCGGCAGGCTATTGCTTTGTCCAATCTCTTAATCAGGCGATCTGATTAAGAGACAGGTATTTGTCGGGCGTATAAAAATCAGCGTACTTGAATATAGGTACTATTAGTTTGATAGTTAAAGAAATATTTGAGAATCAGGTTCAGCAAAATGCCGTAAGCGGGTAGGAAAAAGAGTAAGCAAATTAATAGCTTGAAGCAGTAATCGACTAACCCAATTTCGATCCAGTTAGCAGCCATAAAAGCATCGGTACTGCGATAGAATGCGATGGAGAAAAAGGCAAGGGTGTCAAGTAAGTTGCCGAAGAACATCGCCGCTGCGGGTGCGACCCACCAATTACGTCTCCGGCGCAGACGATTGAAGACGTATACATCCAGTATCTGCCCAAGGAAGTAAGCCATGAAGCTGGCGCAGGCAATACGGGCAACAAAGAGATTGAATTCAGTCAGCGCGGTAAACCCTTGCCATACTCCTTGGAAAAATAGGGCGGAAATTATATAAGAGATCAGCAATGCGGGGATCATAACAGTAGTAATGATTCGCCTTGCCAGTGGCGCGCCGTAGATACGAACCGTTAAATCTGTTGCAAGAAAAATAAATGGAAAAGTAAAGGCTCCCCAGGTGGTGTGAAAACCGAAAATAGAGACGGGTAGTTGCACCAGATAATTACTGGAAATAATAATTAGAATGTGAAATAACGAAAGCCAAATTAAAGCGGTAGCGCGTTGCTGTATAATTGTAGTTGATAAAAACATTATGGTACCTTTTTGGAAAATGGGGTGAGGGAACCCAATCAAAGATCTGCCGTTTTAACTGACGGCGCCTCACATGATACGTCGGTTGTACACGAATTCAAAATGTCTGTATGTAAAGTTAATTTTTGCTAGCTTTTTTATAATATAATCCAGTTTCATAGATTGCTTGGAATTGTAGAGATAAGTTATGCCCGATGTGTTTATTAATCCAGACAAGACCCTTGATACACAAGGGCTTCGCTGTCCTGAACCGGTGATGATGGTACGGAAAACCGTGCGTCATATGGAAGCAGGACAGATGTTATTAATTCTTGCTGATGATCCGGCAACTACGCGGGATATTCCTAGTTTCTGCCGTTTTATGGAGCACCAGTTGGTTGCGCAAGAAACGGAACAAATGCCTTATCGCTATCTGGTGCGGAAAAAAGAGAGCCAACTCTGAAATAACAACCAAGTTGAGAAATGAACGATTTTGCTTTTTACCATGCTTTCGAACATCAATGAGCTTTCACCACTGAGTTTATCTTGCTATAGCATAGGATATGAGCCGGTAATAAGACTCATATCCTTAATATAACTAGGCGATTTTCATTTATTTCAGCTTAATCCTCAATAACCTTACCGCGTTTGCCGTCACAAGAGCGGTTGCGCCAGAATCCGCCAATACCGCCATCCACAAGCCTGTGATACCCAATAAGCTGGTGACGAGGAAGATTCCTTTTAGCCCTAGGGCAATAGCAATGTTTTGGCGAATATTATTGTGCGTTGCGCGGGAAAGGGCGATGATTTCCGACAAACCTGTCAGACGGTTGTGAGTCAATGCCGCGTCTGCGGTTTCCAGAGCGACGTCGGTACCACTTCCCATCGCTACACCGATACTGGAAGCTTTCATTGCGGGTGCGTCATTGATGCCGTCACCTACCATCATTGTGTTGTGATCTTTATTCAATGCAATGACCGCTTTGACTTTATCTTCCGGCATTAACCCGGCGCGGAAATCTATTCCCAACTGACCTGCAATTGCCGTTGCTGCACGTGGGTTATCCCCCGTCAACATTACTGATTTAATGCCTTGATCTTTCAGTAAATGGATAGCATCAATCGCGTCTTGACGTAACGTATCTTGCATCGCGATAAGGCCAGTAAATTGTTCATCATGCATCACGGCGACAACGGTTTTACCGCAATCTTCTAACTGAACAATTTTTTGTTTCCAACGATCAGATAACGTGTTTTCTGGCAGTTTTCCGGGCGCACTGACGAGAATACGTTTACCGTCTAACTGACCTTCAACACCAACCCCCGCCAACGCTTTACGGTGTTCAGCTTCGGTAATATTAACCTGTTTACTTTCTGCGTATTGCAAAATGGCTTTAGCCAGTGGGTGGTGGGAACCACTTTCTACAGCGGAAGCCAAAGTTAATAACTGAGATTCGCTGATGTTTTCTGCTGGTTGTACATCTGTGACTTGTGGTTTACCTGCGGTCAGCGTACCGGTTTTATCAAAAGCGATTGTGGTGATTAATCCTAGTTGCTCCAGTGCCGCACCGCCTTTAATCAAGGCGCCTCGGCGGGTTGCTGCGGCAAGGGCGGAGGTAATTGCGGCGGGTGTGGAAATCACCAAAGCACAAGGGCAACCGATCAGTAGCAAAGTCAGACCTCGGTAGATCCATGTTTCCCAAGGTTGGCTGAATACAGTAGGTGGAATAATGATAACCAACGCAGAAAACAGCATAATCAGCGGAGTGTAAATTCGGCTAAAACGGTCAATGAAGCGCTCAATCGGTGCGCGGCGTTCTTCGGCTTCTTCAATCAGTTGCAGAATACGGTCAATGGCATTATTGCCCTGTTCGGACAGCACTTTCATTTGGACGGCACGATCCACGGACAAACAACCAGCCGGAACTTTTTCTCCCTGCGTTCGTTCAACCGGAATAGATTCGCCTGTCAGCGCACTTTCATCAAAGCTGGCGAATGAATTGAGTAATTCTGCGTCAGTGGGTAAACGTCCGCCTGGAGCAATCTCAATAATATCGCCAGGACGGAGGTCTGAAACTGGGACGGTTCTTTTCTCACCATTTTTTATCAGTAGTGCTTCTTCGGGCACTAATGCCATCAATGCACTAACTCCTCGACGAGCACGGCCGGCAGCATAAGCTTCCAACATTTCACCAAGCATAAACAGCAGCAATACCATTGCCGCTTCAGCGGTGGCGTCGATAAACAGCGCACCAATGGCGGCGACACTCATCAATGTTTCAATGGCGAATGGGGTGCCTGATCGTATGAGCTGCCAGGCTTTGGTGACAATAGGCACCAATCCAATCACGGTGGTAATAATAAAGGCAATACGGCCAAATGAGGGGTTGATGTGAGAGATTCCCCAACTTATCAGCATCATCAGTGAAAGAGTGATGATCGGGGCAAATTCTTTCCAGCGGCTGCTTTTTGCCGCTTTCTGACTTGAATCGGCATTACGTAGAGTAAATCCAGCCTGATTAACGGCTTGAATCACTGCCGAACGGATATCTGTATCCGCATCCACGACGAGTTTTTCTGTGGCGAATAGAACCTTGACTTGTTTTACTTCTGGAATTTTGCTGACCGCGGTTTCAATTTTGCGGGCGCAACTTGGACAATCCATACCATTAACTACCCAACTGAAACGTTGGTTTGCCAAAAGCTCAGGTGCTTGTGTCTCTTGTGTATCATGGGAATGACTATGCTTATGTGAGCAAGCCTTATCATGTTCATGATTATGTAAATGCTTACTAACTTGTTTAGCCTGATCTGAACAAGTGGTAGTCGCGCAGCAGCTTCCATGCTGGTGGTTATGTTGATGAGCACTATTTTTGTTTGAATTTGAGTACATGGACTCCCCCTGAACAGAGTTAACTCAAAGATAATGGTTAAACTCTACACTTTGGAGCCTACTCTAGAGTCAAACAAAAAAAGAAAATAAATGGGTAAATTGCGCGACTGAGTACGGCTGTTCATTTTCAATATAATTTTTCTCTTAAAGATAAAGGGAACGAATAATTAGAAAATGGCCGATGAAATAACAGGTTGCCACAATCGCTTTGGAAGACTTGAATTGGAGCCGGTAATGGTTAATCAACCAGAAACTATGTGACAGTAACAACAAGATAGTGCCTGCTAACAGAGAAAAACCATACGCTGTATTAAGGGAGAAGTATTGCTCACCTGCCATCCACACCATTATCAGGAGCATAACGACTGAGGCAACAACCAGCCAGCGCATCTCCTCCAGTTTATTCCAAATAACCAGCAGAATAATGGAGCCTAGAATCAGTAAAATTAATGGCAACGGGAAGAAGAAACTGAAATTCATCTGTAATACAAAGCTTATTGTGTAGAGCAGATAACAGAGGAATAATGCGCTCAGAGAGAATAGTGAATACTTACTGGGGAGCATACGCAGAGCATCTGATATTAAAGCGGTCAATAACCCAAGACAGATTAAATAACCTGAAATATGCAGCTCAGGTGCTTGCCATGCCCACAATAACAACAATAGCAGAGTGATTGGCCTGAATAGCCATCTTTGCCAGTTTGGACCACGGTAAGCTGCGTCAACATACAACCAACCAGAGAAAAATACTGCGATAAATGGCCAGCTCATCTTCGTTCCTTAAATAAGTGGTGGATAAGGGGTCTGTTCTCTTACTATTAAAATATATACTGAAATAATGATGATTGGTTTAAGTATCTGTGCGGAAATAGGCAGTGAATTAAAAAATGGTTTATCTGTTTGAGACAGATGGTGACAGTTTTTGGATTCGTAACCGGAAAGGGGAATGAAATAAATCATTCCTCACATAATTGTATATACTTTCCGGGTACTGGGGAGCGTGTCCACTATTTGAGGTGATGGCTTTTCTCTTTCCGTTGTTTTTTCTGCATTGACAATAGCTCAAAGACACCAAAAAAGAAGATTTTGGTTTGCATCAGGCTAGAGAGTTTTTGCTCTTTGGGCTGACTGGTTTTCAGAAGCAGCATTTGAAATGCATGCATGACCACCATGAAAATCATGGCGACATCCATAAAGTACTTCAATGGTTTTGGAAATGGATAGATCAGGTTAAAGATCAGAAATCCCCAAACGCAGATCATTAACAGTTTGCCCAATTGAATAAACATCAGTGTTACTCCAGAATAATCATTATGCAAGTAAATAACGGATATAGAGCCGGTACGCGACTTGTCCGGCGACTTTTTCACGATGAAGTTGCCAGTTAACAGGCACATCAATCGCCGTTGATTCAGATTCAGACTCAACATAAATCCAGCTTTCATCTGCCAGCCAATTTTGCTCTTCCAACAATTTTATGGTTTCGTTAAGCATGCCTTTACGAAAAGGAGGATCAAGGAAAACGACATCGTAGGGTTTTCCTGATCGAGATAAATAGGTTAATGCACTGTCGTTAATGACCTCGGCATTTTGGGCACTGAGCAAATCCAAATTTGCGGCAAGCTGTTTGGCTATATTACGTTCATATTCAATCAGGGTAACTTGTGCTGCATAACGAGAAAGTGCCTCTAATCCAAGTGCTCCGCTTCCTGCATAGCAATCTAAGCAGTGTGCTTCCTGAATAACCGGGGCTAGCCAGTTAAATAGCGTTTCTCTGACGCGATCTGTCGTTGGACGTAACCCGGGGCTATCCGGTACCGGTAATTTCCGGCCTCGCCATTTTCCGCCAATAATACGGATTTGTCCCATCGATTGCCGTTGTGGTTTCTTTGCCATAATTTGCGTAACAGTTGTGAAGACTTACAGGCATTAATTTACCATGAAATTCATGATTGATATGTGTTGAGCTATTACGAAAATGTTAGACTGACTCTAATTTCGTTATTATTCCTTGTTGTAACGCCATGATTTAACCTTGAGGAGTGCAGTGGCTAATGGCAAAAGAGAAAAAAAGAGGCTTTTTCTCCTGGTTCGGGCATGGCCGTCAGGAAGAGCAGCAAAAAGAAGAACAATTGGCGGCGGAGCAGGCAGAACAGCAACGTCTGGCCGAGGAAACCGCAAGATTGGCGGCGGAGCAGGCAGAACAACAGCGTCTGGCTGAGGAAACCGCAAGGTTGGCGGCGGAGCAGGTAGAACAGCAACGTCTGGCCGAGGAAGCCGCAAGATTGGCGGCAGAGCAGGCAGAACAGCAACGCCTGGCCGAGGAAGCCGCAAGATTAGCGGCGGAGCAGGCAGAACAGCAACGTCTTGCAGAGGAAGCCGCAAAATTGTCGGCAGAACAGGCGGAACAGCAACAAACTGAACAGCCACAGCCAGTTGTGAAAGAGCAAGAGCGCCCGACTAAAGAGGGCTTTTTCTCTCGTTTGAAACGCAGTTTGGTTAAAACCCGTCAGAATCTAGGGTCCGGTTTTCTCAGCCTATTCAGTGGTAAAAAGATTGATGATGATCTGTTTGATGAATTGGAAGAGCAGTTATTGATTGCCGATGTTGGTGTCGATACTACCCGTAAAATCATTAGCAGTTTGACAGAGCATGCCAGCCGTAAAGAGCTAAAAGATGCAGAAGCCTTGTATGCCAAACTCAAAGAAGAGATGTCTGGTATTCTGACTAAAGTGAATCAGCCCCTGGACATTGAAGGAAAAACTCCGTATGTCATTCTGATGGTTGGTGTGAATGGTGTGGGAAAAACGACGACAATTGGTAAATTGGCTCGTCAATTCCAGGCACAAGGTAAATCTGTCATGCTGGCAGCCGGAGATACTTTTCGTGCCGCCGCCGTTGAACAGCTACAGGTGTGGGGGGAACGTAACCATATTCCGGTGGTGGCGCAGCATACAGGCGCAGATCCCGCTTCCGTGATTTTCGATGCTATTCAGTCAGCTAAAGCTAAAGGTGTAGATGTATTAATTGCAGATACCGCTGGTCGTTTGCAAAATAAATCTCATCTGATGGAAGAATTGAAGAAGATTGTCCGGGTGATGAAAAAACTGGATGAAAATGCTCCCCATGAAATTATGCTGACATTGGATGCGAGTACCGGTCAGAATGCGATAAGTCAGGCTAAACTGTTCCATGAAGCTGTTGGGTTGACAGGTATCTCATTGACAAAATTGGATGGTACTGCCAAAGGTGGGGTAATTTTCGCCATTGCTGATCAGTTTGAAATTCCTATCCGTTATATTGGGGTTGGTGAAGGCATTGAAGATCTACGGCCATTTAAGGCAGACGACTTTATAGAGGCACTTTTTGCCCGAGAGGATTAATTACCTATGATTCGCTTTGAACAGGTCAGTAAAGCTTATCTGGGGGGACGGCAAGCCCTGCAAGGGGTGGATTTTCATTTGCGCCCTGCGGAAATGGCATTTCTCATTGGTCACTCTGGGGCGGGTAAAAGTACCTTGCTAAAACTCATCTGTGGCATTGAGCGGCCTAGCGCCGGGCATATCTGGTTTGCCGGTCATGATATCAGTCGGTTAAAAAGCCGTGAGGTACCTTTTCTACGTCGTCAGATTGGTATGATTTTCCAGGATCATCACCTGCTGCTGGATCGGACGGTATACGATAATGTGGCGATGCCGCTGATTATTTCAGGCGCCAGTTCAGAAGATATCCGTCGTCGAACATCTGCGGCTTTGGATAAGGTTGGTCTGCTGGACAAAGCGAAAAATTTCCCAATTCAGCTTTCAGGGGGAGAACAACAACGTGTCGGCATTGCTCGTGCGGTTGTGAATAAGCCGACGGTTTTGTTGGCGGATGAACCTACCGGTAATCTGGATGGTGAGTTGTCAGAGGGGATTTTACGACTGTTTGAAGAATTCAATCGGGTAGGGGTGACAGTGCTGATGGCGACCCATGATATGGCACTGATTGAAAGACGGAAATATCGTATTCTGACTCTGAGCCAAGGCCGTATGGCAGGAGAGCATCATGGTTAAAAATGTGCGTAAGGCAGCGGGGAAAGTCACAAGATCGAAAAGTAAAGTTTTGCGAGGAGGATGGCGTGAGCAGTGGCGCTATGCTTGGATGAATACGTTGAGAGATATGTCACGTCAGCCGTTGGCGACTTTGTTGACCGTGATGGTGATTGCGATCTCCCTGACATTACCAAGTGTTTGTTACATTGTGTGGAAGAATGTCAGCCAGGCTGCGGAAAAATGGTATCCCACCCCTCAACTGACGGTATATCTCGATAAGTCACTCGATGATAGCAGTGCTCAGAAATTAATAACTGAGCTGAAAGCACTTGATGGTGTGGGTAATGTCAACTATCTCTCACGTCAGGAAGCCATGACAGAATTCCGCGCCTGGTCTGGTTTTGGTAATGCGTTGGATATGTTGGAAGAGAATCCGTTGCCTGCGGTGGCTATTATCACACCGGAAATCGATTTTCAGAGTTCACAGACGTTAACCACGCTGCGTGATAGAGTTTCTCAGGTTAAAGGTATTGAAGAAGTTCGGATGGATGATAGCTGGTTTGCCCGTCTGGCGGCGTTGACAGGTCTTATCGGTCAGATTGCGACCGTGATCGGTATTCTGATGATCGTTGCGCTGTTTTTGGTCATTGGTAATAGTGTGCGTCTCACTATTTTCAGTCATCGTGATACGATTAACGTGATGAAGCTTATTGGTGCGACTGATGGCTTTATTTTGCGCCCGTTCCTCAATGGTGGTGTTTTGTTGGGGGCTTTGGGGGCAATTTTATCGTTAATTTTGTCTGCACTGTTGGTGTGGAAACTTTCTGATGTTGTCACACAGGTTGCCAGCGTGTTTGGCACGACATTTAATTTACATGGGCTTTCATGGGATGAGTCCCTGCTGCTGGTTTTGCTCTCCGCGATGATTGGTTGGGCCGCTGCTTGGTTGGCGACAACTCAGCATTTGCGCCATTTTACGCCAGAATAAAACGATAATCTTTTCAACAGGCTGAGCGAGATCAGCCTGACAACGCAATAATCATCTCCTTTTTTCCTTGGGTAAGAGTTTCTTATTCACTGACTTAAATCCAAAATCATAATTTTCTACTGTATAGAATTAATTAAAAAGGTGCTTGTACACTCTCAGTGAACCTGACGGGCGCTTTTATGAAATGGAATTAATATTTGTCGGAGATAGTACAAATAAAGTTAGTTGCATAGATATAAAACTATCTGTTATTTTTTGTTCTGCGATCCCGTTATAGGGATGGTCGGTGCTGAAATTATTACTCTTCCACGGATCTGTAACTTGAATATGCACATTCTGGTGATAGACTGTACCGCTGTGTGTTGAACGTGGGTTCATATACACTGATGTAATCTAATCCATACTAACGATTTGAGCCTTATTTGAGAGGATTTGAATGGCCAAAGAAATGCAAACCTTAGCGTTAGTTCCTCAAGGAAGTCTAGAGGGCTATATCCGTGCCTCTAATGCCTATCCGATGTTGACAGCAGAGGAAGAGAAGGAACTGGCTGAAAGGCTGCATTACCAGGGAGATCTGGATGCAGCTAAGAAGCTGATTCTATCTCATCTGCGCTTCGTTGTTCATGTCGCTCGTAGCTATGCTGGTTATGGGCTACCTCAGGCGGATTTAATTCAGGAAGGGAATATTGGCCTGATGAAAGCAGTACGTCGTTTTAACCCGGAAGTTGGGGTGCGTCTGGTTTCTTTTGCCGTTCACTGGATTAAAGCTGAAATTCATGAATATGTACTGCGTAATTGGCGTATTGTTAAAGTTGCAACAACTAAAGCACAGCGTAAGCTGTTCTTTAACCTGCGTAAAACTAAACAGCGCTTAGGGTGGTTCAATCAGGACGAAGTAGAAATGGTCGCCAAAGAACTTGGTGTGACCAGTAAAGATGTGCGTGAGATGGAATCTCGTATGTCAGCGCAGGATATGGCGTTTGATATGTCTGCCGATGATGATGGTCAGGAAGGTCAACCGGTTGCGCCAGTGCTGTATCTTCAAGATAAAGCTTCTGATTTTGCAGGCGGCATTGAAGAGGACAATTGGGAAAACCATGCGGCTGATAAATTATCGGTAGCGATAGAAAGTTTAGACGAACGCAGTCAGGACATTATCCGTTGCCGCTGGTTAGATGATGACAATAAATCTACCCTGCAAGAGCTGGCGGATAAATATGGTGTTTCTGCGGAGCGTGTACGTCAGCTTGAAAAAAATGCCATGAAAAAATTGCGTGTAGCCATTGAGGCGTAAATATATACCCTATGGATTTCAAGATGCATCGCGACGGCAAGGGAGTGAATCCCCGGGAGCATAGATAACTATGTGACCGGGGTGAGCGAGTGCAGCCAACAAAGAGGCAACTTGAAAGATGACAGGTATAAAGTGATTTTGCGTTAACGCATTCATCATTAATAAATTAAAAGGGCGATAATGGTTTATCGCCTTTTTTGTTTTATTTTTCACAGTTGTCATCTCATTCAGTTAATTCTATGAAATATGTGTCTTGCAGGCGTTACGATCCCCGTCCGCACTGGACGAGGGCTTACGGAGGTTTTTGCTAAATTGGAAGCATCGCCAGAAAAGCAAAGGAGCTGATTCAGCTCCTTTTTTACGATATTATTATGGATTGCAGCCAGCTTTTTTCGTTGCGCTGTACCCCACATGTTTACGGTAAGGATCGAGATTCCATTTATCTTTGTTACGGGCAATATCCACGTGGCAGTCGAACTGATTACGCATACCTTTCGTATTGTACCAGTGTGGGCTGTTCCCGAATTTACGCTCCAGTTCTTTGAATGCCTCATTGGTTTTACCGAAGCGAAGATTGCGACCACATTGGGTTGGCACAACCGCCAGTGTCATCTTGCCAAAGCGCGTTATCCACTTGCCCGATTTAATATACGGCCCGTGGCGGCAGTTACTGTGCCCATTGTTAGCGCTCGCAGGGAAAACAGCCATGCCGAAGAATAACACCAACAATACAAATCCTATTCTTTTCATATCACCTCCTAAACTACCCATAAATTGGGGTCAATGTGCATACCCAGTTGTAATGTGCATACCCAGTTATAATGGGCATACCCATTTATGATTATAATACTGAAAAGTATTTCTTTTACCATATGTACATTATGTACATTAAATATCACGCATGAAACAATGTGGATCATTCTGGTTTTATTGGGTCATAATTTATCATATCCCGCTGGCCAGTACGGTGCCTAGCCTGGCGCCACATAGGCTTAGGGCTACCGCATGAACGTTTCTTATACAAAAATAGAAAATGTATCCATCAACAGGACTGGGAGACCGCGCTAGCGCTCAAATTTTGTTCTCTGATAAAAATCTAGTCCGTAGCACCTGCTCCAAAAACTCTGTTTTTATCCAAGAGCGCTTTTGCTTCATCTGTATACTGAGCTTTGTGGGCTAGGATCGCAGCATATTTAGCCTGTCATGGGTTGTCAGTCCCAATCACAGGCAATCAATCTCTATGGGTTTATTTTCAATGCTGGCTTTTTGCGACACCCTCTAAAGTCGAGGGTTTCCTTGCGGAGGATCTATGAAAATTATTATTGCGCCTGACTCATTTAAAGAAAGTCTCAGCGCCTTACAGGCCGCTGAAGCGATAGAGCAAGGATTTCGTGAAATCTATCCACAAGCAGAATACATTAAATTGCCGATGGCAGATGGCGGTGAAGGTACGGTTGAATCGATGGTTGCAGCCACCAATGGGAGAGTTGTACACCTGTCGGTTACTGGTCCGTTAAATCAGCCGGTGGATAGCTTTTTCGGCGTGCTAGGCGATGGAGAAACCGCTGTTATTGAAATGGCGGCGGCTTCTGGCTTGCATTTAGTGCCGATGGAAAAGCGTAATCCGTTGATAACCACGACTTATGGTACCGGCGAGCTGATGTTGGCTGCTTTAGATCAAGGTGTCAGAAAGATAATTTTAGGTATTGGCGGTAGCGCGACTAATGATGGCGGTGTCGGTATGATGCAGGCGTTGGGGACCTGTTTGCTTGATTCTGATGGAAAAGAGTTGGAGCCTGGTGGGGCTGCGTTAAGTCGGCTTGCTAAAATTGATCTTTCTGGTTTGGACGCGCGTTTGAGTCAGACTGAAATTATCGCCGCCTGTGATGTGACTAACCCGTTATGTGGTGAGTTTGGCGCATCTGCTATTTTCGGGCCACAGAAAGGGGCGACACTAGAGATGGTGAAAGAATTGGACGCGGCTCTGCGCCATTATGGTGAGACAATTGAATTACTGACCGGCACTAAGGTCATTGACGTACCCGGTGTGGGAGCCGCAGGGGGAATGGGCGTTCCTTTACTTGGTTGGTTGGACGCTAAGTTACAATCGGGAATTGATATTGTTATCTCCACGCTGGAATTGGAAAAGGCGGTACAAGGCGCTGATCTGGTTATTACTGGCGAAGGTCGAATGGACAGCCAGACTATTTACGGTAAAACGCCGATTGGTGTTGCTCGTATCGCCAAAAAGTATGCTATTTCAACCATCGCATTGGTTGGCAGTATAAGTCAGAACTATAGCATCGTTCATGAGCACGGATTGGATGCCGTTTTCTCAATTATGCCCGGCGTTTGTTCTCTTTCTGACGCTCTTGCTTGCGGGCATGAGAATTTGCGGGTCACTGCCCGCAATGTGGCTGCGGTCTGGAAAATGGGTCAGCTAGAATAAGAATTTGACTTGGGGTCGTAGTAAAAACCACAAGCATTCATAAAACCTTTTAATGCCGGGTCGTTAGCATCGGAAAACTTTTCAAGGTTTAATTTCCAATGGTTAATGGTGGGATGTTGAGCTCTTATTTCATTTATCAAATATAAACCCACTCCCCGGCGGCGTGTTATTTCACGGACACATAAATCTTTAAGCAGGCCGGATTGATCACTGAAAGTCACTTTTACTGCGGCCAGTAATCTATCATTAAAACGAGCAGCGAACAGTTTATTGCCGTTTTTTAGATAGATTTGCCACTGTTCAGGTATTTGCTGAGGCCATATTTTTTTCAGATCAATCGTATCTTGTGTTGATAAAACAGTAAGTTGTTCAATAGTTAGCTTCATGGTTTTTCCATATTAATTTTAGTTGAATAGTTCAATGGAGTGTCGTGTAACCGCTTTTATACGTTACTGGAAAAATGTTTTTAACATGGTCGATCTTTCGAGTTAAAGATTGCTTTACTAATATTTAACCAGAATATCACACCATGTTTCGTCTAAATTCCAATCAATTTTGGCGGTATTTTATTCTGTAATTAATGCTTTTAGCTACCTTGTTAATTTGATTTTAAGCATGAAATGCTAGTTTAATAACATGAAAAATAAAATCTTATTCATAAAAATTACTTTATCTAATCATCGATCACAAAAGATCACGGTTATCCCATTAGATAATCGGAGATCTAAAAGGTAAGCACAATAAATTAGATTAATAACAACACGGGGATAAATAAAATGAAAGTCATAACAGGTAAAAGCCTATTAACAGGCGGTATTGTCATGATGATGAGTCACTCACTGTGGGCGCAAGAGATCAAAGTAGCGATTGTGGGGGCAATGTCAGGTCCAGTTGCGCAATATGGTGATATGGAATTTACTGGTGCCCGTCAGGCAATTGCAGATATCAATGCTAAAGGGGGTATTAATGGCAATAAGCTGGTGGGCGTTGAGTATGATGATGCGTGTGATCCGAAACAGGCTGTAGCCGTCGCGAATAAAGTGATTAATGATAACATTCGTTATGTTATCGGCCACTTATGCTCTTCGTCTACTCAACCGGCATCTGACATCTACGAAGATGAAGGTGTCATTATGATTACACCGGCGGCAACCAATGCTGATTTGACAACTCGTGGCTACCAGATGATTCTGCGTACCACCGGGCTGGATTCTGATCAGGGACCAACGGCAGCGAAATATATTGCTGAAAAGATTAAACCTCAGCGTATAGCTATTGTTCACGATAAACAGCAATACGGTGAAGGATTAGCGCGATCTGTTCTCGATAAATTGAAAAAAGCGGGAGCTAATATTGTCCTGTTTGAAGGCGTCACAGCGGGTGATAAAGATTTTTCGGCTCTGGTTGCTCGTCTGAAAAAAGAGAATGTGGATTTTGTCTATTTTGGCGGCTACTACCCTGAAATGGGGCAAATTCTACGTCAGGCTAAGCAGTCCGGCTTGAATATTCGCTTTATGGGGCCAGAAGGTGTAGGCAACTCCTCACTATCCAATATCGCCGGAGCCGCTTCCGAGGGCATGTTAGTCACATTACCTAAGCGTTACGATCAGGTGCCGGTGAACAAAGCTATTGTTGAGGCGATCAAAGGTAAGAAAAGCGATCCGACAGGCCCGTTCGTCTGGACAACCTATGCCGCGCTGCAATCTCTGGCCGCGGCAATGAACCGTACCGGTAGTATGGAACCGACTGATTTGGTGAAAGACCTGAAAGCGAATCCAGTGGATACCGTAATGGGAACACTGAGCTGGAATGCCGTCGGCGATCTAAAAGGATTCGAATTCGGTATTTTTGAATGGCATGCAGATGGTTCTTCCACTTCTGTGAAGTAAAGTCGTGGTCATCAGCGCCTGTTTGCCAGGCGCTGTTATTCCAGAGGTACAACGTATGTCGGAGCAATTTCTCTATTTTTTACAACAGATGTTAAATGGAGTGACTCTGGGTAGTACTTATGCATTGATTGCCATTGGTTATACGATGGTTTACGGCATTATCGGGATGATTAACTTCGCTCATGGTGAAGTTTATATGATTGGTAGCTATGTCTCCTTTATTGTGATTGCGGCTCTGATCATGATAGGAATTGATTTGGGCTGGTTGCTGATTACCGCCGCTTTTTTAACATCAATTGTCATTGCCGCTGCTTATGGTTGGAGTATTGAGCGAGTGGCTTACAGACCTGTTCGCCATTCTAAACGCCTGATTGCCCTGATTTCAGCGATTGGGATGTCTATTTTCTTGCAAAACTATGTCAGCCTGTCACAAAGTTCTCGCGATCTGGCATTGCCGAGCCTGATTACCGGACAGTGGGTATTAGGTGCAAGTGATGGATTTTCTGCCAGTCTTAGCGCAATGCAACTGACCATCTGGATAGTGACATTTCTTGCCATGCTGATATTGACACTGTTTATTCGCTATTCCCGTATGGGACGGGCCTGCCGTGCTTGTGCGGAAGATCTGAAAATGGCCAGTTTGTTGGGGATCAATACTAACAGAGTGATTTCCTTGACCTTTGTTATCGGTGCGGTAATGGCCGCGGTAGCCGGTGTTTTGTTGGGGCAGTTCTACAGTGTGATAAATCCGTATATCGGTTTTATGGCAGGAATGAAAGCTTTCACCGCAGCGGTATTGGGAGGAATTGGCAGTATTCCGGGGGCGATGATTGGTGGCTTGATCTTGGGAATTTCAGAAGCCCTAACTTCTGCTTATCTGAGCACAGAATATAAAGATGCCGTTTCCTTTGCTCTACTCATTGTTGTGCTGTTGTTTATGCCCACTGGAATTTTAGGCCGTCCAGAGGTAGAAAAAGTATGAAACATGCCAATTGGATGAATGCCGTTATCGCCTCAGTCGTTTTATTTGTGTTGTCTGTCTTTATGATGGGGATACAGTTGTCGCTGGACGGTACGCAGTTGGTCGTCCATCGTGCCGATGGAGTGCGATGGTTATGGATTGGTATTGGCTGCGCGGTTGTTTTTCTGTTCCAGTTATTGCGTCCAGTTGTTCAGCAGACAATGAAGAAAATACCGATTAAAAGCTGGTCGTTGCCGGATTTCGATGGTTCAACCAAAGGGCAAAAATTACTGGCGATATTGGTCATTATTGCTGCAATTATCTGGCCGTTTATTGTATCCCGTGGTAGTGTTGATATTGCTACGCTGACGTTAATTTATGTCATGCTAGGGTTGGGTTTGAATGTCGTGGTTGGTTTGTCGGGGTTGTTGGTACTTGGGTATGCCGGTTTTTATGCTATCGGTGCTTATACCTACGCTTTGCTGAGTCACTATTACGGATTAGGATTTTGGCAGAGCTTACCGCTGGCGGGGTTAACGGCGGCTTTATCGGGGTTATTGTTAGGTTTTCCGGTATTGCGATTGCGCGGTGACTATCTGGCAATTGTTACCCTTGGTTTTGGTGAAATTGTTCGCATTCTACTGTTGAATAATACTGAAATAACCGGTGGTCCGAATGGTATCAGCCAGATCCCAAAACCGACTTTCTTCGGGTTGGAATTTAACCGCGGTGTGAAAGAGGGAGGTTGGGACACTTTCCACAACTTCTTTGGTTTGAAATATGATCCCAGTGATCGGGTCATCTTCCTCTATCTGGTGGTGTTACTGTTGGTAATACTGACAGTATTTATTATTAATCGGCTACTGCGTATGCCATTAGGCCGGGCATGGGAAGCGCTGCGTGAAGATGAGATTGCTTGTCGCTCTCTTGGTTTAAGTCCAACCCGAATTAAACTGGCTGCATTTACTATCAGTGCTGCATTTGCCGGTTTTGCCGGTACTTTATTTGCTGCCCGGCAGGGTTTCGTCAGCCCGGAGTCCTTCACGTTTGCTGAATCTGCTTTTGTGCTGGCGATTGTAGTACTCGGAGGGATGGGTTCACAGACTGCGGTGATTCTAGCGGCCGTTTTATTGGTGGTTTCCCGTGAGATGATGCGTGATCTGAATGCCTACAGCATGTTGCTGCTAGGGGCAATGATGGTATTGATGATGATTTGGCGCCCGCAAGGGTTGCTACCGACAAAACGCCGTCATGTTAAATTGGAACGACCGGTACAGGGAGGAAAGCAACCATGAGTGCAACGCCATTATTGCAAGTTTCCGATCTGACCATGCGCTTCGGTGGTTTGCTCGCGGTTAACAACATTGCCCTGAGGCTAAATCAGGGTGAAATTGTTTCTCTTATTGGCCCTAATGGTGCAGGGAAAACTACAATCTTTAACTGTCTGACCGGATTTTACTGTCCGACTAGCGGTACGATAAAACTGCGGGAGAAACATCTGGAAGGGTTATCTGGGCAGGCGATTGCACGTATGGGTATTATCAGAACATTCCAACATGTGCGGTTGTTCCGAGAGATGACTGTGATTGAAAATCTATTAGTAGCGCAGCATCAGCACCTGAAAAGGGGCCTTTTGGCCGGTCTTTTTAAAACGTCGGCATTCCGCCGAGCAGAATCTAAGGCTGTAGATTGGGCCATAACTTGGTTAGAACGGATTGGTTTATTACCACTGGCAAACAGACAGGCCGGTAATCTAGCATACGGTCAGCAACGGCGTTTGGAGATTGCCCGCTGTATGGTAGCTCGTCCGCAGATTTTGATGCTGGATGAACCTGCTGCGGGGCTGAATCCAAAAGAGACAGCAGAGCTTAATGCTTTAATTGCTGAACTGAGGGAATATCATCAAGTTTCTGTATTGTTGATCGAGCATGATATGAAATTGGTGATGGGAATATCAGATCGTATCTATGTTGTTAATCAGGGAATGTCTTTAGCGCAAGGACGGCCAGAAGAGATTCGTAACAACCCGGATGTTATCCGGGCATATCTGGGCGAGGTGTATTAATTATGTTGGAATTTAATCGGGTATCTGCCCATTATGGAGAAGTTCAGGTATTACATCAGGTCAGTCTGAATATTCAGCAGGGGGAAATCGTCACTCTAATTGGTGCAAATGGCGCAGGAAAAACAACGTTGCTCAGTACCTTATGTAGTGAACCCAGAGCAACCGAAGGTTCCATAATTTTTCGTGGTAAGGAGATCACCCAATGGCCGACATCTCGTATTATGCGTGAGGACATTGCGATTGTCCCGGAAGGACGCAGAGTGTTTGCTCGTATGACAGTGGAAGAGAATTTGGCAATGGGCGGCTTTTTTGCTGATAGGACCCAGTATCCGCAGCGCCTTGAGCGGGTTTATGATTTATTTCCGCGTTTACAGGAAAGGCGTAACCAGCGAGCTGGAACGATGTCCGGTGGTGAACAGCAAATGTTGGCAATTGGCCGTGCTTTAATGAGTCAGCCACAATTATTGTTGCTGGATGAGCCTTCATTGGGATTGGCGCCGATAGTGATTATTCAGATTTTCGATACTATTCAGCAGTTGAGGGAAGAGGGGATGACCATCTTTTTGGTTGAGCAGAATGCAAATCAGGCGTTGAAATTGGCTGACCGAGGATATGTATTGGAAAACGGTAAGATCGTACTAGAAGACAGTGGGTCTGCGTTATTGGTTAATGAAGCTGTGAGAAATGCGTATTTGGGAGGATAGAGACGTATTCTCTTTCACAGGAAGGGAATTCAGATGGTTGATTATCCTCGTAGTACTGGGAAGGTTGTTTTTCCTAAGGTGAGGACGCCATTAATAATGCTTTAAGTTTGGTATTAGTTGGGGTCGGGGCAACGAGTGTGGTTTCAAATGCTTTGAAATCCGCCCTTGTTTTTTTCTGTGTTTTTTCGTCATATTTTAAGTGATATAAATAAATTTTCAAAATAATAGATCACTGGAAGGGAACTCAGTCCGATTTTTGCGATCTGATCAATTGCCAAAAATCCCAAACCT
>NZ_LOIC01000084.1 GCF_001684335.1 Photorhabdus namnaonensis
AACTGTCCGTATGAAAATATTGAAGATAACGCTGTCCTTATTATTTCTCTATTTTATTTACTGGGCGTTTGGCGACACCCTTTTTGGCAGGCTTTTTCCTTTTTCGCCTGACGAGAAGAAACAGTTGATTACGGTGGAAGGTGTCGTGCCGAAATACACAAAACCGTATGTGTCTGCGCAATATATCTCAAAAGACTGCCTTAGATATCAGCTTGATGCAGGTATGTCGCCTTATCAAGTGCCGACTTATTATAAATTACGTCTGGATGTGAAGTCAGATCCACAAACTGGTTACTTTCAGGC
>NZ_LOIC01000085.1:0-8550 GCF_001684335.1 Photorhabdus namnaonensis
TGATGCCTTTTTGGCATCGTTTTCATCACAGCAAAAGCCAGGAAGACAAAAAATGAGTGTAGCACTATTATGAAATCTTATTTAGTTGCTTTATTTCACTGTTAAACTTCCGAAGCTCATTATGACCCAGAGCATTTTTACCATCACCAGTGCTTCTACTCCAATGAAATGAACCTGAACCATCTTTTCTCTCATTAAATCTATGAATATTACCTTTTTCGTCTATCGCTAATCTAACTTTAGGATCTTTTGTTGGTATTGACTTCTCAAATAAATTGAGAGAATTTTGCGGTTCAAGGCCAGCACTTGGCCTATTTCCATTTCCTCCCAGAGTGTGTTTACTGTTTGATTTATAAACTAATCCATTATTCGCTGTCACTGGATTAGGTACTGGTATAGCTAAAAGGACTGAGTATTAAACCGGTAAATCCCGATATGGCTATTAACTAGACTGAATGCTATCCCCGTGGTTTGATGTTGAAGGTGATAAAGTGAAACAGTCGTTCAAACAATCTCAGAAGAAATCTTGCCTCTTAAACTAGATATCCGTTCAAGAGGCAGGAAATTACTTGAAATTATCCTATATTGGTTAAAATATTTTTGATTATAGATATTACTGATTCATCTAGCCTTTTTTCATCGACTGTATAGATCAATAGCTCTATCTCATTCTCTGCATCAAATAAAATTGTGCGAAGCCACTTTTCTTCAAGTGCAACTATTTGATTTTCTGCTTTATAAATCTCTGACTGAATATCCTGTATTGTTATCTTTCCTTCAAGAAAGCTCCTACAAGCTTCTTTCAGACACTCAATTACTTCAGGGTAGATCCAATCATTCATTTCACACTCCTACGAAGGATCGTAATAATTACATTACCATTTTTTTCAGTCACGACACCAACATCACCATTCCAATATGTTGTCCGGGTAACACCATTAACAACACTGTTTTGTGGAGTACCAGTTTTAATTACATGATCTACAATGTTGGGCGTCACATTTCTACCAGGTCCGGTTGTTCCTGCTGGTGAACCAAGACCAGAAGGTTGCATTCTATCCACAGCATGTTGTGAGTAAAGACGATCACCAATTTTGGCGTATTATCGTCCATCAACAGTAGTTTTTTGATAATGTTGCCATGAACTCCACTCTAATTTTTCAGAATGAGTTGTCGTCTTATTTCCAGCAATATTTTTATCAGCTAGAGAACTTCCTTTCCCCTCAATGACTTCTGTCGACTGATACTTACTTAAAGACAAAAACGCTTTTGCTGCCGCAAACTGTATCAGCTTCGCTTCACTGGTAGGTATCCCTCCGGCAACAATTTCCGCCGCTTTCTGTGGCGTCATCTGCTCATTTGATAACACGACATCCAACGGAACACCAAAGAAGTTCCCCCACGCAATAATCAGATCTTTTGCTGGGTCTTGACCCTCAGGGACTTGTCCTTTGAGGTAGTGAGTTAAGGCTGCGTTGATTTCTTCGGGTGTTGCCCCGGATTGAGCCATCTTTTGAGCCAGCGACCCCGCGCCTTCAAAATGTTTAGCGCCTTCGGAACCAAACAGACTCCCCATGCTAAGGGCATTGTTGTCTACAACAACTTTCTCTGTCGTGAAGCCTGACGCTTTTTATAATGAATTCAGTCAGTTGCAAACAATTTTCCCAGTGCAGTTTGATGCTCGACCAACAACGCCCCGATGCGATTTTTGAGCCTCATAAGCTATTTTGCTTTGATGCTGTTAAAAGGTAGTGAGTTAAATGGTTGAATAATATTCGAATGCTTTTGAAATTATTTCATTAACTTCACTCTTATAAAGAATTGCCTCTCTGATATCAGGATTAGTGATCGTTTCCCAAAAACCATTCCCATGTTCGTCTTGCTTTAATTCACTATACTTAGCGCCAAGTATCCTAACCATATCACCATGAGAAACAGCAAAAACAATAAAACCAGCATCATTAATATTTTCTGTTGACGCTTGATATTGGTAAGATTGTTCAAAATTTTCGGGCTCATCTTGTCCTATCAACTCTGGAGAAATCATTCCTAACATAAAGTTAAAAGCATCTTTAGTTCCTTTTTCAAACAACGCTTTATTTTCCTGAAAAGAAAATAAAGCATTAGTATTGTCTTTCAACGAAAAAACATCTACCCAAAGGGTAGATGTCCTTATTTCTTCAGGGAAAAAAAAACCATCAATACAAAAATGGAAAAGTCCATTTTTATAAGTATCATCACTCCATTCTGGAAGATGTTGTATTAACACTGCAAAACGATATGGATCACCAAAAATCATAATTATCTCCATTTTCCGGACAAACCAAGTTGTTTTTTGACTTCATTAGGAATGTCATTTTTATTCAATGGATTTTTTACATCACCGGTACTTCCATTCCAGTGATATTCCCCATTGGTCCCTTCGAACCGATGAACATTACCTTTTTCATCCTTAGCAAATCTAACTTCTTTATTACCATAATTTTTGGAACTTGGAATTGAGTTTTCAAAAAGTTTCAATGAGTCTTTTGGTTCTATTCCCGCATTACGGCGATTTCCATCACCACCAAGAGTATGTTTAGGATTTGATTTATAAACTAACCCATTATTCGCTGTCACTGGATTAGGTACTGGTACAGCACTTCCCTTTATTCCTTTTGCTCCAGCCTTACTGATCCCTCTTGCCACCCCCGCAGACGCCGCAATTCCCGTCTGCCCCATAATCTTCACGATTTCCTGGGTCGTTTCTTCTGAGCCGCCGGTGACTTGGGCACGATGGAGCACCAAATTCCGTGATGCGTCAATATTTGACATCGCACCGCGTAAATCTGCCCATTCCCGCACTTCTGCTGGCGTAAGGGAATCCAGCCCCTTCATTCTGGCTTTTTCCTGAATTTCGCCTATTCGTGCGCTGTAATCACCTTGCAATGCCCGCAGTTCTTTGGCAACAGCAACGCACTGGTCAGTCCCTGAACACGTTGCTATCCGCTCCTGAACCTTGTCATACTCCTGCCGATATTTATCCCTGACAGTCGCACGACAACTGGTATCCCCCTGACAGTTGACCAGTTCCTCGCTCCTTGAACGATTCTGGTCAACGCTTAGATGATTATTGTCTACAACAACTTAATTTAACTATATATATACAGATCAATATCTAGTCCCGCATTTAATTCGTCAAGCTCTTTGATCATCATTTTATCCAAGCTTACTGCTGGCTTAATTCCTTCTTCTATTTTAATTACTATATTAAATTGATAATCAAGCTCATATTCATTAGCCAATTTTACCAAAACCTTTTTTTTGTCCTGTAGTAATGCGAATATTTTTCCTAACTGCTCACCAATATCAAGCGACTCTTCATCACCTGTACTTAAAAGCCAACAACTATCTATTCTACGACGTTTTTTCCCTGGTATAGGGGCACCTTTTACCCAACATTTCGTTGGACGAATAGCTAATTTTTCAGTTACATCCTCAGGATTTAATTTATCTCCTGAGATCAAAAAATACACACTCACAGTTGATTTACTCATTCGTTATAACCTTATTTAATGAATTCACCTGTTGGGATACCTTCTCCAGTCCCCCCTTTTCTGAAGACCCATAGTTCACCAGTTTCTTTATTCACATAAATATCATATTTCGATATATTTTTCTTACCAACAACGTCAGATTTAAGCTCATGGGCATCAATTCCATTCTGTTTTAAATAGTTATCGTCAGCCATTTTAATATTTGATGGTTTATTTTCATTCTGTCCATTCTTATTCTGATTATCATCAGGTGGCTGCTGATTTCCTGTACCACCATACTCCTTCTTCTCTTCATTTGTCAGGTTGTTACCTATATTTGGTTGGCTTTCATTATCCACATAATCTGACGAACATGTCCGGCCAAAGGAGCATTGGGTGGCTTTATCTATAGACTCTCCCATTTCCTTCAATTTTTTGTCCAAAGCTGAAGCTATCGTCTGATTTGCTTCGTTCACAACTTCACCCGTGTTTGAACCTGCTATTGGCGGTGGTGACATTGGCACAGCTAGTGCATTATTATCGACCGAATTCTTCCCAGCCTGCGCCCCGGTGAGGGCGCTCCCGGTGGAGCCACCGGCAATGCCGCCGGCCAGTCCTGCCGCCAGGGTGGAAAGGGTGCTGATAGTCTGTTTCTGCTCCTCCGTTAACTCACTGACTTTTGCTCCGTCGCCGTAAAGCTGCTTAATCAGGACCTGAGCCGCCAGTTCACCCGAAACCGCACCGGCTGCCCCTGACAGGGCATTGTTACCGCTCACTTCCGCCGCCACCGCGCCTAAAATCGCATGGGCCAGCGTATTGGTGGCGATATCCACCTGATGGGTTTGCGGATCAGTAGTCAGCTCTTTAATCACCCCGGCCAGATACGGTGAAGCGCCCCCGGCCAGCGCCTGACCGAGATTGTTCCCTGCTAAGCCCTGAATCGCTGCCGTAGCCGCCTGTAGGGCTTTCTGATAGGTTCCGCCGGTCCCCAAGCCGGAGTCATTCAGCGCCTGTGTGTAAGCGGTGTCATAAACTTGCTTATTGATATCCGCCGCAGTCGGGTGTGGATTGCCGCTGTCGACCAGTTTTTTTCTGGCGGCGGCTTTGTCCGGTTCACTGATATGATTCAGTTTCGCTTTCGCCGCTTTGGTGGCGATAATTTTCCCTTCCGTACTGGCTATCTCGGTCATTTGGGCGCTGACTTCGCCAATCAGTTGCGCCTGTTTCAGCCGTTGCTGCTCTTTTTCCTTGTCAAATATCGGACTGAGGACATTCGCGGCGTTATCGGTATCGCGGCTGAGGGTCGCGACATCCTGCGCCTGGTGCGCTTTATCCCGGATAATCAGGTTGCCGTCACTGACGGCGGCGTGCGTGGTGCTGCTGTCATGGCCCTGGTTATGGGAACCGCTCAGCCCATTGACCGCCAGATTATTCAGGACCTGACTGGCGGTGGGTTGGCCGAGGCTGACGCCCGCGCTTTGCTGCTCAACAGTAAAGTCCGCTTGATTTTTAATATCCTTGAAGCCCAGCGTTCCGGTGTTCAGGGTGTTGTTGGTTTTGTCGGCGGTACTTGCTATCACCGCGCCGTTCAGTTGCGTGTGGTCGCCGACGTTAACCTGATAGCCGCTTTTGCCGGCAAACAACCCGGTCTGCTCCTGCACGCTGTCATAGTTGCTGTGGAGTTTATTGCGGCTGGCATTGAGGCTCGCGGTACCATTGGTGAGGGGGCCTGCGGTGGCGCTGACGCCCGCGCTGGCATTCTGTTGTCGGCTGTCATAGCGCTGGCTGTCCTGCTCGCTGCTTAATGTCAAATGACGTTTCACCTCGGCGGTAATCTGCTCGCCGCTGACCTGAGCCCCTTTGAGCGTAGTATCCCGGCCACTGTTCAGCCCGACGGCCTGTCCCGCCTGTAATGTGGTGTTAGTGTGGCTGACGCCGTTGCTGCTTTCACGGCCGTTGCCCCGACTGACATTGGCCGAGACGTTCAGGCCGGTGCCTCCCGGTCCCACGGTCAGGCCCATGCCCAGTGAACTGCCGTGGCTGCTGTTTTTGCCGGTGGTCTGCTCGGTGGTCTGGCTGGAGGAGAGCTGAATATCCCGACTGGCATTCAGTTGCAGGTCTTTACCCGCCTGTAACTGGCTGCCCTGAATGCGGATATCGCCGTTCGGACCTGATGTTCCTTTATCGTCACCGTGAGCCGTTATCGTGAGGTTATCCCCAGCAGTGAGGTGGCTGCCCTGTTGGGTGGTCTGGCGGTGCTGCTGTTCTGAACGGGAAGACTGGCGCCCATAGGACAGGCTCACCCCGGCCAGATTATTATTGCCTTTGTCATCACTGCCCTGAGCCTCCGCCAGTCGGCCCGCCTGCGCCGCTTGTACTCCGCTGAGGGCGGCTTGAGTGTTTTGCAGGGCTTTCACTCGCGGGTCACTTTCATTGCGGGCGGTTCTGGCGGTTTGCACTGCGCTGTTGACGGCACCTCCGGCTGCGCCGCTCAGCGCCACGGTTAAACCACTCTGTTTTTGTTCAGTTTTCGTCAACACGGTGTGATTATTTTCCGCACTGGTGATATCGACCTGTTGACCGGTCAGCGTCAGGTCTTTACCGGCAATCACCTCACTGCCGTGAACCCGGAGCTGTTCTCCTGCGTTGAGGGTCACCTTACCCTGGCTGCTGCCGACCGTGCTGCCTTTACTCAGCTGGCTGTCACTGTCGGTAGTGACTTTCTGGCTGGCTTTGCCTAAGGTGAAGCCAATCCCCCCGGTCCCCATCAGGCCCGATTTTTTCTCCTGCCGCCAATGGGTTTCATCGTGCGCTTCCGCGGCGGTGGTGACGGTGAGCTGATGACCGGCGTTCAGGCTGACGTCCTGCGTACCGGCGACATTGCTGCCGCTAATATGCAGGTCTTTACCGGCCTGTAGAGTCACTTTATCGCCACTGAATGTGGTGCTCAGGGCCTGCCGGTCATGCACTTCGTCGTGGGTTTCCACTGACGATTTCGACAGCCAGCCTTTGCTGGTTTGTTTGCTGTGCTCCACTAAGTCGGATGAGGCTGTACCGGTGGTCAGCGTCAGGTTATTGCCGGCCTGCGCCGTCAGTTGTTGACCGGCATTAACATGGGCGGCGGTGGCGTTCACGTCATGCCCGGCTTGCAGGGTCACCTCACCGGCGCCGGTTATCTGGCTGCCGATATCCTGTTGCTGGGTCAGATGGCGATAGTTCTCTTTCCCCCAGTCGCCCTGTTCTGTGCGGCGCGTGCTTAAGGCGTCCAGCGTCAGGTCATGGCCTGCGGTTATCTCGGTGTGACCGTCTTTACCGGCATTCTTGACGTCACTGGCGGTTAATTGCACATTGTTGATGGCGCTCAGCGATAAGGCGCCGTTATCGTTCTGCACATAAATGCCCGCCGGACGGTCTAACCAACGGTTAGCGTCATCCCCGCGCACCGTCGATGCGCTGATGATATCGCGGCCTTTCAGCGTCACCCGGTCATCTCCCTGAATCTGGCCGCCCCGGTTGGCGAGCGTCTGTTGGGCCGTCAAATCCACTTTGCCGCCGCGAATAAAGCCGCTGTTGGTCAGATTGTTAGCCGTCAGTTGGGTGACGTCACGCCCGCTAATCGTGCCGCTGTTGGTGATATCGCCCTGACTGTTGAGCGCCACGGTATTACCAGCGAGTAGTGCGCCATCACTGCTCAGGTCGCCCTGACGGACGCGCGCGTAAACCTGCGGCACAGTCACTACCTCGGTCGCGCCATCCGGCAAGGTGACGGTTTGGTTAGTCAGCCAGATAATGTCCGAGGTCAGCAATGCCATCTGCGCCGGACTTAAGGCGACACCCGGCGTTAATTGTTGCTGTTTGCCAAAGGCGATACCGGCATCCATCAACGCCTTAAACTGGGCTTCGTCGTTGTTGTAACCGGGCAGATAGCGCCGGCCGGTCAGTTGGGTGATTTGGTCGCGCACCAGACGCTGTTCGTAAAACCCATCGCCCAGGCGTTTGTGGACCCGCGCCGGGTCGTGCGTTAACTGTTGCCGCATATAGTCCGAACCCAACCACTGTTTGTACTGGGTAAATTTCGGGTCGGTCTCCACCAGATAGTGGCTGTCGCTGCCCGGCTGCACGGTATACAGGCTGTTATCCGGCAGGCGGGTATCGGGGGTCACCACGCGTATCACCGGATCGACAGTTTGTCCTTTGACGGTCTCCGGGGGCAAACTCAGTGGCTGATTTTTGATGCCGTTCACTGGTGTGACCGCCGTGGGGGCAGAATGTATCTGACCGGTTTGTCGGTCTGTAATCGTGATATCGGTACCCTGTGGACGGGTATGCGCCTGCCAGGCCAGCGTTTTCAGGTCAATGGTTTCTATGACGGGGGCAGGGTCATAATGGCTGCGGCTTTTCCCCTGTGAGGTTTTGGTCCCCCCGAATCCCAACTTTTTGTGTTTGGTCTTTTTGGCATACCAGTGGGTCTGGCGACCTTCATCGGTAGTGATGCGTTCCCCCTGAGTAGCGATATTGTGCAACTCGCCTATCACCCCGTCTAGCGCCCCGCCGGCAATAATTTGGCTGTCGTGATTGGTGACCTGCGCACTGTTAAGCGTGATATTACCCCCGGCCAGAATTTTACCGGGGTCGCTCTGTTTGACCTGAGTTTCTTTGACGGTGCGGGTGTACTGATATTCGTAAAAGTCATTACTGCGGCTGCCATCCGGCATGATGGCATCGTGCACTTTGTATTTATTGCGGTGGGAAGTGTCCACCTGTGACCAGTCATAGCGAGTGGTCTGGCCGCTTAGTACTGCATCGTGATGCTGAGACTTTTCTGTTTCGACGACCTGAGTCACCAACCCAGCGTTGGTGTTGTTAATCCGGTCGGCATTCATCTTCAAGTGGCGCCCGGCTTCAATCGTCGCCGCGTGGTTATTGAGCGCTCGTGCCTGACCGGTAGCCGTCAGGGTATTATCCAACTGGCCGCCGATGTGCAGGTCGCCCACGCTGTAAATCTGGGCATGGTCACGGTTGTTCAGTATTCCGG
>NZ_LOIC01000085.1:8560-9321 GCF_001684335.1 Photorhabdus namnaonensis
GGTCGATGCGCTGATGATATCCCGGCCTTTCAGCGTCACCCGGTCATCCCCCTGAATCCGGCCGCCCCGGTTGGCGAGCGTCTGTTGGGCCGTCAAATCCACTTTGCCGCCGCGAATAAAGCCGCTGTTGGTCAGATTGTTGGCCGTCAGTTGGGTGACGTCACGCCCGCTAATCGTGCCGCTGTTGGTGATATCGCCCTGACTGTTGAGCGCCACGCTATTCCCGGTCAGCAAGGCACCGTCACCGCTCAGGTCGCCCGGACGGACGCGGGCGTAAACCTGCGGCACGGTGACTACCTCAGTCGTGCCATCCGGCAAAGTCACCGTCTGGTTAGTCAGCCAGATAATGTCCGAGGTCAGCAACGCCATCTGCGCCGGACTTAAGGCGACACCCGGCGTTAACTGTTGCTGTTGGCCAAAGGCGATACCCGCATCCATCAACGCCTTAAACTGGGCTTCATCGTTGTTGTAACCGGGCAGATAGCGCCGGCCGGTCAGTTGGGTAATCTGGTCGCGTACCAGACGCTGTTCGTAGAACCCATCGCCCAGGCGTTTGTGGACCCGCGCCGGGTCGTGCGTTAATTGTTGCCGCATATAGTCCGAACCCAGCCACTGTTTGTACTGGGTAAATTTCGGGTCGGTCTCGACCAGGTAGTGGCTGTCACTGCCCGGTTGCACGGTATACAGGCTGTTATCCGGCAGGCGGGTATCGGGGGTCACCACGCGTATCACCGGATCGACAGTTTGTCCTTTGACGGTCT
>NZ_LOIC01000085.1:9331-11865 GCF_001684335.1 Photorhabdus namnaonensis
CGGCGTGACCGCTGTGGGGGCAGAATGTATCTGACCGGTTTGTCGGTCTGTAATGGTAATATCGGTGCCCTGTGGACGGGTATGGTCCTGCCAGGCCAGCGTTTTCAGGTCGAGGGTTTCTATGACGGGGGCAGGGTCATAATGGCTGCGGCTTTTCCCCTGTGAGGTTTTGGTCCCCCCGAATCCGAACTTTTTGTGTTTGGTCTTTTTGGCATACCAGTGGGTCTGGCGACCTTCATCGGTAGTGATGCGTTCCCCCTGAGTAGCGATATTGTGCAACTCGCCTATCACCCCGTCCAGCGCTCCGCCGGCGATAATTTGGCTGTCGTGATTGGTGACCTGCGCACTGTTAAGCGTGATATTGCCGCCAGCCAGAATTTTACCGGGGTCACTCTGTTTGACTTGAGTTTCCTTAACGGTACGGGTGTACTGATATTCGTAAAAGTCATTACTGCCGCTGCCGTCCGGCATGATGGCATCGTGTACGCCGTATTTATTGTGGCGGGAAGTGTCCACCTGTGACCAGTCGTAACGGGTGGTCTGGCCGCTCAATACCGCGTCATGATGCTGAGACTTTTCTGTTTCGACGACCTGAGTCACTAACCCGGCATTGGTGTTGTTAATCTGGTCGGCATTCATCTTCAAGTGGCGCCCGGCTTCAATCGTCGCCGCGTGGTTATTCAGTTCATGGGCTTGACCGGTGGCCGTCAGGGTATTATCCAACTGGCCGCCGATGTGCAGGTCGCCCACGCTGTAAATCTGGGCATGGTCACGGTTGTTCAGTATTCCGGCGCCAATATCCAGCCGGTCACGCGCCGCAATCACGGCGGCTTTGCCACCCTCTGCGGTGTTATTCAGAGTCCCTGTTTGGAGCGCGAGCTGGTCACCGTAAATACGGCCGGCGCCGGTGTTGTTTAGGGTGTTGGCCGTGAGATGGGTCAGGCCGCCGTCAATCAATCCGGTATTGTTCAGCGTATCGTGAACCGTGATTTGCGTTTGTTTAGCGCTGATTTCACCGGAGGCGTTATTGGTGAGATTGTGAGCGTCCAGATGCAGCGCCTGACCGGCTTTTATCTGGCGGTCATTGATAAGATTACCGGCCGTTTTCAGGGTCAGATTGCCATTGGCCGCGGTGTTGCCGGTATGGTGAAAATCCTCGGTTAAAGTGACCGCCATATCGCCCTGCGATAACAGTTGGCCGTCCCCACTCAGGCCGTGTGCGTTAATCGTGGCGTGCTCCCCGGCAATCAGCGTGCCTTGCCGGTTGTTAATCACCAGATGCGGTTGCCGGGCCTCGCTTTTGAGAGTGAGCTGTTTGCCCGCAGAGACCAGCCCCTGAGTATTATTCAAGGTCTGGCTGATGTTCGCTTGCAGATGGTTGGCTGCCCGTAAAGCGCCCTGGGTATTGTCCACCTGTTGAGCGTTGACCGTCAGGTTTTGCGCTTCCACCCCGTTATCCGTGTGCGCCGTCTCGCGGTTAATCAGGCGAGCGGTGTTCAGGGTCAATTGCTGACCGCCACGGATAAGGCCGCCGGTGTTATCGATTTGGGTGTCAACATTGAGTGTGGTGTCGCCCACCGCCTGCACCTGCCCGTGACGATTATCGAGCTGATGAGTGTTCAGGGTTAACGTGTCCGTGGATAACAATTTGCCGTCCCGGTTATCCAGCGCGGCGTGTCGGGTATCGATAGCCAACTGTCCGCCTTGAAGATGACCGTGGCGATTGTCCAGTGGACCGCTGGTTATTGTGGTTTTTCCTGCTCCAATAATCTGGCCCTGCTGGTTATCCAGTAACTGCCCGTTGGTATCCAGAGTCAGGGCGTCGGCGGACTGTAAGGTCCCCTCGCGGTTTATCAGTTGTCGGCTGTGAATGTCCAGCCCGCCATTCCCGGCAATCTGTCCCTGAGTATTAGTGAGCCTGGCGCCGGTCAGCGTGGTTTTACCGTCCGCGGCGATTATCCCGCCGGTGTTATCAACATCGCCGGCGCGCAGGGTTAACTGCCCGCCGCTTAACACCCGGCCCGACTGATTGTCCAGCGTGTCTTTGACCGCCAGTGTCAGCGAGCCTTTTTCGGCGGCCACGAGGTTGCCGTGACGATTATCGACGGTCGTCGCTTTAAGGTTCAGGTTGCCGTTGCCCGCAAGGGTGCCGTGCTGGTTATCCAGCATTCGGGTGGTGAGGGACAGCGTATCTTTGCCCTGTTGTTGCATTACGCCGCCTTGATGGCTCAGGGTGTCGGCGTTGACGGTTATCTGCCCGGCCTGAGTTTCAGCCTGGTTGAGTTGCAGTTCACCGGCCTGTATCGTCAGGGCGCCATTGGTCAGTAGTTTGCCCTTATCACCCAGCCACCGTTGGGTGTTGAGCGATAATTGACCCTGACCGGCCAACTGCACCGTCCCCTGGTTGTTATCGGCCTGATGCGCGGTCAGATGCAGCGCCTCGCCGTGACTGGCAATAGTGCCCTGCTGGTTGTCGAGCCGGTCGGTGGTGAGGGTCAAGTTCCCCTGATTGAATACCATCCCCTCACGGTTAT
>NZ_LOIC01000085.1:11875-14314 GCF_001684335.1 Photorhabdus namnaonensis
TGTTGCCGTGACGATTATCGACGGTCGTCGCTTTAAGGTTCAGGTTGCCGTTGCCCGCAAGGGTGCCGTGCTGATTATCCAGCATTCGGGTGGTAAGGGACAGCGTGTCTTTGCCCTGTTGTTGCATCACGCCGCCTTGATGACTCAGGATGTCCGCGTTGACGGTTATCTGCCCGGCTTGAGTTTCGGCGTGGTTGAGTTGCAGTTCACCGGCCTGTATCGTCAGGGCGCCATTGGTCAGTAGTTTGCCCTTATCACCCAGCCACCGTTGAGTATTGAGCGACAGTTTCCCGTTGCCCGCCAGTTGCACCTGACCTTGAGTGTTATCGGCCTGATGCGCGGTCAGATGCAGCGCCTCCCCCTGACTGGCAATAGTGCCCTGCTGGTTGTCGAGCCGGTCGGTGGTGAGGGTCAAGTTCCCCTGATTGAATACCATCCCCTCACGGTTATTCAGGGCGCGGGTATTAAGCGCCAGTTCACCGGTCCCGGTCTGGTTAATTTTTCCTTTCAGGTTAGAGATATCTGGGGTCGTGAGGTGGATTTCCCGCGCCACTAACTGGCCGCCGTTGTTGTTAAACTGGCCCGGGGTTTTCGCGGTCAGACGGGCGGCGTTGACGGTGGCGTGAGCGGTACTGACGCCTTGTTGACCGGCAGTCAGTTGAATCTGTCCGGCCGCGGTCTGGCTGTCGCTCAAGTCAATCTGTTGACTGTGGATAGCCAGCGTATCGGCGGCCAGATTTTTCCCCTTCGCCTGAACGTGCTGCGCGGTCAGAATCAGTGAGCCGGGTAACGTGGTACGCCCTTTATCATCCAGCCCCGCAGCCCATACGCTGTCGTGACCACTGTGTATCGTGCCTGCTCTGGCGGTGATATTGCCCCGTGCCTCAACCCGGCCGCTATTGTTCAGTTGTTCGCCTGATTGCAAGGTCACCGTCGATTGAGACAGCAATTTACCGGTGTTCGAAACATTAGCAGACGAAGTTAATTGCAATGCATCACGACTACTGATAGCGCCGCGGTTCTCTATCCGGCCATCGGCGGTGATATGGACCTCGCCGGCAGACGCGCCGATATTGCCGACATTATGCACCCCCACCCCCGCTTCGGTGCCTATCAGCCTGATTTTATGGGCATACATGCCGCCCAGCGCCGCCACATCCAGCGCAAACGCCGGGTGCTTTTCATCGTCAACCGATTTTTTCTCAATCTGCTGATGCGCCGCATCGACAATATTACGCCCGGTAGTCACTTTCAGGTCTTGCGCGTGTAATTTGGCATTAATCGCCACGGAGCGGGCGATGATATCGGTGTAACTTTGCTGTGTGCTGTCCATGCCGTGCCCGTCAATCCGCACTTCCCCCTGATTGACATCAAACCCTTTCAGCCGGCCCTGTTCCATCAGCGCTTGTCCGGTAGTGAGCGTGGTGCGATGTGAGTTAATGAACCCACAACCGTTACAGGTGATGCCCGCCGGGTTGGCAATAATCACCTCAGCTTTATGCCCGGCCACTTCAATCCAGCCATTGAGACGACTGGGGTCACGGCTGTTGACCTCGTTAAGAATAACGCTGGCGTCCCCTTTGGCTAACCACGGATTGCCCGCCACCATGCCGCCGAGTTGCGTCTGGGTGGCCTGATGGCTGTTATTGAGGATAACGCCCTGTTTATCCACGTCAAACTGACGGTAGGTATTGTGGGAAACGCCGTCGGCGCCGGGGGTCTGGATATTGACCTGCGGCGTGCCGTTGGCGCTGCGAATGATCGTCGGCTGCTGACGGCCCGGTGCCTGTCCGTCGGCCACAATCGCCGCCTGTGCGGTGAGCGAAACGCCGCCAAGGGCTAGCAACAACCCAAACCGTAGCGCGGTGAGTCGGCAACAACGCTGCGGTGAAGAGGGGCGATGAGCGCGGCGTCCGGCTCTTCCCCGTCCGGCCCGCGCTATCTCGGCCACCACCATCCACATCTGACGGGCCTGATTAAAGATAATACGATATAACTGCTTGTTCATGATTTTTACTCCACACAACACTACCCACCGGCAGTTTTGCTATTTGAATTAATACTGCCAATACAGGTTGAATCCGGCCGTGACCGGGGAGGTTTGGAAACCGGCGGGTTTGGACAGCGGGACGCCGACAAACAGGTCGTAGCTCACCCCTTTCAGGCTGCCGCGCCAGCCCAGAGCGCTCCCCGCCAGGTGTTTTCCGAGCAGGGCGTCACTGCCCCGGCCGCCCACTTCGCCATAATCCATTGCCAGATACAGCGACTGCCCTTTCAGCGGGGTTTGCCAGTCCAGTTCGTTGCGGCTGTACCAGCCCCGATCGGCGGATAAGGTCAATTCGCCGTCAAAGCCGCGCACCGTCCAGCGGCCGCCGATTGAAAATCGATCCTGGGGCGTCAATGGGCTGGCGCTTATCTGCCGCAGATACTGGGTTTGAT
>NZ_LOIC01000085.1:14324-15768 GCF_001684335.1 Photorhabdus namnaonensis
GGGCTGAGAAAACAGCGTTAACGGCCCGGCCAGCGTCGCCGAGAACTGGGTGATTTTAGGCAAGGCGGTCCCCTCATTGCGGTACTCTTCCGGCGCAGGTTGCGCGCCAAACCAGCGCATGCCCTGCTGGTAAGTCACTTTGGTATCCAGCGTCGCGCTGCCGATAAAGTGATGATGAGACAGCCCCAGCTTCCAGCCCGCGGTTTCCCGGCGCTGAACATCGACTTCGGTCTTATCAATAAAATTGCGCGAAGTCCGACGATAAATTTCACTGTTGAGCAGAGTCTTTTGGTCCGCGTTACGGTGCAGCACCCGGCTAAGCTGGACCGCCAGATTTTGGCTTTTGCCCCGGTATTGGATCGCCTGATTCAGCCCGGCTATCGTCTGGGTATAATCGTAATGACTGGCTGTAACGCTGGCCATCCAGTAGCCGAAGGGCAGGGAGTAGTAGAGCGTGTCGTTCTGGCTGCCCTTCCCGGCAGACGAATGAATATCGCGTCCCCCGGAGAGGTAGAACAAGTCACTTAACGCCAGCGGGTTATCCAGAAAAAAGGTCAATCCGCCCTGATAACGCCCGGTGCTTTTCGATCCGGTATCATCCAGATACGTGGCGACTCGCCAGTGCCGTGACTGACGCCAGTCCAGCACAATATCGCTCCCCCCCGGCTGCGCGGCCGGAACAATATTCATATCAGCCTGAACGGTGGGGAAACGTTGCAAGTTTTCTAATCCCTGCTCGATATCCCGTAAATCCAACAGCTTGCCTTCACGTGCGGGAAAGGGAGTGATGCGTTGAATGTAATGGCCGCTATCCGGGGTATAGCGGATATGCCGGATGTTGCCCGGTATCATCACCAGTTTTAAGGTTTGGGTACGCAAATCCTGGGGAGGAGCCAGAACCCGGCTGGTGACATAGCCGTGATTAATGAGCTGATCTTGCAACTGGGTTATCAGCCGGTTAATGCCTTTATCACCAAGGCAATGGTTTTCGCCCTGTTGGGCGACACGCCGGAACGGTAGCCAGTGCGGGAAATTTTCGGTACCGGCCAGCCTGATATGAGTGATAGGAAAGCACGGGGTTTCCACCACCAAGGCGGATGACGCCCCCGTTTCCGGTACCGACAGGTGAACCTCCGCAGGCGGCGGGGCTAATTGCGCCTCCAGGGCTTGCTGGCGGGCCTGTTGATGAATGAGTTGTTGATCTGCGATATCGGCGGCTTGACTGCCTGACACCACGCTACAAAAAACCGTGAATACTAAAATACTGCTTTTCATTGACTTTCTATTCCACAATGCCGAAGCAGCATTAACCACGAATTTAACTTAGCGATCAATATTTAGGATTGATTATTAGCTGGGTAACTAAAATAGAGGGAGTGGTTAAGATAGCAGCAAAAACAAGGGGTTATATTGCAAAGCAAAAAACAGGCCAATGTGATTATTT